>JBCDDF010000031.1:0-37112 GCA_039180525.1 Pseudomonadota bacterium
CCGTGTGCTGATCGCCAAGGCGTTGAGCCACGAACCCCGGATCCTGTTCCTGGACGAACCCACCGCCGGTGTGGACGTGGAATTGCGAAAGGACATGTGGCGCGTCGTCGACGCCCTGCGGGCCGCGGGCACCACGATCATCCTGACCACCCACTACATCGAAGAGGCGGAGGCCATCGCCGACCGGGTCGCCGTGATCTCCCATGGCGATATTCTGCTGGTCGAGGACAAGGCCACGCTGATGGCGCGCATGGGCCAGAAAGAGATGCGCATCGAGTTGCAACGGCCGCTGGATGCGATACCGCAGGCGCTTGCCGACTATCAGCTCGCCCGCAGCGAGGATGGCACCACCCTGACCTATACCTACGATACCCAGGCCGAACGCACCGGCATCACCCGGCTGTTGTCGGATCTGTCCGCCGCCGGGCTGACCGTGCGCGATGTGCAGACAAGGCAAAGCTCTCTGGAAGACATTTTCGTCGGTCTGGTCAAGGAGTCGCCATGAATTTCCAAGCGATCCGCGCCATCTATCGGTTCGAGATGGCCCGCACCTTCCGCACGCCGCTGCAAAGCGTGGTGTCGCCGGTCATCTCGACCTCGCTTTACTTCGTGGTGTTCGGTTCGGCGATCGGCAGCCGCATCGAAACGGTGGAGGGCATCAGCTATGGCGCGTTCATCGTGCCGGGGCTGATCATGCTGTCGATCCTGACGCAGTCGATCTCCAACGCTTCTTTCGGGATCTACTTTCCCAAGTTCATCGGCACGATCTATGAGCTTCTCTCGGCACCCATATCCTTCGTCGAGATCGTCATCGGCTATGTCGGTGCGGCGGCGACCAAGTCGCTGATGATCGGGCTGATCATCCTGGCGACGGCCGGGTTGTTCGTGCCGCTGGAAATCGCGCACCCGCTTTGGATGATGGGCTTCATGGTGCTGACCTGTGTCAGCTTCAGCCTGTTCGGCTTCATCATCGGCATCTGGGCCAACAACTTCGAACAACTGCAACTGGTCCCGCTTTTGGTGATCACCCCGTTGGTGTTTCTGGGTGGGAGTTTCTATTCGGTGTCGATGCTGCCGCCGGTCTGGCAGACGGTGACGTTCTTCAATCCGGTACTCTACCTGATTTCTGGCTTCCGCTGGAGCTTCTACGAGGTCGCCGATGTCGGCGTCGGGTTCAGCCTGCTGGCGATCGCGGGCTTTCTGGGCGTTTGCCTGGCGATCACGGCCTGGATCTTTCGCACCGGATACAAGCTGAAGAACTGACGTAGAAATTCGCTTGCCCGGCGCGCGGCACCTGTTAGGTGTCGCCGGCAACACTTGGGCCGGTCTGATGTCTCCGCTGATCTCGCTTCGCCTGACCTTCGCCTTCAATGGGTTGGGCATCGCCGTTTGGTTCCCCCGCATTCCGGATGTGAAGGCGGCGTTGGAGGTGGATCTGCTGATCCTGTCGCTGTGCTTCTTCATGCTGCCCCTGGGGACTATGCTGGGTTTTTTCGTCGCGCCGGGCATCCTGTCGCGCATCGGCGCCTGGCGTGCCTGTCGGATCGTCGGGCCGCTGTTCATTCTGGCATTCGTGCTGCCCGCGCTGGCCCGCAATGCGGTCGAGTTGGGGGTGGCGCTGTTCGTTGCCGGTCTGACCGTCGCCTCGATCGAGGTGGCTATGAACGCCAAGGCCGTGCAGACCGAAGACCACCTGGCGCGCCGCATCATGACCAGTTGTCACGGCTGCTGGAGCCTGGGCACGATGGTCGGTGCGCTGCTTGGCGGGGGCGCCGCGGCGCTGGGCCTGAGCTTTCTTGCGCAACAGATGCTGCTGGCGCCGGTTGCCGCGGCGCTGGCCTGGTGGGTGGCGCGTTACCTGTTGGCCGACGATGCCCGGGAACCGGCGGCAGAGCGTCCCCGCCTGGCGTTGCCGAAGGGCGCCATGGTCGCGGTATGTCTGCTGCCAATGGGCGCGCTGATGATCGAAGGGGCGATGATGGAGTGGTCGGCGCTGCACCTGCGCGGCAGCCTGGACGTGTCTGGCTTCGCGGCCGGCGTGACCTTTGCGGCCTTTGCCCTGGCGATGGCGCTCAGCCGGTTCGCCGGCGATGCGCTGGCCGGGCGCTGGGGCGACCGACGGGTGCTGTTGGTGTCCGTGGTGCTGATGGGCGCGGGCATCGCCGGGTTTTCGCTGGCGCCCAATCTGGCCATTGCCGCGCTGGCCGCCGCGATGACCGGGCTTGGCGCCGCCAACATCTATCCGTTGGCCATCCTGCGCGCGGCCCATACCCCGGGCGGGGCGGAGAAGAACATCGCCACACTTGCCTTCGTGGCTTTCACCGTCTTTCTGATCGGCCCGCCGTTCATCGGTGCCATCGGCGATTTCCTGGGCCTTGCCACGGCCCTGTTCCTGCTGACCCCGGTGGCGCTGGCGCCGCTGGCCCTGCTGCTGCGCGAACCCGCGCCCGATGAAAGCCCCGCGACATGACCCCAAAGGCCGTCCTCTTCGATATCGGCAATGTGCTGATCACCTGGAACCCCGAACGGCTTTATGCGGAGGTCGTGCCGGACCCCGTCGCGCGCGAGGCGCTTTTCGCCGCCGTCGACCTGCATGGCATGAACGACCGCGTCGATCGCGGCGCGCCGTTCAAGGAAACAATCTATGCCCAGGCCCAGGCTTTCCCCGAACACGCCGCGTTGATCCGCCTGTGGCACGACCGCTGGATCGACATGGCGCAGCCGCTGATCGACGGGTCCTGGGACATCCTGCGCCGTCTGCGCAGCGCCGGCGTGGCGGTGCATGCGCTCAGCAATTTCGGCCGCGAGAGCTTTGCCTATGCCGAAACCCAATACCCGATGCTGGCCGAGTTCGACCGTCGCTTCATCTCTGGCCATATGGGCACGATCAAGCCCGAGCCGCAGATCTATGAGATGGTCGAGGCCGATCTGGGCCTGAGCGGGGCGGAGATCTTTTTCACCGACGACCGCGCCGACAACATCGAGGCGGCTGAGGCGCGCGGCTGGCAGGCGCATATCTTCAAGGGTCCCGACGCGCTGGCGGAGACGCTGCGCGGGCTTGGCCTGCCGGCCTGAGCGCGCCCTTGCGCCGACCCGCGCAAGGCGTTAGGCCGCGCGCCTCACCTGACGGAGAACGGGCATGACCAAGGGCGCGTGGCTGGGCGTGGCGGCGATGGCGGCGGTGGTCGTCGCCTCCAACATACTTGTGCAGTTCCTGCTGGGCGATTGGCTGACCTGGGGCGCGCTGACCTATCCGCTGGCTTTCCTGATCACCGATGTGACGAACCGCCTTTACGGGACGCGGATCGCCCGGCGCGTGGTTCTGGCCGGGTTTGCCGCCGGCATCGGCTGTTCGCTGATCGGCAGCCAGATAGAGGGCGAATTCGGCGCGCTGGTCAGTTTCCGCGTCGCGGTCGGCTCTGGCATCGCGTTTCTGGTCGCGCAGATGCTGGATGTGGGGATATTCGCCGCCCTGCGCCGCGGCGTTTGGTGGCGCGCGCCGCTGGTGTCTTCGGTGATCGGCGGCGCGGTGGATACGGCGCTGTTCTTTTCCATCGCGTTTTCCGCCGCGTTCGGTTTCGTCGCGCCGGCGGAGGACGCCACCTGGGCGCAGGAGGCCGTGCCGCTTTTGGGTGTCGGCCCCGCGCTGCCTCTGTGGGTGTCGCTGGCAGTGGCGGATTACGGGGTGAAGCTGGCCATCGCGGTGCTGGCGCTGGTGCCCTTCTGGGCGTTGGTCCAACGCCGGCGCCCGGCAGAAAGCCTTTGACAAACGCCGCGATCCTGGCAGGTTTGGGGTTAGGCGAAACAAACGAAAGGAGGTGATCCAATGTCTATTGGGATTTTGGAGAATAGTGTCGGGTTCAAGCGGGAGCGTTCGCTCTGAAGGACAGCTCCGGCAGGGTGAGCCGCACCGCTTAAGCGCGCGCGCTGCCCGGCCGCATCTCCGAAAACTCAACGCGAATGGGGCAGGCCGCCAGACTGGGCGGCCTGTTTCCGTTTCAAGGCCATGATTGGTTTGGGATCGAACCCGTGCTGCGCATCAGTGACGACATTGCGATTGCCGATTGGGAGTTGAGCGAAAGCTTCGTGCGCGCCTCCGGCCCCGGCGGGCAGAACGTCAACAAGGTCGCGACAGCTGTGGAGTTGCGGTTCGAGGCCGCGCGCTCGCCGCACCTGACCGAAGCGGTCAAGGCGCGCCTGCGCCGGCTGGCGGGCAGCCGGTGGACGAAAGAGGGCGCGCTGGTTCTGTCTGTCGACACCCATCGCAGCCAGGCGCGCAACCGAGAGCTTGCGCGCGAACGCCTGGCCGAGTTGATCCGCCGCGCATTGGTGGCGCCCAAGCGGCGTATCCCCACCAAGCCCACCCGCGGCGCCACCCGCCGCCGGCTGGACGCAAAGACCCGCCGTGCCGCGTTGAAGGCCAGCCGCGGCCCGGTGCAAGAGGAATGACGCCCGGGCGAGGCGCCCTCCGGTAGCCCCCGGACTGCAGCGGCATCGCCGGACCAAACCGGGGCCGAATGGCCCCGCCGCCATCTTTGCGCAAGGCGGTTCACCGCCCGCGGCCCCCCCCCCGGGGTCCTTCGGCGGTGACCGAAGCGCTGCCGCAAGAGGCGGCTCGTCCGCCCGTGATCCAAAGGTCACCGCCCCGGTGGCCAAGGCAGAAGCCCCCGGTGGCCGCCGCCCGGTCCGCAGGCATCGGCCCCCCGGCGATCGGGGGCGACGACCTGTTGCCTCAAATCCGCAAACCCTCGGGCATGCGCGGACGCGTGCCCGGGTGGTGTCGCGCTGGGTGTCGGGATCCGGCACCGCCGGGCCCCTGCCGAGGGGCGGGGTTTCTCTGATCGGTCCGTTCGCATCGGTCCCGTCATGTAAGGTTCGTCGGCGCGACCGCGTGAACCCGGGCTGCGGCCCAGCCCGCTCGTGTCCGCGTCGTGTCACCCGGCCAGGGCTTTGGACCCCATGCCCAGGTACTTTTCCTGTCGCGTTGCGCGCAGATCCTCCACCGCGATCGTATCCACCTCGGCCAGCATCGCCGCGATCGCGTCGCCCACCGCGGTCAACACCGTCTGGCGATGCCGCTGCGCCCCGCCCGAGGGTTCGGGGATGACACGGTCGATCACGCCCAGGCTCAACAGATCCTGCGCCGTTAGGCGCAACGCCTCCGCCGCCTCGCGCATCTTCTCTGCGTCGCGCCATAGGATCGAGGCGCACCCCTCCGGGCTGATCACCGAATAGATCGAATGCTCCAGCATCGCCAGCCGGTCGGCCGTGGCAAAGGCCACCGCGCCGCCTGACCCGCCCTCACCGGTGATCACGGCGACCAACGGCGTGTCGATGGTCAGGCACTTTTCGGTCGACCGGGCAATCGCCTCCGCTTGCCCGCGTTCCTCCGCGCCCTTGCCCGGATAAGCGCCCGGCGTATCGATCAGTGTGACCACCGGCAGACCGAACCGCGCCGCCAGATCCATCAGGCGGATCGCCTTGCGATACCCCTCGGGTCGCGCCATGCCGAAGTTGCGCTCCAGCCGCGAATGGGTGTCGTTGCCCTTTTCGTGTCCGATCACCACCACCGCGCGGTCGCGAAATCGGGCCAGACCGCCCATAACCGCATGGTCATCGGCGAAGTTGCGGTCGCCGGCCAGCGGGGTGTATTCGCTAAAAAGCTCTTCGATGTAGTCGATGCAGTGTGGCCGTTCCTCATGCCGCGCCACCAGGCACTTCTGCCAGGGCGTCAGCCCGGCATAAAGCTCTGCCAACATCGTTGCGGCTTTGGTGTCCAGCGCCGCCGCCTCCGCGGTCACGTCCATCTGGTCGTTTTCCCGCGCCAGCGCGCGCAATTCCTCCGCCTTGCCCTCGATCTCGGCCAGACCCTTTTCGAACTCCAGGTAATTCGTCATGCGCGCGCCTCTGGCGGTTTTCGTGCTCGCGTATATGGCCGCGCGGTCGGGCGAATGCAACGCGGAAGCCCGAAAGCGGCAACGATCACGGGCGATTACCGTGTTTGCTCAACCTCCCCCGGCGGGGCCCGCATCGCCGTCCGAACGCGCGTGCCCCTATCGCCAATCCAGAGCCGCTTGACGCCTGCGCCCGCCGCTGCCACTGCGGCACCATGACCACCTGGACGGCGCTGACCACCCTTCCCGACCGGGCCGCCGCGGCGGCGCTGGGCGATGCGCTCGACCGGCTCGACCCGGCCCCGACCGGCGTCGGCTTGTTCGAGATCGAAGACGGCTCCGGGCTGTGGGAAGTCGGCGGATACTTCACGCTCCGCCCCGATGCCGCCGGCCTGGCATTGCTCGCCGCCCTGCACGGCGCGCGCGACTTCGCCATCAGCCGGGTGGAGGATCGCGACTGGGTCGCCCAGGTGCGGCGCGAGTTGACGCCGGTGCGCGCGGGGCGCTTCGTCGTGCATGGCCGCCACGACCGCGCCCGCGTGCCGCCTCAGCTGCAGTCACTGGAAATCGAGGCCGCCATGGCTTTCGGTACCGGGCATCATGGCACCACGCTGGGTTGTCTGCGGGCGATTGACCATCTGGCGCACCAGGGGCTTTCGCCGCGCCGTATCGCCGATATCGGCTGCGGCACCGGGGTGCTGGTGATGGCTGCGGGACGGGCCTGGCGGCGCGCGGTGGTGATCGCCGCCGATATCGACCCGGTCGCCGTCGCCACCGCAAGGGCGAATATCCGTGCCAACCGCCTTCCGCCGCTGGCCGTGATACGTGCGGCGGGGTTCCGGCATGCGGATCTGCGCGCCCTTGCCCCCTATGACCTGGTCTGCGCCAACATCCTTGCCCGCCCGCTGGCGTCCATGGCGCCGCAGATGGCAGCATATACCGTGCCGGACGCGCGGCTGATCCTTTCGGGTATCCTGGAACCGCAGGCGGCGCGGCTTCTGGCCATCTATGGCGGCTGGGGTTTCCGGCTGGAACGGCGCTTTGCGCAGGCGCCTTGGGTGACGCTTGTCTTGCGGCGCTTTGCGGATGTTCGCGTTTCGTGCTAACGCTGGCGGACAAGCGCGAAACGCGCAGCGAGCAGGACAATGGAACAGCCATGCGGATCATCGGCATCGATCCGGGTTTGCGGCGCACCGGTTGGGGCGTGGTCGCGGTTAAGGGCAACGCCGTGGCGCATGTGGCGCACGGTGTTTGCGCCGGCACCGGCGAGGATCTGGCGTCGCGTCTGGCACGGCTTTTCGCCGGATTGCGGGCGGCCATCGCCGCACATGCGCCGGATGCGGCGGCGGTGGAGCAGACATTCGTGAACAAAGACCCGGCCGGGGCGCTGAGGCTGGGCCAGGCCCGTGGCATCGCGCTGTTGGCGCCGGCGGAGGCCGGTCTGTCGGTGGCTGAATACGCGCCCAATACGGTGAAGAAGGTGATCGTCGGCGTGGGTCATGCCGACAAGGCCCAGGTCGCGCATATGGTGCGGTTGCAACTCGGCGGGCTGAGCCTGGAGGGCGGCGATGCGGCGGATGCGCTGGCGCTGGCGCTGACTCATGCGCATCACGCCCGGTTCGGAAACCGGCTGGAGAGCGCGTTGGCCGCGGCGGAGCGGCGGGCATGATCGGCAAGATCGCCGGCCGGTTGGAGATGCGCGGCGCCGATCACGTTCTGATCGACACCGGCGGGGTGGGTTATGTGGTCTATTGCTCGGATCGAACGCTTGCCGCGATGCCAGCCCTCGGCGCGACCGTGGCGCTTTATACCGAGCTTTTGGTGCGAGAAGACTTGCTGCAACTGTTCGGGTTTTTGACCCCGGCAGAGAAGGAATGGCACCGGCTTTTGACCTCGGTTCAAGGGATCGGGGCCAAGGGCGCGCTGGCGCTGCTGGGCACGCTGGGCGCCGATGGCGTGGCGCGGGCGATATCGCTGGGCGACATCTCGGCGGTGCGCGCGGCGCCGGGGATCGGGCCCAAGACGGCGCAGCGGGTGGTGTTGGAGCTGAAGGATAAGGCGGCGGGGATCATGGCGCTCGGGGCCGCGGGGGCGCAAACGGCCATGGTTTCGGGCGCGCCCGAAACCCCGCGGGCCGGGCCCGCGGCGCCGCCGGATCCGGCGGCGATGGCCCCTCGTGCCGCGCCGGATGCCGCCGCGCGGGCCGATGCGCTGTCGGCGCTGGCCAATCTGGGCTACCCGCCGGGAGAGGCCGCCACGGCCCTGGCCGCCGCCGAAGCCGATGGCGCTCAGGCCACCGCTGACCTGATCCGCACCGCTCTGAAGCACCTGGCGCCGAAACCCTGAGATGAGCGAACCCGACCCCACCCTACGCGGCGCGGAGCAGCCCCAGGACGCAGATCGCGCCCTGCGCCCGCAATCCTTGGAAGAGTTCACCGGCCAAGCCGCCTCCCGCGCCAACCTGCGCGTCTTTATCGACAGCGCCCGCCAGCGCGGCGCCGCCATGGACCACACGCTGTTCTATGGTCCGCCGGGCCTGGGCAAGACCACGCTGGCCCAGATCATCGCCCGCGAGTTGGGCGTGAACTTCCGCATGACCTCCGGCCCGGTGCTGGCCAAGGCCGGCGATCTGGCCGCCATCCTGACCAATCTCGACGCCCGGGATGTCCTTTTCATCGACGAAATCCACCGCCTGAATCCGGCGGTCGAGGAAGTGCTTTACCCGGCGATGGAGGATTTCGCGTTGGACCTGGTCATCGGCGAGGGGCCGGCGGCGCGCACGGTGCGTATCGATCTGCCGGCGTTCACGCTGGTCGGCGCCACCACCCGGCTGGGCCTGCTGACCACGCCGCTGCGCGACCGCTTCGGCATCCCGACGCGGCTGGAGTTTTACACCGAAGAGGAACTCATCCGCATCGTCACCCGCGCCGCCGCGCTGCTGGGTGCGGATACCGGCCCGGACGGCGCGCGGGAGATCGCCCGCCGCGCCCGCGGCACCCCGCGCGTTGCCGGTCGGCTTTTGCGCCGTGTGGTCGATTTCGCCGTGGTCGAGGGCGACGGGCGCATCACCCAAGATCTGGCCGATGCCGCGCTGACCCGACTGGGCGTCGATACGCTGGGCCTGGACAGTGCCGACCGGCGGTATCTCAGCCTGATTGCGGAACACTATGGCGGCGGCCCAGTCGGCGTCGAGACCATCGCCGCTGCGCTTTCAGAAGCGCGCGATGCGATCGAAGAGGTGGTGGAGCCGTTTTTGTTGCAGCGGGGCTTGGTTCAGCGCACGCCCCGGGGCAGAATGCTGGGGCGCGCGGCCTGGGCGCATCTGGGTCTGGAACCGCCGCGGCCCTCGGATCAAGGGGATTTGCTGTGAGATACCTGGCAGCCCTTCTGGCACTGAGCCTGTTGCCGGCGCCCCCCGCGCTCGCCGACAAACCGCCGCCGCCGCCTTTCGGGGGGGAGACCGCGAGCAGCCGCTGCGTTCTCAGCCCCGCCGCGCGGCAGGCGTTGCGTGGCCGGCCGACCGGGGCATTCCGGTCGCAATCCGCCACCCCCTGTGCCAGCGGCGAGCTTGGCCCGCCGCGCACCCCCGCCACGCGCCGGGCGCGCTATTGCTGGAACATCCGCGCCGAATGGGTGTTGGTGCTGTTTCCATACACCAGCTGCGTCTCCTTCGATGCCGCGCGCTTCGGCACCGCCCCATCGCCCTCGGCGCCCATCGCCGCCGCACCGGCGGCCGAGCCGCTGCCCGACCCTTATGCCATTCCTGCCGCGCCGGCCCCCGCGCTGGGCTCACCCGGCGGCGGGCTGGCCGACCGTACCGCCATCGCCGGGCCGGGTGCGGAGGTGACGCGCTGGGTCGGCTCGCATGGCGCAAGCCTGCTCAGCCGCGCGGGCGAGCGTGCGCGGTTTCGCCAGATCATGACCTCCAACGACCTACGCGACCTGGCCGCGGCCATGTCCGGGCCCGGCGAACCCGCCCGCGAAGAGCAGGGCTGGGTGGTATCCCAAGCCTGCCTGCGCCTGAGCTGTGCCGACCGGCGCGGGTTCTGGGCGATCCGCATCGCCGATGGTTTGCCGATCGCGGGGATCCAAACCCGCGGCGGTGCGACCCGGATCTTCGGGCTGGGCGCGGACGGGCTGCCCCCGGTCGTCACCGCCGCCATCGCCGCGCCCTGGCCCAGCAGCGAATGAGCCGCGCTTGACGCCCCAGACGACCGCCGCGCTTTTTACCCGCGCCGATGGATCCTTCCACTTCGCGCGCTGGGGCCGGCCCTTGGCGCCGGTTGTCTTCGGCACGGATGATGCGACGCTGGATACGATCAAGGATGCGATCCGGACGGTGGCGGGCTTCGGCGATCTGCGCCTGACCGAAACCGATCCCGAACTGGGCGCGAACCTGCTGTTTTTCTTCGTCGCGGATTGGCAAGACTTGGCGCAGATCGCGAATCTCGACCGGCTGGTCCCCGATCTGGCGCCGCTTTTGGACCGGCTTGCGGTGCATGACGCCAATCAGTACCGCATCTTCCGTTTCGATCCCGGCGGCGCGATCCGCGTCTGCGTGATCTTTCTGCGCATGGACACAGCGCTCGGTTCGGTGCCGACCCAGGTTCTGGCGACCGCGCAAATGGCGCAGTCGATGCTGCTGTGGTCCGACACCGCGTTTCGAGACCAAAGCCCCATCGCGATCCTCAACGACAGCGGCGCCGCGATCGTGCGGCCAGAGATCGCCGCACTGATCCGCGCCGCTTACGACCCCGGCCTGCCGGCGATGTCGCGCGACCCCGCCATTGCCCACCGCCTGGCCGCGCGCGCGGCGCTTTTGCTGGGGGATCTGGCCGATGGCGGCTGAGGCGTATCATTCGGACTATCGGGTCTATTACGAAGATACCGACATGGCGGGCATCGTCTATCACGCCAACTACCTGAAATTCTTCGAGCGCGGCCGATCCGACGCGGTCCGCAGCGCCGGCATAGACCAGGGGGCGATGCTGGCGGATGGCATGGTCTTTGCCGTGGTGCATATGGACATAGCCTTTCGCGCGCCGGCACGCTTCGGCGACGTGCTGCACATCGCCACCACCGTGCCCCGTATCACCGGCGCGGCACTCCATATGCACCAGACCGCGCACGCCCGGCAGACCCTACTGGCAGAGGCGCAGATACGCATCGCCTGCGTGACCGCAACGGGCAAGGTGTTGCGCGTGCCGGCGGCGATCCGCGCGGCGCTGCAACAGGCGCTGTAGCGCGCCGTATGCCGTCCTGGACACGCACACGTATTTTCGACACAAAGCCGCGCAAATACGCTATGGTCCCGCCTAAATCGGCGTAAGGACCGATGCAGAGCAGCAGTTGCGAGCAGCGAAGATGGAAACCGATACACTAGTTGCGGCCGCCGAGGTCGATTTTTCGCTTTTGTCCCTGTTTTTGCGTGCGACCCTAACGGTCAAGATCGTGATGGTGATCCTGATCCTCGCCTCGATCTGGTCTTGGGCGATCATCGTCCAGAAGCATCTGAACTTCCGCAAGGCCCGCGGCCATGCGGCGGAGTTCGAGGATGCGTTCTGGTCGGGCCAGCCCTTGGACGAGGTCTATCAGGAACTGGAACAGGACCCACGCGGCGGGGCGGAGAAGATATTCATCGCCGGCATGCGCGAGTGGCGAAAGTCGCACACCAACGAAGGGGGGCTGATCGCCGGCGCTCAGGCGCGGATCGACAGAGCGATGAACGTGGCCATCAGCCGAGAGCAGGACGATATCGGTTCCGGGCTGGGTGTTTTGGCGACGGTGGGCTCGATTTCACCCTTTATCGGACTGTTCGGTACCGTCTGGGGCATCAAATATGCGTTCGAGGAGATCGCCATCCAGCAAAGCACCAACCTGGCCGTGGTCGCGCCGGGTATCGCCGAAGCATTGCTGGCAACCGCATTGGGCCTGTTGGCCGCGATCCCGGCGGTGATTTTCTACAACAAGCTGTCGGGCGATGCCGACGATATCGGCGCGCGCTACGAAAGCTTTGCCGACGAGTTCTCCGTGATCCTGTCGCGCCAGCTTGAAGCGACGGAGGCCTGAGCCATGGGCGCTGGAACCGCGCCGGGTCGGCGCGCAGGCGGACGGCGGGTGAACCGCACGCGCTCGCGCCCCATTTCCGAGATCAACGTGACCCCGTTCGTCGATGTCATGCTGGTGCTTTTGGTCATATTCATGGTCGCCGCGCCCCTGTTAACCGTCGGCGTGCCCATAGAATTGCCTGAAACAGCCGCTACGCCGCTGCAGCAAGAGGAAGAGCCGCTGACGATTGCGGTGGGTGCGGACGGCGCGGTGACGTTGCAGGACAACGACATACCGCGGGCCGAATTGATCACGCGCCTGACCGCCATCGCCGGTGAACGCGAGGGGCAAAAGGTGTTCCTGCGCGCCGATGGCGGCAATTCCTATGCGGATGTGATGGAAATCATGGGCGCGCTGAACGCCGCCGGGTTTCTGAGTATAGGATTGGTGACGGAGGGCGGCGGGCCGACCCTGACCGACACCACGGAATAGGAAGCGCGGCATGCAAGCCGGTTGGATCGTATCGATAGGGCTGCACGGGGCGATCGTGGTCGTAGCCTTGTTCGGCGTGCCCTATGACGACGATCGCGACCGGGACGTCACCCGGGTGACGGATGTGGAGATCATCCCGGCGGACCGGGCGCCGCGCCAAAGCGCGGCACAGGCGCCGGCGCCGGAGCCGGAAGTGGCCCCGCAAGTGGTGTCGGCGGATCTGGATGCCATTCTGCCGCCGGATTTCGACCCCGAGGCCGGACCACCGCCCGAGGCAGATATCGCCCCCGTGGCGACAGAGCAGGACTTCGTCGAAGATCCGTCGGCCCAGGATACGGAAGCCGATCTGACGGCGTTGTTGGAAGAAGTGGCGCAGCCGGAGGCGGCGACGCGGGTCGACGCGCCCGACGAGGCAGAGCCGGAGGCGCCGACCGCGTCACTGTCGTTGCCCGGTACCGGCGGGCTCGATCTGCAGACCGAAAGCCCCTCAAGCCCCACGCTGGGGGCACCGTCGGCACCGCAGGCCCCGCGTATCGCCTCCCTGCCCGCACCGCCGCCGCCCAAGCCCCCGCGCCCCGCGGCTGAGGAAACCCCGGCGGCGGAGGAAACCGAGACCGAAACCGCCAAGGTTGCGCCCGAAACGCCGCCCAGCACCGCGCCGGAGGCGGAAAACCGCCCAGCGGCCGAGGAAGAAGCCGGCGCCGAGGAGGGCAACGCGCTGCTTAGCTCGCGCGCGCCCCGCGCCCGCCCCAGCGATTTCGAACAGCAACTTGCCGCTGCGGAACAGGAGCAGCGCGAGGCTGAGGAACGCCGTGCGGCCGAGGCGGAAGCGGAAGCGGAAGCCCAGGCCGAGGCCGAACGCCAGGCGGCCGCAGAGGCAGAGGCACAGGCCGAGGCAGAGGAACAGGCGCGGCGCGAACGCGAGGCCGAAGAGGTCGCTCAGGCCCTGCGCGAAGCCGAGGAGGCCGAGGCCGCGCGCAACGCCGCGGCAGAACAGGGCCCGCCGATGACCGAGGCCGAGATCGAAGGGCTGCGCGTCAGCATCGGCCGTTGCTGGCGCCTGCCCGACGGGCTGGCCAATGCCGCCGATCTGCGCGTGGTGGTGGGGGTGGAACTGGACCCGACCGGCAAGGTGGTCGGCCAGCCGGAACTGCTGGAGCCGTCCAATACCGCCGATCCCGCGATCCGAACCGCGTTCCAATCCGCCCGCCGCGCGATCCTGCGCTGCGGCGGCGGCGGGTTTGACCTGCCGCGCGAAAAGTTCGCGCAATGGCAGAACCTGGAACTGGTCTTCGATCCGCAAGGGGTGCTGGCGCGCTGGTAGCCCTGGGGTTAGACTGAGCGAGGGAACTCGGCGCGAAGTCCGGGACCCTGAGGAGCGGGCAAGGAAGGAACAGGCCGATGAAATCCCTCATTCTCGCCGCCGCCGGGCTGGGCCTGGCGCTGGTCGCCGGCGTCCCCGGCGCGCTGGCCGCGCAGGAGCCGCGCAAGCCGCTGCGGCTGGAAATCACCGAAGGCGTGATCGAACCGCTGCCGTTCGCCATCCCGGCCTTCGTGCCCGAAAGCCAGGGCGCGGCGCAGTTTGCGCGTGACATCGCCGGGGTCGTAACCCAGAACCTGGTCAATTCCGGTCTGTTCCGCGAAGTGCCGCGGTCGGCGCATCTGACCCAGATCACCGACTTCAATCAGCCGGTGCGCTATACCGACTGGTCCGCCATCAATGCCGATGCGCTGGTCACCGGTTCGGTTGCCAGCACGTCCGACGGACGCATCGTGGTCAAGTTCCGCCTGCATGACGTCTTTGCCCAGGGCGAGTTGGGCGCCGGCCAGCAATTCGTCGGCACGCCCAACGACTGGCGACGCATGGCGCACAAGGTGTCGGACACGATCTATGAGCGGCTGACCGGCGAGCGTGGCTATTTCGATACCAAGATCGTGTTCGTGTCGGAACAGGGGCCCAAGAACAACCGCCGCAAACGGCTGGCGGTGATGGATCAGGACGGCGCCAACGTGCAGTTCCTGACCCCCGACACGACGATCGTCTTTTCGCCGCGCTGGTCGCCGGACAACAGCCGCATCGTCTATACCTCGTTCGAGACCGGCGTGCCGACCGTGTTCCTGCTGGATACGCGCACTCTGCAAAAGCGCCCGGTCAGCTCTGTCGGTGGCTTCACCAGCGCGCCGCGCTTTTCGGCCGATGGGCAACGCATCATCTTTGCCGCCGGTGACAGTGGCAATTCCGATATATACGTCGCCGATGTCGCCTCTGGCCGCGCGCAGCGCATGACCGACACCGCGGCGATCGAGACTGAGCCCAGCTTCTCCCCCGATGGCCGCTGGATCGTGTTCGAAAGCGACCGCAGCGGCAGCCAGCAGCTTTATGTGATGCCGTCCACCGGCGGCGAGGCACGCCGCATCAGCCAGGGCCGCGGCCGCTATGGTACCCCGGTCTGGTCTCCGCGCGGGGACCGGATCGCCTTCACCAAGATCAATAGCGGCCGGTTCCATATCGGGGTCATGGCCCCCGACGGCTCGGCCGAGCGGGAACTCACCACCAGCTTCCTGGACGAAAGCCCGACCTGGGCGCCGAACGGCCGCGTCATCGCCTTTCACCGTGAAAGCGCTGGCGAAACCGGCGCACCGGCGATCTATACCGTCGATCTGTCGGGCCGCACGCTGCGCCGTCTGCCCACACCGGCCGGCGCCTCGGATCCCAGTTGGTCAAGCCTGCTGCCGTGAACTGAAACCTGCGGGCGACTTGCCAATCGGCGCGGTCGCAGATCACCCGACACAGGTGTGGATCACTGACCCGGCGGGGCAGCCTGTGCCTGCCCCGGCATTCCCCCGCTTACAGTGTAAACTCAGCCCGATTTGCCGGCCGATTTGCCGACCCATTTTTCGTACATTTATCAAGGCTATAGCGCCGAGAGCGCAGCAGGGTAGGCGGCGATCAATGCTGTTAGTTCAAATTTACACTTATAAATGTCAGGCATGATGGACAAAATGTCGCACGGTCCGCGTATGGCGCCGTGACCGGGGAGTGGCAGGGCTGCACCGCGTCTTAGTACCGGCAGCCGTCGTGCACTTCGCCTGACGCTGCATTGGGAGGAGTTTCCAAATGTCCGACGACCCAGACAAGGTATGGCCAACGGGCCTGACTTTGCACGAAGCCGAGGAAGTCCACAGCTATCTGATCGATGGCACGCGCGTCTTCGGTGCCATTGCGCTTGTTGCGCATCTGCTGGTAGCGGCCGCGACGCCGTGGCTCGGCTGACGGAGGCCTGACATGAACAACGCAAAAATGTGGCTTGTCGTACCCCCTGCGGTGGGTGTGCCGGTGTTCCTGGGCGCCGTGGCGGTCGGGTCGTTTTCGGTCCATGTCGCCGTTCTCAGCAACACCTCCTGGGTGTCGGATTTCCTGTCCGGCGCGCCGTTGGGCTCTGGCGATGCTTCCGCCTCGGCCGCAACGATCCTGGATGCGGAGCCGAACGCGGCGAACGCTTCCTTCGTTGTGCCGAACGCCGATGGCTCTCAGCAGATGCTGGTGATCCTTCCCGATGGAAGGACGGCGACCGCGGTGCTGCAAGTGCCTGACGGGTCTTTGTCCGGCTCGGCGCCACCAACGACCCACTGACCCCCTGGACGGGCCGCGCGCCGGCCCGCAAACACTCAAAAAACCGGATGAACCTGCGGGCCGCGCCCCTGTGGGTTCGCAGCCGGTGTTTCGTCAAGGGTGGGTGATGTTCGACTATCGCGGCTTTGCCTTGCGAAAACTCGCCTCTTTGGGGCCGCGCTACCTGCCCTTTGCGGATGTGGCGACGGCCGAGGTGCCGCTGTCGCGCCTGTTGCGCCTGTCGCTGTTTCAAATCACCGTCGGAATGGCAGTGGTGCTGCTGGTCGGCACTCTGAACCGGGTGATGATCGTGGAGCTTGGCGTGCCGGCGACCATCGTCGCGGTGATGCTGGCGCTGCCGCTGGTCTTCGCGCCGTTCCGCACGCTGATCGGGCACAAATCCGATACCCATGTCTCTGCCCTGGGTTGGCGGCGGGTGCCCTATATCTGGAAGGGTACGCTGTATCAGTTCGGCGGATTTGCGATCATGCCGTTCGCGCTTTTGGTGCTGTCGGGCTATGGCGAGGCTGTGGATGCGCCGCGCTGGATCGGGATGAGTTCCGCGGCGCTGGCGTTTCTGCTGGTCGGTGCCGGTGTGCATATGGTTCAGACCGCCGGCCTGGCGCTGGCCACCGATCTGGTGCGCGTGGACGACCAGCCCAAGGTCGTGGGTCTGATGTATGTGATGCTGCTGTTCGGCATGGTGCTGAGCGCATTTATCTTCGGCGCGCTTCTGAAAAGTTATTCCCCTGGCCGGCTGATCCGGGTGATCCAGGGCGCGGCCGTGGTCACGGTCGGCCTGAACCTGATGGCGATGTGGAAACAGGAATTGCGCGACCGGGCGCGGGCGCAGCGCATGCTGGCCGCACCGCCGCAGCCGTTCCGCCACGCCTGGGCGCAGATGATGCGAACGCCGGGCAAGGCCTGGCTGCTGTTGGTCATCGCACTGGGCACGTTTGGCTTCGGCGCGGCGGACGTGCTGTTGGAACCCTATGGGGGGGGAGGCATTGGGCCTGTCGGTCGCCGACACCACCAAGCTGACCGCGCTGCTGGCCGGCGGCACGCTGATCGGCTTTGCCATCGCCTCCCGCGCACTGGCGTCGGGCGGGTCGCCCGAACGCTTCGGGCTGATCGGCGCGGCGGTCGGGATCCCCGGCTTTGCCGCGATCATCCTATCCTCGCAGGGCGGCGGCGCCCCGCTGTTTCTGTTGGGGACGTCCATGACGGGGCTTGGCGCCGGCCTGTTCGGCCATGCCACGCTGACCGCCACCATGCGGTCCGCCCCGCGCGACCGGATCGGGCTGGCCCTGGGCACATGGGGCGCGGTTCAGGCGACCTCTGCCGGCCTGGGGGTCGCGGTTGCGGGGATTGTGCGCGATGTCATCCTGACCGCACCTTCGCAAAGTGGCGTCGCGGCCCATACGCCCTATAATACGGTATTCATGATCGAGATGGCATTCCTGGCGCTCGCCTGCTTTGCGCTGCTTCCGCTTCTAAGGCGGCGTGGTAGCGCGGCGGAAATCGCCAAGGGGTTCTCGTCCGAGGATCTGCGATCAAACCCGGTGGAGGCATCATGGCAACGGTCATAACCCGGCATTTCGACAGCGCCGCCCGCGCCCGATCGGTCGAGCGAGAGCTTCTGGCGGCGCGGTTCTCGCGAAAGATCGTGCGCGTCTATACCCAGGCCGATGGCCTGGTCGATGCCCTGACCGAAGCCCATGTCGACCCGGCCACGGCCGAAGCCTATCGCTGGCGTGTCGAAGGGGGCGGTGCGGTCGTACTGGTCCATGCCGGGCACAAGCCGCTGGGCGTCGCCACGACCGCGCGCGCGGTAATGGCGCGCATGTGGGCGTCGGATCTTGGCAACCTGACCGAAGATGTCTTCGTCAAGGATGCCGTTCGCCCGCCATCGCGGATCCTGACCGATCACCCCCGGTTTCTGACCCGCGACCGCGACCCCGGCGACACGAATTACCACATGGCAGACTGGCCGCTGCCGCTGTTGAGCCGCCGCAAGCCCTATACCGGGATGTTGATGAAGCCGCATGCGCGCATGGCGGCCTGGCCCCTGTCGCTGACGATACGCTACAAGCCGCGCGATGAGTTCGCCTTTCCGCGCCACGCGCGCATGGCCGATATTCTGTTTCCGCTGACCATTCGGCGCAAGCCGTTGGACAATTTCGCCTTCCCGCGCCATGCGCGGATGGCCAACTGGCCGGCGCCGCTGCTGAGCCGGCGCAAGCCTTACACCCGGTCGCGTATCAGCCGGCACGCACGGATGGCGAATTGGCCGTTTCCGCATCTGATCAACGGGCAGACCGGCCGGAACGCGCTGGTACCCGATGGGCGACGGATGGCGGATTTCCCGATGCCGCTGCTGAGCGATCGCAAGCCGGTCGACAAGTTCGCGTTTCCGCGCCACGCACGGATGGCAAACCTGATCCTGCCGCTGCTCAGCCGGCGGGAACCGATCACGGCGTCGATCTTTTCGGGTCATGCCCGGATGGCCGACTTCCTGCTGCCCCTGGTAATCCGGCAAGACCCGCAGAAACCCTCTGCCGGGCGCGATGGTTTCTCGCTGTCCCGCCTGCTGGGCCTGCGCACCGTTATCCGGCGCTAGAGCAAAAACGGATCAGACTGATTCAGTCTGAAACGGTTTTGGTCCAGGCGCGCACGCCACGCCGCCTGTTCTGGAAAGCGTAGCGATCGCGCGCAGGCTCTGCATGGGCACGACCGCCGCCCTGCGGTCCGGTACAGGCCCTGGCCGTCGGGCCGGGCGCGTCATTGCGAAAGGGCCGATTCCACCGAACGGGACAGCTTGGCGACCAGTTCGCCGATCTGGCCGTCTTCGATGATGAACGGGGGTGCGATCAGGATGTGATCCCCCTCGCGCCCGTTAATCGTGCCGCCGGCGGGATAGACGATCAGTCCCTCCTCCAGGGCGGCCGACTTGACCCGGGCGTGCAGTTTGCGGGCCGGATCGAACGGGGACTTGGTTTCGCGGTCCCGAACAAGTTCCACGCCGCGAAACAATCCGCGGCCGCGGATATCGCCGATATGGGGGTGCTGCCCGAACGCGGCATGCAGCGCGGTTTCCAGCTTCGCACCCTGACGGCGGACACGCGCGACCAGTTCCCGATCCACCAAAGCGCGCACCACCGCCTCGCCTGCGACGGCGGCCAAGGGGTGGCCGTGATAGGTATGGCCGTGCTGAAAGCTGCCGGAGCCGGCCGCGATGGCATCATGTATCGTCGCCGAACACAGCATCGCGCCGATGGGCATGTATCCCGCGCCCAATCCCTTGGCGATGGTGACGACATCGGGCGCGACGCCATCCTGTTCGCACGCGAACAAACTGCCCGTCCGGCCCATGCCGCACATAACCTCGTCGAGGATCAGCAGAACGCCATAGCGGTCGCAGATCTCTCGGATGCGTCTGAAATAGCCGCCCACGGCCGGTACCGCGCCGGCGGTCGCGCCGACAACGGGTTCCGCGATGAACGCCATGACCGTTTCCGGCCCCAGTCTTAGGATTTCCGCTTCGAGTTCGTTCGCGGCCCGCAGGCCATAGGCCTCTGCGCTTTCGTCCTCGCCCCGTTCGCGATACTCGAAACAGGGCGCGATGTGATGCGTATCGACCAGCAGCGGTGCGTATTTCTCGCGCCGCCAGGCATTGCCGCCGGCGGCCAGCGCACCCAGGGTGTTGCCGTGATAACTTTGGCGGCGGGCGATCAGTTTGTGACGCTCGGGTTGCCCGACCTCAAGCCAGTACTGCCGGGCAAGCTTGATCGCGGCCTCCACCGCTTCCGACCCGCCGGACAGAAGATAGACCCGGTCGATCCCGTCCGGCGCGTGGGAAACCAGCAGATCGGCCAGCCGTTCGGCCGGTTCGGACGTGAAGAAACCGGTATGGGCAAAGGCGACGCGATCCAGTTGCGCGTGGATCGCGGCGCGCACGTCGGGGTCGGAATGGCCCAGGCACGACACGGCTGCGCCGCCCGATCCGTCAAGATAGGCGCGACCGTCGGCGTCGTAGAGGTAACACCCCTCGCCGCGGACCGCTGTGGGCAGCCGTGTCGGGCCACGTGCGAACACATGGCTCATCGCCGCTACGCCGCCCCGCGTACGACGAACACCGACTGACGGGCGTGCCGTACGACACGCGCGGCGTTCGGGCCCAGCAGGTAATCGGTCGGCTCCGGCCGATGCGAGGCCATCACGATCGCGTCGACATCCAACCGATCCGCCGCCGCGATGATCTGATCGTAGACCCGGCCGAGAACCACATGCGGATGAACCTCGGCCGATGCGGGCATGTGTTCCGCGACCCAGTCGACCAAGGCCTCGCGCACCTTGCGCATCGCCTTTTGCTCGAAATCCGGCTCGAAATAGCTGCCGACCACCGACATGCCGAAATCCGGCACCACCGTCAGCACGTGCAGAATGGCGCCGTCTTCGGGCTCACACAGGCGAAGCGCGGTCGGTACCGCCTTTTGCCAACTGCTGGGGGCCGACAAGTCGATCGGCAGCAGGACCGTCTTGAACATGTCATTCCCTTCCTCAGAAGGCCGGTTTGGTCTGGCGCCGGCGCTGAAGCATGATGACGAGCCCCAACAGCAGAAGCGCCGGCAGGTAGAAGATCTGTTCCGGCAAGCGCGCCTGAGCGATCTGGATCGAGGCCAGCGTCACCGGGTCGTCGGTGTAGAAATCGAAGTCGATCAGCGCCTCTGCCGCGTCCGAGCCAAAGGCCGGCTCGTCCAGCTTGACGACGTCTTCCTCGGGCAGAAGCAGCAGCCCGGTATTCGACATCCGCTCGGCCGGGCCGGCGCCGATGGCGTCGATCACCAGCGTGGTCTCTGCCGGGGCGCCGGTGTTGAAATCAGGGCCCCGGATCAGCAGGCGCAGTTGCTCGCCCTCCGCCACTTCGCCAAGGACGGTCTCGAACTGCGATGGCTCCACTGACCGGAACGGATCCTGCACCATGTTAAGCCAGACATTCGGCACGAAAAGCGTAAAGGCGACCAGCAGCAGCGCCGCACTTTCGTAAATGCGCGATCGCGCCAGAAAATAGCCCTGGGTGGCCGCGGCGAACAGCAGCATCGCAAAGGTTGCGACCACGAAGACGGTGACGGCCTGAAAAATGCCCGCCCATGTCCCCAGATCGACACCGTACAGGATCAGTGTGGGATTGAAGATGAACAGAAACGGCAGGGCGACCGTCCGCAGACTGTAGAAAAAGGCGGTGAAGCCGGTCTTGATCGGATCGCCGCCCGACACCGCGGCCGCCGCGAAACTGGCCAGCCCCACGGGCGGCGTCACATCGGCCATGATCCCGAAATAGAACACGAAAAGATGCGCGGCGATCAGCGGAACGATCAGCCCCTCTTGCGCGCCCAGCGACACCACGACAGATGCCATGAGCGAGGAGACGACGATGTAGTTCGCGGTCGTCGGCAAACCCATGCCCAGGATCAGCGAAAACAGCCCCACCAGCACCAGCATGATGAACAAAACGCCGCCCGAAAGCTGTTCCACCAGCCCGGCAAGCTCTGTGCCGATGGGCGTGCGGGTCACGGTGGCAACGATGATCCCGGCGGCAGCGGTGGCCACGCCGATGCCGATCATGTTGCGCGCGCCCGCAATCAAACCCTCGCGCAGGTCGATCAATCCGGCCTTGAATTCCGCGGCCATCCGGGCCGCCTGGCCGCGGAACAGCGCCTTTAGCGGACGCTGGGTCGCGATGATCCCGATCATCAGCGCGGTCGCGAAAAAGGCGGATCGCGCCGGCGATTGCCGCTCGACCATCAGGAACCAGACCAGCACCACGATCGGCAACACGAAATGCAGGCCTGTGGCGTAGATGTCCTTGACCTGGGGCAATTCGATCTTTGCGGCGTTGGGGTCGTCAATTTCCAGATCGGGCTTGCGCGCCGCGATCGATACCAGCCAGACGTAAACCGCCGCCAACGCGGTCATCATGATCGGCCCGGTCAGATCCGGCACCGCTGCGCGCAGGGCGCCGACGCCATAGATCAGCGCCGTGAACATCGCGCCGGCCACGGCGAAACCGATCAGGAACTTCGCGATCATGCCCAGGAAGCTTTTGGCCTCGCCCAGGGCGGGCATGTCCTTTTTCAGGGCCTCCAGGTGAACGATGTAGACCAGCGCGATGTAGGAGATCACCGCCGGGATGAAGGCGTGCTTGATGACCTCGACGTAGGAAATCCCGATGAATTCCACCATCAGGAACGCGGCGGCGCCCATGACCGGCGGCATGATCTGGCCGTTCACCGATGACGCGACCTCGACCGATCCGGCTTGTTCGTTGGTGAAGCCCACGCGCTTCATCAACGGTATGGTGAAGGTGCCGGTCGTGACCACATTGGCGATCGACGAGCCGGAGATCAGGCCCGTCATGGCCGAGCCGACGACGGCCGCCTTGGCCGGCCCGCCGCGCAGATGCCCAAGCCCCGCGAAGGCCAACTTGATGAAGTAGTTGCCGGCCCCCGCCTTGTCGAGCAGCGACCCGAACAGCACGAACAGGAACACGAACGCCGTCGAAACGCCCAGCGGGATGCCGAAGACACCCCCTGTGTCCAGCCATTGCGCGTTGATCAGCGCGGTAAAGCTCAGCCCCTCGTGTTCGATCAGGTCGGGGATCAGCCAGCCCGTGCCCATATAGGCGTAGAGCAGAAACAGCGATCCGACGATGGTCAGTGCGGGGCCCAGCGCGCGGCGGCTGGCCTCCAGCAACACTAGAATGCCGATCGCACCGACGATCACCTGAAACTGTGTCGGCAGACCGGACCGCGCGGTCAATGCAAGCGTGTCGGCGAACCAGAAGATGTAGAAGGTGCAAAACCCGCCGATGGCCAGAAGGATCCAGTCGGTGACGGGGATCCGGTCGCGGGGTGAGTTCTTGAACGCAGGGTAAGCCAAAAACGCCAGGACGACGGCAAAGAACAGATGCAGCGGCCGGGTCTGGGACGAGTTCATCACCGAGACGTATTCGCCGAACCACAGCATCGGCTGCGCGATCCAAAGCTGGAACAGCGACCAGATCAGCGCAAGCCCCGCGATAAGCAGGGCGATCGTCCGGTTCTTCGGATTGCGCGCGCCGCTATCGGTGCTGGCGACCAGATCCTGAAGTTCCTCGTCGGATAACTGACGCCCTTCGCGCCCCTCGGTCTCCGCCGTCATCGGGCCGTCCCCCTCTTCGGCCGAAACACACGGCCGGCCTCTTTGAGCCCGGGCGACAGCGCCGCCCGGGCCCGGATCCGTGACGCAGCCCGCCGATTACTCGATCAGGCCGGCTTCGCGGAAATACCGCTCGGCACCGGGATGCAGCGGGGCGCTCAGGCTGTCATTGGCCATCGTCTGAGCATCCAGGTTGGCAAAGGCCGGGTGCAGGCTGCGGAACTGGTCGAGGTTGTCGAAAACCGCGGCGACCACCGTGTAGACGACCTCCTCCGGAACATCGGCCGAGGTCACGAAGGTCGCGCCGACGCCGAACGTCTCCACATCCGCGTCATTGCCGCGATACATGCCGCCCGGGATCGTGGCGGTGCGGTAGAAGGAGTTGTCCTCGACCAAGGTCGTCACCGCGTCGTTGGCCACCGTCACCAGCACGCTGTCGCAGGCTGTCGTGGCCTCTTGGATCGACCCGGAAGGATGGCCGACAGTATAGATCATCGCGTCGATGTTGTTGTCGCAAAGCGCCTGGGATTGTTCGGCCGCCTGCAATTCGGAGGCGACGGCGAAATCGTCCATCGTCCAGCCCATGGCCCCCATCAGCACTTCCATGGTGCCGCGCTGACCTGAGCCGGGGTTGCCGACATTGACCCGCTTGCCTTTCAGATCCTCGAACGAGGAAATCCCGGCATCGGCACGCGCGACCACGGTGAACGGCTCCGGATGCACGGAAAAGACCGCGCGAAGCCCTTCGAACGGACCCTGCTCTTCGAAACGCGACGTGCCGTTGAAGGCGTGGAACTGCCAGTCGGACTGGGCGACGCCGAACTCAAGCTCGCCACCGCGGATCGCGTTGATGTTGAAGACCGAGCCACCGGTCGATTCCACGCCGCAGCGCACGCCGTGGTCGGCCCGGTCGCGGTTCACAAGCCGGCAGATCGCGCCGCCGGTCGGGTAGTAGACGCCGGTGACGCCCCCGGTCCCGATGGCGATGAAGTTCTGATCCTGCGCCGTTGCCATCCCACCGGCAAGCGCGGTGGTGCCCGCCACCAATGCAGCCATCACAGTCTTGTTCATTCTACACTCCCTGAAAATTCTGATGTGTCGCGCCCGCAACAATGAGGCGAACCCCTGAAAGAGGTCAAGGACAGGCGTCTATGTAACCGGCGACGATCGCGCCCCGGATTTGCCTATGGGATCGCGGTGAAGCTGTCTTTCAGCGCCGCGGACCAGGCGTCGGACATGGCCTGAAACGTGGGGTCATTGGGGTCGATGCGGCGTTCCTCGGCCACGCGGCAGGTGTCGGCGCGTACGGTCAGCAGGTCGAGCGGCATGCCCACCGACAGGTTAGAGCGCAGGGTCGAATCCATGGACAGAAGTGCAGCCTTGCGGCCATCGTCCAGCGAGGTTTCGGGTGTGACCACGCGGTCGAGGATCGGTTTGCCGTATTTGTGCTCGCCGATCTGGACATAAGGCGTATCCGCCGTAGCCTCGATGAAATTACCCTCCGGATACAGCAGGAACAGCCGCTGGTCGCCGCCCGCGCGCTGGCCGCCGACGATCAGAGAGGCGGTGGCGGCCTGGCTCATGCGGTTTACCTTGGCCGAGATTTCCGCGGTGACATCCGACAACACCTGGCCCACGATTTCAGCCACGCGCAGCAGCGTCGGCGCCTGCAGGATCGAGGGCGTCCGCGCGGCGTCCGGGTCTTCGATCCCTTCCCGCAGCCGTGCCAGCACGGTCTGGGTCACCGAGAGCGACCCGGCGGTCTGCAGCACGATCAGCCGCTCGCCCGGTTCGCCGAAATGGAACAGCTTGCGATAGGTGGCAATATTGTCGATGCCCGCATTGGTGCGGGTGTCGCTGAGAAAAACCATGCCTTCGTTCAGAAGAAGGCCCACGCAGTAGGTCATCGGCGGTCTTTGTGTCCTTGCGTCCCGAAGGGGCGCTTACTGCTGCGCCGCTACATTGACCGAAATATCCATCGATTCGTCGCCAGCGCCAAGCGAAATCCCCCTGATAGGCGCAGCATCTAGGGCGTCGAAGCCAGAGCCCAACCTGATATAGCGCTCATCCGGGCAGCAGCCATTCGCCGGATCGAAGCCAACCCAACCCAGATCGGGCACGAACAGCTCGGCCCAGGCATGGCTGGCCTCGTGCGCCTGACCGTCGGCATCCGCGAACAGATACCCGGTGACATAACGCGCGGGCATGCCGCGCCAGCGGGCAAGCGCGATCAGCACCTGCGCATGATCCTGGCAGACCCCACGGCCAAGCTCTACCGCCTCCGTCGCGGTCATTTCGGTATGCGTGGCGCCGGGGGTGTATTCGATCGCCTCCGCCACGTGGTTCGCCATGGTGTGCGCGGCATCCAGCGTCAGATCCGCGGCAGAGGGCAGCCGTTTTGCTAGATCGACGATCGCCACCCCCGGTGCGGTTTGCCGGGTTTTGCGCAGATAGACCGACGGCGCGACCATTTCCCGGTGACCGCGCAGCACGCCGGCCGTGTCCATCGTGACCACGGTGCCGGCCACCGTCAGCGCGACCTCGGCCACCGGACCGCTCAGTGTCATCGAGGTGATGCGGTCGCCGGCGCCATCGGTGAAGGCGGCGCCCCGTACCGCGCCCTCGGCCTCGATCGCCCAGGCCTCGGGCCGCTGGCCCTCGGTCACCGCCGGCGTCAGGCGGTGGCTTTGCACCACCCGCGTGCGCGGCGGGTCGAAACGATAGTGGGTGACGTGTTCCACGGTCAGCCGCATGTCTCAGACCTTTCCGAACAGATAGGACCGGGCGATTTCCGCGCTCAGGCCCGAGCTTTGCGCGACGAAGCCGGTCAGAAACTCGTGCAGGCCGCCGTCGATGATGTCCGCAATGTCGGCCTCGGCCAGGGTTCCAAGGATCTCGGCCGCCACCGAATTGGCTTCGCTGCGGGTGCCATAGGCGCGCGAAAGTTCCGTCAATTCCTCCTCGGCGTCGCTGATGCAATGGACCAGTGACCGGGGGCAAGACCGGTTCAGGATCAGGAAGTGGGCGATCGACTTGGGCCGGTAATCGGCGCCATAGGTCCAGTAGTACGACCGGTGCGCGGACATGGCGCGCAACAACGTGGTCCACTGATAATTGTCCACACCGCCGCCGACCATGTCGATGGTGGGCAGCAGGACATAGTACTTCACGTCCAACAGCCGCGCGGTGTTGTCGGCGCGTTCCAGCGCGTAGCCCAGGTTGAAGAACCGGAAACCCTCGTTTTTCAGTTGCGTGTTCACGAATGTGCCGCGCAACAGCGATGCCTGACGTTTTGTCCAGTCGCAGATGGCCGGCAGCGACAGGTCTGACCGGGCCATGCGCTCGAAATCCTGGAACTCCAGATAGGCGCGGTTCAGCACCTCCCACACTTCGGTTGTGATCGCGGTGCGCACCGCGCGGGCGTTGTGGCGCGCCGCCGACAGGCAGCTTTTGATGCTGGACGGGTTGGCGGTGTCGAAGACGATGAAGCTGATCACATTGTGGTCGACCGCGTCGCCATAGCGTTCGGCGAACAGCGCATTGGTGCCGGCGGCCGCCAGGATCGGCTGCCACTCGTTGGCATGGGTGCCGCTGGTCGTGGGCATCAGTTGCATCCGGTAGCCCATTTCCAACAGGCGCGCGGCGGCATCGGCACGTTCCATGTAACGCGCGGCCCAGTAGAGGTTTTCTGCAGTACGGCTAAGCATCTATCCGGCCAAAACCCAAGTGTCCTTGACGCCGCCGCCCTGGCTGGAATTGACCACCAAAGAGCCCTCGCGCAGGGCTACGCGGGTCAGTCCCCGGGGACCAGATGTACGCTTTCACCGACCAGGCAATAGGGGCGCAGATCCACGTGTCGGGGGGCCAGGCCCTGATCGACATATGTGGGGCTGGTCGACAGCGCGAGCGTCGGCTGAGCGATGAAATCTGCGGGGTCGTGGCGGATGCGGTTGGCATAGGCCTCGATCTCCTCCCGCGTCGCGGCGGGGCCGACCAGCATGCCGTAGCCGCCGGAGCCGTGGACTTCCTTGACCACCAGTTCCGATAGATGTTCGAGCACGTATTTGAGGTCTTCGGGCTCCGAACAGCGCCAGGTCGGCACGTTTCTCAGGATCGGCTCTTCGCCCAGATAGAAGCGGATCATGTCGGGCACGTAGATATAGATCGCCTTGTCATCGGCCACGCCCGCACCGGGGGCGGAGCAGATCTGCACCCCGCCCGAGCGGTAGACATTCATCAGCCCCGGCACACCCAGCATGCTGTCAGGGCGAAAGCACAACGGGTCGAGAAAGGCGTCATCGATCCGCCGGTAAAGCACGTCCACCCGTTCCGGGCCACGGGTGGTGCGCATGTAGACATGGTCGCCCTCGACGAACAGATCCTGCCCCTCGACCAGTTCGACGCCCATCTGATCGGCCAGGAACGAGTGTTCGTAATAGGCGGAGTTGAACGCGCCCGGGGTCAGCACGGCGACAACCGGGTCGCGGTCGCATTTTGGCGGCGCGACAGAGGCCAGCGTGCGGCGCAGATGGCGCGGGTAGTCGTCGACCGGGCGAATCAGTTGGGTGCGGAACAGATCCGGGAAGAGGCGCATCATCACCTCCCGGTTTTCCAGCATGTAGGACACGCCCGAGGGGGTGCGGCAATTGTCTTCCAGTACAAAGAAGTCGTCGACCCCGGTGCGGACCAGGTCGATGCCGACGACGTGGCTATAAACCCCGCGCGCCGGGGACAGGCCGATGACCGCCGGCTCATAGGCCTCGTTGCGGAAGACCAGTTCGCCGGGGATCTTGCCGGCGCGGATGATCTCGCACCGGTGGTAGACATCCCAGAGGAAGGCGTTGAGGGCGCGGGCGCGTTGGGTCACGCCGCGTTCCAGCCGCCGCCATTCGGGTTCGGTAAAGACGCGAGGGATCAGATCGAACGGGATCAGGCGTTCGGAGGTCTGTTCCTCGCCATAGACGGCGAAGGTGATGCCGATGCGCCGGAAAAGGGTTTCGGCCTCTTGCGATTTCACAGTGAGATCCGGCCCGCTGTCGAGCCAGGCCATCAGATCGGCGTAGGGCGCGCGCACCTCGCCGCCCAGATACATTTCGTTAAAGAAGTCTTTGGCCACCCTGTCCCCCTGCGCCATAGGGTTTCAGGTGTAGAGAAGCGGTGCAAGATGGGGCCGGCGCGGTGCCGGGTATGGGTTTGAAACCCATCCTACGCAGCGGGGCCGGGGCGACGACGTTTCGCGCCATCGCCGTTGCCTTGGGGCCGGCGCGGGCGGTGCCGAGTTTTGCCGCGAACCGTGGACGAGATGGGTTCGAAACCCATCCTACGCGACCGTCCCGCGCCAGGACCCGCGGTATCGCGGGATGCTCAGGTGTGTCGTTGGGCGGGCGGTGGATGCTCCGCCGGTGGCAGCGGAACCTCGGTAGGATGGGTTTCCAACCCATCCGGGTTGGGCGTCTCTTTCCAGACGGCCCGGTTCAGCCCAGGGGCACGAGGTGGTTGTCGAAAGCCAATGCGTGTTCGGCCAGTCGCTGCGCGCCCGTCGATGTCAGCCGCATCACCCGGCCCACGCCATCGGTGGCCAGCGCATCGCCCGCCCGCAGCGCCGCCAGGCCGCAGACATCGGTCATGTTATGGTGGGCGGCAAGCGATCCATCTTGGCCGAACACCATCGCCACCCCGCCGCGCGGCGACGAGGCGGCGAACGCGCGGCCGCCGTCAAAGGCGCAGACGCTGCCGATATAGCCGTCGAGCCGCCGCTGAATAGCCGGGTCTATTTCGGTCGGCGCCAACCGCCCGTCGCCGGAATAAAGCCCCACCAGGCTGGGCGCGGCGAAGGGATCGCCCTGCCACTGAAAACCGCACACCACGCGCCCGTCGGGTGCGGCCGCGATATGGCGCAGGGAGTTCTGGTGGTCCTCCGCCGCCGGTTCGGCCTGATCCGCCAACGCGCCCTCGGGGGTGAAAACGGACAGATTGGGGCGCATCGTGTCCAGGTTCAGCTTCTCCCGCCCGGTGTCAGGATGCGTGCGGATGCCTCCGTTTGCCACAGCCAGCGCGCCGGACGGCAGGCGCAGGATCTCGTGCGGGCCGATGCCGCCCGAGGCGAACTCGTCGATCCGCGCATAGCCCACACCGCGATCCCAGACCCCGACCCGGCCGGCGCCCGTGGCGATGTCGTTCTCCGGCGTGAAAAGCAGCGTGCCGTCGGCGGAAAACGCGCCATGGCCATAGAAATGCCGACCCGGGGGCGCGGTCAGCGTTTGCATGATCAGTCCGGCGGCGCAGTCGATCACCTTGGCGAAGCTGCCGGGTCGGCGGGCGATGGCGACGGCTTCGGCCAGTTCGGGATGCGCCGCGGCGGCGTGGCCGCGATCGGGGATCGGCACCGAAAAGGCTATGGCCCCGTCGCGCTTCAGCCCGACCAGGACATAGCGGCCCGCGGCATCCATCGCCGCACTCAGCGCCGCCGGGTGGCCGATTTCGGCCCAGGTCGCCGATGGCGCGAACGATGCCGCCGCGAGCCCCGCCAGAAACCCGCGCCGAGAGGGCACGTTAGTCCCCGTCCAGCGCGTTGAAGCCTGCGGTGACCCCCAGCGGCGCGCCGATCTCATCGATCACCGCGACCTGGACGTCGCGCACCGCGCGCTGCAACGTCTCCACCCGCAATCGCCGCGCCGGCTCCGCGACGCCTTCCAACGCGGGGTCGTCCAATTCCGCTGCGCGCGTGCGGGCGTCGGCAAAGGCGGCGCGGGTTTCGGGCAGATCGCCATCGGCCAACGCGAAGGCAAGATCCTCCAAAGCGTCCAGCGTGATCTGGATATGGCGCTGAGACCGGCCGGATCGGCGCGCCTCCGCCCGGCGGGGGCGCGGGCGGTCGAACGTGCCCAAAGGGCGGCCCAGGCGCTGATCGTGGAGAAACTCAAGCCCCGTGGAAAGCGCGGTGAAAAGCGCCCGCTGCGCCTCCAATTCGGACTGATAGCGATCGTTGTCCCCGGCGGCGCGCATCAGGGCAGCGTGATCGGGCCAGGCTTCGGCCAGGGCTTGGGACTTGTCGGCCAGCCCGGTCGCGACGGCACGCACCAGCCGGCAGGCGTAGTCCGCCTCTGGCTGATCGTCATAGAGCAGCCGTTCGAGCGCGGTAAATCCCTGCGCGGCGGCCGAAACCTCGCCGAACGCCGCCCGGTCGTCGACGATTGCATCCTGATCGGCGGTCAGGCGGGCCAGCGCCTTTCCGGTGCTGTCCTTGGGGTCGGGCCAGAACCCCATGGCCAGCGACAGGCCGGTTTCCTCGATCGGGCCGAACTGGACATGCGAAATGGCGACCCAGGCGTCATACGCATCATGGAACGCGGGCCGCACCGCCGCGGGCGCGCAATCGGCCGCGGCGGTTTCGGCCAGCGCCTCGGTCGCTTGCGCCAGCCGTTCGTGGCCGGGCAGCACATGGTCCGACAGTGCGGTTTCGACATCGGCGAGCGCGGGCGCGCATACCAGCGACAACAGAACGGCAAGGCGCATCAAAGGCTCTCCAGGAAACGGATCAAGGCGTCGCGGTCGGCTTTGGGCATGGCGATGACCGCCTGTTTCTGCGCTTCCGCCTCGCCGCCATGCCAAAGCATGGCCTCTAAAAGCGACCGGGCGCGGCCGTCATGCAGGAAATAGGTATGGCCTGAGACGGTTTCGGTCATGCCGACCCCCCAAAGCGGTGGCGTGCGCCATTCGGCGCCATTTGCGCGCGCCTCGGGCCGGTTGTCGGCCAGGCCGGGCCCCATGTCGTGCAACAGCATGTCCGTGTAGGGCCAGATCAGCTGAAAGCTTTGCTCTGGCTGATCGTCCAGGCGGTGGGTGACGAATTTGGGCGTGTGGCAGGAGATGCAGCCGGTCTGGTAGAACACGCGCTTGCCGTGCAGCACCTGCGGGTCGCCGACATCGCGGCGCGCGGGCACGCCCAGATTGGAGGCGTAGAAGGTGACGAGTTCCAGCGCCTCGTCGCTGATCTCGGCATTGTCGTGGATCGCGGTGTTGCCGTCCGGCGCGGCGCGGCAATCGGCCTGCGCCGCGGTGCATTCGCCGTGGCCGGCCGGAAACAGCGTAGACGAAATACCGATATCGCCGTGAAACGCCGCCGCCGACTGTTCCCAGACCGAGGGCTGGCCGGCCTTTAGCCCGAAACGGCCCAACATGGGCACACCGTAGGCGCGCGACATCACGATCTGCGGGCGGCCGGAAATGCCGTCGCCATCGGTGTCGTCGGGGTCGGCGAGCGCCAGGATATCCGCCGCCGGGATCGCATCGATGAGCCCCAGACCGATCATCTGCGGGGCGATGCGCGGCGAGATCATCAGTTCGGGATGCGGCGCGCCATAGCCCGGATCGGCGATGTCATAGACGGGTGCACGCAGGGACGCGACCTCCCCTTCGGAGAGTTCGATTCGCTGTTCGGTGTATTCGATCGACAGCTTGCCCTCTGCCGGGTGGCCGGCGACGGAGAAATCCTGGATCTGTTCGCCATAGATCGGGTCCGGCTGGGTGGCGAGGTAATCCTCGATCTCCTCCGGCCCACTGCCGCCGGGGATGGAGACGCGCAAAAGCATCGACACCGCGCTGTCCATCGGCCCCATCGGCGGATGCCCGCGCCCGTCCTTCAGATGGCAGCGCTGGCAGGACCGGGCGTTGTAAAGCGGCCCCAGCCCGTCCGAGGCCAGTGTGGAGGAGGGCGAGGATACCCAAAGCTTCTTGAACAGACCGTTGCCGACCTTGAAATCCAGCTCGCGGGCGAAATCGATATTGCCCGAAGCCGCGCTGAACGCGTTGGTATTGTCGCGCGGGCGCACCGTGGCGGCGCCGGCGGGATTGGTCTCATAGGCTTCGGGTTTGCTGAAATCGGTGGTGGGCGCCGTAACATCGGCAATCCGAGCGGCTTCCTGCGCCGTGCGCGGCACGACCGGCAGGTGCAGGTCCTCAAGCGCGGCGCCGCGTTGACCGGCCAAAGCGATACAGCCGATCAAAACCGCGGGAATAGCCATTGTGATTGCCTTCATAACTTATAATTATACTCGGGAATTCACTTTGGCGAGGCGATTCCAGGCGCCCGCCGCAGGAGTAGACCGCGACATGGTGCCTCTTCGATTGGACGTAGCCCCGGCTGAGATCCCGGCCGCATCGCCGCAGGCGGGGGATCTGGCGTTCCTGAACCATCTGCGTTTTGTCGCGATGTCCTGCCGCGCCAAGGCGCGGGCGGATCTGTTCGAGGCCTGCGCACTGCTGCAGACCGACAAAACCGCCAGCCAGGCCGCCCATGCCGAGGCGCTGATGCGCTGCCTGAACCAGGCGCTGGGGCGTCAGGCACGCCTGCACCCGCCTGGAACCGGCGAATTGTCCTTCGATGAAGCCTGGCTTCTGCAACTAGGCCGGGCCGTCGCCCTGGCGGATGGTGCCAGCGCACGCTTTCTGCTGACGTCGCGCGTGAAGCCCGAACACCGGCGGTTGGTGCGCTTTCTAATCGGTCGAATTTCCGAGTGTTTTTCTCTGACTTAGAATAATTCTAAAAAACTTCTTGCCTTCTTCCGGCAGGTGCTTAGGTGTTGGGCTCAAGCAAGCCAGCACATCCGCCAGCCAGCGAATTCACGCAAAAGGAAGTGAGGATATGACCCAGACTGCTGTTGCCCTGTCGACCGACACCCGCGCCGAAATCGTTGAGGCGCTGAACCAATCCGTGGCGGAAACGACGGTCACCACGATGCTGGCGCAGAACTTCCATTGGAACGTGACCGGCATGGCGTTTGGTCCGCTGCACCAGTTGTTCCAAGAGATCTATGAGGATCACTTCACCGCCCAGGACGACCTGGCAGAACGGATCAAGGCGCTGAAAGCCCATGCCGAAGGCACGCTGGCCGGGATGCTGAAGCGGTCGAAAGTGTCCGAACATGACGGGCATGCGACCGATAAGGAAATGATCAAGATGATGATGGAGGCGCAGGAGACACTGGCGGCGACGCTGGCCGGCGCCGGAGAGGTTGCGTCCAATCACGGCGACACGCTGACCGAAGATCTGTGCATCGCCCGTGGCCAGGTCCACGAGAAATTTGCGTGGTTCCTGCGGAGCCACCTGGCCTAAGTTGCGCCCGCCTGGACCAAAACCGGTTCAGACTGATCCAGTCTGATCCGTTTTTGCTCTAGCGGGGCGGCGCCGCACCCTAAAACATCGAACGCCCCGGCGGTGATGGCACCGCCGGGGCGTTTTCGTTTGCTCAAGCCCTGCGTTTACTGGAACACGGCGTCCGGGTTGTCGAGGCTGTCGGAGCCTTCGAACTCGATCTGATCGACACCCAGTGCCGCGACCGCGCGTTCGATCGACCGGGTCTGATCGACCAGCGCGTCGACCGCACCCATGATCAGCGCCTCGCCCTTTTCATTGCCGCGTTCGAGCATCATGTCATAGGCGAAACCGGCCTCGGCGGCGGTCTTCATCTCCGACATCTCGAACATGGTGGTGTTCAGCTTGGCGGTCAGTTCCGTATCCACGCCGGCATCGGCCGCGGCGACCAGCGAAGACAGCGACGGGCCGGACACGACCGTGCCGTCGACCCGCGTGTAGCTGCCCAGATAGACGTTCCGGATACCCAGCGCATCGTAGAAATGACTGTTGTGCGTGTTGTCGGCGAAGCAGTCGTGCTCCTCCTCCGGGTCGTTCAGCAGCACGCCCAGCCGCATGCGCTCGCCGGCCTGTTCGCCATAAGACAGCGAGCCCATGCCGGTCAGAATGGTGGAGATCCCTGCGTCTTCGTCTGCCAGCACCGCGGCGCGGGCCGCGCCGCCGTCCTGCCACTGGCCGACCATCCATTCCAAATCGGTCACCAGCAGATCGGTCGCCGCCTTCAGATACTGGCCGCGCCGGTCGCAATTGCCGCCGGTGCAGTCATCGCCGGCGGCGTAGTCCGTCCAAGGGCGGTTGCCGGCGCCGGGGCCGTGGCCGTTCAGATCCTGCCCCCAGAGCAGGAACTCGATGGCGTGGTAGCCGGTGGCGACGTTCGACTCGACCTCATCGGCCTCGTGCAACTGGCCTTCCAGCAGCGCCGGGGTGATCTCGGCCGCGTCCACCGACTCGCCCGACAGGGTGAAGGACGGGTTGGCGATGACGTTCAGCACCGCGTATTCGTTTTCGTCGGTCGCGCCGCCATAGGAGGCATCGACATAGTCGATCAGCCCCTCATCCAGCGGCCAGGCGTTCACCTTGCCTTCCCAATCGTCCACGATCGCATTGCCGAAACGGTACACTTCGGTCTGCTGATAGGGCACGCGCGCCGCCAGCCAGGCGTCGCGGGCGGCTTGCAGCGCCTGCGGGGACGGGCTGGAGACCAGCGTGTCGACCGCCGACTGCAACGTTTGCGCGGTGGTCAGGCTGTCCTGATACTTCGCCAGCGCGATATCGGCGTAGTTGTCCAGAACACCGGCCTTGTCTGCAAACGCGGGCGCAGCTGCCATAAACGCCGTCGCCAGCGCTGTGGTTGTCTTCAAAGTCATGGGTGGCTTCCCTTTTGTTGGACTAGTTAATGGAGCCGCACCACGTTCGATGCGGTTTCCGGGATCTGCGCGGGCGGTTCGGCATGGATGCGACGTACGCATTGACCGACCTGCCCGGCAAGAAGTGCGATGCGTTCGGCCTCGGCCGGCCCGACGAGAAGCGTAGAGATCAGCGCCGCATCCGTCAGATGACCATCGGCCGCAGTGCGGACCAGGTTCAGAAAGACGCACTCGTCCGACCCCACGCAGGAACAGCTGACATCATGGCGCACCAGCGGCCGATACGCTCGATGCACAAGGGTGCGCAGCAGCGCCTCGAACGCCTGCATTTCGTGCTGCGCCTCTGCCGCGGGCAGCGCCCGGCGGTATTCGTTCCAGATCTGGTGTTGTCCCTTGGGTCCGTCGCACCACAGACGCAGGTTCAGGATGACGTTGGCCTCCCACCCTTCCAGACAACTCAGGATCGCGACAGTCGCGCCACCGCGCGCGTGATGATCCCGCGTCATTTGGTCAGGATCAACTTTCCGGCGCGCGTGATCCGCAGATAATAAAGCTGGTCATCCAGCACGATACAGGCCTGGACACCGTTCTTGACGATGTCGCGGGCATCATAGGTTTCCAGCGCGCGCCCCTCCTTGGACAGGCTCGGGCGCACCGGTTCGGTCATGGCGTTCATGGCATCCGCTCCATTCGGTCGAGCATCTGTTCCAGTTGGCGATCCGCCGGGTAGAGCCGGGCCAGAACCGCCGTGCGCAGTTCCGCCCACAACGGTTTTTCGCGCTCAAGCCGCTCCTGCACGGATGGGTCACTTCGGTCACGATCCATGGGTCACCTCCTGGTGTCGGATGGTCCGGGCTTCCCGCGGCGCAGGTGGCTTAGACTCGGTGACCAATTGTTGACTGTTTTGATCGGCTAAGTCAATTCCGACAAATATAGTAGGAATAGGGGGCCGAAGTGTTGCCGGCGGGCCGCACGCAGGGGCCCGCCGGTGTCGACGTGAACGCGGCCGCGCCGCGCGGATTACTCCTGCACCAGATCCCGGTTCAGGTCGTCGCGCAGCATGACCGCGCTGACCTGATCCAGCCCGTTCACAGCCTTGCCCCAGGCGGCACCGACCATGGCGATCCCGTCCAGCGCAAAGACCTGATCGGCCTGCGTGGTCGGCAGGGTCTGGACCAACGGATGCGTGGTGAAGGCGTCGTGCGAGTCCGACCCGCCGCCATCATCGGCGTCGAAGACCAGTTGGAACATCACATCCGCCGCATGCGTCCCGACCGTCTCCATCGAGCGGTATTAGCGCTCCGGCCCCAGCCCTTGTTCAGGCGCCGGGCGGATCGGATCGAGCGCACCCAGCACCATGCCCAGCGCCTGGGTCGGGTTGGTGGGATAGAACCGGTCGTCATCGGCATCATAGGTCAGGAAAGACGCCGTCGTGGTGGCCAATTGCGGCCCAAGTTCGGCGCGCACCGCGTCGGCCTTTGCCTGGAACTCGGCGCGCAGTTCTTCCGCGCGCTCGGTCTTGTTGACCAGGTCGGCGAATTGCATCAGCGCGACGTCGAGCGGGTTTTCGAACATGTCGATCACCACCACCGGTGCGATGTCGGCCAGCATCTCCCGCGCGTCTGGCGGCCAGGGCGAGGCGACGATCAGATCGGGCTCCATCGCCGCGATGGCCTCGGGGTCGATCGGCCCGCCATAGGGCCCGACCCATTCGACGGCAGAGGTGTCATAGCCGTCCATCCGCCGAAAGATCTGCGTCCCGTCGGTTTGAATATGGCCCAGGCTGGCCACCGGCGTCACGCCCAGCTCCATCAGGGGCAGCAGCGCGTTCTGGTCCTGCAGCGTCACGATCCGCTGGGGATCGGCGGGGATGCAATCCTCTCCCGCGGCATGGGTGAACGCGCGCATCCCGGCGTCGCATTCCAGCGCGGCCGCGGGTGCGCCGCCCATGATCAGGGCTAGGGCAAACAAACGTTTCATTCAGAACTCCTTGGCTTTGGGAACGGGAAAAGACGTCGGGTGCCGGCGGCATAGGCCACCCACTCGGCACCGAACCGGTCGCGCATCATGTCCTCTTCGGGGCCGATCCGGATGACGTAAAGCACGGTGAAGGTGACGAGCCCGGCCGGGCCGGCGATCCAGTTGTTCGGCAACAGCGTCTGCGCTGCGGTCAGCGCGAAGATCGCGGCATACATCGGATGGCGGATGCGGGCATAGATCCCAGAGCTGATCAGCCGGTGCGTCTGCCGCAACTCAAGCTGCGGCGACCAGTTGCGGCCCAGATCGGCATGCGAGCGCCAGAACAGCCAAAGCCCCACCGCGGCACAAACCAGCCCGATGGCCAAAGA
>JBCDDF010000032.1:0-36960 GCA_039180525.1 Pseudomonadota bacterium
CCGGGGCCGGGGCCGGCGTTACGGCCACCGGTGCGGGCGCAAAACGCTGAAAACACTGAGAGATCCGTTGGTCGCGCAATTCCCGGGCGACCGGCAGCCGCGCCTCGATCGATTGCAGCTTGGCGCTTTCGGCCTGGATGTCGATGGGCACGGGCCGCTCGAATGTCTTCAACCGGGTTTTGTTGCAAGCGGTGAAGCCAACACCGAAGCCGCTGCGCCGGAACCCGCGATGCCCGAACCGCGCGCCGCCGAACACCGACGTGCCGCACAACCCGAAGCTGGGCACCGCGACCACGTCACGGTCGATGGCGAAGCCGCGCAGCACGTTGTCCTCGGCGATCTGACGGGCGATCAGCAGCCCGTTATAGTCCGACCGCGCCTGTTCCACGCAGACGTCGACCGGATTGGTGCAGGCCGCAAGACCGGCCAGAAGGGCAAAGGCGGGACGCAACATGGCGCTGGCAGCCTACAGGCTGTCCCGCCCCCCGCCAATGCCCAATCCCGGCTGAGTGCCGCGCGGCCTGCGTTGCGCCCAGCGCCCGGCATGATAGGGCTGCGCGGGACCAAAACCGTTTCAGGCTGATCCAGTCTGGAAAACGGATATTGGTACAGATTCAAGAGATTGAGCAAAATCCTAGGATCAGATTGTTTCAATCTGACCCGTTTTTGCTTCAGAAGGAGCCTTTCCATGCAGATGAAACCCTTAGGCGAAAGCGGCATCCTGGTGTCGCAGATCTGCCTGGGCACCATGACCTGGGGTGCGCAGAACAGCCCGGCGGAGGGCCATGCGCAGATCGACGCCGCCCTGGCGGCGGGCGTCAATTTCCTGGATGCCGCCGAGATGTATCCCACCGCGCCGGTGCGCGCGGAGACCAGCGGCCGGACCGAAGAGATCATCGGCGACTGGTTCGCCAAAGGCGGCCCGCGCGATGCCTGGGTGCTGGCGACCAAGATCGCCGGCGGCGGCGTGGGCCACATCCGCGACGGCGCGCCCATCACCGGGGCAGCGCTGGTGGCCGCGGTCGAGGGGTCGCTGCGGCGGCTGAAAACCGACTACATCGATCTCTATCAGCTACATTGGCCGAACCGGGGGCACTACCATTTCCGCCAGCAATGGGATTACGTGCCCGAGCGCCAGGCGAAGGGAGAGATGGACGCGCATGTCGCGGATGTGCTGGAGGCGGCAGAGCGGCTGATCGCGGCCGGCAAGATCCGCGCGCTGGGTCTGTCGAACGAAACCGTCTGGGGGACGGCGGCGTTCCTGCGGGCGGCGGCAGCGGGTCTGCCGCGGGTGGCCAGCGTGCAGAACGAGTACTCGCTGCTCTACCGCACCTTCGATCTGGATTTCGCCGAACTGGCGCATCACGAAGATGTCGGGCTTTTGGCCTATTCGCCGCTGGCGGCGGGGCTTCTGACCGGCAAATACAGCGGCGGCGCGGTGCCCGCGGGCAGCCGCGCATCGATCAATGCCGGGCTGGGCGGGCGGCTGACCGACCGCGCGCTTGCGGCGGCGGACGCCTATGCCGATCTGGCGCGGCGGCACGGGCTGGACCCGGCCACCATGGCGGTGGCGTTCTGCCTGACGCGGCCCTTCATGACCTCGGCGATCATCGGCGCGACGGATCTGGACCAGTTGGCAAAGGCGCTGAGCGCGGCGGAGGCGACGCTGAGCGCGGAGGTGCTGGAGGGTATCGCGGCGCTGCACAAGGCGCATCCGTCGCCGTATTGAGATGCTCTATTTCGCCTATGGCTCGAACCTGTTGACTGCACGGCTGCGGGCGCGTTGCCCCTCGGCGCGCGCGAAGGACACAGGCACCCTGCCCGGCCATCATGTTGCCTTTGCCAAGCGCGGGCGGACCGATGGGTCGGGTAAAGCCACCGTGCTGCCTGGCGGTGCCGGCGCGTGGGGTGTGCTTTATGCGCTGTCACCCGAGGATTGGGCGGTGTTGGACACCGTGGAGGGTGTGGGTCTGGGGTACCGGCGGCACGACGTCGCTGTGGAGACGGGCGACGGTGCTGTGGCGGCGCAGACCTATCAGGCGACGGCGCCCGAGCCGGGCTTGCGGCCCTTTGACTGGTATCTGGCGCTGATCATTGCCGGCTGCCGAGAATATGGCGCGCGCGACGACGCCGCACGCTATGCGGCCCTGCCCTACGCCGTGGATCCCGACCCGGCGCGGCCGGGATATCGCGAAGCTGTCACCGCGTTACAGGCCGGAGGCCACAGCCATTGGCGGGCGCTTCTCGATCAGGACCCGGCGGCCAGCAAATCGTCCAACTGATGCGCGAACCAGCCATGCGGGATGAAATGCCCGCTGCCATGCACGTCCAGGATCACCCGCGCGCCGCCATCGCAATCAGCCCATTCATGGCGCTCGAACGTCAACCATTCGCGCGCCTGGTAGGGCCCGGTCGGCCCGCCCGCCGCGCAGCCGAGCCGCTGCCGCCACAGCGCCACCGGCCCGGTGACATCGCCGCCGGGGCCGAAGGGAAAGCGCATGACCGTGTCGGTGGTGCCGTGGACATGGCGAACCTCGCCCGGCGCGGTGGGGCATATCGTGTCGCCCCGCAACGTGCCGGACACCGCCAGCAGCGCCGCAACATCCGCCCCGTCTTCGCAGACGAAGCGCCAGGCCATGGCCGCGCCGAAGGAATAGCCAGAGACATAGATCCGTGACCGATCGACCGGCCAGCGGCGGGCGGCATCGTCCAGCACGGCCCGGGCAAAGCCCACATCCGGGGTCGCACCGCTGTAAAAATCCCAGGTCCGGCGCTGGCCGTTCGGTGCCAGCAGCAACACACCGCGCGCCGTCGTGGCGGTGGCGATGCGGCGGTGCTGCACCACCAGCGTGCCCTGCCGCTGCCAACCGTGGAAATGCAGCATAACCGGCAGCGGCGATACGCCGTCCCAGCCGTCGGGCAACCGGGCATGGTAGGACCGGTCGCCCAGCAGGCACGGATCCAGCATCTGACAGCTTTCTTGCGCGCGCACCGGCGCCGCGACCAGCAGACACAGCGCCAGGATCACGCGGATCACTCCGCCGCCTCGCGCAGGGTTTCGAGTTCCAGCCATTCATCCTCCGCCGCGCCAAGCAGGTCCTTGCGCCGGGCGAGCGCCGCGCCGGCCTTGGTGAATTTGTCCGGGTCGGTGCGGTAGAGATCGGGATCCGAAAGCAAACGCTCCAGTTTCGCGATCTCCGCCGTCAGTCGCTCGATCTCCGCCGGCAGCGCGGCCAAGCGGCGGGTTTGGGCATACCCCAGCCGGCGTGGCGGTGGCGACGTCGGTTTGAGCGCCGCCGGGCGGGTCGGTTTCTTGGCCGGCGCCGGCCTGTCCGGCGCGGTCAGCCGCGCACCCTGGGCCACGGCATCTGCGAAACCGCCGGCATAGATCTCTGCCGACCCATCACCCGGCATCACCACCGACAGGGTCGCGACCCGATCCAGGAAGTCCCGGTCGTGGGACACCAGGATGACGGTGCCGTCATAGCCGTCGATCATTTCCTGCATCAGATCGAGCGTTTCGACATCCAGGTCGTTCGTCGGTTCGTCCAGCACCAGAAGATTGCTTTCACGCGCCAGCAGCCGAGCCAGCAGCAGGCGGGCACGCTCGCCGCCCGACAGGACGCCGATCGGGCTGCGGGCCTGATCCTCGGTGAACAGAAAGTCCTTCAGGTAGCCGACCACGTGGCGCGGTCGGCCGCGCACCATCACCTGGTCGCTTTGCCCGCGCACGCCCAGGTCGGGCACCTGTGTCAGGCTGTCCCAAAGCGTCGCTTCGGGGTCCAGTGCGGCACGGTTCTGATCGAAGATGGCCATGCTGATATGCGTACCCAGCCGCACCGTGCCGGCGTCGGGCGCGGTCTGGCCGGTCAACAGGTTGACCAGCGTGGTCTTGCCCGCACCGTTCGGCCCGATCACCGCCAGCCGGTCGCCCCGTTGCAGCCGCAGCGAGAAATCGCGCACGAGGCTGCGGCCGGCAAAGGCTTTGGACAGGCCCTTGGCCTCGGCCACCAGCCTGCCCGAGGTCGCGCCGCTGTCGATCTGCAATGCCGCCTGCCCCGGGCGGCGGAGCGCCGCGGCGCGGTCGGCGCGCAATTGTTCCAGCCGACGGACGCGGCCCATGTTGCGGCGGCGGCGGCCGGAAATCCCCTCCACCGCCCAGCGAGATTCGGCGGCGATCAGGCGCGCCTGTTTGTGGCGGGCGGCGTCCTCTTCGGCATAGGTCTTTTCGCGCCAATCCTCGAACGCGTCGAAGCCGCGCTCCTGCCGGCGAAGCTGGCCGCGATCCACCCAAAGCGTGGCGCGGGTCAGCGCACGCAGGAAGGCGCGGTCGTGACTGACCAGCACGAACGCCTTGCGCTGCGCGGCCAGACGCGCCTCCAGCGTCGCGATCATCGCGATATCCAGGTGATTGGTGGGCTCGTCAAGCAGCAGCAGATCGGCCTCCTGCGCGATCAGCCGTGCCAGCGCCGCGCGCCGGCGTTCGCCGCCCGACGCCCCGGCGGCATCGGTGGCGCCATCGAGCGCCAAATCGCTCAGCGCCCGCTCGGCACGATGCGCCGCGTGCCCCGGCAGCCCGGCCGCGACGAAATCGCCCAGCGTGGCGAAGGGGGCGAAATCGGGATCCTGTTCCATGAACGCGACCGCCTTGCCCGGCGGCACGAAGCGGCTGCCGGCATCCGGTTCGACCAGGCCCGCCATCACCCGCATCAGCGTGGATTTGCCCGACCCATTGCGCCCGACCAGCCCGATCCGGTCGCCGGGCGCGATCGCCAGCGACACGGCGTCGAGCAGCGGCGCGCCACCGAAGCCAAGCGAGATATCGGAAAGGGTCAGCAGCGGGGCGGCCATGACCCCGTCTTCCCAAGGTCGCCGGCGCGAGGCAAGGGGGTGCGGGCTTTCGCGCGTGCACGAAAACGTGCATGACGGCCCGAAAGGAGCCCGCCCATGCCGCCCTTGTCGCGCCAGTTGACCAGCACTTTCCCGCCGCCGGTGATGGCGGCGCGCGCCTGGGCCGCGGCGGCCGCGTTTCCACCCGACCGACCGCTGATCAACGTTTCGCAAGCCGCGCCGGTCGACCCACCGCCGCCACCGCTGCGTCAGGCGATGGCCCAGGCGGTGCTGGAGGATCCGGGCGCGCATCTCTACGGTCCGGTTCTGGGTCTGCCGGACTTGCGGGCCGAGGTCGCGACGCGCTGGTCGGCCGCCTATGGCGGGCGGATCGGAGCGGATCAGGTCGCCATCACCTCGGGTTGCAACCAGGCGTTTTGCGCCGCGGTCAGTTCGCTGGCCGACGCCGGCGATGCCGTGCTGATCCCGGTGCCGTGGTATTTCAATCACAAGATGTGGCTGGACATGGCGGGGATCGAGGCGCGCCTGCTGCCCTGCGGGCCCGACATGATGCCGGACCCCGACCACGCCGCCGGGCTGATCGACGATCGGCTGCGCGCCATCGTGCTGGTCAGCCCCAACAACCCCACCGGCGCGGAGTACCCGCCCGCGCTGATCGCCGCCTTCGCCGATCTGGCGCGGCGGCACGGCCTGGCGCTGATCCTGGACGAGACCTATCGCGATTTTCTGGGCACCGACGGCGCGCCGCATGGGGTGTTCGCCGACGACTGGGCCGATGTGCTGATCCATCTTTATTCCTTCTCCAAGGTCTATCGCCTGACCGGCCACCGTGTCGGCGCGTTGATTGCCGATGCCGCGCGGCTGGCGGAGATCGAGAAGTTCCTGGACACGGTCGCGATCTGCCCCAACCAGGTGGGCCAGCGCGCCGCGCTTTACGGGTTGCGGCACATGGGCGACTGGGTCGCGGGCGAACGGCTGGAAGTGTTGCGCCGCCGGGCCGCGATGCAAGAGGCCCTCGCCGATCTGCCAGGCTGGGATCTGCTGGGTTGCGGCGCCTATTTCGCCTGTGTCGCGCATCCGTTCGACCTGCCCTCGGACCGGGTGGCGCAGCGGCTGGTGGCCGAGGCCGGTGTGCTGATGCTGCCGGGCACGATGTTCGGCCCGCCGGGGCCGGAGGCCGACCGACAGATGCGCATCGCCTTCGCCAATTCCGACACCGCGGGCATCGCCGCGCTGGCTGGGCGGCTGCGCGACTTTACCCCCTGACCGGCCCTTGCGGCCCCAAATTGCAGGGCCTACAACCGCCGCAAAGCCGTGGCGCACGAGCGCCCGCAGCGGGGAGTTTTCGATGCTGAACGCGTTTCGATCCGGCGGCAGGAGCCGCGTGACCGCGGTCGTGCTATGGGGCTTGTTGGGACTTTTGATCGTCGGGCTGACCGGGCTTGGTCTGGGCGGCGCGGTGTCGGGCCTGGCCGGCCAATATGTCGCCCGCGTCGGCGATACCCGGGTGGAGACGGACAGTTTCGTCCGCGCGCTGGACGCGCAGTTGAACCAGTTCGCGCAACTGACCGGGCAGCGGATGACGATGCGTCAGGCGCAGGCCTTCGGCATCGAACAGCAGGTGCTGGGGCAGCTGATCACCGGGGCCGCCCTGGATGACAAGGCCGCCGATCTTGGCCTGTCGGTCGGCGACCGGGCGGTGCGCGACGAACTTCTGTCGGCGCAACAGTTTCAGGGGCTGGACGGCACGTTCGACGCCGATTCCTACCAGTTCTTTCTCGACCGCTCCGGCCTGACGGTCAGCGAATACGAGGATCGCCTGCGCGAGGATCTGTCGCGGGCATTGCTGGAGGTGGCGGTGGCCGGCGGCGTGCGCATGCCCGATGCCATGGCCGAGACTGTGTTGGCCTTCAACCGAGAGGCACGGCGCTATGCCGTCATCCGGCTGACCGAGGCGGCGTTGCAAACACCGCTCGACACGCCCAGCGACGCCGATCTGCAGGCGCATTACGACGCCAATCCGGACGTCTATACAAAGCCGGAGACGCGCGTCGTCTCCTACGCCGCGCTGACGCCCGAAACGGTGGCGGCGGAGACCGACATCGCGGAGGCGGATCTGCGCGCGGCCTATGATGACCGGATCGACACCTACGCCCGGCCCGAACGGCGGATCGTCGATCTGATCGCCTTTGCCTCGGCCGAAGATGCGCAGGCAGCGAAGGATGCCATCGACGCCGGCACGCAGACCTATGACGACCTGGCCGCGGAGCGGGGTCTGAGCGGCGCCGATCTGACGCTGGGCGCCCTGGTCGAGGAGGATCTGAGCGGTGCCGAACGCGACGCGGTCTTTGGCGCCGACGAACCGGGCGTCATCGGCCCGGTGGAGACCGACCTGGGCCCCGCGCTTTATCGGCTGAACGCCATTATCGCGGCGGAGACGCGCAGTTTCGAGGCGGTGGCCGACGCGTTGCGCGCCGAACTGGCCGCAGAGGAGGCCGCGGACCTGGTGCTGGAAAGTTTCGACCCCGTGCAGGACCTGTTGGCCGCCGGCGCCACGCTGGAGGAGGTCGCCGACGAAACCGCGCTGAGCTTTGGTGAGATCGAGATCACCGAGGTGCCCGGGGAGGGTCTGGCCGGCGACGCCGTCTTCCGCCAGGAAGCCCTGGCCGCCGAGCCTGGGGAGGAGCGTGACGCGATCGAACTGACCGATGGCGGGATCGCGGCGGTGCGCGTCGAACGGGTCGAGCCGCCGGCGTTGCGTCCCTTCGACGAGGTGGCCGAGACCGTGCGCGCCGACTGGACCGCCGCCGAAACCGCCCGCCGCCTGGCCGCGCGTGCGGAGGAATTGCAGGGCCAGCTTTCCGAGGGCCGCACGCTGGCCGCAGTGGCCCAGGCTGCGGGGCTCGATGTGGAAAGCTTCGGCCCCATCGACCGGTCGGCGCGGCCCGAACCGGGCCTGCCGGGCGCGGTCGTTCCCACGGTGTTCGAATTGGATGCCGGCGCGTCGGACGTGTTGGAAGCCGACGCTGCGGCGGTACTGGTGCAGGTGACGGAGGTCATTCCGTTCGACGCGGAGGCCCCCGAGAACGCCGACGCGCTGGCCGCGCTGCGCAACCAGCTCAGCGGGCAACTGGCCTCGGATGCGTATCTGTCCTTCGCCCAGGCGCTGACCGACGCCGCCGGCGTCTCGGTCAATCAGCAACTGATCGCCGACACGCTGGCGCTTTATCCCTGATGCGCCTGACGCCGGAATTCGAGGATTTCGCCAAGATCCACGGGCGCGGCGCGCATCAGGTCGTCTGGGCCAGGCTGGTCGCCGATCTCGACACGCCGGTGTCGCTGATGCTGAAACTGGCGCAGGCACGGGCCGACAGTTTCGTGCTGGAATCGGTGACCGGGGGCGAGGTGCGCGGGCGCTATTCGGTGATCGGCATGCGGCCGGACGTGATCTGGCGCTGCCGCGGCGAAACCGCGGAAATCAACCGTGCCGCCCGCTATGACCGCGAGGCGTTCGAGCCGCAGGAGGCGGACCCGTTGACCGCGCTGCGGGCGCTGATCGCGGAAAGCCGGATCGACCTGCCGCCCGGGATCCCGCCGATCGCCGCCGGCCTGTTCGGCTATCTGGGCTATGACATGATCCGCCTGGTCGAACGGCTGCCGGACGTGAACCCCGACCCGTTGGGCCTGCCCGATGCGGTGTTCGTGCGCCCGACCGTGGTGGTGGTCGTCGATGGGGTGAAGGGCGAGGTGACGGTGGTCAGTCCCGCCTGGGCCGGCGACGGGCAGTCGGCGCGCGCGGCCTATGCCCAGGCGGCGGAACGGGTGATGGATGCGGTGCGCGATCTGGACCGCCCCGCGGCGTCGGCGTCCATGGCGGCGGGCGCGGCCGAGGCCGGGCCGGCGGTGTCGAATACCAGCCAGGCGGCCTATTATGCGCTGGTCGACCGGGCGAAGGAGTACATCGCCGCCGGCGACATCTTTCAGGTCGTCCCCTCGCAACGCTGGGCCCTGCCCTTCCCGCTGCCGCCCTTTGCGCTCTATCGTGCGCTGCGGCGCACCAATCCCTCGCCCTATATGTTCTTCTTCAACCATGGGGCGTTCCAGATCGTGGGCGCCAGCCCCGAGATCCTGGTGCGGGTCCAGGGCGAGGAGGTCACGATCCGCCCGATCGCCGGCACCCGCCCACGCGGTGCGACACCCGAGGCCGATCAGGCACTGGAGGCGGACCTGCTGGCCGACCCCAAGGAGACGGCGGAACATCTGATGCTGCTCGATCTGGGCCGCAACGATGTCGGCCGGGTGGCGCGCATCGGCACGGTCGATCCCAACGAGCAGTTCATCATCGAGCGCTACAGCCATGTGATGCACATCGTCTCCAATGTCCGCGGTCGGCTGCGGGAGGATCAGGACGCGCTGTCGGCCCTGCTGGCCGGGTTGCCGGCGGGCACCGTGTCGGGCGCGCCCAAGGTCCGCGCGATGGAGATTATCGATGAATTGGAGACCGAAAAGCGCGGTGTCTATGGCGGCGGGGTGGGGTACTTCTCGGCCAATGGCGACATGGATATCTGTATCGCGCTGCGCACGGGGGTGGTGCGGGACGGCACACTCTATATCCAGGCCGGCGGCGGCGTGGTCCATGACAGCGATCCGGCCGCGGAGTACCAGGAGACGGTGAACAAAGCCGGCGCACTGCGGCAGGCGGCGGAGGAGGCCGTATTGTTCGCGACCGGGCCGGCGGACGGCAACTAGAGCAAAAACGGATCAGATTGATTCAGTCTAAACGGTTTTGGTCCAGCGCCCGCAGCCGCCCGCCCCCCAAAACGCGCCCCGCCGCCGCCAGCACCGCCGCCCCAAAGGGCCCCCGCGTCCGCTCGCGGACGCGCGCAGGGCCACGCCCCTGCGGTTTCGGCCGGGGCCGAAACGGGCCCGGTCCCGACGCCCGGAAAAGATAGTGCCCCCCATGCCACGCGCGCTGGGCCGCCGGATCCGCCGGTTGTCTCTTCAGAGTGAAGCGAACGCATCGGCAGCGCCGCACCATGCCGGGATCTGATGCGCGCATGGTGCAGAACATCCTTTCCCATCGAATGGCATCCGCGTGGGTCACGTAGCGGTAAGTCGAGGGTTTGGCGAACGGGCCCCACGCCGCGCGACGCGCGCCATCGAGATGCCGACGACATCGCGCCGGCGCTGCGAAAGCTGCCGGCCGAACTCAGCGGCGGGTTTCGAGGATGGTCGACACCGGCACGATGGTGATGTCCTTCGGGCCCGAACCCAGCAACCAAGAGAACAGTGTCGTCACGGTCTCTTCGCTGACCCGGCCCACGACGATCACGCTGCCCCGGCGCGAGGCGTTCAGCACCTCACGCTCCAGTGCCAAAGAGATATTGCCCGAGCCCGGCACCTCGTCGATGACCCGCTGGACCAGATCGCTGGGCACGCCGGCCTCGTCGGCGATGATCGGGACGTTGTTCAACCCGTTGCCCCGATGGGTCAGCAGTCCGTGGCCGGTGATCTTCAACGCATCCAGCAGCGCATTCGCCATGCGCCTGTTGCCCGGCAGCGGCCCGTCGATCGGGTCCATCACGCTGGTCGCCTCCGGGATGCGATCAAAGACGCGCGCGACCAGCGGCTCCACGCCGGCTGGCTCCAGATCGGCGGTCAGGCCCAGATCGCCCGTGCCGGGCAGCACCGCCACGACCTCGAACCCGGCGCCGCGGTATTCCGCGGCCACGGTGTCGGCATCGTCCTGATCGGCGACCACGCCAAAGGTGATCGGCGCCGTCAGCGCGGTCAGGCCGGCGCGCAGCGCCGGATCGGCCCCGTCGTCGATCAGAATGATTGCCATCAGAGGGCTGTTAATCTCGCCCGCGAAGGTGGCGGCATTGGTGACCAGCGCATCGCCCTCGACCAGGGGCGGCGCCGGGGCGACGCCGCCGGTGGCCCCGTCATCGATGCCCTCACCGCCGATCTGCGGCGCGTCGAGCGTTTCCGTGTTCACCGAGGGTGCCGTAGCCGCGACGGTCCCGGCCTCCACCGGTTGCGGCGCGGAGGCGACGCGCAGCGGGTCGCTGTCGCCCGCGCCGCCGACCCCGCCGACATTTTCTGCGATCTGCGGTGCGCTGAGGCTGACGCCCGGCCCGGTGGGGCCGGTGTCGCCACCGCCGGGGGTGGGCGCGACCAGCGCATCCGCCTGCGGCACCGGGGCCGGCGCGGGGGCCGGTGCGGGTGCGGGGGCGGGGGCGGGGGCTGCCGCCGTCTCGGTCTCGGTCTCGGTCTCAGTCTCGGGTTCCAGGGTCGGGGTTTCTTCTGCGCCCTCCGCGGTCTCGATACCGACACCGTCGCCGCTTTCCGGTGCCAAAGCCGGCGCCGATGCAGGGGCGGGCGCTGCGGCGGGGGCGGGGGCTGGGGCCGGCGCGGGCGCCGGATCGGCCACCACCGCGACGTCCTCTTCCGCCGCCGCCGCAGGCGGCGCGGCGGGCGCCGTTGCGATCGGCCCATCCGGCAACGGGTTCAACACCGCCACCGTGCCCACCGCCGCGCCGCTCAGCGCGAACCCAAACACCAGACCGATCAAAAACCGGATCATGTTATCTTTCCTTCTTGTGCGGCGGCGTGTGTCCCGCCGCGCCTGCTCGTACCTTTCGGGCCAGGCCCGCGATGCCACTCTTGACCATGCCAGCGCGACCCGCGCATGTATAGCGACGCGGCGCGATTTGACGCCACACGTGGCCGTGATGCAAGGGCCAGAGGAAGGACGCCGGGCACCGCATATGCTGCTGTTGATCGATAATTACGACAGTTTTACGTACAACCTGGTGCACTATTTGGGCGGCCTGGGCGCCGAAGTGGTCGTGCACCGCAACGACGCGCTGGATGTGCAGGCGGCAATGGCGCTGAACCCGGCCGGGATCGTGCTGTCGCCCGGCCCCTGCGACCCCGACCATGCCGGCATCTGCCTGGCCCTGGTCGCCGCCGCGCATGAGACGCGCACCCCGCTTTTGGGCGTGTGCCTGGGTCATCAGGCGATCGGCCAGGCCTTCGGCGGCCGGGTAGCCCGGCACGCAGAGATCGTGCATGGCAAGCCCGGCGCCGTGCATCACGGCGCCGCCGGGGTCTTTGCCGGGTTGCCCTCGCCGTTTTCGGCCACACGCTATCACTCGCTGGTGGTGGAACGCGCCGGGCTGCCGGACACGCTTGAGGTCACCGCCGAGCTTGACGATGGCACCATCATGGGTCTGCGACACCGCGACGCGCCGCTGCATGGCGTGCAGTTTCACCCCGAATCCATCGCCTCTGAACACGGGCACGCATTGTTGCGCAACTTTCTCGATCTGGTGCCGGAGCCGGCATGAGCGACGCGCTGAAACCGCTGATCGCGCGCGCCGCCGACGCGCCGCTGAGCCGGACCGAGGCCGAAGCCGCGTTCGAGATCCTGATGACGGGCGACGCCAAGCCCAGCCAGATCGGCGGTTTGTTGATGGCCTTGCGCACGCGCGGCGAAACGGTGGACGAAATCGCCGCCGCCGCCGCGGTGATGCGCGCGAAATGCGTGCCTGTGGCCGCACCCGCGGGCGCCATCGATATCGTCGGCACCGGCGGCGACGGCAAGGGGACGCTGAACATCTCCACCGCCGCCGCCCTGGTCGTGGCCGGCGCCGGCGTGCCGGTGGCCAAGCACGGCAACCGCAATCTCAGTTCCAAGTCCGGCGCCGCGGATGCGCTGGGGCAGTTGGGCGTCTCGGTCATGGTCGAAGCCCCGGTGGCAGAGCGCGCGCTGGCCGAAACCGGGATCGCCTTCATGATGGCGCCGATGCATCACCCGGCGGTGCGCCACGTCATGCCCACCCGCGGAGAGCTTGGCACGCGGACCATCTTCAACATCCTGGGCCCGCTGACCAACCCCGCCGGCGTCAGGCGGCAACTGACCGGCGCGTTTTCCACCGCGATGCTGCGGCCGATGGCAGAGACGTTGCAGGCACTGGGCTCGGACCGGGCCTGGCTGGTGCATGGCGCGGATGGCACCGACGAGATCTCCATCGCCGGGCCGACCGCCGTGGTCGCGCTGGAGGATGGCAGCATCCAAACCCGGGAGATCCACCCCGAAGACGCCGGGCTGCCGGTACACCCGTTCGAGGCGGTGCTGGGCGGCACGCCAGAGCAAAACGGGATCGCGCTCAAGGCATTGCTGGACGGCACGGCCTCCGCCTATCGCGATGCGGTGCTGTTGAACGCCGCCGCGGCACTGGTCATTGCGGACGCGGCGGCGGATCTGAAAGACGGCGCGGCCCAAGCGGCGGAAAGCATCGACAGCGGCGCCGCCCGCGACAAGACGGCGGCGCTGGCACGGGTGACGGCGGCATGAGGCTCGATCCGTCGCGGGTCGGCGGCTGGGCCGATCTGCCCTTCTTTTCGCAGGATCTGCCGGGTATCGCCCGCGCCCTTGCCGCGGAAACCCGCCCTGTCCTGCCACCGGAAGCCCAGGTCTTCGCCGCGCTGGAGGCCACCCCGCCGGATGCGGTGCGCGCGGTGATCCTGGGGCAGGATCCCTATCCGACCCCTGGCCACGCGCATGGGTTCGCGTTCTCGGTCACGCCGAAAACGCGGCCTTTACCAAGATCTTTGGTGAATATTTACAAAGAGTTAAAGTATGATCTTGATGTGCATCGCACGCATGGGGACCTGCGCGGCTGGGCGCGGCAGGGCGTGCTGCTGCTGAATGCCGCGCTGACGGTGCCCGCGGGCGCCGCGGGCGGGCATCTGAAGCTCGGCTGGCGCCAACTGGCCGAACAGGTGCTGCGGCGGCTGTCGGACAGGCCGCGCGCGCTGATCCTCTGGGGCAAGCCCGCACAGGCGCTGGGTGCGGCCGCGCATGGCGATCATCTGCGGGTGGAAAGCCCGCACCCCTCGCCCCTGTCGGCGCATCGGGGCTTTTTCGGCTCGCGCCCGTTCAGCCGCGTGAACGCCTGGCTGATCGCAAGCGGCGAGGCCCCGATCGACTGGGCCGCGCCATGAGCACGGTTCTGGACCGCATCAAAGCCTATAAGCTGGAGGAGATCGCGGCGGCCAAACGCGCCCACCCCCTCGCCACGGTCGAGGACGCAGCTCGCGCCGCGCCGCCGGTGCGCGATTTCGCCGGCGCGCTGCGGGCGCGTATCGACGCCGGGCGCTATGCGCTGATCGCGGAGGTCAAGAAAGCCTCTCCGTCCAAGGGGCTGATCCGCGCCGATTTCGACCCTCCGGCGCTGGCGCGGGCCTATGAGACCGGGGGCGCGGCCTGCCTTTCCGTGCTGACCGACACGCCGTCGTTCCAGGGGCGGCCCGAATACCTGACCGAAGCCCGCGCCGCGACCGCCCTGCCCGCGTTGCGTAAGGACTTTCTCTACGACCCCTACCAGGTGGCGGAAGCGCGCGCCTGGGGCGGGGATTGCATTCTGATCATCATGGCCAGCGTGTCCGACGCCCAGGCCGCGGAACTGGAGGCGGCGGCGGAGGCCTGGGGGCTGGCGGTGCTGATCGAGGTCCATGACGGCGCGGAATTGGATCGGGCGCTCCGGCTGCGCTCGCCGCTGGTCGGGATAAACAACCGCGATCTGCGGACGTTCGAGACGCGGCTGGAGACCACGCTGGATCTGGCCCCGCTTGTGCCCGACGACCGGCTGGTGATCGGCGAAAGCGGTCTGTTCGCGCCGGCCGATCTGGCGCGCATGGCCGGGGCCGGTGTGCGCGCCTTTCTGATCGGCGAAAGCCTGATGCGGCAGGCCGATGTGGCCGCCGCGACCGCCGCGCTGCTGGCTGACCCGGTGGCGCCATGAGCGGCCGGCTGACCCATTTCGACGCCGCCGGCAACGCGCATATGGTCGATGTGTCGCAAAAGCCCGCCACGGCGCGCGAGGCCCGCGCCCGTGCGGTCATCGCCATGCAGCCGGGCACCCTTGCGCTGATCCGCGAGGGACGCGCGAAAAAGGGCGACGTGCTGGCGGTCGCGCGGCTGGCCGGGATCATGGCGGCGAAGAAGACGCATGATCTGATCCCTCTCTGCCACCCGCTGGCGCTGGCCAAGGTGGTGCTGGATCTGGAACCCCTGGACGACCCCGCGCGGGTGGAGATCACCGCCACGGTCAAGACCACCGGCCCCACGGGCGTGGAGATGGAGGCGCTGACCGCGGCCAGTGTGGCCGCGCTGACGGTCTATGACATGGTCAAGGCGGTCGACCGGGGGATGGAGGTGACCTCCACCCGGCTTCTGTTCAAGGATGGCGGCGCCTCGGGCCGGTTTGAGGCACCCTGATGCTGTCGGTGGCCGAGGCCCGCGCGCGGATCTTGGCGCTGATGCCGGTCATGGGGGCGGAGACGGTGCCGCTGGAACGCGCCGCGGGCCGGGTTCTTGCCGAACCGCTGAGCGCGGCGCGCACACAGCCGCCCTTCGACGCCGCGGCGATGGATGGGTATGCCGTGCGCAACGCGGACGCCGCGCCCGGCGCGCGGCTGCATGTCATCGGCACGTCGCGGGCGGGCGCACGGTTCACGCGGGCGGGCGCACGGTTCAACGGCATCCTGCGCCCGGGCGAGGCGGTGCGGATCTTTACCGGTGCGCCGGTCCCGCCGGGCGCGGATGCGGTGCTGATCCAGGAGGACGCAGAGGCCGCGGGCGACACGATCACCGTGCGCGCGAACCGAGATACGCAAGCGTACATCCGCCCCGCCGGGCAGGATTTCAGCGCCGGCGATACGTTCCCCGCAACCGGCCGCCTGCGCGCGGCCGATATCGCGCTGTTGGCGGCGATGAACCATGCCGCGGTGCCGGTGCGGCGCCGGCCGGTGGTGGCGCTGATCCCCACCGGCGACGAGTTGGTGCTGCCGGGCCAGGACCCGGGGCCTGATCAGATCGTGAGTTCCAACAATTACGGGCTGGCCGCGATGCTGGAGGCCGCCGGCGCACAGGCGCGGCTTCTGCCGATCGCGCGCGACGACCCCGCGGCGATCGACGCGGTGCTGGCGCTGGCGCGCGACGCCGATCTGATCGTGACGCTGGGCGGCGCCTCGGTCGGCGATCACGACCTGGTCCGCAGCACGGCGGAGGGGGCCGGTCTGACGCTGGATTTCCACCGCATCGCCATGCGACCGGGCAAGCCGCTGATGTCGGGGCGATTGGGGGATACGGCGCTGGTCGGGCTGCCGGGCAACCCGGTGTCGGCCATGGCCTGCGGCGCGGTGTTCCTGGTGCCGGCGGTGCGTGCCGCGCTGGGATTGGCGCCCAAGCCGCAACTGGTCACCGCCCGGCTGGCTGCGGGGCTGCCCGCGAATGGGCCGCGCGAGCACTACATGCGCGCGGCGCTGTCCCAGAACGATGCCGGACGCAAAGTGGACGTGTTCGAACGCCAGGACAGCGCTTTGCTGACCGTCCTGCAGGCGGCGAACGCGCTGGTTTTGCGACCGCCCGGCGCGCCGGCGGCCCCTGCCGGGGAACGTGTCGATGTGCTGCCCCTGGCCGGTGGCGACGCCGCCACATTTCCGCCATAATACGCGCGCGTTTTGGCCATAATTATTCAAAGCTTTAAGTATGATTGACACAAAACGAGAACTTTCATAGAACCATCGTGAACATGAGTGAAAAACACATATGGGTTGATAGATATGCTCACGAAGAAACAGCTCGACCTCTTGAGTTTCATTCATGCGCGTATTCAGAAGAACGGTGTTCCGCCCTCTTTCGATGAAATGAAGGAGGCGTTGGACCTGCGATCGAAATCGGGGATCCACCGGTTGATCACCGCGCTGGAGGAGCGCGGCTTCGTGCGCCGTCTTGCGCACCGGGCCCGGGCGATCGAGATCGTGCGCCTGCCCGACAGCATGGGCTCGGGCGGCAATGTCACGCCACTGCACAAAGCGCGCAGCGGGCCGACCCCGACGGAGATCAACCCCAGCGGCGCGGTCGATCTGCCGGTGATGGGGCGGATTGCCGCCGGCACCCCGATCGCGGCGATCGAGCAGGTGTCGCATCACGTGAGCGTGCCCGGCGGCATGGTCGGCGGCGGGGCAAAACACTTCGCGCTGGAGGTCAAGGGCGACTCGATGATCAATGCCGGGATCAACAATGGCGATATCGTCGTGATCCGCGAGCAATCCGAGGCGCAGAACGGCGATATCGTGGTGGCCCTGGTCGAAGGACAGGAGGCGACGCTGAAACGTCTGCGCCGCAAGGGCACCGCCATCGCGCTGGAGGCCGCCAACCCGGCGTTCGAGACGCGGCTTTACGGCGCCGATCAGGTCAAGGTGCAGGGCAAGCTGGTCGGTCTGATCCGGTCCTACTGACGGACATCACAACCCCGAATGCCCGCCTGCGGTCCAGGGCCGCGTACCGGTGGCGGCCGCCGCCGTGCGCGGTGCGTCCAGATCGCCGATCTTGAACGCATGCGCCCCGGAGGCAGCCAAGGCGCCCGCCCCCAGGAAGTGGCAGGCGCCGGCGGGCCGGCGCGGCAGTTTCGGTGCAATCAGCAGCGTGTCGGCGGTGCAGTCCCCGGGCGCGGCGGTGTCGCCGCCCAGCCAACGGATCTGCAGCTTGTCGGTCCGTGCCACAACCAGCGCGCCCGCGTCAGCCGCCCGCGCAGCCGCGGTTTTCTGATCGGCCGGATCGCCGTCGTTTTCCAACCAGACCCGGGCGGCAAAGCCCGCACCCCGCGCCTTGCTAAGCGCGCGGCCCTCGGGCGTGCTCACGCCGACCAGCGCACCATCGGGAGACACCAGGATATCGGGCCGCTCGGCCATCGCCCAGGCCAGCCCCGCGGCCAGAACCGCCGGCGCCCCGGCCAGGCGCAGCGGCCCGCGCGCCAGCAGACAGACCAGCACGCCCAGGCTCAGCACGCCCAACACCCAGCCCGGGCCGCTGGCCACGGGCCGCACCGCACCATCGACGGCCGCAACCCGGTGGGCGACGTTCAGGATATGGTCGATCCCCAATTCCATCAGCCCAAACCCCAGCCCCTGCAGCCCCACGGGCCACAGCAGAAACGCGAACAGGGCCGAGGGCATCACCAGCAGACCCATTGCCGGCACCGCCAGGATGTTGGCGACCAGCCCCAGTTGCGACACCTGATTGAAGTGAAACGCCGAATAAGGCGCCGTTGCCGCCCCCGCAACGAAGGATGTCAGCGCCACCGCGAACACCGCGCGCACGAAGGTCCACGGCCCCTGCCCCATCGCGAGCCACCAGCGCCGACGCTTCAGCATGTCATAGACCGCGATCAAGCCCACGGTAGCCGCGAACGACATCTGAAATCCGGCGCCCACCAGGCTGACAGGCCGCCACAACAGCACGATTATCGCTGCGACCGCGACCGCACGCAGGGTCAGGGCGGGGCGATCGACCAGCACCGCGACGAAGATCACCAGCGCCATGATGAACGCGCGCTGCGTGGCGACGCTCGCGCCTGACAGAAGCAGATACGCCGCCCCCGCGGCCAGCGCGCCGATGGCCGCGATCTTCTTCAGCGGCAACGCCAGCGCCAGCCCAGGGATCAACAGCAGCCCAAGGCGCAGCGCGGTGAACACCGTCCCGGTCAAAAGCCCCATATGCAGGCCCGAGATCGCCAGCAGATGGGCCAGGTTGGACGCCCGCAGATCGACCAGATCCTGCGGGTCGATGCCCGATCGGTCGCCGGTCAGAATGGCCGCCGCAAACCCGCCGGCACGGCCGGGCATCTGAGCCTGGATGGCCCGCGAAAGCGCCATCCGCGCCGCCAGCACGGGCGTGCCGCCGGCCTGTGCGACCGGGGCTTCCAGGACCACCGGTTGGGTGGTGTAGCCGATCGCGCCTAGCCGCAGGAACCAGGCATGCCTGCGGAAGTCGAATCCATCTGGCTCCACCGGTGGCGGTGGCGGCGTCAGTCGCGCCTGCGCCATCACCCGCGCACCCGGTGTGTCCGCACCCGGCGACAGCGCCCCGCCCACGACCAGGCGCACCCGTTCCGGCGTGGCCGCCGGGGCGAGCCCGGGGATATGCACCTGATCCAGCCACAGCCGCAGCCGGTTGTTGGCCGATCTGTCGAAACCAACCACCCGGCCGGCGACCGGGCCATAACGGATCTCTGTCAGCACCGGCGCGGCATGGCGTTCGGTGTGCAGCTTGGCCACCGCGAACCCGGCCAGACACAGCCCCGCCAGGATCAAGGGCCGCAGAACCGGCCAGCGCAGGGGCGCCAGAATCGCGGCGAGCCCGCCGGCGCCAAGCGCGATGGCAAGCCACGCCGCAGGCTCCCGCGGGGCGGCGAAATAGGCCGCGATCCCCAGTGCCAACGCCACCGGCGCCCAAAGAACCAGCGTACCCCGCTGCGCCTCTGCCACCTGTGCGACCAGACCGATCAGGCGCAACCCTTGATGCCTCCGCCGCTTCTCGCCTAAAGATGCGCGAGCCTGGGCGGAACATGGTTTCCAATAGGTTAAGCCGCGCGGCAAATCCCGTGCCAAATCCTGCGCCAATTCCCGGAGGAACGATGACCGACGCCGTGCCAGTGGTAACCCGTTTCGCGCCCTCGCCGACCGGCTTTCTGCATATCGGCGGCGCACGGACGGCGCTGTTCAACTGGCTGTTTGCCCGTCATCACGGCGGGCAGTTTCTGCTGCGTATCGAAGACACCGACCGCGCCCGATCCACGCAAGCTGCGACCGATGCGATCCTGGACGGGCTGACCTGGCTGGGGCTCGATTGGGATGGCGAGGCTATCAGCCAGTTTGCCCGGGTCGACCGCCACCGCGCAGTTGCGGAAGAGATGCTGGAGCGTGGCACCGCCTATCGCTGCTATGCCACGCGTGAGCAGATCGACGCCGCGCGCGAGACCGAACGCGCCGCCGGCAGGCCGCCCCTGTTCCGGTCCCCCTGGCGCGACCGCAACGACCAGCCCGCCGGCGGTGCGCCCCATGTCATCCGCCTAAAGGCACCGCAGACGGGCGAGACCGTGGTCGAGGATGCCGTGCAGGGCCGCGTGACCTGGGCCAATGACTCGCTGGACGACCTGATCCTGCTGCGCTCGGACGGGACGCCAACCTATATGCTGGCCGTGGTCGTGGACGACCACGACATGAGCGTCACCCATGTCATCCGCGGCGACGACCACCTGACCAACGCCGCGCGGCAGAGCCTGATCTATACCGCCGCCGGCTGGACCCCCCCGGTTTTCGTCCATATTCCGCTGATCCACGGCGCCGATGGTGCCAAGCTGAGCAAACGCCACGGGTCGCTTGGGGTGGAGGCCTATCGCGACATGGGCTTTCCACCGGCCGCTGTACGCAACTATCTGGCGCGGCTGGGCTGGAGCCATGGCGATGACGAGTTCTTTATCACCGCGCAAGCCGTGGCGTGGTTTACGTTGGACGGGATCGGCAAATCGCCCGCGCGGTTCGATCTGAAAAAGCTGGAGAACCTGTCTGGGCAACACATGCGCGCAATGGACGATGACGCGATGATGGCCGGGTTGCAGGCGTTTGTTGCGTCGCAAAATATGCCCGCCCTGACTGCGCCGCAGGCCGCGCGCGTGCGCGCCAGCGGCGCGGCGCTGCGCGAGAGGGCGAAGACCTATCCGCAACTTCTTGAAATGGCGCACTTCGCCTTGACAGAACGGCCCATCGACCGGGACGAGAAATCGGCCAATGCGCTGTCGGGCGCGGCGCCCGAACTGCTGCGAAAATTGACTTCGCGACTGCAAAATGGTAGCTGGTCGCACGACGATCTGTCCACGGCAGTGTCCGAATTCGCCGACTCCGAAAACCTTAAACTCGGGAAGGTGGCGCAGCCGTTGCGCGCGGCGCTGGCGGGGCGGGCGGCCTCGCCCAGCGTATTTGAAATGATGGCCGTGCTCGGCCGGGAGGAAACGCTGGCGCGGATCGCGGATGCGGCCGGGCCTGCGACAGACGAAACTTAGCAGAAACACTGCAGGCGGGCGCGGCGCGCCCACCCCCCGTCAAGAAAGGACCCCCATGGCAAAAGACACCGGCGCGACCGCGACCCTCAGCTTTGGCGACACGACCCTCGATCTGCCCATGTCCAGCCCCTCTCTGGGCCCCGATGTCATCGATATCCGCAAGCTTTACGCCCAGGGCGACGTGTTCACATACGACCCCGGATTTACCTCCACCGCCTCCTGCGAAAGCGCGATCACCTATATCGACGGCGATAAAGGAGAGTTGCTGTATCGCGGCTATTCGATCGACGAACTGGCGGAAAAATCGCACTTTTTGGAAGTCTGCTACCTGCTGATCTATGGCGAGTTGCCCAGCCGTGCGCAGCTGGACGACTTCACCAACCGGATCACAAATCACACCATGCTGCACGAGCAGATGGTGAATTTCTTCCGCGGCTTCCGGCGCGACGCGCACCCGATGGCCATCGTCTGCGGCGTGGTCGGCGCGATGTCCGCCTTTTACCATGACAGCACCGATATCTTCGACCCCTGGCAGCGCGAGGTGGCGACGATCCGGCTGATCGCCAAACTGCCGACCATCGTCGCCTGGGCGTACAAATACCATGTCGGCCAACCGTTCGTTTATCCGCGCAACGAACTGACATATGCCGAAAACTTCCTGCATATGTGCTTTGCCGTGCCGGCGGACGACTACAAGGTCAATCCGATCCTGTCGAAGGCGATGGACCGGATCTTTACGCTGCACGCGGATCACGAACAGAACGCCTCCACCTCTACGGTGCGGCTGGCCGGGTCGAGCCAGGCGAACCCGTTCGCCTGCATCGCCGCCGGGGTCGCCTGCCTGTGGGGGCCGGCGCATGGCGGCGCCAACCAGGCCTGTCTGGAAATGCTGCGCGAGATTGGCTCCACCGACCGCATCCCCGAATACATCGAACGCGCCAAGGACCGGGACGATCCGTTCCGGCTGATGGGTTTCGGACACCGGGTCTATAAGAACTTCGATCCGCGCGCGAAGGTGATGAAGGAAAGCGCCGACGAGGTGCTTGGGCTGCTGGGTGTCGATCACAGCCCCGCGCTGCAAGTGGCGAAAGAACTTGAGAGAATCGCGCTGACGGACTCCTACTTCATCGACAAGAAGCTGTATCCGAATGTCGATTTCTATTCCGGCATCATCCTGGATGCGATGGGCTTCCCGACATCGATGTTCACGCCGATTTTCGCGCTGGCGCGCACCGCGGGCTGGATTTCGCAGTGGAAGGAAATGATCGCCGATCCCAGCCAAAAGATCGGCCGGCCGCGGCAGCTTTACACCGGCGCACCGCACCGGGCCTATGTCGCCTGCGACCAGCGCTGAGGCATGAGCAAGAGCCTGGCCCGGGTCTTGGCCGATGCCGACGCCCGGGGCATCGCCATCGAGGCGCAACGCCTTGATGACGGGACCAAAACCGCCGCGGCCGCCGCGGCGGCGGTGGGGGCGACCGCCGACCAGATCGTGAAATCGGTGATCCTGCGGGTGGCCGCGGACGCCGAGCACCTGCTGTTCCTGACCGCCGGCGGCAATCAGGTCGATCTGGATCGCGCGGCAAAGGTCGCGGGCGTGCCGTTGGAAAAGGCCGATGCGGCCAGCATCCGCGCCGTGACCGGCTTTGCCATTGGCGGGGTTTCTCCGTTCGGCCATAAGACGCCGCTGCGGGTATTTCTGGATCCGATGATGCTGGAGTTCGCCACGGTGTGGGCGGCGGCCGGCACGCCGCACCATGTATTCGAAATCGCACCCGACACGCTGCGCAAGGCCACCGGCGCGCGGGTCGCCGATTTTACCGCAGCACGCTGAGAACCGATCGCGCAGCCCGGTCGCCCGGCGGCGCGGCACCGCGACCGAGTTTCGCCAGCGCCGCCGGAAAACGATCCGTCTGCGCCGCGCGGGCGGCGGGGTTTTCCAGCACCTGCCGCAGCGCCGCGCTCAGCCGGTCTGGGGTGGCGTCGCCGAACAGGATTTCGGGGATCACCGGTGCCTCTTCGATAAGGTTGACCAAAGAGATATGGTCCACCCGTACCAGCCGCCGTGCGATGGCGACCGAGATCGGGTTGGCCAGGTAGGTTACGACCATCGGCGTGCCCGCGGCGGCCAGTTCCAGCGACACGGTGCCCGAGACGGCAAGCGCCCCGCGCGCTTCGGCGAATGCCGCGCGTTTCAGCGGCTCCGCCCGGTCGCCGAGCCGGCGCGGGTCCAGGATCAGCGGCGGGCGTGGCATATCGGCAAAGATCCGGCTCACGGCATCGGCGCGGGCGGCGACGGTGGGGATGATCGCGCGCAGATCGGGCCGGGCATGGGAAACCCGCTGCCAGACCTCGCCGAAGAGCGGCGCGTGGCGGCGGACCTCTCCGGCGCGGGAGCCCGGCAACAGGCAGACAAGCGGCACGTCCGGCGCCACGCCCAAATGCGCGCGCAGTGCGGCCCGATCGGCGGTGTCGACCGGCGGGACCGCGGCAACCGGGTGGCCCACGAAGTCGCAACTCATGCCGGCGGCGGTCATGTAGGGCGGCTCGAAGGGCAGCAGCGCCAGCACGTGATCGATGACCCGCGCCATCTTCGCCGCCCGGCCCGGGCGCCAGGCCCAGACCGAGGGCGCGACATAGTGGATGGTGCGCAGGCCCGGCAGCCGGTGCCGGGCACGGGCGGCGACGCGCAGGCAGAAATCGGGACTGTCTATGGTGATCAACGCATCGGGTTGCGCCGCAGTCACCGCATCACCCGTGCGGCGGATCAGGCGCAGGATCTCTGGCAGGCGCGGCAGCACCTCCGCCAGGCCCATGACCGAAAGCCGGTCCATGGGAACCAGGCTCCGCAACCCCTGCCCCGCCATCAGCGGCCCGCCGACGCCGGAAAAGCGCACCGTGTCGCCGGTTTGCGCGCGCAGCCCGGCCATCAGATCGGCGCCCAGCCGGTCGCCCGATGGCTCGCCCGCGATTACGAACAGATGCGGTGCGCTCACGGCTCCCGCGCCCAGAGGAACAGACCCAGATCGTCGGCTTTGGCGATGGTCTCTTCCCGGCCCAGGATCAGAACGCCGCCGGCCTGGATCGCGATACCGGCAAGCCCCGCGCGATGCGCGCGCACCACCGTCTCCGGCCCGATGGCGGGCAGATCGGCGCGCCAGTCCTGCCCGGGCTTGGGCGCTTTATAAAGCACCCCCCGCGCGCCATCGGCGCCGGGGCGATACCCGGCTGCGGTGGCGGCGACGAAATCCAGCATCGCATCGGTGCCTTGGATGCTTTCGACACCCAGACATATGCCCTGCGCCACCACCGCCCCCTGGCCCACATCGACCGAGCCCAAGGCGGCGGCGATCTGGGCCGCGCGGGCGGCATCGGCGCGATCCTCGGGCTTCGGTTGCGCCCGGGTCAGAATGCCCGAGGCGACGGTTAGGTCGGACAGCAGCTCGTGCGCGCCGATCACGCGCAGCCCTTCGGCCTGGAACACATCCGCCACGATGCGCAGCGCCGCATCGTCGCCCGAGCGCAGCGCGCGGAACAGTTGCGGGGCCAGGCGCAGGAACTTCGTGTCGAACCGCAACGGGTTCAGCCGCGGCCGCCGCATGCCGCCGGCCATCACCACCTCGCCACAGCCCGCACGGCGCAGCGCGGCGAAAAGCTTGCCCGGTTTTTCGTATAGCGCCGCGATCGAGACGTGATCGGCGACCCAATCAAGCCGCGTCCCCTCGAACACCACAACCACATAGGCCCGCCCGCGGCGCGCGCATTCCTCGGCCAGAAGCCGCGGCAGCATGCCGGTTCCGGCCAAGATGGCCACGGCACCCGTATCGGCCGCGCTCACCAGCGCTATTCCGGCGCGGTGAACTGGCGCGAGGATCCCGCGGCGATGAAATCCAGCATTTCGCGCACCAGGGGCTCGTGGCCCAGATCGTGCGCCACCGCGTCCAGCTTGTCAGACACCGCGCCGTCATCCTCGAACAGCCGGATATAGGCGGTGCGCAGAGTCTTTATCCGATCCTTGTCGATATCGCGCCGGCGCAGGCCGACCACATTCAAACCCTTCATCCGCGCCCGCTGTGCGGTGACGCTGGCATAGGGGATGACATCGGCGGCGATGGCGGCCAGGCCGCTGATCATCGCACCGGTGCCGATGCGGCAGAACTGGTGCACCGCCGCCAGCCCGCCGATGATTGCGCCGTCGCCAATGGTGACATGCCCCCCCAGGGTCGCGCCGGTGGCCATGATGACGCCGTTGCCGATCTGACAGTCATGGCCGACATGGCAGATGTTCATGAACAGGCAACCGTCGCCGATGCGGGTCACCCCGCCGCCGCCGGCCGTGCCGATATTCATCGTGGTGGATTCACGGATCGTGTTGCCGTCGCCGATGACCAGTTCGGTCGGCTCGCCCGCGTATTTCAGATCCTGCGGGATCTGGCCCAGCGACGCGAAAGGAAAGATGCAGTTTTCTGCACCGATCGTCGTGCGCCCGGCCACGGCGACATGGCTGGTCAGGACCGTGCCCGGCCCGATCCGCACCTGGGCGCCGATGGTGCAAAACGGGCCAATCTGCGCACCGGCGCCGATTTCGGCACCCTCTGCGACATGGGCGGTCTCGTGGATCTGTGGGGCGCCATCGGCGGCCATAGGATCATCCGTCCTGCGCTTTTTTGTCGAGTATGGCCATAATCTCGGCCTCTGCCGCCACCTCGTCGCCGACCATGGCGACGCCCTTGTACCGCCAGACCTTTCCCCGCCGCTTCAAAACCGACAAGTGAAGTTCCAGCGTGTCGCCGGGTTCCACCATGCGGCGGAACTTCGCGCCATCGATGGCCATGAAGTAGACAAGGCTGTTCTCGAACTCCTTGCCCAGATGGTGCGACACCATGGCGGAGGCGGTCTGCGCCATCGCCTCGATGATAATCACGCCGGGCATCACCGGCTTACCCGGAAAATGGCCGGGAAAGAACGGCTCGTTCATGGTGACGTTCTTGATGCCGACAGCACTTTCGTCGCCATCGATATTGATCAACCGGTCGATGAACAGAAAGGGCGGCCGGTGCGGGATCAGGTCCAGGATTTGATGAATATCCGCCTGTGGCAGATCCGGGTTGGGAGCGGTGGGCGCCATGGGCGTTACTCTTGTTGGTCTTGTTGGTCTTGTGCTTGGTCCGCGCCACCGGTGGCCGGAGGCGTTGGCGCGGGCATGCGCAGTTGCCCGGCCGCGAAGGCAGCGTCCAAGCGTTTAATCACCTCTTCGGTAATATTCAAATCCTGTTTGGACACCAGCACTGAACGTTCATCGACCAGGATCGATGCGCCGGTTTGTTCCAGTATGTTCAAAAGGATCGGTCCGACCTCCTGAAAAAAGTCCCGCCGGCGCTGTTCGCTGCGCGCCACAAGCGCGTCGCGCTTCTGCTCTTGCGCCTCACGCGTTGCGACGACCTTTGCGTCGAACGCATCGGCGAGTTCGCGAAACGCCTCGGGCGCAAGCGCCTCTCGCCGTTCGGTCAGCGCGATTTCCTCTGCCTCGAACGCGCGTTCCAGCGCCTGGCCTTCGGCCCGCAGCGCGTCGGCCTCTTGCTGGTCTTGGGCCTGAAGGGCGCGGCCATAGTCGGATTCGCCGAAGATACGGTCCTGGTCCAGGATCAGGATCGTCGGCCGCGGCCCCGGGGTCTGAAAGGCCGGTTGCGCGTGAACCGGGCCCAAAAGCGCCAGACACAAAAGCGCCAGCCGCCACATCGCGATCAGAACCGGGTGTCGACGGTGACGCGGAATTCCTCCAATTCGTCGCCTTCGACGGTGTCGAGCGGGATGGCATAGTTGAACCGCAGCGGGCCGATGGCGCTGTCCCAGAACAGCGACAGGCCGACCGAACTGCGCAGGTTGAAGCTGTCATCGATCTCGCCCGAGGCGCCGTCCACATCGTCCAGATCCCAGACCGAGCCGATATCGGCGAACACCCCGCCAAAGATGCCCAGGTTTGAGGGCAGGCCGATGGGGAAGCTGGCCTCGAACCGCGCGACGGAGAAGAAATTGCCGCCAAGCGCATCATCGACGTCGAAGGCATCGCCGGGCCCGTTGCAGGCGGTGCACTTGTCGCGCGGGCCGATGCCGCCGAATTGGAAGCCGCGCAGCAGATCGCCGCCCAGCGAGAAGCGTTCGGTGAAGCGGGTGTCGCCGTCGAAGGAGAACAGGGCGCCGCCGGCAAGCTCGGCGCTGAGGATCACGTCTTCGTTCAGCAGGCTTGAGAAGAAGCGGATCGAACCCTCGGACTTGGAGAAGTTCGAATTGCCCGCGATCCCCGCGATTTCCTGATCCAGACGCAGGATGAACCCCGCGGTGGGATCGACGGGCGAGTTACGTTTGTCCAGCACATAGGTGCCGCCGATGCTGAAGGTGGATTCCTGACCGGCCTCCGCCACGATAATCGGCGAGGTCGTTTCCTCGTTGATCAGCGCGATATCGTCGAAGGAGGCACGAAACCGCAGACGCAGGCGCGAATCCTCGGTCAGCGGGAAGCCCACTTCGGGGATGAAGCCGAAAGAGGTCGTCTCCAGCGAGCTTTCGTCCACGTTGATCTGGCGGAAGAAGGTCGAGAAGCCGGCGGACAGATCCTGGTCGAACAGCGACGGCTCCAGGAACGAAAAGGCCAGAGTGGTGACATTGGCGCCGCCCGCGAAATCGACCGAGACGCGCTGGCCGCGGCCCAGGAAGTTGCGTTCGGTCAACGAAATCGTACCGGTGATCCCTTCGGAGGACGAAAACGCGGCCCCGAAGCCCAGATTGCCCGTCGGCGCCTCTTCCAGGTCGACGCTGATCACCGCCCGGTCGCGCGAGGCACCTTCGCGCACGCGCACATCGACCTCTGAGAAAAAGCCCAGTGCGCGGATGCGGTTTTCGGCTTCGCGCAACTCGCGGGCGTTGAACGCATCGCCTTCGACTACACGGAACTGCCGGCGGATGACGCGGTCGACCGTGTCGCGGTTGCCGCGGATGTCGATGCGTTCGATGAACACGCGCGGGCCTTCGATCAACTCGAAGACGATGTCGACGGTGCCCTCTTCGGGATTGCGCGACAGACGCGGCACGATCTCGGTGAATGCAAACCCGCTTTGCCCGGCGAAAAACGCCATGCGTTCCACCACGCGTTCGACGCGCGCGGCGTTATAGAACCGGCCCGCGCGCAGGTCGACGATGCGTTCGAACGCCGCCGGCTCCAGCCCCGGCGCATTGCTTTCCACCGTGACGTCGCCATAGCGATAGCGGATGCCCTCGGACAGGCGGAACGTCAGGAAGAACGCGTTGCGTTCGCGCGACAATTCGGCGGAGGCAGACTGCACCTCGAAATCCACGAAACCGCGGTTTACATAGAACTCGCGCAGCCGCTGGCGGTCCAACTCCAGCCGGTCGGGATCATAGGTGTCGCGGCGCAGGATCGCGGACAAAATGCCCGCCTGCCGGGTTTCGATGACGCGGCGCAGGCGGCGGTCGGAATAGACATCGTTGCCAACAAAGGCGACGCGCTGCACTTCGGTCACCCGGCCTTCGGTGATTTCATAGACCAGATTGACGCGATTGTCCTCCAGCCGGATGATCTTTGGCTCGACCCGGGCGCCGAAGCGGCCCGACCGGGCGTAAAGCTCGATGATGTTTTGCGCATCGGCCTCGGCGGCGGAGCGGTTGAAGGGCCGGCGCGGGCTGAGCGAGATGATCCCGTCCAGCAGCTCGTTGTTGATGGCGTCGTTCCCCTCGAACGCAATTTCGTTGATGGTGGGATTTTCGACGAACGCGATCACCAGCCGCCCGCCATCGGGCGTGATCGAGACGTCCTCGAACAACCCGGTCTCAAACAGCCGCTGCACGGCGCTGTTGATCTGCGCGGGCGTCGTCGGGGCGCCGGGTTCCAGGCCGGAAAAGACCTGGATCGTCTCTGCCTCGATCCGCTGGTTGCCGGTCACCTCGATCCGGGCGAATTGCGCCGACTGGGCAAGAAGCGCGGCCGGAATCAGCAAGATCGCGATACTCATGAACACCGCGTGCCTCAGCGCGGCAAACCACCTGCCCCCCACGTAACCCCCTGTATCCATTACCGCCGTTGTTTTTGTTCTGGCCGCGCGGCGCGGCCCAGCCTCAACTGAGCAGCAGCCGCATGAGGTCGTTGTATGTCGCAAACACCATAAGCGCCAGAACCATCGCAAGCCCGATCGTCATGGCGATGCGCATCGCCACCTCTGCCGGCGGGCGGCCGGCGATGGCCTCGTAGCCGAACATCATCAGATGGCCGCCATCCAGCACCGGGATCGGGAACAGGTTCAGCATCCCGATGGCCGTGGAGATCACCGCGATGATGGTAATCAGGTTCTCCACCCCCTGCGTGGCGCTTTGGCCGGACACCTGCGCGATGCCGATCGGGCCCTGCAGGTTGTCGGCGCCCAGATTGCCCAGGATGATCTCTTTGATGCCGGTCAGCGACAGGGTCACGACCTCCACCGTTTGCTCGACCCCCAGCCACAGCGCCGTCCAGGGCGCCGGCGTGCTGGTTTCGGGGAACAGCAGCGTGGTGGCGACCACGCCGATCATCCGGCGCGTCTCGATCGTGCCGTCGGGCAACAGGCGCTCGGTCTCCCGCGGGGTCATGCTAAGCGGGATCTCGTCCGCGCCGCGGCGCACGACCATGGCCAGCGGCCCATCGCCTGCGCCCTCGACCGCGTCGCGCAGATCGCGAAAGGATTCCAGCACCACACCGTTCGCCGACAGCACCAGATCGCCCGGTTTCAGACCGGCAGCCTGCGCGGCGGACAGGGGCTCCACCGCCTGAACCATCGCCGGCAGCGGATAGGGCGCGGTCACCTGCCGTTCGGCGCCGTCGCGCTGCACGGTCACGTCAAGCCGGGTCGCCGGCAGCATTTCGTCCGCGATCGTGTAGATGTCGGCAAAGGTCTGCACCGGCTGGCCATTTATGGCGATGACCCGGTCGCCAGACTGCAGCCCGGTTTCCACCCCCGGCACAGGCCGGATTTCTCCCAGAACCGGCTCGTCGGTGGCGATGCCGGTCCAGATGGTCAGCCCGGCGAAGACCAGGATCGACAGGATGAAATTGGCCACCGGTCCGGCGGCAACGGTCAGGCTGCGTTTCCACAACGCCGCCGTGTGGAAGCTTTTCGCGCGCTCGTCTTCGCTGAGCGCCGACAGCGCATCCGGGTCGGCGCGGCTGGATCCGTCGGCATCGCCCAGAAACTTGACATAGCCCCCCAAGGGCAGCGCCGCGACCTGCCAGCGGGTGCCGCGTTTGTCGGTCCAGCCGCCCAGGCGTGGGCCGAAGCCCAGCGAGAAGACCTCTGCCTTGATGCCGCACCAGCGGCCGACGATGTAGTGGCCGTATTCGTGCACGAAAACGACGATCCCCAGCACCACCACGAAGGCGATCAGCGAGGAAAGAAATCCACCCACGAAGGGGAGGTCCGCAATCAATTCCATGCCCAATACTCCTGCCCTGCGACCCGGCCGCCGCTATGCGCGCGCCGGCGCCCAATCTGCGCCGAACGCCCGCGCCTCGCGGTCATATCGCATTACATCTATTAATGTAATGCTGTCGGCGCGTTCGGCGCCGGCGGCAGCGCCGAACCGCGCGAGCGCGGCCTCGACCATATCGGCCATGTCGAGAAATCCGATGCGGCCCGCCAGAAACGCATCCAGCGCGGCCTCTTTGGCGGCGTTGAACACCGCGCCGGCGACCCCGCCCAACTCCATCACCTGCCGCGCCAGCCGCAGGGCCGGAAACCGCGCCGGGTCTTCGGGTTCGAAATCGAGCCGTGCCAGCCGCGTGAAATCCAGCCGCTCCACCGGCAGATCGGGGCGGTCGGGATAGGCCAGCGCAAATCCGATGGGCCCGCGCATATCCGTCGGCCCCAACTGCGCGATTACCGCACCATCGGCAAACTCGACCATGGAATGCACGATCGACTGGGGATGTACCACGACCTCGATCCGGTCGGGGGTGACGGCGAAAAGCTCTTGTGCCTCAATCATCTCCAGCGCTTTGTTGAACATGCTTGCACTGTCGACGGAAATGCGTGCGCCCATGTCCCAGTTCGGGTGCGCCTTGGCCTCGGCCGGCGTGACATCCGCCATCTGGGCGCGGCTGCGGGTGCGGAACGGCCCGCCCGAGGCGGTGAGCAGGATGCGGCGGATCTCGGCCCGGTTCTCGCCACGCAGGGCCTGAAAGATGGCGCTGTGTTCGCTGTCCACGGGGATCAGCGCGGTACCGTGACGGGCACAGGCGGCCTGCAGCAGCGCACCGGCGCAGACCAGGCTTTCCTTATTGGCCAGCGCCAGGGTGTTGGTATGCGGCACCGCGGCCAGACCCGGCGCCAGGCCCGCGGCGCCGACGATGGCCGACATCACCCAATCGGTGGGCCGCGCGGCCGCCTCCAGCAGCGCCTCCGGCCCGGCGGCGGTCGCGATACCGCTGCCGGCCAATCGGTCGCGCAGATCCGGCAACTTGTCAGGGTCTGCAGTCACGGCAACCTCTGCCCCTAGGTCCCGCGCCTGTTCGGCCAAAAGTGCTGTGTTGCCCGCACCGGTCAGCGCGACAGTGCGATAGCTGCCCGCGGGCGCCCGGCGGATCAGATCCACCGTGTTCTGGCCCACCGATCCGGTGCTGCCAAGGATCGAGATCCGGCGCATCGCCCTACCCCGCCAGCACGCCGCTGAGGCTGATCACGCTATACGCCCAAAGCGCGCCCAAAAGCCCGTCGAACCGATCCAGCAGCCCGCCATGGCCCGGGATCAGCCGGCTGCTGTCCTTCACGCCGCAGCGGCGTTTGAGCCAACTCTCCAGCAGATCGCCGGCCTGGCTGGCCAGCGCCAGGATGCCGCTCAACAACAGGATCTGGGGCAGTGTGACATAGGCGCTGAGCGTGAAGATCCCGCCCGCGATCACCGCCAGCACCAGCCCGCCAAGCATGCCGGCCCAGGTCTTGTTGGGGCTGATGCGCGGCCAAAGCTTCGGCCCACCGATGGCACGGCCGGCGAAATAGCCGCCGACATCGGCCGCGATGACCACCGTGACCAGCCACAGGACCAGCGGGAAACCCTGCACCGGGTCGCGGCGCAATTCGACCAGGAACGCCATGGCCAGCGCGATGTAGATCAGGCCCGACACCATCCAGGCGACACGGCTGCGATCGGCGCGGGCGACGAACAGGATGCCGGGCAGCAGAGCGATCACGCCCCAGGTCAGCGACACGAACCCGGTGACCAGCACGCACAGTGCGCCGCTGGCGATCATCACCCAAAGCGCGCGGTCGTGCAGCGGCAACACGCACAGGATCATGCGGCGGTACTCCCACAGCATCAGCGCCGTGCCGATGATCGCCAGTCCGGTGACATAGACGCCGCCGACCCAAAAATCGGCCAAGGCTATCGAAATGAGAACCGCAGCCGAAAGCATCCGGATCCCCAGATCCGGAAACCGCACCCCCTTGGCGAAGATGGTCAGCCCGCCACGGCGCCGAAGCGCCGCTCACGCGTGCCGTATCGCTCGATGCAGCCGGCCAGAACCTCGGCAGAGAAGTCGGGCCAGCAGAGATCGAGGAATTCGTATTCGGCATAGGCCGCCTGCCATAGCAGGAAGTTCGAGACCCGGACTTCGCCAGACGTGCGCAGCACCAGATCGGGGTCGGGCAGATCGGCGGTGTCCATGAAGCGGCCAAGAGCCTCCTCGGAGATGTCCTCGGCCGCCATCTCGCCGCGGGCGACGGCGCCCATGGCGGCTTGGGTGGCGCGGATGATCTCGTCCCGCCCGCCATAGTCGATGGCGACGGTGACGTTCAGCGCGGTGTTCTCGCCCGTCAGTTCCTCAAGCCAAGCCATCAGGCCCTGCAGGTCGCGATCCAGCCGATGGCGATTGCCGATGAAACGAATGCGCACGCCCGCCTCGACCAGCCGTGCGCTTTCCTTGCGGATATAGCGGCGGAAAAGCCGCATCAGCCCCGACACCTCGTCGATGGAACGTTTCCAGTTCTCGGTCGAGAACGCATAAAGTGTCAGATGGGTCACACCCAGATCGGGGCAAGCCTTCAACACCTCGCGCAGCCGTTCGACGCCCTTGGCGTGACCCGCCAGGCGCGGCAGGCCGCGGCGCACCGCCCAGCGGCCGTTGCCGTCCATGATGATGGCGACGTGGCGCGGCTCGGACCTGCGGTGGAGGGCACGGGTGTTGGGCATGCGCGAAACTCCGGCAGGTCAGACCTGCATGATCTCTTCTTGTTTGGATTCCAGCGTGCCATCTATCCGCTTGATTGCGGCATTTGTGAGGCTCTGAATCTCCTCCTCCCACAGCTTTTGATCGTCCTCGCCCATGCCGTCGGCCTTCAGCTTTTTCAACTGATCCATCCCGTCGCGACGCACATTGCGCACGGCGATCCGGGCGCTTTCGGCGTATTGCCCGGCCAGTTTGGCCATCTCGCGCCGGCGCTCTTCGTTCAGTTCCGGGATCGGCAGGCGCAGGATGGTGCCGTCGACCACCGGATTGAGGCCCAACCCGGACTTTCGGATCGCCTTGTCGACCGAGCCGACCAGACCCTTGTCCCAGACATTGACCAGCACCATGCGCGGCTCCGGCACGTTGATGGTGGCACACTGGTTCAGCGGCATCGCCGCGCCATACGCCTCCACCGTCACTGGATCCAGCATCGCGGCGGACGCACGGCCGGTCCGCAAGGACGCGAACTCCTGACGCAGCGCCGCGACCGCGCCGTCCATGCGCTTTTCCAGCGCGTCCACATCCAGGTCTTCGACGTCGTCACTCATGCGCTCGTCCTCGATTCCCGACGGTTCATGCGGCCGACCGCTCCGTCTTTTTGTCGCTGACGATTGTATAGCGCCCGCGGCCTTGGACAACACCGGCCAATCCATCGGGCGAATCCAAGGAGAACACGACGATAGGCAGGCTGTTCTCCCGCGCCAACGCTATGGCAGAGGCATCCATGACCCGCAGGTTGCGTGTGAGAACCTCGTCGTAAGTGATTGTTTCAAAGAACTTCGCATCGGGGTTCAGTTTAGGATCGCTGTCATAGACGCCATCGACCTGGGTGCCCTTGAAGATCGCCTCGCACGACATTTCGGACGCACGCAGCGTGGCTGCGGTGTCGGTGGTGAAATAGGGGTTTCCGGTGCCGGCGGCAAAGATACACACGCGGCCCTTCTCCAGATGCCGCACGGCGCGGCGGCGGATATAGGGCTCACAGACCTGATCCATGGGGATGGCAGAGATGACGCGCGTGAAAACCCCCTGCGTCTCCAGCGCCGACTGCATGGCCAGCGCGTTCATCACCGTGGCCAGCATGCCCATGTAGTCGGCGGTGGTGCGTTCCATCCCCTGCGCGCTGCCCTGCAGGCCGCGAAAGATGTTGCCGCCGCCGATCACCATGCAGATCTGAACGTCGAGATCGTGGAGCTTTCTGACCTCCTGCGCGACCCGCTCGACCGTGGGCGGATGCAGGCCGAAGCCTTCGCTGCCCATCAGCGCCTCGCCAGAGATCTTCAGAAGGACGCGGCGGAACTTCGGTTTCTCGGCGCCGCCGCTGTCATCCATCTGCCCCGCTCCGCATTTTGTTGAATTGGCGCCAAAATGTCGGAAAGGCGGGCATGTTTCAACGCAGAAACCGACGGCACCGGGCATTTTTGCGCTATGATGCAGCGCGAATCCCCCGGGGCACGCACGCATCTTGGCAGCCGGTCGTCGAATAGATTGATTCACGTTTTCAAATTCATGCCATATTCTGGCGGGAAAAAGGCGGTCACCAGACCCGTCGCACGAGAAAACGAGGGCAAGAGGCTGAGCATGACAGAACGTCCGGCCGTCGCGGCACCGCGCAGGCGGCATAGCAGGCGGCTTACGGGGATGTGGATGGGCACCGCGATGCTGGGCGTCGCGGTGACGTCGACAATGACTGCGGCGCCGACGATGGTCCGGGCGGACCAGGTGACGCTGACGACCGATAAGCAGAACGTCACCATCATCGGCGAGCTTTTGTCGTTTCAAAACGGCATCTATCTGGTCGAGACGATTATCGGCGAGATCACACTCAGCGGCACCGATGTGCGCTGCCAGGGCCCGGGTTGCCCGCCGGGCGCCACGCCACCGACGGTGGTCGATCGCAGCATCGTTCTGACCAACGACGCCGCCGATGTGCGGCTGGAGGGCGAGTTCGTATCGCTGGAGGACGATGTCTATACGATCCGAACCGAAATCGGCGTGTTCGAACTTGCGGCCGAGGGCGCGATCTGTGCCGGTCCCGGCTGCCCGGTCGCCCCGATAGACGAAGCTCTGCCATCGCCCACCACCGTCGCGGCCTCCCCGACGGCCCGGAACCAGGACGGCAGCGCAGGGCGCTCGGTCATCCTGACGAACGCAGAGGCCGACGTGCGGCTGGAGGGGCGCTTCATTTCGCTGGAAGACGGCATCTACCGGATCGAGACGGTGATCGGCACCTTCGACCTGCAGCAGGCCGGCACGGTCTGCGAAGGCGCAGGCTGCCCGGTCACCGATCTGGTGATTGCCGAGGTCGATCCGATCGGGGTCGTCCAGCCGATTTTGGCGGATGCGTCCTCCCCGCTGATCCCGATCCCCGACCTGGACGGTCCCGCGGATCTGACCGTGACCGGCCCGGCATCGATCCTGACGCCGCTGCTGCCGATCTGGGCCGCAGCCTTCGCCGACACGCGCGCGGGCGAGGCGCGCGCGGTGGCCTCGCGCCTGGTTTCTGCGTCTGAGGCGGTGGCGCGGGACTATCCCGCCGGCGCTCTCGGCGTCACGCTCGCGGGGACGCGGGGCGGAGATGTGTCCGTGCGCGGCCGCTTCGCGCCGACCGGGGCGGAAAGTCGGGCATTGCTCGATGGCGGCGCGGATCTGGCACTCTTCACTGCCGGTAGGGACGCGCTGATCGACGGCGATGCGGTACCGCTGGCGGCGGACGCCGCGGTTGCACTGGTCTCTCCGCGTAACCCGGTGGCGGCGCTGTCCCCGCTGGAGATGTCAGAGATCTTTGCGGGGCGCATCCGCAACTGGGCCGAGGTCGGCGGCGAGGACCGGCAGATCCGCGTGATCGGGCTGCCGCAAAGCCATGACAGCGCCCGCGCGCTGCAGACCTTCGTGATGGCGCCCGCGGGCGCCGCGCTGCGCGAGCCCGACACCGTCGTGCCCACCGACCGGGCCCTGGCGGAGGCGGTGGCGGCGGACCCGACCGCCATCGGCTTTGCCAGCTTCGCCGCCCGCAGCGGTGCCCGCCCGGTCGATCTGCTGCAAAGCTGCGGCATCCGGCTGGCCGCCACTGAAGACAGCATCGTCTCCCGCCGCTACCCGTTCACGCGCACGATCCTCTTGGACAGCCGCGCAGCGCCACCGCTGGCCGCCGCGCTCGTGGCGACGCTCCAGGCACCGCAAGCCACGGTGCTTTCGGATGCCGGTTTCCCGGGCGCGCGGGTCGACCGCCAAAGCCTCAGCACCGCCCGCGACGCAGTCGCGCGCGCGGCCGACGACAGCACCGATCCGACCAAACGCGCGCGGCTCGAGGCCGTCGCGGCCCAGATGCGCCTGGCCGACCGGCTGAACGCGGTGTTCTATTTCCGCAGCGAGGGCCGTCAACTCGACACCGTCTCGCAAGCCCTACTGCCACGCGCGGCCGCGTATCTGGCCGACAACCAGGTCGACGAGTTCTTCGTCATCGGCTTCTCGGACGAAGGCACAGCGCGCGCCGAAAGCTATGCCACCGCGATCCGCCAGGCGCTGACCCAAGCCGACGAAAGCGGCGCGCTGACGAACGCCTTCGTGCGCACCGTGGCCCTGACCGATACCGACATGCTGCGCTGCCCCGAAGCCCGCCTGCCGCCAAGCGGCAACGACCGTGTGGAGATCTGGCTGCGTCGGTGAGACGTTGCCGGGAAAGCCCATGCCTTTCTGTCAGGACATCGCCAAGCGCCGAAAGATCCGACCACTAGCTGTTCGCCCCCCGATTTGATGGTGTGATCCTTTCGTTGGAATGGAAGGAAGCCATAGGGGACAAGATCGTCATGGCAGCGCCACGACCACGCATGCCGACAGAGCGGCAATACAGCGATCGAAAGCTTCGATCGCAGAGCTGAGCCGAGAACTGGGGATCACTCCCAAGACAGTCGCGAAGTGGCGCAAGCG
>JBCDDF010000033.1:0-34730 GCA_039180525.1 Pseudomonadota bacterium
CCTGGCGTTGCAGATTCGACAACCCGACCACATCGTCATCGACGATCCGCAACCGCCCGACACCGGCGGCAACCAGGTACAGAAGCGCCGGGCTGCCCAGCCCGCCGGCGCCGACCACCGTCACCAGGGCCTGGTTCAACTTGCGCTGACCCGGCCCGCCGACCTCGCGCAGCACCAGATGCCGGGCATAGCGGTCAAGCTCGTCGGGCGACAGGCTCACCCCAGGTCCTTCTTCATATAGATCAGGCGCGGCCCGGCGGGATAATCGACTTCGGCAAAACGGGTATAGCCCAGCTTTTCGTAAAAGCCCTGGGCCTGCCAACTATAGGTGTCCAGCAGCGCGCGCTTGGCCCCGCGATCGCGCGCGGCATCCTCCAGATGGCCGACCAGTTCCGCCCCCAGCCCGCGGCCCCGCCGATCCGGATCGACCCACACCCGGCGCAGCTCGGCCAGCCCCATGTTCAGGCGCACCTGCCCCGCGGCCACGATCCGCCCCGACGGGTCGCGATGCGCGACCGAAAACGTCTGCCGGTCCCAGGGCGCCGCGGCGCGGTTGGCCGCCGAAAGCCGGGCGGAAATCTCCTCCATCAGCGCGGCATCCTCTTCGATCAGCACGAAGCCAGTCTTCGGCGCTTCGGGCGCGGTCCCTGCACGGATTCGCGCCTGGCGCAAAAGCCAGCGATAGCCCAGCACCGGCACCGCGGCCACGGCCAGCCAGAACACCGCCTGCAGCGCCGCGCCGGTGGTCTGGCGAAACGGCGCGTCGACCGGCAGCAAGATCTGCGCGAGCATGACGATCACCACCAGAACCAGCGGGATGGAGCGCACGACCCAGGCCGGCGCATCCAGCACGCGCGCGAAGCCCCATGCAAGACCGCCCATGGCCAGCAGGCCGATGATCCCGCCTTGCGCCAACGTGTTCAGCATTCAGACCCCGGTGGAGCCGAAACCGCCATCGCCGCGGGCGGTGTCCTCCAGCGCCTCTGCCTCGTCCCATTCGACGCGAAAGACCGGCGCCAGCACCATCTGAGCGATCCTTGCCCCATGGGTGACATGATAGGGCGCATCACCGCCATTCAACAGGATCACGAAGACCTCGCCGCGATAATCTGCGTCGATCGTGCCGGGGCCATTGGCCAGCATCAGCCCGTGTTCCAGCGCCAAACCCGAGCGCGGGCGGACCTGCATCTCAAGCCCCGGCGGCAGAGCGAACGCAAAGCCCAGCGGCACGCGGGCGCGGGCACCCGGGGCCAGCATCAGCCCCCCCACACGCTGGTCGGGCGGAAAATTGGCGCGCACATCCATCCCCGCGGCGGCATGGCTTTGATAGGCTGGCAACGGGATCTGCGGATCCGCCTGCGGCATGCGGCGGATTGCGACGTCTTGGGTGGGCTGGATCTGGATCATCATGCCAGCGCGTCGGCAATCCGTTGCGCCAACCGGCGCGCGGTGTCGGTCTTGCTCATCCGCGGCCAGGGTTCGACGCCGTCGGCGGTGATCAGCGTCACCGCGTTCTCTGCGCCACCCATGACGCCGCCTTCCGGGCTGACATCATTGGCCAGGATCCAATCGCAGCCCTTGCGGTCGCGTTTGGCGATGGCATGGGCGACCACGTCTTCGGTTTCCGCGGCAAAGCCCACCACCAACTGCGGGCGCTGGTTGCCGGGCGCGGCGAGCGACTTCAGGATATCGGGGTTCTCGGCGAACTCCAACGCCGGCCCGCCCGCGCCGTTTTTCTTGATCTTCTGATCGCCGGCGCCGACCACATGCCAATCGGCCACCGCCGCCGCGCACACGGCCGCATCCGCCGGCAGCGCCGCGGTCACCGCCTCGGCCATCTGCCGCGCCGTCTGCACCTCGGTTACCGCCGCGCCTTGCGGGCGGGGGGCATCGGCCGGGCCGGTCACGAAACTCACATGCGCGCCCAACGCGCCCAGCGCCTCGGCAATGGCGCTGCCCTGGGCTCCGGAAGAACGGTTGGCGATATAGCGCACCGGGTCGATGGGTTCATGCGTGGGGCCAGAGGTCACGATGACGTGCCGCCCCTTCATCGGGCCATCGGCCAGCGCCGCGGCGGTCGCGTCGCGGATCGCCACGGGTTCCGCCATGCGCCCGGCGCCGAATTCCCCGCAGGCCATCGGGCCGGTGTCCGGGCCGACCACCAAAACGCCGTCTTCGCGCAGTCGCGTCAGATTGCGCTGGGTCGCGGCATGATCCCACATGCGGACGTTCATCGCCGGGGCGATCAGCACGCGCTTGTCGGTCGCCAGTAACAGCGTAGAGGCCAGATCGTCTGCCGCCCCGCCGGCCATCTTGGCCATCAGATCCGCCGTCGCCGGGGCCACGACGATCAGATCGGCAGCGCGGCTCAACTCGATATGGCCCATCTCGGCCTCATCGGTCAGGTCGAACAGATCGCGGAACACCTTTCGCCCGGCCAGCGCGCTGACGCTGAGCGGCGTGACGAACTCGGCCCCGGCGCGGGTCAGCACCGGTGTCACCACGGCGCCTGCATCCTGAAACCGGCGGATCAGTTCAAGGCTTTTGTAGGCGGCAATCCCGCCACCGATGATAAGCAGGATCTTCCGCCCGGCGAGCATACGCGGCCCTCTTATCCACAACCCACTAAACCCTACGCCCTGCCCGGGGATCCATCAAGCGCAAGAGGGTTAAGGGCTGCATCCGGCGGGGTCGAGGTCCCGGGTCAGGCCCGGGACGCGTGGCGCACGGTTCAGACGAAGCCCACGATCTCGTACGTCTTTGCGATCACCGGTTCCGCGATGGTCGCAGCACGATCGGCACCGTCCGCCAGAATGCGGTCGATCTCGCCCGGATCGGCGCGGTAGTCGCGCATCGACGCGGTGATGCCGCGCAGCTTTTCCACCGCCAGATCGGCCAGCGCCGGTTTGAAAACGGAAAACGGCTGGCCGGCATAATCGGCCATCACCGCATCCGGCCCGATCTCGGCCAAAGCGGCATAGATCGTCACCAGGTTCTTCGCCTCTGGACGGTCCTCCAACGCCTCGAAGGTGTCCGGCAGCGGCTCGGGGTCGGTCTTGGCCTTGCGGATCTTCTTCGCGATCGTGTCGGCGTCGTCATCCAGATTGATCCGCGCCATGTCGGACGCGTCCGATTTCGACATCTTCTTGGTGCCGTCGCGCAAGGACATGATCCGCGTAGCCACGCCCTCGATCATCGGTTCGGGCAGCGGGAAGAAATCCGGCACGCCGAAATCATTGTTGAACTTCTGCGCGATGTCGCGGCTCAACTCCAGATGCTGGCGCTGGTCCTCGCCCACCGGCACATGGGTCGCGTGATAGGCCAGGATGTCGGCCGCCTGCAGCGCGGGATAGGCGTAAAGCCCCAGGCTCGCATTCTCGGAGTTTTTGCCGGCCTTGTCCTTGAACTGGGTCATCCGGTTCATCCAACCCAGCCGCGCGACGCAGGAGAAGATCCACCCCAACTGCACATGCGCCGCCACGCGGGACTGGTTGAACAGGATAGATTTCGCCGGATCCATGCCACAGGCCAGAAACGCGGCCGCGATCTCCCGCGTGCCCTCGGCCAACCGGTTCGCGCCAGCCCAGCCGGTGGTGATCGCGTGCAGATCGACGACGCAATAGATCGTCTCGAAATCGCTGTCCTGCAGTTCCACGAACCGCTTGACCGCGCCCAGATAGTTGCCCAGCGTCAGCCCGCCGGTGGGCTGCACGCCCGAGAACACCCGCGGCGTATGCGTCGCCTCGCCCATGGTTTTTGTCCCAAGCCTGTGGTTAAACCGGCGCCGCTTATCGCGCCCCGCCGGGGCCGCGTCAACGGAAGCCCGACATGCACCACCCTGACCATGACGCCCCGCCCTTCAACCCCGTGCCGCCGGCGGTCTGGGCCCTGGCCGCAGCCCTGGTCTTGCCAGAGCTGATTTTTCAGGCCGGCGCGCGCGGTTTGGCCGGCGGGCCGGAGGGCGTGGGCTGGCGGGTGGACGCGATCGCCCGGTTCGGCTTTGTCGACTCGGTTTTCGAGTACATGCGCACGAATGCCGTCTGGCCCTTGGAGGGGGTCTGGCGGTTCGTGACCTACGCCTTCATCCACCAGGGCGCGCTGCACATGCTTATGGCGGTGGTAATCCTGCTGGCGATGGGCAATTTCACGGCGCGGGTGTTTCATCCCGTCGCCCTGGTTGGGGTCTTTCTGACAGCCGCCGCCGCGGGCGCGCTTGCTTACGGGCTGGTGGTCGACGTGCAGGCACCACCGCTTTTCGGCGCCTATCCGGCGGTTTACGGGCTGATCGGGCTCTACACCTGGGCGCTTTGGACCATGGCCGACAAGCTGGGCCGCAACCCATGGGCGGCGTTTCAACTGATCGGTATCTTGGTGGTGTTGCAGGTGATCTTCAGCCTGATCGGCGGGCACTGGTACGACCTGGCTGCGGATATGGCCGGTTTCGCAACCGGCTTCGCGCTGGCAACGCCGGCCGCACCGGGCGGGTTGAGCCACCTGCGCAAGAAGCTTCAGGGCCGCTGACTTCGCCGCAGATAGGCCCGCAAGTCACTCAGCACCAGCCCGCGGAAGGCCAGCGCCATCACGCCGTAGCTCAGTGCGCCAAATCCCACCACCGCCGCCAAGGCCCCATAGCGCAGGCCCTCGGTCTGCAGCGCCACCGCCATCCCGTCAGCCAGCAGCAACACGACCAGCGCCATCATCGCCGCGGCGAGCGCCAGCCGGCCAAGCCGTCGGCGCAGCCGCGCGTCGGCGACGATCGCCCCCTCTATCCGCCGCGCGCCGCGCCGCAGCAGCGCCAGCATCGCCCAGCCCGACAGAGTGGTCGCCACCGGCGCAGCCAGATAGCCGATCACCGGCATCAGCCCCACGGCCGCGACCAGATTGACCAGCATCGCGACCAGCGCATAGCGAAACGGCGTGCGCGTATCCTCGCGGGCGAAAAAGACCGGCTGATAGACCTTTTGCAGCACAAAGGCCGGCAGCCCCAGGCCATAGATCGCCAACGCCGCGGCACTTGCCGCGCTGTCGAGATCGGTGAACGCGCCCCGTTCGAACAGAACGGATATCAGCGGCCCCGGGATCACCGCCAGCGCCGCCGCCGCGGGCAGGGTCAGCGCCAGCCCGAACTCGGTCGCGCGGTTGACCGCCGCCGCCCCGCCGGTACCATCGCCCGCCGCCAGCTTGCGCGACAGGTCGGGCAACAGGGCCACGCCGATGGCGATGCCGACGACGCCCAGCGGCAACTGGTACAGCCGGTCGGCGACGCTCAGCCAGACCACAGCGCCTTCGGTCAACGACGCCACCTGCCGGCCGACAAGCAGATTGATCTGCACGACCCCGCCGGCCAGCGCCGCCGGCGCCGCAATCACCGCCAGCCGGCGCAACTCGGGCGTCAGCCGCGGCCAGCGCAGCCGCAACCGGATGCCCGCCCGACGCACCGCGATCCAGACCAGCGCCAGTTGCGCCACGCCCGCCACCGGCACCGCATAGACCAGCCAGCGCCCCACATCGGCGCCGGCCCAGGCGGCCGTGCCCATCGACGCGATCAGGATCACATTCAGCAGCACCGGCGCCGCCGCGGCGGCCCAGAACCGGCCCAGCGCGTTCAGAACGCCGCTGGCCAGCGCCGCCAGCGAAATGAACAGGACGTAGGGAAAGACGATCCGCCCGAAATCGACCGCCAAGTCGAAGCGTTCGTCGCCCAAAAAGCCCACCGCCATGGCGATCACCAGTCCGGGCATCGCCAGTTGCGCCAAAAGCGTGAACACGACCAGCACCGCCGCCAGGCCCGAGGCCGCATCGCTGGCGAAACGGTCAGGCGCATCCCCCGCCTGCAGCCGTTTCGAAAACATCGGCACAAAGGCCATGTTGAACGCACCCTCGGCAAAGAAGCGGCGGAACATGTTGGGCAGGGCGAAGGCGACGTAGAACGCCTCGGCCACCGGACCGGCACCCAGATAGGCGGTGATCAGAATGTCGCGGCCGAACCCCAGCACGCGGCTGGCCAGGGTCCACACGCCCACGGTCAGAAAAGCGGCCGCCAGGCGGATGCGCCGGATCACGCGCGCGCCCTTTCGGCCCCCTGCTGGATCGCCGCCGACACCTCGCGCACGATCTGCTGTTGTTTGGAACGTGACCGGATCTTCAGCCCAAAGCTGTCCTTCACGTAGAACGTGTCGACCGCCTGCTCGCCATAGGTGGCGACGATCGCGGAAAAGATCCGCACATGCAGCGCAGTCAACGTGCGCGAGATGTCATAGAGCAGCCCGGGCCGGTCGCGGGTGTCCACGGTGATGATCGTATAGATGTCCGAGCCGTCGTTCTCGAAATCGATCTCGGTCGCGACGGTGAACGCCTTTTCCCGTTTGCGCACCCGGTCGCGTTCGGCCAGCGCGTCGCGGGCGACGACCTCTCCGGCCAGGGTTCGATGGATGTTGCGCCTCAACCGGGTCAGACGCACGGCTTCGAAGGGCTTGCCATCCTTGTCCTGGATCCAGAAGACCGGGGTCGCGATGCCATCGGTGGTGGTGTAGGTGCGCGCATCGACCACGTTGGCGCCCGACAGCGCCAAGGCCCCGGCAAGGCGGGAAAACACACCCGGATGGTCTGGCATGGCGAAACAGGCGCGGGTGGCGTCGCGGGCCGGATCCTGGTCGATCTGCAGCGCGGGCGTGTCGTTGCGCACCTCTTGGATCAAATGCGCGAAAGCCACGTGTTCCGCGGTGCCCAGGCCTAGCCAATAGCCATCGTAGTGGCGCGCGATCTCGGCCCGGATATCCTTTTTCTTCCAAAGCTGCAGCGCATCGGCCAGCGCGGCCTTTGCCTCCTCCACCCGTTCCGGGCGGCTTTGCGCGACATCGGCCCCGGTCAGCAGATCATGGGTCAGCGCGTATAGCTCGCGCAACAGCATCGCTTTCCAATTGTTCCACACCCCGGGACCGACGCCGCGGATATCGCAGACCGTCAGCACTGTCAGCAGCCGCAGCCGCGCGGGGCTAGAGACGATATGCGCGAAATCGCGCACCGTGCGCGGATCGGCCAGGTCGCGTTTCTGGGCGATATCGGACATCAGCAGGTGATTGCGCACCAGCCAGACAACGGTTTCGGTCTCGTCCTCGGTCAGCCCCAGCCGTGGCGCGATGCGCGCCGCGACTTCCGCCCCGAACTCGGAATGATCGCGCCCGCTGCCCTTGCCGATATCGTGCAGCAGCAACGCGACGTAAAGCACGCGCCGGTTCACGCCCCGCGCCAGGATGCCGGACGCGACCGGCAGTGCCTCCGTCAGGGTGCCGCGTTCGATGGCATGCAAGCAGGCGATGCATTGGATCGTGTGTTCGTCCACCGTGTAATGGTGGTACATATTGAACTGCATCATCGCCACGATCCGGCCGAAATCGGGCAGAAACGCCCCCAGCACCCCCATTTCGTTCATGCGCCTAAGCGCGCGCTCGGGGTTCCCGCCATCGACGATCAGATAAAGAAAGATGCGGTTCGCTTCGGCGTCGTTGCGCAGCGCATCGTCGATCAGGTGCAAGCTGCCCGCCACCCGGCGCATGGCGTCGGGATGCATCAGATAGCCCGAGTCCAGCGCGGTCTGAAAGATGCGCAGGATGTTCAGCGGATCGCTTTCAAACGCACCCGGATCCGCCAGATCCAACCGGCCATTGCGAATGGCATAGCCATCCGGCGCCGCGTCCCCGCCCAGCCCGAGGGCGCGCAGCACGGTCTTGGCGACGCCGGGGCGGCGCTTGACATGCTCCGCCTCCAGACCGACGAGAAAGATACGGGTCAATTCGCCGACCTGGCGGGCGAAGGTGAAATAGGTCTGCATGAACCGTTCCACAGCGCGCTGCCCGGCGGTGTCGGCAAAGCCCAGCCGGTCGGCGATCTCCACCTGATAGTCGAACGTCAATTGCTCATGCGGCCGGCCGGCGATCAGGTGTAACTGGCAGCGGGTGGCCCAGAGGAAATTCTCCGCCTCTTGAAAGGTCTGGAATTCATCGGCATCGAACACGCCCGCCGCGATCAGATCGCCGGGTTCGCGCACGCGGTTCAGATATTTCGCGATCCAGTAAAGCGTCTGTAGGTCGCGCAGCCCGCCCTTGCCTTCCTTCACATTGGGCTCAACCAGATAACGCGAACCGCCCTGGCGGTTGTGCCGCTGCTCGCGCTCTTCCAGCTTGGCCTCCACGAACTCGGGGCCGGTGCGGAGGAACAGGTCTTCCCACAGGCGGATTTCCAGCGCCGTCGCCGGGTCTGGATCGCCGCAGACGAAACGCTGCTCCAGAAGCGCCGTGCGGATCGTCAGGTCGCGCGCGCCCAGCGTCAGGCACTCGTCGATGCTGCGGGCGGCATAGCCGATCTTCAGCTTCAGATCCCACAGCAGGTAGAGCATGCTCTCGATCACGCTCTCGCCCCAGGCGGTCTGTTTGTAGGGCGTCAGAAACAGCAGATCGACATCCGAGAACGGCGCCATTTCGGCCCGGCCATACCCACCGACGGCCAGCACGGCGACGCGTTCGGCATCGGTGGGGTTGGGGTTTGGATGCAGAACTTGCGTGACATGCGCCCAGGCGGCGGCGATCAGCGCATCCATCAGATCGGTATAGGCACCCGTAGCGCGCCGTGCCGCATAGGGCGAGGCGGTCAGAGAGGCCGCGATCGCGGTGCGGCCGGCCGCATTCGTCTGGGCCAGAAGGTCGACCAACGCGTCACGGTCGGACGTGCCAAGCGCCAGGGCAGACGCGACCAGCCCGGCGCGATCGGGCACATCCTCGGCCGCGGCGCCCTGGCGGCGCGGCGCCGGTTCAGGCGCCGCCGACACCGAAGCTCCGCGGGGCTGGGTCGATCTGGACGGCGCGGCCGTCGATCACCTCATAGACTGCCAGCGACCGGTCGGCGCGACCGTCCGGGGTCAGGCGAAAGATGCCCTGCACGCCCGCAAAGCCGCCGGGCTGGGTTAGCCGATCGGGCGCGAAGGGCTGACCGGATCCGTCGCGCGCGGCCTCGGCCACCAGGGCACCGATGGCGGCGACCCCGTCAAAGGCCAACCCCGCAAGCGGGTGCGGCGCGGTGCCATAGGCGGCGCGATATCGATCCTGAAACGCCGTGAATACGCCGGCATCCGGCCCCGGAAAGCGGCCACCCTGCAGCGACGGCTGCGCGATCGCCTGGGCGCTGACATCCCAGCGCTGGACCCCCAGGAACGCCACCGCGTCCTGCCGCACGCCCAGGCCGCGCAGCGTCTCGCCCACCAAGGCCAGGCCGCCGGTCGGGCCATCGGTCAGGATAACGGCATCGGCCCCGACGGCGCGCACCTGACGCGCAATCTTGGGCACGGTTTCGGTGATGCCCTGGACCGAGAACGGATAGCTGGCGGTCAGCCCCACCGCCGCCCCGGCGCCGGCCACGGCACGCGCCGCGCCGGCGGCGGCCAGATCGCCCTCCGGCCCGGATGGGGAGACGATGGCAAACCGCATGCGGCCCTGGCCCACGCCGTGGCGCACGATCCGGGCGGTCGCACTTTCCTGCGCCGTGCCCAGCGTATAGACCCCGCCGCCGGCCACGCCCGGTGTGTTCGACAGGCTCAACACCGGTACGCCCACCTCGGCGGCCGCCGGGGCGACCGCGCGGGTCGAGGCGGCGAAGAGCGGCCCCAGGATCACCGACGCGCCCTCGGCCACGGCTTGGCCGGCGGCCTCTGCCGCGCGGGCGGGATCGCCGGCGGTGGGGTAGAAGCGTAAATCCAGTTGCGCGCCGCTGACGTCGCCGGCAGCCAGTTCCGCCGCGTTCCGCAGGCTTTGGCCCAGCGCCTCGCGCGCCGGATCGGCGGATCCGGTCGGCACCAGAACCGCGACCGTCACCGGCGCGGCGGGGTCGACGGCGTCGCCCGGCGGGGCGATCCCCGGCGCGGCGCAACCCGCGGCCAGCAAGGCGAAAGCCAGCGTCCAGCGCCGGCAAAGCGGTCGGAAACGGCGCAACATTCGCTCGGGCCTCTTATGGTTTTGGGGCGGGGCTTGCTGATGCCGCCGCGTTGCGCGCACAGTAAGGCTGGGCCCGGCCCAAGTAAACTCGCGGATCCCCCCTTGCCATGACGCTTTCGCCGGGCCTTTACCTTGTCTCAACCCCAATCGGTAACGCCGAGGACATCACCCTGCGGGCGCTGCGGCTGCTGGGCGCGGCCGACGTGCTGGCGGCCGAGGATACCCGCACCGCACGGCGACTGATGGATATGCATGGGGTGGCGCTGAACGGCCGGCCGCTGGTGGCCTATCACGACCATAACGGCCCGCAGGCGCGGCCGCGGCTGATGGCGGATTTGGCCGCAGGCCGGTCGGTGGCTTATGTGTCGGAGGCCGGCACGCCACTGATCGCCGACCCGGGCTATCGGCTGGCGTCCGAGGCGATCGCGGCCGGGCACGCGGTGCAGGCGGCGCCGGGCGCGTCGGCCCTGCTGGCAGCGCTGGCGGTGGCCGGGCTGCCCACCGACCGGTTCCTGTTCGCGGGCTTCCTGCCGCCGAAATCCGCCGCCCGCCGCGCCGCGCTGGCCGATCTGACGGCGGTGCCGGCGACGCTGGTTTTTTACGAATCCCCCCGGCGGCTGACCGACAGTCTGGCGGACATGCAGGCGGTGCTGGGCGACCGAGAGGCGGCGGTGTGCCGGGAGTTGACCAAGAAGTTCGAAGAAACCCGGCGCGGCGCGCTGTCGGACCTCGCCGCACACTACGCCGCACCGCCCAAGGGAGAGGTGGTCGTCGTGGTCGCCCCGCCAGCCGCCGCCGTCGCAGATCCGCAGACGCTGGACACGGCGCTGACGGCTGCCTTGGCGCGGCACAGCGTCAGGGATGCCGCGCAACTCGTCGCCGAAGCCACCGGGCTGCCGCGCAAGCGGGTCTATGCGCGGGCGTTGGAACTGGCCGGCAAATGACCGACCGGCTGCGGTTCGAAACCGGTCTGGCCGCAGAAGACGCGGTCGCGCGGCACTATACCCGCGCCGGCGGCCAGGTCCGCGGCACGCGCATACGCACAGCGGCGGGCGAGATCGACCTGATCGTTGAAACACCGGCCGGCGAGATCGTCTTTGTCGAGGTCAAGGCCCGGCGCAACCACCGCGCCGCCGCGCAATCGGTGAGCGCCCGGCAGCAGGCGCGGATCGCAACAGCGGCGGAGATCTGGCTGGCCGAGCATGGCCCCGGGCCGCTGACCCCCTGCCGTTTCGATGTGGCGACCGTGGACGACACCGGCCGGGTGCGTATCATCGAGAACGCCTTCGGCGCCGCCGGCTGACTTGCAAAGCGCACCGCTTGGCGGCATGGGGGCGCACGCCGTGGCAAGCTGGCAAGGAGAGGCCGATGACCCTGACCGTCGCCGTGCAGATGGACCCGATCGACAGCGTCGACATCGATGCCGACAGCACGTTCCGCATCATGGAAGAGGCGCAGACGCGCGGGCACCGGTTGTTCGTCTACACGCCCGATCAGTTGCAACTGGATGAGGGTCGCGTCCGCGCGCGTGCCACGCCGGTCACGCTGCGGCGCGAAATCGGCAACCACGTGACGCATGGCGACGCGGCGCTGATCGATCTGCACGACGTGGATGTGGTCTGGCTGCGGCAGGACCCGCCTTTCGACATGGGCTATATCACCACCACGCATTTGCTGGACCGGCTGAAGGGCGAGACGCTGGTGGTCAACGACCCGTTCTGGGTACGCAACTATCCCGAAAAGCTGCTGGTGCTGGATTTCCCCGACCTGACCCCGCCGACGATGATTGCCCGCGATCTGGCCGCGCTGCGCGATTTCAAGGTCCGACATGGCGATATCATTCTCAAGCCGCTCTACGGCAATGGCGGCGCGGGCGTGTTCCGGCTGGACGCGCAGGATCGCAACCTGAACGCACTTTGGGAGCTGTTTGCCTCGATCAACCGCGAGCCCTTGATCGCGCAGAAATTCCTGCCGCAGGTCTCTGCCGGCGACAAGCGTGTGATCCTGGTCGATGGCGAACCGGTGGGCGCGATCAACCGGGTGCCGGCGGCGGGCGAGACGCGGTCTAACATGCATGTCGGCGGGCGCGCGGAGAAGGTGGCGCTGAGCGATCGGGACCGCGAGATTTGTGCCCGGATCGGGCCACTTCTGCGCGAGAAAGGTCAGATCTTCGTGGGCATCGACGTCATCGGCGCGTGGCTGACCGAGATCAACGTGACCTCGCCCACTGGGTTGCAGGAATTGGAGCGCTTCGACGGGACCAACGTGACTGCGCGGATCTGGGAGGCGATTGAGGGCCGGTTGGCCGGCTAAGGGATTTCGATGCCTCCGGCGGGGATATTTTGGGAACAAAGAAGCTTTGAAGTGCTATCGACGGGCGCTTGGGGCAAAACGGATCAGATGGAAACAATCTGATCCTAGGATTTTGCTCAGACTATCGAATTCGGACCGAAATCCTTTTTCAGACTGGTTCGGTCTTAAACAGTTTTGGTCTAGGCGCGTTTGCGATCTGTCAAAGCGGTCGGGCGGCGGTCTTCGGCGGTCAGGCGATAGCCGATGGCCTCGGCGATATGGGGTGCGGAGATGCTGTCGGTTGTCGCCAAATCGGCGATGGTGCGGGCCACGCGCATGATGCGGTGATAGGCGCGCGCGCTGAGGCCGAACCGGTCGGCGGCCTGGTCCAAGAGGGTGCGCGCCTCCGCGCTCAGTCCGGCGCTTTCTTGCAGTAGCGCGCCTTCGGCATCGGCGTTCACCCTGACATTGGGCTGGTCGGCATAGCGCGCCGCTTGTCGGGCGCGGGCCGCCGCCACACGGGTGGCGACCAGGTTGGAGGCTTCGCCCGGGGCGGCATCCGCGATTTCCGCGATGCGGACCGGCGGCACCTCGATGCGCAGGTCGAACCGGTCCAGAAGCGGGCCGGAGATCTTGCCCAGATAATCCGCGCCGCAGCCCGGCGCGCGGGCGCATGCGCGGGCCGGATCGGCCAAATAGCCGCAGCGGCAGGGATTGGCGGCGGCGATCAGCATGAAGCGGCAGGGATAGGTGACATGCGCGTTGGCGCGCGCGACCACGACGTCGCCGGTCTCGATCGGCTGGCGCAGGGTTTCTAGCACGGCGCGGGGAAATTCCGGCAATTCGTCTAGGAACAGAACGCCATGATGGGCGAGGCTGATCTCTCCGGGTTTCGCGCCGCGACCACCGCCGACCACCGCCGCCATCGACGCCGTGTGATGCGGGCTGCGGAACGGCCGCGCGCGGGTGATGCCGCCCGCCTCCAGCAAGCCCGCGAGCGAGTGGATCATCGAGGTCTCCAACGCCTCGCCCGCATCGAGCGGCGGCAGGATGCCCGGCAGGCGGGCGGCGAGCATGGATTTGCCGGCCCCGGGCGGGCCGACCATAAGCAGGTGGTGGCGCCCGGCTGCGGCGATTTCCAGCGCACGGCGCGCCTTTTCCTGGCCGCGTACATCCGCAAGGTCCCGCCCCGGTTCGGGTGTGTCGATCTCTCCGGGCGTGGCCGGATGCAGCACCGCGCGCCCGGTGAAGTGATTGACCATGTCAAGCAGGCTGCGCGGCGCGATCACCGGGACGCTGTCGACCCAGGCGGCTTCGGGCCCGTTGTCTGACGGGCAGATCAGCCCGCGCCCGTCACTGCCCGCGGCGAGCGCCGTGGGCAGCGCGCCGACCACACCGACGAGCGTGCCGTCGAGCGAAAGCTCTCCCATCGCCCAATAGCCTGCCGCGTCTTCTTTTGGGATCACCTCCATCGCCGCCAGTACGCTGAGCGCGATGGGCAGGTCGAAATGCGAACCCTCCTTCGGCAGGTCGGCGGGCGAGAGGTTGACCGTGATCCGCCGCGCGGGCAGCGCAAGGCTCATATCCGTCAGCGCGGCGCGGACGCGCTCCTTGGCTTCGGAAACGGCCTTGTCCGGCAGGCCGACGATGTTGAAAGCCGGCAGGCCGGGGGTCACGGCGCATTGCACCTCCACCCGCCGCGCCTCCATGCCCTGAAACGCTACCGTATATGCCCGCGCGACCATGCCCGCCCCTTCGGATCTGAGGTTCCAGGGATGGCGCAGCGGGGTTAACGGGCTGTTAACCGAGGTCGATCAGCGTTGAAGCAACGCCATTGCCCGCGGCCAAGCCTCGGGGTCGGCGGCGACCTTGTCGCGGCAGAAGGAATTGCAGAAGCCGATGATGCGCCCGTCCATCCGCAACAGCGCATCCGCGGCCACCGGGTCGCCAGAGAACGGGCAGACGGTGTTTTCGGCCGTGCCCGCGCCCACCACTTGTGCCGGGCGTGGGATGGGCCCCGGCCAGGACGCCGGTGTCAAAGCGTTGCGATACCGGATCTGTTCATACGCCTCGGCGATGCCCATGGCGCGCCATTGCCGAAACGGCGCATGCGCCAGATGCGCGGCGACATATGGCTGATGCGCGGCCAGGGGCAGCCCGTAACCGGCGATCCGTGCCGCCACCGGGGCGAAGAACGCATCCGCCGCACCGTACGCGCCGAACAGCCACGGCCCATCCCGGCCGGTGCCCCGGGCCAGAGACCAAAGCGTCTCCAGCCGCGTAAGATCCGCAAGCACGTCATCATCGGGGACGAACCCGGTGAACGCGGTGCGCAAGTTCATCGGGCAGACGTTGCGCAAGGCCGAAAAACCGGAATGCATCTCTGCCACCAAGCTGCGGGCGAGCGCGCGGTCTGCCGGAGCCTGCGGCCACAGGCCGGCGCCGGGATGCGCCTCTGCCAGGGTGTCCAGGATGGCGAGACTGTCCCAGCAGACCACGTCGCCGCCGCGCATGGCCGGCACGGTCCGGGCGGCACCGAACCGCGACAGCATCTGCGGAAACGCCTGCGTCCCCATAAAGGCGCGCTCCACGGTTGCGGGGATGTCGAAGCCGGCGAACAGCAGCCACGCACGCAACGACCAACTGGAATAACTGCGGTCACCGATTGCCAGAACATAGCGCATCCGTCCCCCTCTCCCGAAAGCCAGTGTCGCCGCGAAAGCGCCCCTGTCCACTCAGCATTCGTGATAGGCTCGATTTGTTTTCGGAATAGAAACAACGTGTTCCGAGATAGTCACGCGGCTGTGCATAGCTTGTGTGAACCAAAACGGGTCTTGGTGCGTAGAGTTTATAAATATTGCATAAGTCCAACAGCTGCCGCGGAGGTCTCCTGATGTCATACGATGGTGCGGGCATTCGAAGCGTCACACGGCAAGCCATGGCGGCGGAGATGTTGGATGCGGAGACGGAGCTTGAGCTTGCCCGTGCCTGGCGCGACCACGATGACGAACGCGCCTTGCACCGATTGGTGAACGCTTACATGCGCCTGGCCGTGTCGATGGCCGCGAAATATCGGCGGTACGGTGCTCCGATGCCGGATCTGGTGCAAGAAGCCGGCGTGGGGCTCATGAAGGCGGCGGAAAAGTTCGATCCCGACCGCGGGGTGCGGTTTTCCACCTATGCGGTGTGGTGGATCAAGGCGTCGATCCAAGACTACGTTATGCGCAACTGGTCCATGGTGCGGACCGGCAGCACATCCTCTCAGAAAGCCCTGTTCTTCAACCTGCGCCGGGTGCGCGCGAAGTTCGAGCGGGAAGCCGGCTCCGCCGGCGAGTCGCTGGACAGCCAGAGCCTTCGGGAGAAAATCGCCGTCGAGGTCGGCGTGCCTTTGCGTGATGTGGAGATGATGGATGCGCGGCTGGCCGGGTCCGACTTTTCGCTGAATGCCCAGCAGGCGGGCGAAGACGGGCGTGAGTGGGTGGAGACGCTGGAGGATGACGGCCCGCAGGCGGAACATGTCGTTGAACACGCCCGCGACATGGAACGCGCCCGCGAGTGGTTGAAGGACGCGATGAAGGCGCTCAATGCGCGCGAACGCATGATCATCATCGAACGGAAGCTGCGTGACGAGCCACGCACGCTGGAAAGCCTTGGTGTCGAGCTGGGACTGTCCAAAGAGCGGATCCGCCAGTTGGAGGCGCAGGCGCTGAAAAAGATGCGCAAACGTCTGGAGGCGGAAACCGGCAACGCCGCCGCGATGCTGGCGCTTGCGTGAACCGATAGCGCCGGCATCGCCCGGCGCTTTTTCTTGCGCGTTGGGTCGGGCTGCATCAGAGTGCCCCCGCTGGAGGGGGCCGCGATGCGTAAGTTTCTGGTCGTTCTGGACGAAAGCCGCGAATGTCTTAACGCGATGCGGTACGCAGCCATTCGTGCGTCAAAGACGGGCGGCGGCGTGGAATTGCTCGGCATTATCGCGCCGGAGGAATTCCAACACTGGATCGGCGTGGGCGATCGCATGAAAGCTGAAGCCCGCGCCAAGATCGAGGCACATTTCGAAGTGTTCAAGGACCGGATGGAGCGCGTCGAAGGCGTCATCCCGACCCTCGCCATCCGCGAGGGCGAGCGCGCGCGGGAGATTATCGACCACATCACATCGGACCCGGAAATCGGCATTCTGGTGCTGGGCGCCGGCACCCGCGGCGACGGGCCCGGCCCGCTGGTCACCGAATTGACGACGCGGCGGGTCAGCGACGTGCCCGTCCCGATCACCGTGGTGCCCGGGACCATGAGCAAGGAGGCCATTATCGCGGTATCTTGATCGGGGCCTCTTTCCTTTTTAGAACCGTTCCAAACACCTTGACTTGCCCCGGTGCAATGCACACACTGCAGTGGCCCGGGCAGCAGGAGCCGACCCATGTTCATTCAGACCGAATCCACCCCGAACCCCGCCACGCTGAAGTTCTTGCCGGGCGAGGCCGTTCTGCCGGCGGGCACTGCGGATTTCCCCAGTGTCACGGCGGCAGAGGCGTCGCCGTTGGCCGCGCGCATCTTTGGCGTCGAAGGTGTGACGGGCGTGTTCTTCGGCCCCGATTTCGTGACCGTCACCAAGGGGGAGACGGTCGACTGGGCGCATGTCAAACCGGCGATCCTGGGCGCGATCATGGAGCATTTCCAATCCGGCCAGCCGGTCATAATGGGCGAGGCCGGCACCGTCGATCACGCCGAACATGACGGGCCGGATGCGCATATCGTGGGCCAGATCAAGGAACTGCTCGACACCCGCGTTCGCCCGGCGGTGGCGCAGGATGGCGGCGACATCACCTTCCACGGATTCGACCGGGGCGTGGTCTATCTGCACATGCAGGGGGCCTGTGCCGGTTGCCCGTCTTCGACGATGACGCTGAAGATGGGGATCGAGAACCTGCTGCGCCACTACATACCGGAAGTGACGGAGGTCCGCCCCGTCGCGGCCTGACGGCCATGCGCGTCCTGGCGCTGGACACCGCCTCGGCCCGCTGCGCGGTTGCGGTGTCGATCGAAGGGGAAACCGTCGCTTCCGTCGAAGAACCGATGGCACGCGGCCAGGCGGAACGCTTGATCCCGCTTGCGCAGTCGGTTCTGGCCGAACACGGTCTGCGCTGGCGCGACCTCAACCGCATTGCGGTCGGTGTCGGGCCGGGCAATTTCACCGGCATCCGCATCGCTGTGTCGGCGGCACGCGGCTTGGCGCTGGCGCTCGACATTCCAGCGATCGGCATCTCGGCCTTCGACGCGCTGGCGTTTGGCGCCGCCGGGCCGGTTCTGGTCACGCTCGACGCAAAACGCGACCGGTTGTTCGTCCAGGGGGCGGGCGGCGTCGATCTCGCCCCGCGCCAGATCGATTGGCGCGGTCTGCACCATCTCGACCTGCCCGCCGGGACCCGGGTTCTGGGCCATCGCGCCCGAGAGATCGCGGCCCTCTTGCGGGCCGAACCGGGGGCAGAGGCCGACATCGCCCCGCCGGGGGCTTATGCCGCTTTGGGGGCCGCCGCGCCGCCGCCCTTCGACGCGCCGGCGCCGCTTTACCTGCGCAGCGCCGATGCGGCACCGCCCGCCAAGCCTGTGCCGGTTCTGTTGAATGGCACCTGACGCTCTGGCGGCGCTGCACGCGGCCTGTTTCAACGACACGCCCCGCCCTTGGACCGAAGCGGAGTTCCGCGAGCTTGACGGTCATGCGAACACGCTTCTGCTGACCGCAACCGATCCGGGCCAGGGTCCGCCCCAGGCCCTGCTGGTCGCCCGCCGGGCCGGACCGGAGGCGGAGATCCTGACGCTTTGCACCCATCCCGCCGCACGCCGCCGAGGCCATGCCGCGCAGCTGCTGGACCGGCTCGACGCCTGGGCCGGTGCAAACCGGATCCAGGACCTGTTTCTGGAAGTCGCCGCCGGCAACGCCGCCGCGCGCGCGCTCTACGCCACCGCGGGGTTTCGCGAACGCGGGCTGCGCCGCGACTACTACGCCGCGTCCGGGCGGCAGTGCGTCCATGCCCTCGTATTGGGCAAAAGCCTGGCACCGAGCGTCGCGCCGGCAGCCGGTTGAAGAATCCCATTGACCCCCCCTGCACCCTGCGCCTTACTGACCCGCGTAACAGAGCTTTCGGCGGCAAAACCGGGCCAAAATCGCCCCGCTGCCCCGACAAAGGCCAACAGTGGAGGTTAGACATGAAACTCGTATCCGCGCTTGCCGGAGCGGCAGCACTTTTGGGCGCCGCCACCGCCGGCTGGGCTGAGGAGTTCAAACCCGCGGTGATTTTCGACCTGGGCGGCAAGTTCGACCGCTCCTTCAACCAGGCCTCTTTCGAGGGCGCAGAGCGGTTCAAGGAAGAGTTCGGCGTCGAGTACCGCGAGTTCGAAATCCAGTCCGATGCCCAGCGTGAACAGGCGCTGCGCCGCTTCGCCCAGCAGGGCAACAACCCGATCGTGGTGGCGGGCTTCGCCTATGGCTCGGCGATGGAGACCGTCGCCGCAGAGTTCCCGGACACAAGTTTCACGATCATCGACATGGTGGTCGATCTGCCGAATGTGCGTTCCGTCGTCTTCAACGAACACGAAGGCTCCTATCTGGTCGGCGTCCTGGCGGCGCTGAAATCGGAAAGCGGCAAAGTCGGCTTCGTCGGTGGCATGGACATCCCGCTGATCCGCAAGTTCGAATGCGGCTATATCCAGGGCGTGAAGGCGACCAACCCGGATGCGGAAGTGTTCCGCAACATGACCGGCACGACCGGGGCGGCTTGGAACGACCCGGTGAAGGGCGGCGAGTTGGCCCGGGGCCAGATCGATCAGGGCGCTGATGTCGTCTATCACGCCGCCGGCGGTACCGGCCGCGGCGTGCTGCAGGCGGCGGCGGATGCCGGCGTTATGGGCATCGGCGTGGATTCCAACCAGAACTACCTGCACCCGGGCAGCGTTCTGACCTCGATGCTCAAGCGGGTGGATGTCGCCGTCTACAACTCCTTCAAGGACGCGAAAGAGGGCAACTTCACCGCGGGCTTCAACGTGCTGGGCCTTGCCGAAGAGGGCGTGGGCTACGCGCTGGACGAGAATAACGAGCCGCTGCTGAGCGACGACATGATCGCCGCGGTCGAGGACGCGAAAGCCAAGATCATCGCAGGCGAAATCCAGGTCCACGACTATATGGCCGACAACACCTGCCCCGCTGCGGGCTGACGTGACGCAGGGGGCCCGCGCCGCCGGGCCCTCCGCACCTTTCCATGGCTGAGCTTGCCCCCGACATCGCCCCCGCCACCGCCGCGACCGCGCCGGCGATCGAGTTGATCGGCATTTCCAAGTCCTTCGGGCCGGTCCAAGCCAACAAAGACATCTCGCTGAAAGTCGCGCGCGGCACGATCCACGGGATCGTGGGCGAAAACGGCGCCGGCAAATCGACGCTGATGTCGATCCTCTACGGGTTCTACCATGCCGATGCGGGCGAGATCCGCATCGACGGCACGCCCACCGCCATCCACAATTCCGACGATGCCATCCGGGCCGGGATCGGCATGGTTCATCAGCATTTCATGCTGGTCCAGCCCTTCACCGTGCTGGAAAATGTCGTTCTGGGGGCGGAAGACGGCGCGCTGCTGAAACCCTCGCTGGCCAAGGCGCGTTCCGCGCTGACCGATCTGGCGCGGGAATACGAATTGGACGTCGACCCCGATGCGGTGGTCGGCGATCTGGCGGTGGGGTTCCAACAGCGGGTAGAGATCCTCAAGGCCCTCTACCGCCATGCCGACATTCTGATCCTGGACGAACCTACCGGCGTGCTGACCCCGGCAGAGGCCGACCATCTGTTCCGCATTCTCGAAGGGCTGAAAGCGCAGGGCAAGACGATCATCCTGATCACCCACAAGCTGCGCGAGATCATGGCGATCACCGACACGGTCAGCGTCATGCGGCGTGGAGAGATGACCGCGACGGTGAAAACCGCCGACACCAGCCCGACCGAACTGGCCGAATTGATGGTCGGGCGGCGGGTGCTTCTGCGCGTGGAAAAGCCTGCGCCCAAGATCGGCGATACGCTGATGGAAGTGCGCGGCCTGCGCGTGGTCGACGCCGACGGGGTAGAGCGGCTCAAGGGCATCGACCTGGAACTGCGCGCGGGTGAGATCCTGGGCGTCGCCGGGGTCGCGGGCAACGGCCAGTCGGCGCTCTTGGAGGTGCTGGGCGGCATCACACCCGCCGCCGGCGGTACCGTCACCATGCGCGGCGAGGCGCTGGATCTAAGCGTGCATGCCGATGCCGGCGCCCGCCGCGACCGCGGCATCGCGCATGTGCCCGAAGACCGCCATCGCCTGGGCCTGGTCATGCCCTACACCGCCTGGGAAAACACCTGTTTCGGCTATCACGACCGACCGCAATACCGGGGCGCACGCGGGCTGATGAACCGACTGTTCATGCGCCAGGACGCGCGCGACAAGATCGAAACCTATGATATCCGCCCGCCGAATTGCGACCTCAAGGCGGCGAATTTCTCCGGCGGCAACCAGCAAAAGATCGTCATCGCACGGGAAATCGAAAGCGACCCCGACATCCTGCTGGTCGGCCAGCCCACGCGGGGCGTCGATATCGGCGCCATCGAGTTCATTCACAACCAGATCGTCGCCCTGCGCGACGCCGGCAAGGCGGTGCTGCTGGTGTCGGTCGAACTGGAGGAAATCCTCGCACTCTCCGACCGTGTCGTTGTGATGTTCGACGGCCGGATCTCGGGCGAGCGTCTGCCGACGGAGACCGACGAAAACGAGTTGGGCCTCCTGATGGCCGGCATCGACCCAAAGGCCGGCCCGGCATGACCCCCCGGCTTCTTTGTTCCAAAAATACTCATCCACCGCGGCCCTGGGCAGCACCGCCCGCTCATCCCGGCGAAACGCGCCCCGGCCCCCGAGCCGGGGCCGCACCGCCCGCAGCCCAGCTGTCCCGGGTCAGGCCCGGGACGCGTACCGCCCGCCACATCCGGGGCCGTGCATGAAACAGACACTGCCGAAATGGGCCGATTTCTTCCTGATCCCCGCCATCAACGTCCTGCTGGCGTTCTTCGTCGCCGGCCTTGTGGTGATCTTCATCGGCGAGGATCCGGTGCGCGCGATGCAGATCATGATCCAGGGGTCGCTGGGGTCGGATTACGGCATCGGCTACACGCTCTTCTACACCACCTCCTTCATTTTCACGGGACTTGCGGTGGCGGTCGCCTTCCACGCCGCGATCTTCAATATCGGCGGCGAGGGGCAGGCGGGGGTGGCCGGGGTGGGCGTGGCCATCGTCTGCCTGACGCTCGATCAGACGCATTGGTTCTTGACCCTGCCGCTGGCCGTGGTCGGCGCGGCACTGTTCGGGGCCGGCTGGGCGGCGGTGCCGGCCTATCTGCAGGCCAAGCGCGGCAGCCATATCGTGATCACCACGATCATGTTCAATTACATCGCCGCCGCCTTCCTGGTCTATATGCTCAACAACGTCTTCAAGGTGGCGGGCGCGATGGCGCCGGAAAGCCGCCGGTTCGAAGCCGGCTCGCAAATCCCGCGGCTCGACGAGATGGCCGGCTGGATCGGGCTGGAGCTGACCCGGACGCCGGCCAATATCTCATTCTTTCTGGCGCTGATCGCCTGCCTGCTGGTGTGGCTCCTGATCTGGCGCAGCCGGCTGGGCTATGAGATCCGCGCCTTCGGGCATTCCGAAAAGGCCGCCGTCTATGCCGGTATTTCACCCTTTCGGATCATCATGATCGCGATGCTGATCTCGGGCGCGCTGGCCGGCATGATGGCGATCAACACGGTGATGGGAGAGTTGCAGCGCCTGAACCTCGACAGCGTATTGGGCGCGGGCTTTGTCGGCATCGCGGTGGCGCTGATGGGCCGGTCGCACCCTGTGGGCGTGATCCTGGCGGCGCTGCTGTTCGGCATCCTCTACCAGGGCGGGGCGGAGCTGGCCTTTGAGATCCCCTCGATCCCCAGCCAGATGATCCTGACCATCCAGGCGCTGGTGATCCTGTTCACCGGGTCGCTGGAGAACATGGTGCGCTTTCCCGTCGAACGTTTCTTCCTGTCGCTGCGCCTGGCCCGTGGGCGCCGCGACGGCGCAGCACAGGAGGCGGCGGAATGATCGAAGCACTGCTGCCGCATCTGCCGCAACTCCTGCTGGCCTGGTCGATCCAACTGACCGGCGTGATCTCTCCGGGGCCGTCGGTCGCGCTGATCCTGGGGGTCGCCGCCGGTCAGGGGCGCGGGCCGGCGCTGATCACGGCGCTTGGGATCGGCTGCGCCTCGATCGTGCTGTCGCTGGCCACGGTTCTGGGCCTGGCGGCGCTGTTCGCGCAGGCGGCGGATCTGATGACGCTGGTGCGTTTCATCGGCGCCGGCTACCTGGCCTGGCTGGCCTATGGCGCCTTTCGAAAGGCGATGGCCCCGCCCGCGCTGAGTGCCGCGCGGGTCGCGCCGCGATCCGCCGCCCGGCTGGCGCTTGCCGGTTTCGCGCTCCAGGTCTCCAACCCCAAAGCGATCTTCTTCTGGCTCGCCGTGGCCAGCGTCGGCGGTGTCGGCGCCGCGCCGATCCCTGTGATCGCCCTGTTCCTGCTGGGTGCGTTCATCAACTCCACCGTCGGCCACGGTGCCTGGGCGCTGGTTCTGTCGGCGGGTCCGATGCGCCGGGCCTATGCGCGGGGCCGAGCCTGGATCGAGGGTTCCTTGGGTGTCTTTTTTGCCGTTGCCGCCCTGCGGCTGGCCACAAGCCGAGGGTAGCGCATGGACTACGCGACGCTTCTGCAACTCTTCGACTCGACCCTGCGCAACGCCACGCCGCTTTTGCTGGCCTGCCTGGCAGGTCTTTTTTCCGAACGCGCGGGCATCTTCGACATCGGGCTGGAAGGCAAGATGCTGGCCGCCGCCTTCGCCTCCGCCGCCGTGGCTGCCTGGGCCGCGGCGCCGGCAGTGGCCGATCCCTTCCCGGGGCAGATCTCCGGCCTGGGCCTGGGCTGGACCGCGGCCTGGCTGGGGGTGATGGCGGGCATCGGCGCCTCTCTGGCCATGGCGGTGCTGCACGGGTTCGCCTCGATCACACTGCGCGGCAATCAGCTGATCTCTGGCGTGGCGATCAACTTCCTGGCCGCCGGCGTCACCGTGCTGGTGGGCGAGGCGCTGTTCTCGCTGGGCGGTCAAACCCCGCAACTGATCGGCAGCGCGCGGTTCACCGGGCTCAGCCTGCCCTTCGCCGAGACCATAGGCGCGATCCCCTTCCTCGGCCCGCTTTACGCCGATGTGCTGTCGGGCCAGGTCATCCTGGTCTATATCGCCCTGCTGACCGTGCCGCTGACCGCCTGGATCCTATACGCAACCCGCTTCGGCCTGCGCCTGCGCGCGGTGGGGGAGAACCCGGGCGCGGTGGACACGGCCGGTATCTCTGTGACCCGGCAGCGTTACGCCGCGGTGCTGATCTGCGGGCTGCTATGCGGGCTGGCGGGGGCTTATCTGTCGATGGGGACCTCGGCGGCGGGGTTCGTGAAGGACATGACCGCGGGTCGCGGTTTCATCGCGCTGGCCGCGCTGATCTTCGCCAAATGGCGACCCTACCCGGCGCTGGGTGCGTGCTTGTTGTTCGGCCTGCTGGAGGCGATCGCCGCCAAGTACCAATCCGTCGATCTGGGCGGTTTCGTCATCCCGGTGCAGTTCATGCAGGCGCTGCCCTACATCCTGACGGTGGTCATTCTGGCCGGCTTCATCGGCAAGGCGGTCCCGCCTAAGGCGGGCGGCGTGCCTTACGTGAAAGAACGGTGATGGATCCCGGACGAATGGCCGTTGCGATCCGGGACCGAGCAAGTCTCGGGGATCTGCACAAAGCCTCGAACGATCCCCCGGGGCGTCAGCCCCGGATCGCGCCCTCCCTCGGGCCGGGCGCGATCCTCATCACTGGGGCATCTACGCCTGATGATGGGCGCCCGGCACCGGGTGATCAGGCATCATGGCCGTGGCTTTTCGGGTCCGTCGGGCGATGACCACCGCCCCCCTCTTCACCACCATTCGCGACCGCGCCGGCGACGCGCCCATCCGCCTGGGCCTGATCCTCGGTTCCGGCCTCGGCCACCTGGCCGACAGCGTCGACGGCACGGGCATCGACTATGCCGACCTGCCCGGCTTCCCCCGTGCCGGGGTATCGGGCCACACGCCCAAACTCGTCATCGGCAATCTGGAAGGTGTGCGCATCGCCATCTTGGGCGGCCGTGCGCACTACTACGAACGCGGCGACCCTACGGCGATGCGCCTGCCCCTGACAGTGCTGCGCGATCTGGGCGCGGAGCAGTTGATCCTGACCAACGCCGCCGGATCGCTGAAAGATGGGATGGGGCCGGGCGAATTGATGCTTTTGTCCGATCACATCAACTTCTCCGGTCTCAATCCATTGATCGGCGAGCCGACCGATGCCCGCTTCGTCAATATGACGGATGCCTATGACCGCGAGATGCGCACGCGCCTGGATGCCGCCGCCCGCAGCGCCGCGGTCACGCTGCATACGGGCGTCTATGCCTGGTATTCCGGCCCATCCTTCGAAACCCCGGCCGAGATTCGCGCGCTCAAGGTGCTGGGCGCGGATGCGGTGGGCATGTCCACGGTGCCCGAAGTGATCCTGGCGCGGTTCCTGGGTTTGCGCGCGGCGGCGATTTCGACCATCACCAACATGGCCGCCGGCATGTCTTCCGAAGTGCTGAGCCACGCCCATACCAAAAAAATGGCCCCCATCGGCGCCGCCAAGCTGGAGCAGGTTCTGCGCGCATATCTGCGCACTCTGTGAGCCGCGCGCCACGGTCAGAAAGCCTCCGCCGCGGCCCCTTTCCCCCAGGGGCGGAACGGGTCTACAAGCAAAGGCACCCCCGCTTGGTGTGTCTGTGATGCAGATCTATTTGCCCATCGCCGAAGTGTCCGTGAATGCGTTTCTGCTTCTCGGCCTCGGCGGGATGGTCGGTGTGCTGTCGGGGATGTTCGGGGTCGGTGGCGGGTTTCTGATGACGCCGCTGTTGTTTTTCATCGGCATCCCGCCCGCCGTCGCCGTGGCGACAGAGGCAAACCAGATCGTCGCCTCTTCCTTCTCCGGCGTGCTGGCGCATCTGCGGCGCCGGACGGTGGACATCAAGATGGGCGTCGTTCTGCTGATCGGCGGTCTCGCCGGGTCGGCGGCGGGGGTGCGGATCTTTCGCTGGCTGACCACCCAGGGCCAGGTCGAACTGCTCGTGACGCTTTGTTATGTCGTCTTCCTCGGCATCGTCGGGCTTTTGATGTTCGTGGAATCCCTGCGCGCGTTGCGTCGGGTCGAACCCGCGTCGCCGGCCGCGCCGCAACGGCACCAATCCTGGATCCACCGCCTGCCCTTCCGCATGCGCTTCCGCGCCAGCCAGCTTTACATCAGCGTGATCCCGGTGCTGCTGATCGGCGCCGCGGTAGGGGTGTTGGCCGCGATCATGGGCGTCGGCGGCGGCTTCATCATGGTGCCGGCGATGATCTATATCCTGGGCATGCCGACCAAGGTGGTCGTGGGCACCTCGCTGTTCCAGATCATCTTCGTGACCGGGTTCACGACGCTGATGCACGCGACCCAGAACTACACCGTGGATGCGGTGCTGGCGCTGCTGTTGCTGCTGGGCGGGGTCGTCGGCGCGCAGATCGGCGCGCGGCTGGGCGTGCGGCTGAAGGCAGAGCAACTGCGCATTCTGCTCGCACTCTTGGTGCTGGGCGTCTGCGGCAAGCTGCTGCTCGATCTGGTGCTGCGCCCGGCGGAACTCTACACGCTCGGCGCCGCGGTGGCGCATTGATGCGGACGCTGCTCCTCCTGCTGGCGCTGGCCGCGCCGGCCGCCGCGACAGAGGAAGTCATCGGCGCACTCAGTCAGAACCGTGTGTCGATCACCGCAAATTTCGACGGGTCGGAAATCTTCGTATTCGGCGCGGTCAAACGCTATGCGCCCGTCCCCTCCGATGTTGGCCCGCTGCATATCGTGATCACCATCCAGGGCCCGACCCAGCGCGTCACCGTGCGCCGCAAGGAACGAATCTTCGGCATCTGGGTGAACCGCGACACGGTAGAGGTCGACGAGGCGCCCAGCTTCTACGCGATTGCCACCTCCGGCCCGCTGGACGAAATCATGTTCGAGACCGAGCGCCTGCGCCACGGTATCGGCTTCGACAAGGCGGTGCGGGTGGTCGGTGCGCCCGAGGACGTGTTGAACCCGCGCAGCTTTACCGAGGCCGTGGTGCGCATCCGCCGCGCAAACGGGCTTTACGCGCAACTCGACGGCGCGGTCGACATCCGCGAGGAAACCCTGTTTTCCACCTCCGTCGCCCTGCCCGCCAACCTGGTCGAGGGCGACTACCGCACCCGCATGCTGCTTTTGCGCGACCGCGCGGTGCTGCACGTCGCCGAGACCGAGATCACGGTGCGCAAGGAAGGACTAGAACGGCTGATCTACGTAACCGCCCATGAACGCCCGCTGCTCTACGGTCTCCTGTCGCTGGCGGTGGCGCTGTTCGCCGGCTGGGTCGCATCCGAAGTGTTCCGCCTGCTGCGCCGCTGAACGGCCGCCGGGCTTTCGCGGAACCCACCACCGCGCGGCGGGCCTCGATGCCGGCGCCAGCCGGGATTGGGGGGGTATGTCTTGGCCCGCCCGTGGCGGGCCCCCGCCAGATCAGGCATGCGGGCATCTGACACCCAAGGCGGAAACCTAAAGCAGTTCGTCCTGGTCGCGCGCGTCGGGATCCTCCGGCGCCACCTCCGGTGCGGTCGGGGCCGGGCGGTTGTCCAAAAGACCCGCGGCGCGCAATTCCTTGACGCCCGGCAGGTCCTTGGCGCTTTCCAGGCCGAAATGGTCCAGGAACGTGCGTGTGACGATAAAGGTCACCGGCCGGCCCGGGGTCATGCGGCGGCGGCCCAGTTTGATCCAGTCCAACTCCAGCAGCAGATCGATCGTCCCCCGCGACACCGAAACGCCGCGGATCTCCTCGATCTCCGCCCGGGTGATCGGCTGATGATAGGCTACGATCGCCAGCGTCTCGATCGCCGCGCGGCTGAGCTTGCGCGTCTCTTCCACCTCTCGGCTCATCAAAAAGCCCAGATCGGCCGCTGTCCGGAATGCCCAGGCGTCGCCGATCCGGCGCAGCGCCACGCCACGGCCGGCATAGCGTTTCTCCAGCGCCGCCAACGCCGCCTCCGGCTCCGACCCGTGCGGCAGCCGGTCGCCGATCTCCTTCACCGTCTGCGGTTTGCCGGCGGCGAACAGGATCGCCTCGACCATGCGCTCTTGCTCGGCCAGGGGCGGCGCCGCGAACAAGCCCGACACACCGTCATCCATCGTCCCGCTCCCCGGCGCGTGCGCGCATCTCCAACGGCGCGAACGGCGCCTCCTGCCGTATTTCCAGCGCCCCGCGCTTCGCCAGTTCCAGCGTCGCCGCAAAGGTCGACGCTACCGCAGAGCGCCGCTTTTTGCCGTCCAACCGCCAGCCTTCGGGCAGATAGCGTTCCAAGACCGCCCAATCGGGCATCGCGCCCACCAATCCACGCAGCCGTTCCACCGCCTGTTCTACGGTGTAGATCGGCCCGCGCTTCAAGTGCAGCGGGGCGAAGTCATCCCGCGTCTTGATCCGGGCATAGGCCTGCATCAGTTCCAACAAGGACGCCTCGTAAACCACCTTGCGCCGTATCCCGACCGCCTGCGGCTCACCCCGTTCGAACACTTCGCGGCCCAGCCGGTCGCGGCCCATCAACTGCGCCCCGGCCCGGCGCATCGCCTCCAGCCGTTGCAACTGAAAGGCCAGATGCGCCGCCAATTCCTCGCCACTGGGGCCCTCATCCGTAGGGTCGGGCGGTAGCAGCAGACGCGACTTTAGGAATGCCAGCCACGCCGCCATGACCAGGTAATCCGCCGCCAACTCGATCCGCAACCTTTTGGCCGCATCGATGAATGCCAGATACTGCTCGGCCAGCGCCAGGACAGAGATCCGCCGCAGATCCACCTTTTGCGACCGCGACAGCGTCAGCAGCAGATCCAGCGGCCCCTCGAACCCGTCCACGTCGACGACCAGCCCCTCGGCAGAGCCGTTCAGCCCGTCCAGATGCGCGTCAAAGGCGTGATCGTCTGGCATGCGTATCGCTTACCTTTTGGTTGCTGCGATGCAATCGACGCCGCGCGCAATCAGCGCCACGCACATCGACCGCTGTTCATTGGCATCGGCGAACCCTGCCACGCGCAGCCGGAAAAAGGTCCGGCCGTTCTGCTCCACTTCCTGGATCAACCAGGGCAAGGGACCCAAAAGATCGCCATGCGCACCGGTCAGGCGTTGCCACTGGCCAGCGGCTTGATCGCGATTGTCGAATGCGCCCAACTGCACCAGGAACGACCCCGGCGCCAGGCTGTCGGGATCCACGGCGCCGCCACGGAACGGACCCGCCGGTGTGGCGACGCCGCGGCTGGGGGGCTCGGCCACCGCAACCTCCGTCGCCGGCGGCAGATCTTCCGGTCTGGCGCGCGGGCGGGCAGGGGGCGTTTCGACATTGCCGGGCACCGACGGGTCGGCGCGTCCGGCGCCGGCAAGCGCCTCTTCCACCAGTGCGTCAATCGAGGCCGCCAAAGAGGCCGGATCCGACCCGTCGAGTTCCGCCGGCGGCGTCACCCCCGGCGCATCCTCAAACAGCGGCTCACCCAATTCCACCACCGCGCCATCGGCGGGGTTCACACCCGCCGGCACGTCCTCCGCCGCCAAGGGCAGCGTGGCCGGCGCCAGTGCGGTTTCCGAGGGCTGCGCGGCCTCGCCACCGCCCAGGATCTCGTTCACCTCCAACCCCTGATGGGCCATGCGCGTGCCGCCCGGATCGGCCGGCTGTACCCGTGCCGGGCCTTCCAATGCCTTGATGACCGGGATTTCCAGGGCATCGCGCGTGCCCAAGCGATAGGCCCAGACGAGAATCGCCGCCAGCACCAGCACGGCCACGACCGCCCCAGCCCAGCGCACGGCTTCATGAGCCCAGACGCTTAGACCCCGGGGCGACTCACCCCCGTCCACATCATCGTAGAACGCATCCTGCATGTCTGCTCGTCTCTGACCCTCACCACTATATCTGGTGACAGCCCCCAAATATACCCCGGATATCGCATGTTTACATGTCTTCCACCGGGGTAACGCCAAGAATACCAAGTCCGCCGGCCAAAACAACTGCGACCGCACGAATCATCGCAAGCCGGGCGCGGGTGCGCGCCGTCGCATCGGTGTCCAGAAATCGCAGGTTCTGCGCCGCTTTGCCGGCATGTTGCAAGGCGTGATAGGCGCTGGCCAAGTCATACAGATAGAATGCCACCCGATGCGGTTCATGCGCCGCCGCCGCGGCTTCGACCAGCCGCGGCCATTCGGCAAGCTTGCGGATCACCGTCATCTCCGCATCCGCGCCCAGCGCCGTCAGATCGACCTCCAACAGATCCGAATCATCGGTCGAAAAGCCAGCCTCCGCCGCCTGCCGCAGAACCGACGCCACGCGAGCATGGGCGTACTGGACGTAAAAGACCGGATTGTCCTTCGACTGTTCCAGCGCCTTGTCGAAATCGAAATCGAGCGTCGCATCGTTCTTACGCATCAACATGACAAAGCGGGTCACGTCCGGCCCGACCTGATCGACCACGTCGCGCAGCGTCACGAACGTGCCGGCGCGTTTCGACATCTTGAACGGTGCGCCGTCCTTGAACAGCCGCACCAGTTGGGTCAGCTTGATGTCCAGAGGCACCGCACCACCCGACAGCGCCGATACCGCCGCCTTCATCCGTTTGACATAGCCGCCATGGTCGGCGCCGAAGATGTCGATCAACGCGTCGAACCCGCGCTCCACCTTGTCGAAATGATAGGCGATGTCGGGCGCGAAGTAGGTCCAGGATCCGTCCGACTTCTTCACCGGCCGATCGACATCGTCGCCATGATCGGTGGACCGGAACAGGGTCTGCTCCCGCGGTTCCCAGTCCTCGGGCAGCTTGCCCTTGGGCGGCTCCAACACGCCCTGATAGATCAGCCCAGCATCGTCCAAGCGGTTCAGCGCGGCCTCGATCCGCCCGGTGCCATAGAGCGACTTTTCGGAGAAAAAGACGTCCATCTCGACGTCCAGCAGCGCCAGATCCTCGCGGATGCGGGCCAACATCGCCTCGGTCGCGAATGTGCGGATGTCGGCCAGCCAGTCCTGTTCGCCCTTGTCCAGATAGGCGTCCCCGACCTTGTCCTTCAGGGCCTGCCCGACCGGCACCAGATAGTCGCCGGGATAGACGCCTTCGCCGAAGGCCACGGTCCGGCCATGCGCCTCCAGATACCGCAAATAGACCGAACGGGCGAGCGTATCGACCTGCGCCCCGCCGTCGTTGATATAGTACTCGCGCGTGACGTCATGTCCGGCAAAGGCCAACAGCCGCGCCAGGGCATCCCCAAACACCGCGCCGCGGGTATGGCCCACATGCAAGGGCCCGGTCGGATTGGCCGAGACGAACTCGACATTGACCTTGCGCCCCGCACCCAGGTCCGACCGCCCGAACCCGATGCCGGCGCTCAGGACCGCCGGGATGACGCCGATCCACATCTCCGGCTGCAACCGCAGGTTCAGAAACCCCGGCCCGGCGACATTGGCCTCGGCCACGCGCGCATCGCCACGCAGGGCGCCGGCCAGTGCCTCGGCGATATCGCGCGGCTTGCGGCCCGCGCTCTTTGCCAGCACCATCGCCGCATTGCTGGCCATATCGCCATGCGCCGGGTCGCGCGGCGGCTCCACCGTTACCGCATCCAGCGCAAGACCCGCGGGCAATTCGTCCGCCGCCTGCAATGCGGCCACCGCCTCCAACACCGCGCCGCGCATCTCGGCAAACAGGTTCATTCTCTCTCTCCGGCCAATCGCGCGGGTGCCTAACACAGCGCCCTGGCCTCCGCCACCGCCACGGCGAAGCACGCGCGCCGCGCCAACCCGCACGCGGCGGGCCCCGGCACCGGCGCAAGCCGGGGCTGGGGGTTGCGACTTGCCGCGTCAGCGGCGCTTTATGGTCACCGTTTCATTCGGGTGGGCACAGCCGGCGGTGCTCGTTCAACGCGAACCGGTCGGTCATCCCGGCAATGTAATCCGCGATCGCTCGCGCTCGCGCCCGCGTCCCCATCGCCGCCGCCGCTGCGCGCCAGGCGGGCGGAAGCAGGTCTGGATCGGCCAGGAAGGTCGCGAACAACTCCCGCACGATACGGTCAGAGGTCACCCGCATCAGCCGCACCTGCGGGTGCCGATACATGTGGCTGAAGAGGAAACTCCGTATCGCATCGATATGGCTTGCCATCGCGGGCGAAAACCGGATCACCGGCAGCCCCAACCCGCGCACCTGCGCGGCCGAACCGGGGTCGGCGGACGCCAGCGCCGCCCGGCTTTCGCGCAGCACATCCTCGACCATCGCGCCGAACACCTGCCGCAACGCCTCATGCCGCCGGCGCTTGGCCTCAAGCCCTGGATAGCGCGCATCCACATCTGCGAAGGCCGCGCCGATCAGCGGCAGGGCGCACATTTCCTCCACCCTGAACAGCCCGGCGCGCAGCCCATCCATCAAATCGTGGTTGTTATAGGCGATATCGTCCGACAGCGCCGCCACCTGCGCCTCCGCGCTCGCATGCGTCGCCAGTTCCAGATCGTGCTGCGCGGTGTAGTCCGCCACCGCCTCGGGCCAGGGTTCGGGCACCGGGCCGTTATGCTTGGCGATGCCCTCCAGCGTCTCCCAGGTTAGGTTCAGCCCATCGAACTCCGCATAATGCCGCTCCAGGCTGGTGACGATCTTCAACGCCTGCGCATTGTGATCGAACCCGCCATACGCGGCCATGACATCGGCCAGCGCTTCCTCGCCGGTATGGCCGAAGGGCGTGTGCCCCAGATCATGCGCCAGCGCCACCGCCTCGGTCAGTTCCTCGTTCAACCCCAGCGATTTGGCCAGTGTCCGCGCCACCTGCGCCACCTCCAGCGAATGGGTCAGCCGGGTCCGGTAATGGTCGCCCTCGTGTTCGACGAAAACCTGGGTCTTGTGCTTCAACCGCCGAAACGCCGAGGCATGGATGATCCGGTCCCGGTCGCGCTGAAACGCGGTCCGGTGCGGCGAATCGGGCTCGGCATAGAGCCGCCCCCGGCTTTCGGCAGGATCGCTGGCAAAAGGCGCAAGCGCCACGGCGTCTCTCTCCGCTCTTGTTCCGGCGCCCCGCGCGCCTTACCTTCCCGGGCGTAGCGCAAGCGCCAGGGTTAGAGAAGATGGACCTCGCCGTACCGCCGAAAGTCACCGACCGCGCCTTTGCCCGCCTCGCCCAAATCGCTGAGGCCGAAGGCGCCAGCAAATGCCTGCGCGTGGCGGTCGAAGGCGGCGGCTGTTCAGGCTTTCAGTACGACATCTCGTTGCAGGACCAACCGGCGGAGGACGACCTTGTGCTGGAAAAGGACGGCCAGAAGGTTCTGGTCGATCCCGTCTCACTGCCGTTTCTCACCGCCGCCGAGATCGATTTTTCCGACGAGTTGATCGGCGCACGCTTCGTGATCAACAATCCCAATGCCAGTTCAAGTTGCGGCTGCGGCACCAGTTTCTCGATCTGACCCCCCGCCATGGGTCGGGGTGGTGAGGTTTTCCATCTCCCGCCGCATTGCCGCCCGCTCCGCCGCTGGCACGGCCTCGGCGAAATCTGCCGGGTCGCGCAACGCATAACCCGCGGCCGCAACCGTCTCCGCATCCAGGCGCGCGTTCACCCGCGCGACCGTCTCGCGGCTGAACCGCACGCGCCACGCCTCGGCCGCGTAATACGCCTGAAGCCGGCTCAGATCGGCCTCGCCCCGCTTGGTGTTGGTCCGCGCCGGTCGCAGATCGGCGCAGTCCACATCCATGCGCTGCAAGGCCGCGATCACCGACCCGGCCGGATCGGCCAGGAAATCCTCGAATCGCAGGATTTCGCAGGCCAGCCCCGCCGCAATAGCCGTGTCGCGATAGATCATCCCCCCGGACGTCTTGGCCCGCCACAGATCGACCGGACTGGCAACGACCGCGGGCATGCCCTCGCGCCCCTCGGTCAGCCACGGTCGAGCGACAAAATCCTCAAGGCTCTCCGCGTTCGGGCCCTTGATATGATAGGGGCGCCGCGCCAACCCCAAAAGCCAGGAATAAGGGTCGCGCACCAGGATTAGCGTCTTGACCCGCGCCGCCCGCATCGCCGGGGTCAGCCGCGGCACCGCATGCTTCCAAGGATCGTCCGCCGCCTCCGGTGCTGCCAGATCATCGGCCATCGCCTGCAGGTAAAGCCGCTTCCAATGCCCCTTCATCGCGCCCTCGATCGCCACCTCGGTCGCGGTATCGACGGGCGGCGTCTCGCGCGCGCGCACCCGCAGGCTGACCCCCTCGACCTGTCGCACCAGCCGGATCGCGGCCCGGGTCCCGGTGTTGCGCTCACCGAAAATCTTGACGATATGCTTGGTCATGCCCCGTGCAGCCCCGGTAAGGATCCCGTCTCGATGAAAATCGCCTCGTTCAACATCAACGGCATCAAGGCGCGGCTGCCCGCGCTGCTTGCCTGGCTAAGCGAGGCTGCCCCAGACGTTGCGGTGCTGCAAGAGATCAAGTCGACCGACGAAACCTTCCCGCGCACCGAAATCGAGGATCTGGGCTACACCGTCGAAACTCATGGGCAGAAGGGCTTCAACGGCGTCGCGATTCTGTCCAAACACCCGCTGGAGGATGTGACCAACGGCCTGCCCGGCGACGACACCGACACCCAAGCCCGCTGGATCGAGGCGCTGGTGCTGTCCCCCCGCCCGGTGCGGGTCTGCGGGCTCTACCTGCCCAACGGCAACCCGGCACCGGGCCCGAAGTTCGACTACAAGCTGGCCTGGATGGCGCGGCTGCAGGCCCGGGCCCAGGCGCTGATCGCCTCGGAAGAGGCCGCCGTGATGCTGGGCGACTACAACATCATCCCCCAGCCCGAGGACGCCGCCCACCCCGAAGCCTGGCGCGAGGATGCGCTCTTCCGCCCCGACGCCCGCGCGGCCTTTCGGCGCCTCCTGTCGCTGGGCTTCACCGATGCGCTGCGCGCCCGCCATCACGCGCCCGAAACCTACACTTTCTGGGACTACCAGGCCGGCGCATGGGACCGGAACGACGGCATCCGCATCGACCATATCCTGATGACACCCCAAGCCGCAGACCGCATGACCGACTGCCAAATCGACAGCGCGGTGCGCGGGCGCGAAAAGCCGTCGGACCACGTCCCGATCTGGGTTTCGCTGGACCCCTAAAGCACCCGATCAAAAACCTGAATCGGAAGGGATTCCCTTGAACGCTGATCTGTGATTCATCCTATTTGGGAGGATGGATCATGTCAGCACCTTTGCCGGATGCGCTTCGGACGCGGTTTCAGAAGTTGATTGAGGA
>JBCDDF010000034.1:0-34301 GCA_039180525.1 Pseudomonadota bacterium
CGAAACATCATCCGCACCCGGTGCGATTGGGTGCCCGCCGCGCTTAAGACGGAAGCCGCGGCGGCTGCGTCGGGCCGCGCCGGCGGCCGGCGCGGCGCGGGCGGTCCGAGGCGCGCCGCCGCCCGCTGACCCTTGCCGCACCGGCCCGCGCCGCCACATAAATGGTGGATACAACCGAAAGGCCGTCGCCCATGCCCGCCCCCATCGATCTTTACTACTGGCCCACGCCCAATGGCTGGAAGATCTCCATCGCGTTGGAGGAATTGGCGCTGCCCTACACGCTGCACCTGGTCGATATCGGCGCCGGCGACCAGTTCGAACCGGATTTTCTGAAGATCGCGCCCAACAACCGCATGCCGGCCATCGTCGATCCCGAAGGCCCGGACGGTGCACCGATCTCGATCTTCGAATCCGGCGCGATCCTGCAATACCTGGCCCGAAAGACCGGGCGGTTCGGTGGCGAGACCGAGCGGGCGCGGGTCGAGGTAGAGCAATGGCTGATGTGGCAGATGGGCGGCGTCGGGCCGATGGCCGGCCAGGCGCATCACTTTCTGAAATACGCCCCGGCAATGGATCCGCCCAACGACCTGCCCTATGCCAAGGACCGCTACCGGGCGGAGACGGGGCGGCTTTATGGTGTGCTCGACCGTCGCCTGGCCGACCGCGACTACGTGGCCGGAGACTACTCCATCGCCGATATGGCGATCTGGCCCTGGGCCAGCCTGTGGGAGGGGCAAGAGCAGGACATCGCGAAGCTTCCGAACATGAAAGCCTGGCTCGACCGGGTGGGCGCGCGTCCGGCGGTGCAAAGGGGTCGTGCGGTGGCGGAGGAAAAGCGCGCCAACCTGCAGACCGACCGCAAGGCGCAGGAGTTGTTGTTCAAGCGCAAAGCCTGACAGCGGCAGGCTTGGATCGACATCCTTCTCAAGGCTGCCCGGGTCTGAAACGGTTTCGGTCTGCAGCTTGTTCCGGCCTTATTCGAAACGCGCCCCGGACTTGATCCGGGGCCTCCCCTTACGCGCGGCAGTCAGAGGCCACGGGTCAAGTCCGGGGCGCGTGGTTCCAGATTGCTTCAGGCGCGAAAGTGCTTCGACAATTTCAGCCCCTGACCCTGGTAGTTCGATTTGAGGTCGGCCCCGTAGAGTCGATCGGGCCGCTCGGCCATGCGCTCATAAACCAGCCGGCCGACGATCTGGCCGTGATCGAGCGCGAACGGCGCTTCGTGGCAGCGGACTTCCAGCACGCCGCGGGCGCCATGGCCGCCGGCGGCGGCGTGGCCGAAGCCCGGGTCGAAAAACCCGGCGTAGTGCACGCGAAACTCACCGACCATCGCCAGATAGGGCGCCATCTCAGCCGCGTAGTCGGGCGGCACATGAACCGCCTCGCGGCTGACCAGAATGTAGAATGCGCCCGGGTCTAGGATCATACCCCCGTTCCGCGCGCTGACCGGTTCCCAGAAATCCGCCGGATCGTAGTGGTTCAGCCTGGTCAGGTCGATCAGCCCGGTATGCGGCTTCGCCCGATACCCGGCCGGCCCGGAGGGGCGGCGCAGATCGACCGAGAAACCCAGGCCCTGGTCGATATGCGCCTGACCGTCGACCAGCCGCACATCCCGGTGCAGCGCGCCGAGTTCGGTGTCGTCCAGCGCGGCGCTGCCGCGGCGAAACCGGATCTGGTTCAGCGCCAGCCCGGGCCGGGCGAGCACGGAAAACGACCGCGGCGAGATCTCCGCGTAAAGCGGGCCGTCATAGCCGGGTTCGATCCGGTCGAACTCGGTGCCGCGGTCGGTGATGAGCCGTGTGAACAGATCCAGCCGCCCGGTCGAGGACTTCGCGTTGGCCACCGCCGAGACGTCCTGCGGCAGAGCCAGCCGTTCCTGCAGTGGCACCAGATAAACGCAGCCGCGTTCCAGAACCGCGCCGTCGGTCAGGTCTATCCTGTGCATCGCGTAGTCGGGCAGCCGATCTTCCAGCGTCGCGTCGGTGCCCGGCAGGAAGGACGCCCGCACCCGCCAAGCTGTCGCACCCAGCCGCAAATCCAGGCTCGCCGGCTGGATCTGACCCTGTGACAGCGGCCCCGACACGGCGATCTGGCCGGTCTCGGCCATCGCAGCGATGGCTTGGCTGGGCAGAACGCCGGCGGTCATGGCCACGGGCCGAACCGAATGTGGATGGTCGGGCTAGCGAGATTCGAACTCACGACCTTTCGTCCCCCAGACGAACGCGCTACCAAACTGCGCCATAGCCCGACGGCGCCGTTATACGCGGTCTGCGGTCGGGGGCAAGACACCAGCAGGCGGGGCGCGATCAGGCGCCGCGGGCGGCCATGCGTTCACGCAAGGCCACGAACTGTGTCAGCAAACTGCGCAGCGCGGCCGTGCGCTCGGCCCGCGCCGGATCGGGCGGAAACGGCCGCCGGGTGCGACGGCCGGCATCCGCGAACAGATCGAATTGCGCGTCTTCCTCGGCCGTTTCGGGCAGGCTTTGCGGCAGATCGATCGCCGGAAAGTCGCGCGCTGCCACCGGATCTGCCGGCGGCTGCGGGGCCGGCGTTTCCGCTGTCGTCTGTGCCAACGTTTCCGGAACTGCCCGCGGCGGCGCGGTCAGCGGCGGGTCCTTGCGCGACGGGGCCGGCGGCGGGGTGCCGCCCTGCATCGGATCGGCTTCCGGCGCCAGATGGCCCAGGCCGACCACATGTTTGACTCCCCTCTCGCGCAGCACTTTCTGCACGCCCTTGATGGTCAGCCCGTCGCGGTACAGCAGATCGCGGATCCCGCGCAGCAGATCGATATCCTGCGGCCGGTAATAGCGCCGCCCGCCCCCACGTTTGACTGGCTTGATCTGGCTGAAACGCCCTTCCCAGAACCGCAGCACATGGGCAGGCGTGTCGATGATCTCTGCCACTTCAGAGATGGTGCGAAACGCGTCTGGGGATTTTTGAACCACGATGCGGCCAGGTCAGCTTTTGTTGCCGGCGTCCACGCGGTCTTTCATCAGATGCGAGGGGCGGAAGGTCAGGACGCGGCGCGGAGAGATCGGCACCTCTTCGCCGGTCTTGGGGTTTCGGCCCATGCGCGCGGACTTGGTGCGCACATTGAAGGTGCCGAAGGACGAGATCTTCACGCTTTGCCCATCCGCCAACGCGTCCGACATATGCTGCAATACCGACTCGACCAAATCCGCCGATTCATTGCGCGAAAGGCCAACCTCCTCGAACACCGCTTCGGCCAGGTCCATGCGGGTTATCGTCTTCTCGCTCATTCACAGGCCCCCAGGCGTAAGCTACTGAAACCGCAGCGTATTGGGATTCGCGAAAGGCTGTCAACTCAAGGGGGAGCCCGGCTACCAGCGCAGCGTCGCAGCGCCCCATGTCAGGCCGCCGCCGATCGCCTCCATCAGCAGCAGATCGCCGGGTTGGAAGCGCCCGGCCTGGTTGGCGACCGACAGTGCAAGCGGGATCGACGCGGCGGAGGTGTTGCCGTGATCCTGCAAGGTGACGACGATCTTCTGCATCGGAATGCCGATGCGCTGCGCGGTGGCCTTGATGATGCGCATATTGGCCTGGTGCGGCACCACCCAGGTGACGTCGTCGACCCCCAGATCGGCGGCCTCAAGCGCCTCTTCGCCGGCGACGGCCAACTTGGCGACGGCGTGTTTGAACACCTCACGCCCCTGCATGACCAGCACGCCGGCGTCCTGCGTGGTCGATACGCCGCCGGACACATAGAGCAGGTCATTATAGCGCCCGTCGGACCGCAGAACCGTGGACAGCACGCCGCGGTCGTCCGCGGTGCCGGTGCCCTCCTGCGCCTCCAGCACCACGGCGCCGGCGCCATCACCGAACAGCACGCAGGTGGTGCGATCCTCCCAGTTCATGATCCGCGAGAACGTCTCCGCCCCGATCACCAGCACCCGTTTCGCCTGACCCGAACCGATCAGCGCGGTAGCGTTGGCGATGGCGAACACAAAGCCCGCGCACACCGCCTGGATGTCAAAGGCAAAGCCGTTGCCCAACTCCAACGCCGCCTGTACCCGCGTGGCTGTCGACGGAAAGGTCTGATCAGGCGTCGCGGTGGCCAGCACGATGGCGTCGATATCCGCGCCGGTCAGCCCGGCATTTTCCAGCGCCATGCGCCCAGCCGCGATGGCCAGATCGGACGTCTTTTCACCCTCGGCAGCGAAATGCCGGCGCTCGATGCCAGAACGGGATTGGATCCAGTCGTCGCTGGTGTCGAGAAAGCTCTCGAACCAGGCATTTTCCACGACGCGTTCGGGCAGATAGTGCCCGCAGCCCCGCGCCACCGCCCGCGTCATGCCCATGCGTCAGAATGCCTCTGATTTTTGTTCTTGCCCCGCAGTCTGGCGGGGCGGGGCCTGGGATGCAACACGCGCGGCGAGTTTTTCGGAAAACCCGTTCTGCGCCAGCGTGAAGGCGAGTTTGATCGCGGCCGAAATCCCGGTGGCATCCGCACTGCCATGCGATTTCACAACCGTCCCGTTCAGGCCGAGAAACACGCCGCCATTGACCCGGCGCGGATCGATCCGCTTGGACAGACGCCGCAGCGAGGTCAGAGCGAACAGCGCGCCCAGTCGGGAGAACGGCGAATGGCGGAACGCATCATTCAGCAGATCGCGGATCAGCGCCGCCGTGCCCTCGGCGGTTTTCAGCGCAATGTTGCCGGAAAAGCCGTCGGTGACGATGATGTCGACATTGGTGCCGGAGATATCCGAGCCCTCGACGAAGCCCACATACTCGAAATCACCGCGCGGGGCGGCCGCCTCGATCAACTCGGCGGCGTCGTGCAATTCCGCCCGGCCCTTGTGCTCTTCGGTGCCCACATTCAAAAGCCCGACGCGCGGGCGAGCCAGGTCCAGGCCGTTGCGGGCGTAGGACGCGCCCATCACCGCATGGGTCATCAGGTCGTGGGCATTGGCTTTGATATCGGCGCCCACATCCAGCACCACGTTATAGCCCGCCGGATTGCGCGACGGCCACAGCACGGCGATGGCGGGCCTGTCGACACCGGGTGCGCGGCGTAGGCGCAGCATGGCCATGGCCATCAGCGCGCCGGTGTTGCCGCAGGACACGGCCACGGTCGCCTCGCCGTTTTCCACCGTCTCCAACGCCCGCCACATGCTGCTGTCTTTGCCCGCCCGCAGGGCGCGCGACGGCTTTTCGCCCATGGAAACGGCCTTGGAGACATCGCGGAGGTCGGTACGGGCCTGCAGGCCGGGGTGGCGCGCCAAGAGCGGCGCCAGTTCAGCCTCCGGGCCGTGCAGGATGTATCGGATGCGATCGTTCTTGTGGGCGGACTTGTTGAGCCCGCCGATCAGCGCGCCATAGCCGCGTTCGGCCCCCATCCCATCAATGGACAGGACGACCGCATCGTCGCGGTGGGGCGGGGCATCTGTGGTATCGGCCATACGAGGGCGAGGGGACGCTGGGTCAGGCCGCGTCCTCGTCGATGTCGATTTCCTCGACCATGGCCACGACCTCTCGGTCATCATAGTGACCGCAGGCGCCGCAGACATGGTGCGGGCGCTTCAACTCGCCGCAATTGGAGCATTCGTTGGGGTTCACCGCGACCAGCGCATCATGCGCCCGGCGCATGCCGCGTTTGGACCGCGTGATCTTACTCTTGGGGACAGCCATCGTATTGTCCTTCGGGTTGCCGGGGCCCTGCCCCCATCCGTCATTCCGTTCGACCAGTTGCCGGCCGCGATCCCCCGCGGGGAGTGTCCCGCTTCGCGCAGGCCCGGGCCCGGCCGGGTCGAGCCCGTCGGTCAGAGCCGGCATACATACCCACCTGCGCGCGTATCGCAAGGGCTAAAGGCGCCTCAACCGTCGCTGCCCCGCATTTTTTCCCGCAAGCCGGCCAGCGCCGCGAAAGGGTTGGGACGAGGCTCCAGCGGGGCGGCGCCGGGCGGGCGGGCGCTGACCGCCAACGGCGCCTCGCCCTCGGCCCTGGGATAGGATGGCAGCGCCAGCGCCAGCTCTTCGACCGCCAGCAGGCCCAGATCTATGGTGTCCCCCAGGGGTTCGATTTCATCCAGCGCGTCTGGATCGACCTCTACCGTCTCCAGCGTGGCACTCTCTGTCGGCGGCAGCCACACACGGCGCAGGTCGGTGTCGATCCGGGTCTTCACCGGCTCCAGCGACTGGACCGAAGCCTGGGTGACCGTCGCCCCCAGCGTACCGTCGAATACCCAGCCCTCGCCCAAGGGTCGAAGCGTGCCGCGGAGGCGCAATTTCGACAGGAACAACAGATCCAGCAGCGCCGCCACCCGCGCCGCCTCTGCCGCGCTGGGCGTCTCGTCGATCTCGACTGCGCGGGCGGGGCTGAGCCGCGCGACCCGGTATGGGCGCGAGAACTCGGGGGCATCCGCGGCATGTTCGGGCATCCGCTCCTCCTGCTGCTCGGCTTGAACTTACGCCGCCGCCGGGCTACCAGACAAGCGGTTGACAGAGGACGTGCCGCCCCGTGATCGGACCGCGTACCGGAAAACTGTTTCTTGCATCTCTTGCGGTGGTGGCCCTGGTCGGCTGCAGCCCGATCACGACCGTGCACGGCTATGTTCCAAGCAAGGCGGATCTGGAGACGATCGAGCCCGGTGTCGATACCGTTCTGTCGATAGAGGAACGCATCGGCCGGCCGGCGAGTTCTGGCCTGCTGCAGGGCAGCGACTGGTACTATATCCAGTCTACCATGGAGCAGGTGGCCTATAATCCGGCGCGGGTGACCGACCGGATGGTGGTGGCCATCGGCTTCGACCCAGACGGCGTGGTCGAGGACGTGCAGCTTTACGGGCTGGAGGACGGGCGTATCGTAAACCTGTCGCCGCGCGTCACACCCACCGGCGGCCAGCGCGAGAACGTCCTGCGGCGGATCTTCGGCAACTTGCTCAACTTCCGCGCCGAGCAGTTCGTCAACTGATCACCGCCAACCTGTTTCGATACGCGCCCCGGACGTGATCCGGGGCCTCGGGCCGCTGGGCGGGACAGGAGGCCCCCGGTCAAGCCGGGGGCATGTTTCGCAAGGGGCGCGAGCCGCGCGCGTCCTCACGCCTCCGGCTCGAAGGCCAGTGCCACGCCGTTTATGCAGTACCGCAACCCCGTCGGGCGCGGCCCGTCGGGGAAGACGTGGCCCAAATGGCCGTCGCAGCGGGCGCAATGCACTTCCGTGCGCCGCATGAAGAACGACCGGTCCTCCCGCTCTTCCACCCGATTCGCCGCGATCGGCGCTGTGAAACTGGGCCAACCGGTGCCGCTTTCGAACTTTGCATCCTGGTCGAACAGCGGCGCGCCGCAGCCGCGGCAGGCAAAGACGCCGGGCTGCTTGGGAAAATCGTCATGCGTGTGCGCCCGTTCGGTCGCATGTTTGCGCAGCACACGATAAGCGAGGTCGGGCAGTTCCGCCCGCCACTCCGCGTCGGTCTTTTCGATCTTGTCGGTGCTGGACATGTCCATTTTCAGCCTCTTGGTCCCAATCACACGCGTGCAGTTTGATCCAGCGGCGAAAATGCCGTCATACTGGCATCACAGTTCGCTGGCACGAGGCGAATCTAAGTCTGTAGAAGAGGCATGCAATGGCAGGGTTTCGCCGGGGTCGCTATGTCGCGCGGGTCGCCGAAGGCGCTGGGGACCGCGCGGCCGCGATCGCACTCAGAACGCTGTGCTTCCGCGGGGCAGAGGCAGATCCCGGCGCCGATGCCGACGGGTTCGACACGCTGTGCCAGCACATGCTGGTCGAGGATACCGCCGACGGCCGGCTGGTCTGCTGTTTCCGCCTGCTGCCCCTGGCCAGTGGTGCCGCGATCGAGGGCAGTTATGCCGCGCAGTTCTACGACCTTCACAATCTGCATGCCTTCGACGGCCCGATCATGGAGATGGGGCGGTTCTGCATCCATCCCGACATCCGCGACCCGGACGTGCTGCGCGTGGCCTGGGGCGCGATGACCCGCTTCGTCGACGATGCCGGCGTCGAGTTGCTGTTCGGCTGTTCCAGCTTCAAGGGAACTGAGGCGACGGCCTACATGGATGCCTTTGCCCTGCTGAAAGAACGTCACCTGGCGCCGAAGCGCTGGCTGCCGCGGGTCAAGGCGCCGCGCGTGTTCCGCTTCTCCAACCGGCTGAAACTGCGCAAGCCCAATCTCAAGGCGGCGATGCAGGGCATGCCGCCGCTGCTGCGCAGCTATCTGGTGATGGGCGGCTGGGTGTCGGACCATGCGGTGATCGACAACGATCTGAACACGCTGCATGTCTTTACCGGGTTGGAGATCCGCGCCATCCCCGCGGTCCGCAAACGGCTGTTGCGCGCAACCTGACGCTTGGATTTGCGCCCGCCGCCAGCGGGCTGAAACGCGCGCCCCGGGCTTGACCCGGGGCCTCCCCGCCCGCGCGATGGCCAGAGGCCCCGGATCAAGTCCGGGGCGGGTGGCGGTTGGGGGAAGGCCGCAGACGATCTGGGGCTCGGGACCTCAAGTCCGCCGGCGTTCGAACTCCGCCCAGGCCGCTTCCAACGTCTCGATGGTGAAACCGGGCTGCCGCGCCGGGCCAAGAATGACCGCCTCGTTGGCGATCACCGTCTCGATCGCCCCGGCCAGATCCGGCCAGACGTCCTGGGGCACCACCAGGGCGCCGTGGCGGTCGGCATGGATCAACTCCCCGGCGCGGACCTTCAGCCCGTGCACCGACACCTCGGTGCCGATGTCCACGACATGCACGAAGCCATGGCTGACGCCGATGGATCCCGCCAGCACCGGGAAGCCCTGGTCCACTACGTCCAGATCGCGCATCACTCCGTTGGTCACCGCCCCGGCCAGCCCCAGACCCATGTGCACCGCCACATTGACCTCGCCCCACCAGCCCGCGACGCAGTTCGGATGGTCGACATCCTCGATCACCGCCACGCCGGGCGCCGGCCCCGCGGCCATCGCGCGATAGTAGTCCAGCCGGCGCGCGCGGATCACCGCGTCCGGCTCGGTCGGCGGGGCAAGACCGGAGATCCGCGCCGTCCGCGCAAACCCCACGGTCGCGGGCGCACCCGGGCGGCTGTGCTGCATGGTGCCGCGGGTGAACCGGTTGAACCCGCGCTTGCCGTGGACGACCTCGATCGCGTTGCACACGGTTGGCGTATCGACCGAACGCAGCCGCGCGAGAAGATCGTCGGAGAGGGCGGGATCGGCCATGGCGGCTCCTTCAAGCGGCGGCGGGCTAGGGACGGATCCGTTCACCGGTTTGCGGATCGAACAGGTAGACATGTTCGGGGCTGAGCGACAGGCCAACCGTTTCGTCCTGGTCCTTGCGCAGATGCCGGTCGCCCTTGGCGATCACCCGCTGCCGCCCCCATTGCACGGTCAGCAGCGTCGCCTCGCCGGTATTCTCGAAGGCATAGATCCGCGCGTCGATATCCCCGCCACCGGCATCGAAGACGCGCATGTCATCCGCGCGAACGCCCAGCACGATCTCCGCCCGATCCGGCGCCGCGACCGGCACAAGTCGCCTGCCGCCGCTGGTCACGAACATACCCCCCTGCACCGAGCCGGTGATCAGGTTCATTGCCGGAGAGCCGATAAAGCCCGCCACAAACAAGTTGGCGGGATCGTTATAGATCTCGTCCGGCGTGCCCAATTGCTGGATCACGCCGTTTTTCATCACCGCGACACGGTCGGCCAGCGTCATCGCCTCGATCTGGTCGTGGGTGACGTAGACGGTGGTGACCTTCAGTTCACGGCTCAGATGCTTGAGTTCCGCGCGCATCGTCACGCGCAGCTTGGCGTCCAGGTTCGACAGCGGCTCGTCCATTAGGAACACTTTGGGGGTGCGCACGATGGCGCGGGCCAACGCCACCCGCTGCCGCTGCCCGCCCGACAGCGCCTTGGGCTTGCGATCCAGAAACTCCGTCAGTTCCACCTGTTCGGCCGCGCGCTGCACGCGCGGCGCGATTTCTGACTTCGGCGTGCCGCGCACCCGCAACGGATAGGCGATGTTGTCGAAGATCGTCATATGCGGGTAGAGGCCATAGTTCTGGAACACCATCGCCACGTCGCGATCCTTGGGCAGATCGTCGTTGACCATCCGGGCGCCGATATAGATCCGGCCCGCGGTGGGTTCCTCCAGCCCCGCGATCATGCGCATCGTCGTGGTCTTGCCGCAGCCGGACGGGCCCAGCAGGACCAGAAACTCCTTATCCGCGATCTGCAGCGATTGGTTGTCGACGCCGATGAAATCGCCCCAACGTTTGGTCAGGTTCTCAAGCACCACCTCTGCCACTAGCGCACCGCCCCCATCGTCATGCCCTGCACGAAGTACTTCCGGATCATCAGCGCCAGCACGAACATCGGCAGCATGATGATGATGCCGGCCGCTGACAGCAGGTTCCACAGATCGCCCTCCTCCGCCTTGAACAGCGCCAGGCCGATGGGCAGCGTCACCGCGTCTTTATTGGTCAGAATCAGCGCGAACAGAAATTCGTTCCAGGCGATGATGAAACAGAAGATCCCCGCCGTCAGAAGCCCCGGCGCCGCCATGGGCAGCACGATATTGCGGATCACCTGCAGCCGGGAGGAGCCGTCGACCAGCGCCGCCTCTTCGGTGTCCAGCGGAATGCCGTCGATGAAGCCTTTGATCATCCAGATGGCGAAGGGCATCACGATGGCCAGGTTCACCAGGATCAGACCCAGCCGCGTGTCGAGCAGCCCCAGATCGCGGAACATCACGAAAAACGGCAGGATGATCACCACTGCGGGCACGAATTGCGTCGCCAGGATGATCACCAGCATCGCGGTCTCTCCCCGCAGCCGGAACCGGCTGAAGGAATAGGCGGCCATGGTGGCGATGGGGATGGCGATGACCACGGTGACCAACGCCACGATGGTGGAGTTCCAAAGCTTCGCGCCCAGATGGAAAGGCGCGTCGAAGACGGTGCCGAAGTTTTCCAGGGTCGGCGTGAAGAAGAGCTTAAGCTGATAGACATCCACATGGGTCTTGAACGCGGCCAGAAAAATCCAGCCGATGGGCACAAGCATGACGAAGATCGCGATCAGGATCAGCGCGACCTGCGCAGCGCCGATCAGTCGTTTGCGTTGCTTGCCCGTCATCGCGTCACGCCTTGCGAAAGACGTATTTGGCATAGGCGTAGGTCAGAAAGATCATCGGGATCACCATCAGCCAGGCGACCGAGGCGGCATAGCCGATCTGACCGTATTTCATGCCGTTGAAATAGATGTAATGGCTAAGCGTCTGGGTCGCGGTACCGGGGCCGCCATTGGTCAGCATGAAAATCTGGTCGAACGTCTTCAGGCTGAAGATCGACTTCAGGATCACGACCACCGCCAGCACCGGCGCCAGTTGCGGCAGCGTCACGTCACGGAACACCCGCCAGCCAGAGGCGCCATCGACCTGCGCCGCCTCGATCGTGTCGCGCGGCACGCTGGCCAGGCCGCCGATCAGCACCAGGGTCAGGAACGGGATCCAGCCCCAGACATCAGCCATCACGCACACGGCAAAGGCCAGCATCGGGTCGGCCAGCCAACTGACATCGGCAAGCGGCGGGATCAGCGCACCGAAAAACGCATCGAACAGGCCGAATTCGGGGTTGAACATGAAGCGAAACGACACGCCGATCAGCGCGGGGCTCATGGCGAAGGGCAGGATCAGCAGCGTCTGTACGCCCGACCGCAGGCGCCCGCCCGGCGCCAGCAGCAGCGCCAGGCCCAGGGCGAACAGGGTCGTCAACCCGACCGTCAGCACCGTGTAGGTCGCGGTGATCCAGACCGAATTCCAGAACGCCGGCTCTTCGAAGAAGGCCCAGGTGTAGTTTTCCCAGCCCAGATACTGGTCCAGACTGCCGGGCCGGTTCAGCCGCCCAACGGTGAAGGACAGCCGCGCGCTTTCGATCAGCGGCCAGATCGCGGTGGCGAACACCACCAGCACGGCGGGCGCCACCAGCAGGTATTTCAGCGTGTTGTCGCGCATGGGGCTGGGCGGGCCGCCAGGGCCCGCCCCTCCGGCTTTATTCGATGCGCCCGGCGCGGCGCAGAACCCGTTCGGCCTGCTCCGCGGCGTCGATCATCAATTGCCGCGTGTCGCCGCCGGCGGCGGCTTCGGCGATTGCCGCCGACAGAAGATCCCCCACCTCCGGCCATTCGGGAATCTGCGGCATGATGTCGGATTCCTCCAGTGACTCCCACGCCGCCGCCTGAATGCCGTCATTGGCAGCGTTCACATCCGCATCCTGAAGCGAGGAGATATGCGTGACCACATTGTTGACGATCGTCTTACCGCCGACCTCCCGTTCGGTGGCGTTGGCCTTGTCCATCTCAGGGTTCGACAGCCACTTCAGAAACTCCCAAGCGGCATCCTTGTTCTCGGAATACTCCGAGATCGAGAACGGCATGGAAATCGCATAGGTCTTGGTCGTGCCCTGATAGGACGGCATGCCGGTGAACGCGACCTGATCCTTGGTCAGGGTGGAGGTTTCGGGGTTGTAGAAACCCGAATAGGCCCACCACCAAACCGGGATCATCGCCGAGTTGCCTTGCATGAAGGACTGCCGCGCATCCTGCTCCACGAAAGCCAGGCTGTTGGGGTTGGTGACCCCGTGCACGGTGTGCAGCGCGATATAGTCCTCGGTCGCCTGCAACGCCTCTTCGCTGGTCCAGGCCGGCGTCCAATCGTCGTTGAAGATGTCGCCGCCCGCGGCCCAAAGGAAGTTGATCCAGATGAACAGGTTCTGCCGGTTGCCGTCATTGTTGTAGTAGAGCGCCAGCGGCGCGATGTCGGGGTTGCTTTCCTTCAGCGCATTGCCGATCTCGATCAGTTCGGCCCAAGTGCTGGGCGGTTCGGGGATCAGATCGCGGCGATAGAACATCAGCTGCGGGTGCGCGCGCAGCGGAAAGCCCAGCGTCTCGCCCTCGAACTGCGCGGACCGGGCGAAGGCGGCCGGATAACGATCCATCGAAATCCCGTCGCGCGCCATCAATTCGTCGATGCGCATCAGCCAGTGCGCGTTGGGCGGCCCCCAACTGTCCAGGTAGTTGACCACATCGAACGTGCCGTTGGCCGCGATCCCTTCGGCGTTGATCTTCTCCTGAAGACTGCCGAAGGGGATGAACGTCCACTCGGTCTCGATGCCCGTGAGTTCGGTGAACTCTTCGTCACGCAGCATCAACCCATCGAATTGCGGCGTGACCACGCTGAGGATGTTCAGTTTGGTGCCCGCGAAGGGCTGGTCAGGCAACAGATTGTATTTCTCACCTTGTCCGTCCGCCTGAGCCGCGATCGGCGCGAAGGCGATCGTCGCGACCGCAACGGCGCCCGCTAGCAATGTCCGCTTCAACACGGCGCGTTCCTCCCTTTTGTTTTTGTCCGCCAAGCCTATCCGAGTCGCGCAATTCATCAAGCCCGGCGCCCAGTTTTCGCCATGAAACCGACCGCGCCATGCCCGATTCCTGGGGTCGTCTTTGCACGGTTCCGTAAAAAGTCGGCCCGTCCCGCGGGGTGCGCCGCGCGTGTGGGGATAGCGCCATGGCCGCAATAGATCAGACCTATCGCTATGCCACGCCATCCACCCTGCGGCCGGGGTCCGGCCAGCGCGAACTGGCCCTGGCGTCCGATCAGGCGGCCGGGGCGCCCATGCGGTTCCTGGCGGCGCGGGCGCTGTTCCCGGACGTCACCGCGAAGGGCCTGCGCGCCGTGTCAGAGATCGTGGCCGCCCGCTATTATACCCCACCTTCGATGGTCGCCCGACTGCTGCGCGAAGCCGACCCAGTCGCCACCGTCAGCCCCGGCGCGGTGCGCTTCGAGGGGTTCTCCGCCTGTTGCAGCGTCTATGCGCGCATGGATCTGGACGACGGCGCGCTCGACGTTTCTCACCGCCGTCACGGGACGACGAATGTCGATTTCGGGCCGGAGTTGCGCGCCGCCCTGGCCGGTGTCGGCAAGGACACCACGCTGGCCCTGGGCATCGGCGCCGACGCGGTCGACCTGACCCGGGACGGCCAGACGGTCATCGAAAGAAAGGTGCCGCTGCCGCTGCGCTGGGTCAAAGGCTTTGCTCAGGTGCAGTTGACACTGGCCGGAATGGCGCCCGCGTTGCGACTGAACCGGCTCGGCGCACAGCGGTTCCTGCGGGCGCTGCCGCGGGGCAAGAGCGACCACCTGCAATGGGTGTCCGTCACCGGCGGCGCGGCACGGCTTTCGCCGCGCCGGACCCAGGACGCCGTGCCGCTGCGCGGCAGTCACCGCCTACGTGTGATGGAAAGCCTGGCCGCCCAGGCCGATGCGTTGGAGGTGTTTCACAATCCCCAGAACGACGCGACCGCCTGGGTCCTGGACTTTGGCACCCAGCGGCTTTCCCTGGTGTTGAACGTCGAACCCTGGCGCGGGTTCTCGGGCGATGGCGGCGCGTTGGCGCAGCTGGCCAAAACCGAGGGCGCCGCAAGCGCCACGCTGCGGGCCTGGCTCAATTGGCAGGACCGGATCGAGGTGGGCGCGTTGGCCGCGGCGACCGGTCTGGCGCCGGATACCGTTGCGCCGGCTTTGGCGGAACTCGCGGCATTGGGCCTGGTCGGTTTCGATCTGCGCCAGGGCGGCTATTTCCATCGCGTCCTGCCCTTCGACGCCGAACAGATCGCCGCGCTGCACCCGCGCCTGCAAGCGGCGGAAACGCTGATCGCGGCGGGCGCGGTCACCATGGCCGGCAACGCGGCGGATGTCGCCGGCAAGGACGTCGTGCACCGGGTCAGCCCAAATGGCGAAGGCTGGCGCTGCACCTGCCCGTGGTTCGCCAAGACCGCCGGTCAGCGCGGCCCATGCAAGCACGTGCTGGCAGTCGAGATGCACATGGAGCGAACCGCATGACCGAGGCCGAGTTGCTGGAACTTTTGCGCACCAACCGCGGGCGTGACGTTCTGAACCGGCTGGCGCAAGTCCCACCGGCGGAGCGGCGCCAACACGCCAAGGCCGTTGTGCGGCTCTACACGGATGTCGAGGCCGCGCGCTTTTCGTCCAAACCCAAACCAAGGATCCGCGACGAAGAGGCGGTGACGGTCGGGTTGCTGGCAACGGCCACGCTGAGCGACCTCAAGAAAGCCGGCTATCTTGCATGGCCCGGAACGGTTGCGCTGGCCGATGTCATCGCCGCATTGCGGCCCGACTGGACGCAAGGGTTCGTCGATCATATCGCGCGCACCCACCCCAATCTGATCGACCGCCTCGCGCCGGTATGGCGGGCGGGCCTGTGCCAACGGCCCGAAGGCGACGCGATCATTCTGGGCTACTACGCGCAGTTTCGCGGCGATGGTGAGGACGAGACCGATCTGTTGACCCGCGATGTCTGGCGCTTTTTCGAAGTCGAGGGCGGCGGCGAGTTCAGCCTGGCCAATCACGACAAATTAGCCAAGCCGGGCGCCGACACCTGGGAGTCGCGGCTGATTGCCTATGCCCGGGCCGGCAAACTGGACCGGCACCGCCTGCTTGATGCGTCACTGGACGCGCTGGAACGGGATTTCGGACAGTATCGCGCCGGCTGGTATTCGCGGTTTCACGTATCCCTTGCGCCCACACCGGCAGAGGTGACGGCCCGCGCGACCCGCTATTTGGGTCTGCTGGGCTCTTCGGTGCCGCCGACGGTGTCGTTTGCGATCAAGTTCGTTCAGACACTGGACAAAGCAGATGCACTGGAACCCGCCGCGATGCTGGGCGCGCTGGAACCGGCGTTGCAGGCGCGCGCCAAGGGGACGGTCGCGGCCGCGCTGAAACTGGTTGCACGCGCCGCCAAGCGGGACCCGGCGCTGCGGCCCAGGGCCGCTTCGCACGCGCTTTTGGCCTTGGTGTGCGAGGATGCCGGCATTCAGGACAAGGCGCTGGACCTGTTCCAGTCGCTGGACGGCCCGGCAAACGACCAGGCACGGGCGGCGCTGGGCGCGTATGTGGATCTCCTCGCGCCGTCGGTGCGGCCGCGCACAGCGGTGCTTGCGGGCACGGCACCGGCCGCGGCCGGTGCTCCATCGCCACAGGCAGACACCCCGCCCACCCCGGCCGCGATGGCGCCGGTGGCCGATGGCCAGGATGCCCTGGCGTTGTTTCTTTCCGTGCTGGAAAACCCGCGCGACCCGTTCGCGGTGGAACGCGCCGTCGACGGGCTCAGCCGTTTCGGTGCAGAGTTGCGCGCCGATCCGGCGGTGCTGTCGCCGCTGCGCAAACGCGCCGCGCAGATCTGGGCCAATCCGGGCGCGGCTGGCATCCGGGCGGTTCTGGCCCTGACCGGCCGTGCGCTGGCCGAAAGCACGCCGATCGCCCAGCTTTGGCAGCCCGATGGCGACGACGATCGGGCCCGGGCGCTGCCCGCCGGCACGCTGCAGCATGCGCACCTGCGGCGGAACGCGGAATTGGCCGACCGGGTGCTGGACGGGACCGGCCTGCCGATGCTTTCTCTGCCCAGCGATAGCTCTGGCACGGTATCTGTGGCCGATCTGCACGCGCGGTTGGCGAACTATCGCGCGGCGGGCGTGACGCCTGGGCCCGTCGATATGTCCCTGGCTCTGATGCGCCTGGCCCCGGATCGGCGCGGCGGCCCGGCACCTGGCGATGGCGATGGCGACGACGAGGCGGCGCGCGCGCTGGCCTATGCGCTGGGCGCGGACGGCCCGGTCGGCCCGACGGCGGAGCTTTGGGCCGCGGCATGGCGCGCCCGACGGCCGCTGACCGAAGATATGCGGATCACCGCGCTGTTCGACCCCGCGCTGCCGGATTGCGGCCTGCCCATAGGGCACGAGTTGAACGTGCGTAGGAAGGAAAGTGCCTGCGGCGCGTATTTTTGGATCACCGTCGACGTGCCGGCGACGCCTGCGATACCGAACCGCGCCGACATCCTGCCGGCGATCTATGCGTTTCACCCCGACCCGTCGCTGCCTGTCAGCAGCAGTTGTGGCACGCATTTCGCCGATATCGCCTGGGCCTCGCTGGCAATGCCGGTCGACCCGGAACCCTTCTTTCGCCAGGGCATGTTGCAGCAGGACACCTGGCAGAACCTGACCGACAACCCGACCCGGGCCTTTCTGGAACCGTTCTTCCGCCCCGGCGGGGGGATCGGCGATCTGGGTGCCGGGTTACTGGCCTATTACATGGCGTGCGAGGACAAATCGGTCACCGCGCTGGCGGCCGACGCGGCGGCGCAGGCGCTGAGCCAGAGGCGGCTGTCGGAGGTGCGGTTCGCCGCCGCGCTCGCACCGTTTCTGATGTCCGGCGCGCTGCCCACACGCCGCTGGACAAAGGCGCTGGCAGCCATGGCCGAAGCGGGCGCGCAGCGCCACGTCTGCGCGATCATTGCGCAGCTGCTGGATTTTCCGCCGGAAGAAACGCCAAGGGATCTCGGCGGCATGCTGGAATTGCTTTACGAACTGCATGTCGCGGCCGGTACCGCACCAGAACGGCCCGAGACCCTGGCCTGCCTGGAGACGCTGCCCGGCGGCGGCAAGGTCGCGAAATTTTCCAAGAAACTGCGTGCAATGGCGTCCGAGGCTGCGTGACACGCGGCCCAAACGGTGCCGGAAGGGGCCGAAGGCGGGAAAACTCGTGACAGGCACGCCGGCGGCGTTAGGCTGGACCGCAAGCGGCGAGACAGCCGCACCTAAGGGAGACACCGGCCGTGACGCTTCGGGTGCTGATCGTGGAAGACGAGCCCAATATCGCCGATGCGCTGAGCTTTCTGCTGTCGCATGAAGGCTTCGAGGTGCTGGTCGAACCGGACGGCGCCCGCGCCCTGGACCGGGTGGCGCAAACCGGGCCGGATGTGGTGGTGCTGGATGTGATGCTGCCCAATCGCAGCGGCTTCGACATCCTGCGCGACCTGCGTGCCTCCGGCACCGCGCATCTGCCGGTGCTGATGCTGACCGCGCGCGGCCAGCGCCGCGACCGCAGCACGGCAGAGGAATTGGGCGCCACGCGGTTCATGACCAAACCGTTTTCCAACACCGAGGTCGTGGCCGCTGTGAGGGAGCTTGCCGAGCCATGAACACAGAGCGTCAGGACCTGGCCCAGCGCGCCTTTCGCCGCCGCAACCGGCAGGATCGCGCGGCCTTCGTCCCCGCACTGGGCGTGATGCTGCTGGTCTCGCCGTTGCTCGACGTCTTCGGCGGGGCGGGGCTGGTCTTTGGCATGCCGGTCGGCTTTCTCTATCTGTTTCTGGTCTGGGCCGGGCTGATCCTGCTGACCTGGCGGCTGGCGCGGATGCTGGGCGGGCGCTAGGGCTCATGCTGTCGCTCAACGGGCTGATCGCGGTATGCCTTGGCTACAGCGTCTTCCTGTTCCTGGTCGCGTTCTGGTCCGAACGCCGCGCCGCCCGCGGCCGGCGCGGGTGGTTGAGCGCGCCGCTGATCTATACGCTGTCGCTGTCGGTCTATTGCACCGGCTGGACGTTCTACGGCGCGGTCGGCTCTGCGGCGCGTTCGGGGCTTGAATTCGCGACGATCTATCTGGGGCCGTCGCTGGTGATGTTTTCCTGGTGGTTTTTGCTGCGCAAACTTGTGCGTATCGGGCGCGAACAGCGGATCACCTCGATCGCCGATCTGATCTCCTCCCGCTACGGCAAAAGCGGCTCGCTGGGGGTGGCTGTCACGTTGCTCGCGGTCGTCGGCTCCACGCCTTACATCGCGCTGCAACTGCAATCGCTGTCGCTCAGCGTGGCCGTTCTGGGCGGAGAGACCGGCACCGCACCCGGCGCCGCGGTCACGGGCCTGTGGTTCGCCGTCGGTCTAGCGCTCTTTTCGATCCTTTTCGGCACTCGCTCCATCGATGCCAACGAACGTCATGTCGGCGTCGTCGCGGCCGTCGCGGTGGAGGCCGTCATCAAGCTGATCGCGCTGATCGCGGTCGGTGTCTTCGTGGTCTGGGGCGTCGCCCAAGGCCCGGCAGAGCTGTTCTCGCGCCTGCCCAATGGCGGCCTGCCCGACGCGGCGATCTTTGGCCCACGCTGGGTGACGGTGATGTTTCTGTCGGCCGCGGCGATCATCTGCCTGCCGCGTATGTTTCAGGTGATGGTGGTCGAAAACGCCGACGAAACGCATCTGGCCACCGCTGCCTGGGCGTTTCCTGCCTATCTGGCGCTCATCTCGCTGTTCGTGCTGCCAATTGCCGTCGCAGGAAAGACCGTATTGCCCGAAGGCGCAAACCCCGACCTCTACGTGCTCACGCTGCCGATATCGCAGGACCGCCCCGGCCTGGCCTTGCTGGCATTCCTGGGTGGTTTCTCCGCAGCGACGTCGATGGTGATCGTGGCCACGATCGCGCTTTCGACGATGATCTCCAACCACATCGCGGTGCCGGTGTGGCTTGCGCTGAACGCCGGCCAGACCCAGATCAGCGGCGACGTCCGCTCGGTCGTGCTGACGGCGCGGCGGGTGTCCATCGTGCTGGTTCTGGCGCTCGGCTACGTCTACTACCTTTTGACCGGCGGAACCGCGGCACTCGCCTCCATCGGTCTGATCGCGTTCGCCGGGGTCGCGCAGTTGGTCCCCGCGCTGATCGGCGGGCTCTACTGGCGCGGCGCCAACCGCTCCGGCGCGCTGGCGGGGATCGGCGTTGGCTTTGCGCTTTGGGCCTATACGCTGTTTCTGCCCAGCTTCGAAGGCCGCTTCCTGCTGCCGCCGGGCGTGCTGGAAGCGGGGCCCTTCGGCATCGCGGCACTACGTCCGCAGGCGTTGTTCGGCCTTCCCGCCCCCGACCCGCTGGTGCATTCGGTCTTTTGGAGCCTGCTGTTCAATACCGCCGCCTTCGTCGGTGCATCGCTGCTCAGCACACCGCGGCTGTTGGAACGCATGCAAAGCGCGCAATTCGTCGACGTGTTCCGCAAAACCAGCGCCGATCCGGTGATCCTGGGCCGGTCCGCCACCGCTGAGGATCTGTTCACCCTCGCCCAGCGGTTCCTGGGGACAGAGTCGGCCCATGCCATGTTCAGCGACATCGCCCGCGCCCAGGGCAAACCCGGCGGCCTGCCCGAGGCCGATGACGACCTGATCGCGCGCGTCGAACGCGCGCTGACCGGATCGGTCGGCGCCGCCTCGGCCCATGCGATGGTGGGCCAGATCACCCATGGTGGGCAGATGCCGGTGGAGGAACTGCTGCAGATGGCCGACGAGGCGGCGCAGATCGTGGAATACAGCCAAGAGCTGGAGACCCGCTCCCGCGAATTGTCCAGCACCGCCGAACAACTCCGCAGCGCCAATGCGCGCCTGCAGGCGCTGTCCGATCAGAAAGACGCGTTTCTAAGCCAGGTCAGTCACGAACTGCGCACGCCCATGACATCGATCCGATCCTTTGCCGAGATCCTGCGCGCCCGGCCCGAACTGGCGCCCGAAGAAGTCGCCCGTTTCGTCGACATCATTCATGGCGAGGCGCAGCGGCTGACCCGGCTGCTGGACGAAATCCTGGATCTCAGTTTCCTGGAATCGGGCCGGGCGCGGCTGAACCTCAGGATGGTCCGGCTGGGCGATGTGATCGGGCGCGCGGTGACCAGCACCGAGGGGCTGCGCCAGACCGCCGGCGCGGCGATCCTGGTGGAGGATACCGCTTTGGACACGCCGGTGGTCGCCGATGTCGATCGGCTGGCGCAGGTGCTGATCAACCTGATCTCCAACGCGGTCAAATACGGCGGCACCGCGCCACAGATCCGCATTCGCGCGGCCGCCGGCAGCGATCGCGCCACCGTCGAAGTCCAGGACAGCGGCCCCGGCATCCCGCCGGACCAATGGGGCCGCGCGTTCGAAAAATTCTCCCGCCTGTCGGAAACCACGCTGGCCGGCAGCGCCGGGCTGGGCCTGCCGATCAGCCGGGAGATCATGCACGCGCTGGGCGGCGAACTGGCGCTGCGCCCCTCCGACAGCGGCGCCCGGTTCGAACTGACCCTGCGCCGGCGGCTGGAGGAGGTCCCGCAAGCCGCCGAGTGAAACACCTCCGGCACCAAACCAAGGCCCGGCCCAATCGCGCCCAAAACGCCTTCTTTGTTCCTAAAATATCCCCGCCGGAGGCACAAAATCCTCAGGCGCTGGCCGCAAGCCCCTCGGTCGACAGCCCGTCCAGCCGCGGCATCAGCGACAACAACTCCTGGGTATAGGGATGCTGCGGCGCGGCGAACAGCCGGTCGGTCTCGGCCACCTCCACCAGCTTGCCCTGGCGCATCACGCCGACCCGGTCGCACATTTGGCGCACCACCGGCAGGTCGTGGCTGATGAACAGCATCGTCAGGCCCAGATGCTCTTTCAGGTCCTTCAGGATGTTCAGGATCTGCGCCTGGATCGACACATCCAGCGCGGATGTCGGTTCGTCGCAGATCAGAAACCGCGGCTGCGTGGCGAGCGCCCGCGCGATGGAGATACGTTGCCGCTGCCCGCCAGAGAACTCGTGCGGATAGCGCAGCCCGGCCTCCGCCCCCAGACCCACGCGGTCCAAAAGCTCCGCCACCCGATCCTTCAGCGCGCGACCGGACAGAATTCCATGATGCCGTGCGGGCTCGGCGATGATCTGGTCGACCCGCATGCGCGGGTTCAGCGACGAAAACGGATCCTGAAAGATCATCTGGATCTGCGCGCGATAAGCCGCCAGTGCTGCCTTCGGCGAGCCCGCGTCCACCGGCCGGCCATCGAAGCGCACCGTGCCACCGTCCAGGGCGTAAAGCGCCGCGATCATCCGCGCGACGGTGGATTTGCCCGACCCGCTTTCGCCGACCAGGCCGAACACCTCTCCGTCGCGGATCGAAAACGACACGTCATCGACCGCCGTCAGATAGCGCCGCTGCGATGGGCGCAGCGCGCGGCGTTCCAAAAACACCTTGCGCAGCCCCTCGACCTCCACCAGACACCCGCCGGCCGAAGCGTCGGGCCGGGCCCAGTTGCGCGCCAGATCGGCGATCTGAAACTCCGTCTGCCGCCCGCCATAGGAAATCTGCGGGAACCGCTTCAGCCGCACGGTGGGGCGCGGCACCGCGGCGATCAGCGATTTCGTATAAGAGTGCGTCGGCGCGCCCAGCACCTGCCCGGTGGGGCCGCTTTCCACAACGCCGCCGGCATACATCACCGTCACCACATCCGTGGTGTCCGCAATCACGCCCATGTCATGGGTGATCAGGATCACGCCGACCTGCCGCTCCCGCGCCAGATCCTTGATCAGATCCAGGATCTGCGCCTGGATGGAGACATCCAGCGCGGTCGTGGGCTCGTCGGCGATGATGACGTCGGGTTCGGAACACAGCGCCAGGGCGATGACGATCCGCTGCCGCATTCCGCCGGAGAACTGGTGCGGGAACTGGTCGACGCGCAACTCCGGCTTGGGAATTCCGACCCGGTCGATCAACGCAATGGCGCGGGCGCGGGCATCGCTGTCGCTCAGGCCCAGATGCATCTGGATGGTCTCGATCAGCTGCGCGCCCACGGTCAAAAGCGGGTTCAGGGACGTCAGCGGATCCTGGAAGATCATCGAGATCTTCTTGCCCCGCAGCGCCCGCATCGCCGCAGCATCCAGGCCCGAGATTTCTTCCCCCCGGAACCGGATCGTGCCCGAGGAAATCCGCCCCGGGCGATCGATCAGCCCCATCACCGCGGCGCCGATGGTGGATTTCCCGGCCCCGGATTCGCCCACCAGTCCGTGAATCTGCCCCGGCTCCACGGTCAGATGCGCGCGGTTGACCGCAACAAATGTGCGGCGGCGGGTCGGAAACTCGACCGTCAGATCCTCAATTTCCAGCAACGCCATCAGCGCAGCCTCGGGTTCAGCGCATCGCGCAGCCAGTCGCCCAGCAGGTTGACCGACAGCGCCAGCACCAACAGCGTCGCCGCGGGGAAGACCAGGATCCACCACTCGCCAGAGAACAGGAAACCCTGGCCGATGCGGATCAGCGTGCCCAGCGAAGGCTGGGTGGGCGGCGCGCCGACGCCCAGAAAGCTCAGCGTCGCCTCGGCGATGATCGCCAGCGCCAGGCTGATCGTGGCGATCACCAGCACCGGCGACAGGACGTTGGGCAGGATGTGGCGCAGCATGATCGCCATGGGTGAGCGGCCGATAAGTTGCGCCGCCTGCACATATTCCTTGCCCCTTTCCACCAACGTCGCGCCGCGGACCACGCGGGCGAACTGCACCCAATCCGACAGGCCGATCGCGATGATCAGCACCCAGATCGCGACTTGGTCGCGCATATCGACCGGGGTGATCCCTTTGGCGATGCCGAAGATCAGCATCGCGACCAGGATCGCGGGAAAGGTCAGTTGCACATCGGCGATGCGCATGATCACCGTATCGGTCCAGCCGCCGACATAGCCCGAAATCAGCCCCAGCGTGACCCCCAGCACCATCGCCAGCAGAACCGCGGCGAAGCCCACGAACAGCGAAATCCGCAGCCCGTAGAGGATGGTCGAATACACGTCCCGGCCCTGATCGTCGGTGCCCAGCCAGAACGTCTCTCCGGTGAAGGCATTCGGCTGCATCGGTTCGGAAAAGCCGTTCATCAGGTTCAGCGTCGCCGGGTCGAACGGGTTATGGGGCGCGATCAACGGCGCAAGTACCGCGCTGCCGATCAGCAGCACCACCAGCGCGAAGGACACCACCGCCACGGGCGAGCGGCGGAAGGCGTAGAAAAAGTCGCTGTCGAAAAACCGCGCCAGCGCCCCCGGGGCGCGTTTCTCGTCCGGCTTGTCGTCCAGAACCTCGGTCATTTCGCGGGCGCCGTGCGGTCGACGCGCAGGCGCGGATCGATGAAATAATACAGGATGTCGACGATCAGGTTGATCATCACGAACATAACGGAAATCAGCATCAGATAGGCGGCCATCACGGGGATATCCACGAATTGGATCGCGTTGATGAACAAAAGCCCTACGCCTGGCCACTGAAAAACGGTTTCCGTGATGATCGCAAAGGCGATGATCGAGCCCAGTTGAAGCCCCGTCACCGTGATCACCGGGACCAGCGTGTTCTTCAGCGCATGGCGGAAATAGACCGACCGGTCGCGCAGGCCGCGGGCGCGGGCAAAGCGGATATAGTCCTGGCGCAGCACCTCCAGCATCTCGGATCGGACCAGCCGCATGATCAGCGTCATTTGATAAAGCCCCAGCGTGATTGCGGGCAGAATCAACGCCTGTAGCCCGCTGGCGGTTAGAAACCCGGTGGACCAGCCGCCGAGATTGACCACATCGCCGCGCCCGAAACTGGGCATCCAACCCAGTTCGACCGCGAACAAATAGATCAGCAGGATCCCGATCAGAAAGGTCGGCAGCGACACCCCCACCAACGAGGTCGCCATGATCACATTCGCCGCGATCCCCCGCCTTCGGATCGCGGTGAACACGCCCAAGGCGACACCCAGGGCGATCGCCAGCGCGCCGGACACGGCGGCCAGTTCCAACGTCGCGGGCGCACGTTCGGCGATGATCTCTGCCACCGGGCGGCCCTGGCGATAGCTGATGCCGAAATTGCCCTGCACGGCGCCTTGCAGAAAGCGCAGATATTGCACCGGGAAGGGCTGATCCAGGCCCAGGGTTTCGCGCAGCCGCTGGATATCCGCATCGGTGCGTTCCTGGCCTAGCATGTTGTCGATGGGGTCGCCGACGAAGCGGAACATGGAAAACGCGACCAGCCCGACCAGCAACAGCACGATGACGGATTGAAAGACGCGTTGCAGGATATAGCCGATCATGTGCCTTTACACCCCGGATCGCGGGGTGAGGCAAGGGCGGCTACATGTAGTCGGCCAGCCCGAACGGGTCGATCCCGAAGACGCCGAACAGGATCGGGACCGGCGCGACCGCGATGGCGATGGCCGCCAGAAAGCCCAGGGGCGAGTAAAGCCGGCTGAGCCCGGCCACCAGCGCCAGCCCGCCGCCGCCACCCCAGATGACGTTGCCGGGTACGTTCAGCAGAATCGCCAGCGCGATATAGCGATGCCGCACCAGGAACGGGATCCAGGCATTCGGCATCTCTTGCGTCAGATGGTGCAGCCGGTCGGCATGCGACATCGCGCCCAGACGGATCGAAAACTCCGCAAGCTGGGCGAAACCGATCAGCCGCAGCGCGCGGGCGAAAACCGGCAGCGGCACCAAGCGGCCGACCATAAAGCTCAGGCTCAGCCCGCTGACGGTGGCGGCGTAGACATAAGGCACCACCGGTGGCCCGATCACGCCCATCAGGCCCAGGCCGACCTCGACCCCCGGCACGAAGGGCACCGCCAGCAGCAACGCGTAGGCGACCGTCGTCATCAGGATGGCCCGGCGCCAGACGGCCGCGTTTTCGGGCGCTATCTCATAGGCGATGTCGCGCAAAAAGGCGCCAAGCGTCAGGTTGGCCGCGACCAAAAGCGCCAGGATGACCGCAAGCCGCAGGGCCATGCGCGCCATGGGGCGTCGCGGCCGCGCCTCGGTCATCGGGCGCCGCCGCCGGAAAAGGAATGTGCGGGCAAGCGACCTCCGGCACGGGTTACGAACCCGCCCGGTATAGTCGGCGCCGGCGGCCGGTGCAAAACCCGGCGGTCATCCCGCCGGGGTCGCGGTGCTTGCTTTGCGCCTATTCCGCAGGTGTGACACCCGCCGGGCGGGCGCGGAACCAGCCGAAGTGGCGGAAGATCAGCCAATCCAGGATCAGCGCCAGCAGCAGCGAGGCGCCCATCAGCGGGAACAGGATCATCAGCGTCAGCGTCAGAAAGATCATGCCGGTGCCCACACGCGCCTCGGGCGCCGCCGGGACGCCCAGCGTGCCCTTGGGCCGGCGCATCCACCAGGCGACAAAGCCACTGACGGCCAGTGCCGCCGCCAGGATCGCGGCAACGGTGTTCTGGATCAGGTTGATGACGCCGTAAAGCTCCCCCTGGTGGAAGGAGATACCCCAGGACACCGCCTTGGCCACGCCGGGATTGTCGGCGAAATCGATCCGCGCCAGCACCTCGCCGTTATAGCGGTCGATGACCAGTTCGCTTTGATCGCCCCGGTTCACGCTGTCGGACCGGATCCAGAAAGCATCCTCGGGCTTGCGCGGCGGGCGCATTTCGTAAGGGGCTTTCAGACCTTCGGCCTCGGCGATGGCGAAAACCTCCGCATAGGCGATGGTCTCTCCTTCCGCTTCCGAAGATTTGGGCGCACCGCCGCCGAACCGGTAGCTCTTGGATTTAGTGCCGGTCTGTTCCTGGACATAGGACAGGCCGCCGCCCCAGACATCGGTCCATGGCAGGCCAGAGATGATGATGGGCACCACCAGGATCGTCGCAAGCATGCCGGTGAACAGATGCGTCTCGCGCCACCAGGACCGCTTTTTCGGGCTGCCGGTTGGCAGGCTGACCGCCTTGGCCAGCGTGCGCTCGCCGCGCGGCCACCACAGGACGGCGCCGGTGATGAACATAACAATGGCCCAGTGGGCGGCAAGCTCGACGAATTTGGTGCCGGTTTCGCCCAGCAGCAGTTCGCCATGGATCTTGCGCACCACCCGCATGGCCATGTCGTCCCGCGGGATCGCGCCCAGAACCTCGCCCGAGTAAGGATCGACCCAGGCGATGGTGCGGGTTTTGTCGGCGTCGTCGAACTCGATCACGGTCGACCGGGTCGGGTCCTGTTCGGTGGAAATGCCGCGCAGGCGCGACATGCCATGGGCCTCCTCGACCGCAGCCACTTGGGTCTCGAAGGGCAGTGCGGGGCCGGTAGCCTCGACATTCAGCTTATGGGCGTAAAGCGCCTCTTCGATTTGGGGTTTGTAGAGATAGATGCCGCCGGTCACAGCCAGCATCAGCATGAACGGCAGTACGTAAAGCGAGGCCAGGAAGTGCCACTTCCAGACCAGGCGGTAGAACGCGCCGCCGCGCAGGGGTTCGGCGGAACGGGCCGCCGGCGAAGACACTGTCATCTGTCAGTCCTGTGAAGTTCGGTTTCTGTGAGGGAGGGTCAGCCCTGCGCCGGCGGCGCCCGCGCAAAGCCATTACGAAACGCGTCCTGATCCGCCCGCCGAAACGCGTCCGGGCGCGCGATCCAGGTCCATGCCCCCACAAACCTGTGCCAATCCGCGGGCGGAGCGTCCGCCACCGTGTCCGCGGTCAGCAGACACGGTGCCTTTTTCTCCCAATCAGCCGAGATCGGCTGACCGTTCGCATCGATGGTAATCGTCACCAGCGCATCGCCGTTGCAGATCACCACCGTCTGCACCACGCCGGGCAGAAGCCGGGCCACAACCGGCCCTGCCCAAATCGCAAGAAGCGAAAAGCACAGGACGGCTGCGGTAAGAATACGTGGCCGGACAGTCATCCGTAGATTATTAACGGATCCGCCGGTTTTCGCACGGTTTTTTTTGGTCGGCCGGCGCTGGGCGCGAATTCTCGCCGCCGGCCCTGGCGGTGTTCAGTTCACCGTCACCCAGCGCAGGATGAAGAAATTGTCGGGCCGCTGCGTCAGATCGACGGAAGCCCCGGTGCCCCAGATCAAGGGCTGAACGTAAAGCGGCACATAGCCGACCTCCTCCTGGAGGATTTGCGCCGCCTCGTCCAACAGCGCCTGCCGCTTGGTCTCGTCAATCTCGGACTGGATCAGCGGCAGCATCTCGTCGATGCGCGGGTTCGAGAAATCGCCGAAATTCCAGGTGCCCAGGTTTTCGACCGGGGTATGCGCCAGGAACCGGATTGGATGTTCGGCGTCGAAGGTGCCGGGGCTCCACCCCAGCAGGTACATGTCGAAATTGTCTTCGCGCAGTTCGGGCCAGTAGTTGCTGACCGGCATCGCATCCAATTCCGCGGTGAGGCCCACCTGCGCCAGCATCGACACGACAGCCTGACACACCGCCTCGTCATTCAGATAGCGGTCATTGGGACACTTCAGCCCGAAGGAAAACCCATCGGCATAGCCCGCCTCGGCCAGCAGGGCCTTCGCCGCGTCGGGGTCGTAGGCGGGGCGGTCGCCGCGCGCCGTGGAATAGCCGCGCATGGCCGGGCTGACCAGTTGGCTGGCCGGTTCCGCCGCGCCGCGCATGATGGTCTGCAGGATCGCGTCGACATTGACCGCCTGCGCCACGGCTTGGCGGACGCGGACATCCAGAAACGGGTTCGCATCGCCGGCATTGGGCCCGTATTTCAGCTCTGGCGCGGCATGGGGAAAGCCCAGCATGATCACCCGCGCCTCGATCCCCTGGATCACCTGGGCATCATCGCGCTCCGCGACGCGGGCGGCGTCCTGCACCGGCACCGGGTTGATCATGTCCACATCGCCGGACAACAGCGCGGCGACCGCGGTGGCGGAGTTCTGGATCGGCGTAAATTCCGCCCGGGTGATGTTGTGTTCGGGCGTGCCCCACCAGTCGGCGAAGGGCTCCAGCACCGTCTTCAACCCGGGCTGACGCCCCGCCAGACGGAAGGCGCCGGTGCCGTTGGCGTTGCGGGTGGCGAAGGTTTCCTCATCCTTGGCCGGCACTTCCGCGCCGTTTGCTTCGGCCCAGCCTTGGTCGAGGATCATGAAATTCGCGATCGAGTCCGGGAAGATCGGGTTCGGTCCGGTGGTCAGAAAGTCGATGGTAAAATCATCGACCACCACCACCTCGGCCACCGGCGCGAACCAGGACGCGGTGTCGGCCGCTTCCGAACTCGCCCGCTGATAGGAAAACAGCACATCCTGGGCGTCGAATGTCGCACCGTCATGGAATGTCACCCCCTGGCGCAGGTTGAACCGCCAGCCATCGGTGCCCAATGCCTCCCAGCTTTCGGCCAGCGCGGGTTCGATGCGCATATCCTTGCCGCGTCGCACCAGGCCCTCATAGACGTTGTTGAGAAAGCCCAGGACCGGCGCCGAGTTCACCGCGTGCGGGTCCATCGTCTGCGGATCTGTGGTTTCCGCCCAACGGAAGGTCTCGGCGGTGGCGGGAGTTGCGGCGACAAGGCAGCCAAGCGCAAGGATGGAAAGGCGCATCGGGATCTCCATGTTGGACGGCCGCTCTTTTTGGTGTCGGCGACCCGGGCGCCGATGATACCGCGCCCTGTCGCGGATACCAGCGGCCGGGCGAAAAAAACTGCGGTCCGGCCGGCTGGCGCCGCGAAGTCACGGTGAGTTGAAGAGAATTGGTTTTGCGAAGGCAAAATCGGTCACCTTTGTCATCACGCCAAATAATGACTATATCTTTGCATCGCGAATTCCCGCGAACTTCCCAAAAACCACCTTGTCTTGCCTTTACTTCGCGTATACCCCTCTTATTCAGCGTGAGGTCACAAGTAATTAGCTGTTGTTTTCGAAACATGATGTTGCGCCAAACGCAACACGAAGTGGCCGGAAAAAAATCTGACTAGAATATCAGGCGTCGTGAAGTCCGAACAGTGTTCACATTCCGCAGGCGGCGCATCATCTGCTGAGTCCAAAAACAATTGTTGCGCGGATCGCGCACGAGGCAGGTGATCATGGATTTGAACGCAGTGGATATCGCACTGGACGTGGCTCGGTTGGGCAGCTTCTCCGCCGTTGCCCGCGAACGCAATCTGGATCGGTCTTCGGTGTCGCGCGCGGTCGCGGCGTTGGAGCGCGACCTGGGCGTCCGGATCTTTCACCGCTCCTCCCGCAAGATGTCGCTGACCGAGGCCGGCGACCGCTATCTAAGGCGCGTCGCGGCGGCGCGCGAGGAAATCGACCGCGCCCGAGAAGAGGCGCAGAACCTGTCGACCGGCCCGCAGGGCACCCTGCGGCTGACCACGTCACTGGCGTTCGCACTTGTGTTTCTGGTGCCGCTGCTGCCGGAGTTCCGGCGCCGTTACCCCAGCCTGAAACTGGAATTGCTGATCACTGACGAAATCCTGGATCTTGTGGACAATCGCATCGATCTCGCGATCCGTATGGGCCCGGCGATCCAAGGTGACGTGATCGCGGCGCGACTGTTTCCCTATGAGTACAAGGTCTATGCCAGTCCCGACTATCTGGCCGCGCACCCATTGGGCACGCCGGCGGATCTCAGCACGCACAATTGCCTGGTCTATACCTTCCCCGACAATCGCGGCCGCTGGCTGGTCCGCGATGCGCGTGGCGAGACGAGCCATGTGGAAATCGCCTCCGACACCGCGTTTTCAACCTCTCTGGCGATCCGCGACGCGGCGCTTTTGGGTATGGGACCGGCGCTCTATCCTGATCGGTTCGTGGCGCCGCAACTGGCGGCCGGGGATCTGGTGGATGTGTTTCCGGACCACCGTTTCGCGGCGCATTCCTTCGACGGCGCGGCCTGGGTGGTCTATCCCAGCCGGGCGTTTCTGCCCAACAAGGTGCGGCTGACGATCGACTTTCTGCGCGAAAGCCTGACCGGGGCCACCGGCGCAGCAAGTTCGGCGGCGGCCCCGGCAGAGACGGTCAGCGCAGAGCCGCAGCAGCGCTGACCGATGGGTTTCAGTTCATCGAGATATACTTGAACTTCGGCACGTCCTCCGGATCGACCACGGTATCGACCCCGTCGGCCATGCCCCAGTTCAGCACCTGGTGGTGGATCGGCAGGTAGAGCACCTCTTCCTGCACGACGTCCCAGATCTCGCCGATCATGGCGTTGCGCTTGTCCAGATCGATCTCCGAGGCCAGCGCCTGGATCTGGGTGTCCAGATCCGCGTTCGAGAACCGCGTACCGTTCCAGGATCCGTATTTTTCGCCCTTGGTGTGCGTCAGGAAGTTGAAGATGTACTCGCTGTCATAGGTCGGCACGCCCCAGCCCAGCAGGTAGAAATCGGTTTCCAGATTGTTGATCAACGGGAAGTGCTGCGCCTTGGGCAGCGCCTCCAGGTTCACATTGATCCCGATCTGGCCGAACATGCCGACTGCGGCCTGGCAGATGGCTTCGTCATTGATGTAGCGGTCGTTGGGGCAGTTCAGCGTCACCGAAAAGCCATCCGCATAGCCGGCCTCGGCCATCAACGCCTTGGCCGCGTCGATATCGGTAGCGGGCACCGCGTCGAGCGCCTCGGTCCAGCCGTTCACGAAAGGTGGCATCGCCACGCCGGCCGGGATCGATTGGTCGCGCATCACCACCTGTCGGATCGCATCGCGGTTGATGGCCATGTTCATGGCCTGGCGCACGCGGACATCGGCGAAGGGGTTGGCGCCGTCGACATTGTCGGTTGTCAGGTCCGCATCGCCCTGGTTCATGCCGAAAAAGATCACCCGGTTTTGCGGCGCCTTCTTCACCATCAGCCCATCGGTGTTTGCGACCCGTTCCAGATCCTGAACCGGCACGTCCTGGATGAAATCGACCTCGCCTGACAGCAGCGCGGCGACCCGTGTCGCGGCGTTCTGGATCGGGGTGTATTCGATGCGGGTGATATTGCTGGGGAACTCGTCGGCGCCCCAGTAATTCCCGTTCGCCTCCAGCACGGTGCGCACGTCCGGCTCGCGGCTGACCAGCTTGAAGGGCCCGGTGCCGTTTGCGTTCTTGGCCGCGAACGTGTCTTCGCCGCCTTCGTAGTCCTGGACCTTGACGGCGTTGTTGGCCTCGGCCCAATCCTTGTCGAGGATGAACATATTGGTCAGGTTGGCGGGCATGATCGGGTTCGGGCCGTCGGTCTCGATCTCGACGGTGAACGGGTCGCTGGCGCGTACCTCGACCACCGAGGCGAGCAGTTCCTTGTAGTCGCTGTCCTCTGTCATGGCGCGGTTGAGCGAGAACACCACGTCCTCGGCATCGAAGGTGGCACCATCGTGAAAGGTCACGCCCTCGCGCAGATTGAACACCCACACATTCGGGTTGTCCTCGCTGGGGTTCCAGTCGGTGGCGAGCGCCGGGACGATCTGCCCGGTCATGTCGCGGATCACCAGCGGTTCCATGATCTGATGATTGAGCGCTGTTGTCGGACCTTCGTTCTGAGCGTGCGGGTCGAGCGTCAGGCTGTCGCCGGCACGCGCCCAGCGCATGGTTTCGCCCTGCGCTGCCGCGCCCAAGGCCATGGCGGCGGCGGTGGCGAGTAGGACGGATTTCATCTGGGTCGGACCTCCTGTTGGTTTTCTGGCGCGAAGACTACCCGCCGGATTATAAGGCGCAAGGGGCAAGGGCCGGGCAAGCCCGGACCCGCGGGCCTGCCCGCGGCCTGGCCAAGCGGCCAGGAGGATCGCAATCGCGATCCTGTCCGGGCGATTTGACGTCCCGCTTGGGGCGAGGATCGATGCCTCCGGCTGGTATGTTTTCGGCCAGGGAAACTTGGCCGGCGCTCATATGTCGAACGCGGCGAATACCGGCGCGTGGTCGGACGGTTTCTCCCAGCCGCGGACGTGTCGGTCGATGCGGCTGTGACCGGCGCCGGAGGCGAGGTCGGGGGTCGCCCAGATATGGTCGAGCCGCCGGCCCTTGTCCGCCGCCGACCAGTCCCGCGCGCGGTAGGACCACCAGGAGAAAAGCCGGCCATCGGGGATGTCCTGCCGCGTGATGTCCACCCAGTTTCCAGCCTCCTGCGCGGCGGTCAGGTGATCGACCTCGACCGGCGTATGCGACACCACTTTCAGCAGTTGCTTGTGGCTCCAGACATCGTCCTCGCGCGGCGCGATGTTCAGATCGCCCACCATGATCGCGCGGGCCGGCGGGCTGTCGCGGAACCAGCCGCGCATCTCGCTGAGGAAATCCAACTTGTGGGCGAACTTGTCGTTTGTCTCTCGGTCGGGTTCATCGCCACCCGCCGGGACGTAGAAATTATGCACCACGGTGCCGTCCGGCAGGCGGGCGGCGACATGGCGCGCATCCTGCCGGTCGCAGAAATCACGCGCACCCAGGTCTTCCAACGGGATGCGCGACAGGATGGCGACGCCGTTATACCCCTTCTGCCCCCGCGCCACGAGGTATTCGTAGCCCAGCGCATGGAAGCTTTTGGTGGGAATCTTCTCCACCGGCGACTTGGTTTCTTGAAGGCATAGGATATCCGGTGCGGATTCCTTCAACAAATCCAACACGATCGGCTCACGCAGGCGCACAGAATTGATGTTCCATGTCGCGACGGTCAAGGTCACGGCATCCTCCCCCAGTTTTTTTGTCAGAGATTGCCGCGCCACCGGGCGCGTTACAAGGGCGCTGTGTGGTCTTTGGTGGAGCGGGCACCGGCGGCCGCCGGCCATGACGGGTGCCGGTTTTCCGTCAGAATTTCAAGACATGACCAAAGACGCAGAATTCTGACAATCACAGCAGTGTGATGGAATACAGTCGCCCCTTCTGCGGCGAGACTTCAAAGCACGCCACAGCGCAACGGTTTCGTAAGGTGCGAAGGAACGGGACCGAGCGAAAGCCTCGATAGGTTGCGCTGAGAAACGGGCCAATGGCCGCCGCGTGTGCGTCGGTCGGTCCGGTGAGAGAATGGCGGCAGTTTCGCAATCGTTCGAAAAAGGGGAAGCCACGGTGACCGATAACACAGCACTCGCTGAAGATTTGGTTGCGACGGTGATCAAACCGCAGATCCCTCGCGCCGAAAAGGAACGCCGCATGAAAGATCATCTCGCCGGCGTCACCCATGACTTGCGCAACGTGATGTCGACGCTTTCGCTGACCGCGGAAAGCATCGCCGGCGCTGCCGATACCGATACCGCACGCAAGGGTGAGCGTTTGATGCGCATGATCGATGTCGCGGAGGATCTGTGCCAGGTTCTGAACGATCCGGATCTGGCGGACCGCGCGACCACGCCGACCACCACGCTGCGAGAGACGCTCGACGCGGTTCTGGCCATGGTCGATTCCGAACGGGTCACCTGCGTGGTGGCCGAAGAGCCCGCCGGCATCACCACGCAACCGGCGCGGCTGTGCCATCGCCGCCTGTTCCGCGTCTTGTTCAACCTGGTGCACAATGCCTGCGGTGCGACAGACACCGACGAATGCCAGGTGACCGTGACCATGCGCGGGGCCGGGCAAGATCTGCTGATCGATGTCGAGGACAGCGGCCCGGGTCTGCCGGAGCTAATGGTGATGCGCCTGCGCAAGCCGGTGCGGATTTCGGATATCGGCAAAACCGGGCGCGGCCTGATGGTCGTGCGCGCCCTCACCCGACAGATGGGCGGCCAAGTGCTGCTGCGCAAGACGTCGACGGATGGGACGTGCATTCGCCTGGTCTTTCCCGGCGCGCTTTAGCCCTTCCGGCTGGCGAAAGGAAAACGGCGGGGTCCTGCGCGCCCCGCCGTTTCGCGTTTGCGGTGGGGCAGCCCGCGAAGGGCCGCCCCTTGGGTCTCAGGCGATGTCGATCGTGTCGGTCAGATCCGTGCCGCGGGCAAAGCGGGCGATCAGTTCGGCCGCGCCCTCGCCCGAGCCGTCGGCGTCGAAGTAAAGCCGCCCGCTGTCCTGGTCATAGACGAACCGCGTATCCGCATCCG
>JBCDDF010000035.1:0-33592 GCA_039180525.1 Pseudomonadota bacterium
CCGTCAATCTCGTCATAGGCCTTGAACTCGCCGAACTGCTTCGTGATCGCCGCCGTCAGCGTCGTCTTGCCATGATCAACATGACCGATCGTGCCAACATTCACATGCGGCTTGTTACGTTCGAACTTTTCCTTCGCCATGCCTGAGTTTTCCCTTGGAATTCTGCGCGATTGTCAGCGGCCGGTTTTCAGATGCGCGCGGGATAGTGCGGGTGTGGGCAAAAGACAACTGGATTCTCGGCGCCGCCCGTGCTTGTTCTCCGCCAGCGGCCCCGCTATCACGCCAGGCCGAATATGGCGGCAATGGGGGATGCGCGACGGATGCCGCGCCTGGTGATGAAATTCGGCGGCACTTCGGTGGCCGATCTGGACCGGATCGCGCGCGCATCCGAACGTGTCGCGCGCGAGGTCGATGCCGGTCACGAGGTCGCGGTCATCGTCTCTGCCATGGCCGGCAAAACCAACGAGTTGGTCGGTTGGGTGCGCGAGACCGTGCCGCTTTACGACGCCCGCGAATACGATGCGGTGGTGTCTTCGGGCGAGAACGTCACCGCCGGGCTGATGGCGCTGCGCCTGCAGCAGATGGGCGTGGAGGCGCGCAGTTGGCAGGGCTGGCAGGTGCCGGTGCACACGACATCCGCCCATGGCACGGCGCGCATCGAACGAATCGAAACCGCAACCTTGGACGCGAAATTCGCGACCGGCATGAAGGTTGCCGTGATCGCCGGATTTCAGGGCCTGAGCCCGGAAAATCGCATCACCACGCTGGGCCGCGGGGGCTCGGACACCACGGCGGTGGCATTTGCCGCCGCGCTTCGGGCGGCGCGCTGTGATATATACACCGATGTCGACGGCATCTACACCACCGATCCGCGCATCGCCGCCAAGGCGCGGAAGCTGGACAAGATCGCCTATGAAGAGATGCTGGAGCTGGCCTCGCTGGGCGCAAAGGTGCTGCAGACGCGGTCGGTCGAACTGGCGATGCGCTACAAGGTGCGGCTGCAGGTGTTGTCCAGTTTCGAGGATACGCCCGGCACGCTGGTCTGCGACGAGGAGGAGTTGATGGAAAGCAACGTGGTATCCGGCGTCGCCTTTCAGCGCGACGAGGCCAAGATGACCCTGATCTCGGTCGCCGACCGCCCCGGTATCGCCGCCGCGATCTTCGGGCCACTGGCCGAGGCGGGGGTGAATGTGGACATGATCGTGCAGAATATCTCCGAAGACGGGCGCACGGACATGACGTTTTCCTGCCCGGTCGATGAGGTCGAGAAAGCCACCCGCGCAGTGGAACGCGCTCAGGATCGAGGCGATATCAACTACAAGTCGCTGGATGCCGACACCGATGTGTCAAAGGTCTCCATCGTGGGTATCGGCATGCGCAGTCACGCCGGCGTCGCGCAGAAGATGTTCAAGGCGCTAGCGGACGAGGGCGTGAACATCAAGGTCATCACCACATCCGAGATCAAGGTTTCGGTCCTGATCGACCGCAAGTACCTGGAACTGGCCGTGCGCGCGCTGCATGACGCGTTCGAGCTGGACAAGGCCGCCTGAGCCGGCGCGCCATGGGCATGGTCGCCGAACCCCAGGCCGTTGAAAGCCGCGTGCTGCTGCGGCGGCTGCGCGATACCTTGGCCGAGGCCGCCGAGGGGCAGGAGCGGCTGGACCGAATCACGCGACTGGTGTCCGATTCGCTGGCCGCGGAAGTGTGCTCGATCTACCTGCGCGTCGAGGGTGACACGCTGGAACTGTGCGCCACCACCGGGCTGAACCCGCGCGCGGTGCACAATACCCGGATGCGGGTGCGCGAGGGGCTGGTCGGCCGCATCGCCGACCGTGCCGAGCCGTTGGTCACAGACGATGCGCCGCATGCCCGCGGGTTTCAGTACTTCCCCGAAACCGGGGAGGAGATCTTCGCCTCTTTCCTGGGCGTGCCGATCCAGCGCCTGGGCGAGGTACTGGGCGTTCTGGTGATTCAGAACCAGAACCCGCGCGACTATACCGAAGACGAGGTACATGGGCTGGAGGTCGTCGCCATGGTCATCGCCGAGATGACCGAACTGGGCGCGTTTACCGGCGGGGGGCTGCTGCCCGATGCCGAGGAGGACCGCGCGCCGTTCTATACCCGCGGGATCATCGGCCAGGAAGGCATCGCCATCGGCACCGTGATGCTGCACGACCCGCACATCGTGATCCAGAACCCGGTCGCCGATGACCCGGTGGCAGAGCAGGCGCGTTTGGATGCGGCGCTGGATCGGTTGCGGGCCGAGGTCGACCGCATGCTCGATGCCGACGATCTTTCCGCGACCGGAGAGCATCGCGACGTGCTGGATGCCTGGCGGCTGTTCGCCCATGACAAGGGCTGGGTGCGCCGGATGAGCGAAAGCATCGGGGCCGGTCTTGCCGCGGAGGTCGCGGTGGAGCGCGAACAGACCGAAACGCGGGCGCGGATGAGCCGGATCTCCGACCCGTATCTGCGCGAACGCCTGCACGATCTCGACGATCTGTCGAACCGCCTGCTGCGGCTTCTGACCGGCGCGGGGGCGGTGGCGCAGTCGGACATCCCCGAGGATGCGATTCTGTTGGCCCGCAATATCGGCCCGGGCGAGTTGCTGGACTACGGCCGCCGGCTGCGCGGGGTGGTGCTGGAGGAAGGCTCGGTCGGCAGCCACGCCGCGATCGTGGCCCGCGCCTTGGCGATCCCGCTCGTGTTGCAGGCCGACCGCATCACCCGCGAGGCAGCGGACGGCGATGCGATCGTCGTCGACGGTGATCAGGCCATGGTGCATCTGCGCCCCGAAGAGGGCATCCGCGAGGCGTTCCAGGCCAAGATGGACATGGCGGCGGCGGCGCAGGAAGCCTATGCCAGCCTGCGCGACCGCCCTGCCCAGACCCGCGACGGGGTACGCCTGGGGCTGCAGATGAATGCCGGGCTGATGGCGGATCTGCCCAGCCTGCGCCCCTCGGGCGCCGAGGGCGTGGGGCTTTACCGTACAGAGCTTGCCTTCCTGGCGCGCCGCAACGTGCCAAAGCGCGGCGAGTTGACGGCGCTTTACGCCCGCATCATGGACGCGGCCGGCCACAAGCCGGTGACCTTCCGCACGCTCGATATCGGCTCTGACAAGGTGCTGCCCTATATGAAGCGGCCCGAAGAGCCGAACCCTGCGTTGGGCTGGCGCGCGATCCGCGTCGGCCTGGACCGGCGCGGCGTGATGCGCATGCAGTTGCAGGCACTGATCCGGGCGGCCGGTGCGCGGCCGCTTAGGATCATGTTTCCCTTCATAGCCCAGTTCGACGAATTCCGCGCCGCGCGCGCCATGGTCGATGCCGAATTGGCGCGAGAGCTCAAAATGGGCCACGCGGTTCCGCAGGCGGTGACGGTCGGTGCGATGCTGGAGACACCCAGCCTGGCCTTCGCCCCCGACCAGTTTTTCCAGATGGCCGATTTCATTTCCATCGGCGGCAACGATCTGAAGCAATTCTTCTTCGCCGCCGACCGCGAGAACGAATTGGTACGGCGCCGCTATGACACGCTCAATGTCAGCTTCCTGACCTTCATCGAGCAGATCGCCCGGCGCTGCGACGCGCTGGGCACACCGGTCAGCTTCTGCGGCGAGGATGCCGGGCGGCCGTTGGAGGCGCTGGCCTTCGCGGCAATGGGGCTGAGGCATTTGTCCATGCGCCCGGCCTCCATCGGGCCGGTCAAGCGGCTGCTCATGGCGCTGGATCTGGGCGCGGCGCGAGAGGTGATCGACCGCGCCCGCGGTTCGGGCGCCCAGTCGGTCCGCCCCGCGCTGACGGCCTGGCTAAAAGAAGTCGGCGCGCCCGGGGTGTAGGATGGGGTTGAACCCCATCCTACGGTGTTGCGCACGACGGTCGCATATTGGCGTCGGTCGGTAGGATGGGGTTCAACCCCATCCTAAGGCGCGCCCGCTGCCGGTCTCGGCGCCGGCAACCCAATCCAGGCGACCGCGGCCGCCAGCCCGCATAGCAGTGCCGAAGCGAACGCCACCGCCTGCATCCCCGCAACCGTCGCCTCTGGCGCGGCGGCACCGCCGAACCCGCCGGTTCCGCCCGCCGCCGCAAAGGTCAGCGACGCCACCAGACCCAGCCCCGCCACCGCAATCAGTCCGGCCATCCGGCTGACCGCGTTGTTGATGCCCGACGCCGCGCCGGCATCGGCATCGGGCGCCGCGCCCATCACCGCGGTCGACAAGGGCGAGACGACCAGCGTCATGCCCACACCCATCAGCGTCATTGTCGGCAGTACGTGGAACCAGAAGCTGCGCAGCCCCAACCCCGCGCCCAGCACCGCATAGGCCACGCCGACCATCGCCGCACCCGCCGCGATCAGCGGCCGCGGCCCGATCCTTGCCGCCAGCGCGCCCACCGGCCCCGAGCCCAGCGCCATCGCCACCGACAAAGGCACGAACACCGCGCCAACCTGCGCCTCGCCCAGGCCCCAGGCGCCGATCAGCGTCATCGGCAGATAGAACAGCACGCCGGACAGCGCGAAATACAGGCAAAAGGTCAGCGCGTTCGCGGCGCTGAAGGCGCGGCTGGCGAACAGGCGCAGCGGCATCATCGGCGCGCGCACCCGCGATTCCCACACCAGGAACACGACCAGCAGCACCAGCCCGGCCCCCGACCAGCGCAGGACATGACCCGGTTCGGGTGCCGAGCCCTCGCCGCCACTGCCGGTCAGGCCCCAGGCGAGCAGGCCCAGCGCCACCGTCGCGAGCGCCGCGCCGCCCAGATCCAACCTTGCGGTGCCAGTGGGGGTGTCGGGCGGCACCCGGGTCAACAACAGGAACACAGCGATCCCGCCCACCGGCAGGTTGATCGCAAAGATCTAGCGCCAGACCTCCGGCCCGCCCAGGCTCAACAGTGTCCCGCCCAGCACCGGACCCAGCGCGGTTGTCAGCGCCGACGACGCCGCCCAGATCCCGATCGCACGGCCACGCGTCTCGGATGGATAGGTCTTGGAGATGATCGCAAGGCTGCCCGGCACCATCAGCGCCGCCGCCACACCCTGCGCGGCGCGCGCGGCGATCAGAAACTCCGCGCTGGGCGCCACTGCGCAGGCAAGCGATGCCAGCACGAACGCCACGATCCCGCCCGCGAAAACCAGCCGCAGGCCGAACCGGTCGCCGGCAGCCCCGCCCACCAGGATCAGCGCCGACAGCGCGAGGGCATAGGCGTTGTTGATCCACAGAACCTCCGCCAGCCCTGCGTCAAGGCTCTCGCGGATCGCCGGAATGGCGATCACCACAACACTGCCGTCGATAAAGCCCATGGCCGATGCCAGGATGGCCGCGACCAGCACGAAGCGCCGGCGCGCCTCGGGGCAGAAATTCTGAAACGTGCCCCGGCGCGGGGGCTCGATGCGCGCAACGACCATGGGCGCAGCCTAGCGCTCTACCCCCGCTCTGACCAAGGCCGAACTGCGCCGCAGACGTCGCCCCAGTCGCCGCTCAACCCGCGGCCCAGCACGCGGTCCGGATTGGTCGGCGGCGGAAACGTCACCGGCACGGGCACGAAGCCGAACCGCCGGTAGTAACCCCTGTCGCCGACCAGCAGCACCCGCGCCCAATCGGCGCCGGCGGCGCGGGCAAGCCCCTCCGCCATCAGCGCCGCACCCAGCCCCTCGCCCTGGCGCGTCGGATGCACCGCAATCGGGCCCAGCAGCAAAACCGGCTCTGCGGCCACGCTCACCGGCCAAAACCGGATCGTGCCAACCAGTGCGCCGCCGGGGTCGCGCGCCACGCAGCCGGCGGCGGCGACCGGGTCGACACCGTCCCGCAACCGGTAAGAGCTCAACGCCCCGCGCCCCGGCCCAAAGGCGGTATCCAGCAGATCCTCTATTTCGAAGATGTCGGCGGGGGTTTCGGCGTCGATAAGGGTCATGGAAGGTCTCTGCACTGCACGAAAAGGAGGGTCCGGGCGCCGACACGGCGCCCCGCTTTCATCCCCGTCGCTTGCGTCGCAGCGCTTGCACCCTGCCCCTCTCTGCGGCTAACCGGCATGCGCATAGAGCAAAAACCGGGCGGATTGAAGCAATCTGATCGGCTTTCGCTCTCGCATGTGGGTCGCGGCCGGAATTGTTGTTCCGACGGGCCTGGATAAACGAATTTGGTCCGCCATGGCCGCGCCCGACGCGCCGGGCGCACACCAACGGAAAGGACCGGCGCCATGTTCTATCGCCCCGGGCAGGACGATCACGGTCTGCCGCACAACCCGTTCAAGGCGATGGTCAGCCCGCGCCCCATCGGCTGGATATCCACAATCGACGAACGCGGCCGGCCGAACCTGGCGCCCTATAGCTTCTTCAACGCCATCGCCGACGCGCCGCCTTTGGTGATGTTTTCCAATACCGGCACCAAGGACGATCAGCCCTATGCCAAGGACACCGTTGCCAATATCCGCGCCACCGGAGAATTTGCCACGAACATCGTCGGGCTGGGCATGCGCGATGCGATGAATGCGTCCTCCGGACCTTTGCCGGCTGGGGAGAACGAGTTCACCGCCGCCGGGCTGGAGCAGGCCCCGTGCGAACTGATCCGCCCGCCGCGCGTCGCCGGTGCGCCCGGCGCGTTCGAATGCAAGCTTTGGCGCATCGTTGATTTGCCGGGCGATCACAATGTCATGGTGATCGGAGAGGTCGTCGGCGTGCATATCGACGACGCCATGCTGACCGATGGCCGGTTCGACGTCATGAAGTATCAACCCTTGTCGCGGCTGGGCTATCGCGACTACGCCACCGTGACGGAAGTGTTTTCGCTGAACCGCCCGGGGCAAAGCTAGGCCCGGTTGCGGGCCGGCCGAAACCGATTACTGTCGCGGCGAACAGGCAGGGAGGCAGGGCCATGGAAACCGTGATCGGCGTGATCGGGGGCAGCGGCGTCTATCAGATCGACGGTCTGCAGGATGCGGCATGGACCGACGTCTCGGGGCCTTGGGGGGCGCCGTCGGATGCGTTGCTGATCGGCCGGCTGAAGGGCGTGAAATTGGTGTTCCTGCCCCGCCACGGACGCGGGCACAGCCTCAGCCCGGGGGATGTGAACTACCGCGCCAATATCGACGCGCTAAAGCGTGCCGGCGTGACGGATGTGATCTCCGTCTCCGCTTGCGGGTCGTTTCGAGAGACGATGGCGCCGGGCGATTTCGTCATGGTCGACCAATTCATCGACCGCACGTTCGCGCGGCAGAAATCCTTTTTCGGCGCCGGCTGCGTTGCCCATGTCTCGGTCGCGCACCCGACCTGCCCGCGCCTATCCGCCGCCTGCGCAGAGGCCGCGCGGGCCGAGGGCGTGAGCGTGCATGAGGGCGGCACCTATCTGGCGATGGAGGGGCCGCAGTTTTCCACGCTGGCCGAGTCAAAATTGTACCGCGAGGTCTGGGGCGCGGATGTGATCGGCATGACCAACATGCCCGAGGCCAAACTGGCCCGTGAGGCAGAGCTTTGCTATGCCTCGGTCGCCATGGTCACCGACTATGACAGTTGGCATCCCCAGCATGGCGAGGTCGACGTGACCGACATTATCCGCACGCTGACCGGCAATGCCGATAAGGCCCGCGGGATGGTGGCCCGCCTGCCGGAGTTGTTGGGATCGGAGCGCACGCCCTGCCCGCATGGCTGCGATCGGGCGCTGGAGTTTGCCATTCTCACCCAGCCGCCGGCGCGCGATCCGGCGTTGATGGCCAAGCTCGACGCCGTTGCCGGTCGGGTGCTCGGGGGCTGAGCCGAAGACCACGGAAGCCTGCACGGGGCGCGGTGTGTCGGCACCGGCTCTCCCGCAGATGCCGGTTGGTGCTGTGGCTGACGCCGACCCGATCGCCGTTCGCCAACGTCTTGCGCGACGCCCTTGTGATCGTGACCGGCGCACGCCTCACGTCACGCGCCCGTAGAACACAAACGGCTGCCCGACGTTCTCCACGACCTGCCGGCTGCGCGCGGGGGAGTGGTGTCACTTTTTCTTATGCTTAGCCACGAACCGCCGCATGAAGTGGCGGATCTCCCGTGCGGCGGATGTGTCCATTTCGTCGCATAGCGCGACAAAGGCGTCACGCTCCTCACGCCCCACCCGGATGACCAACTGGCTCGACTTTTTAGAGCCTTCTTTACCATCTCTTTTCTTACCCATTGACAGAAATAAATAATATTTGAAACATGCATCGTCAATGTATATACATTGCATAGACGTCCTGATGGACGAGGAGGCACCGAATGACATTGCTTGCCGCACGCGCCCTTCTGTTGCAGGACCGCCGCGATCAAAACGGGCCACAATTGTTGTGGTTCCCGCGCAGGATCTATCGCCGATTCCGGCGGAGAAACGCGCGGGTTTGACGCCATCCGCAACGGGCACATGGCTCAACGAGAAAGATGTGGATTTGCCTAAAATCCGCATCTTTATTTAGTTTTCGGTAACCATCCCCACAGCATAAGGGGCGTGCCCGGAGCATCCGGGTGCTGCTTGACTGAAGAGCTGGCCATCATGGCCACCCATCGGCGCCCCGCGGTCCCCCTGCGGGGCGTCTTTCGTTGCGGGGCTTGGCAGCGGGATCCACACCGCCCTGGCGGCGCCGAACCGCTGAGCAGCGACGTCCTGACCCTACGTCCGTGGCGACAGAACCGCGCCGGGGTTCATGATCCCCATCGGGTCCAGCGCCCGCTTGATAGCGCGCATCGCCGCCAGCTTGCCCGGGTCGCCCGTGGCGGCAAGCTCCGCGGCCTTCAACCGGCCGATCCCGTGTTCGGCGCTGATCGAACCGCCCATCTCCCGCACCAGACCATGCACCGCCGCGGTGGCCGCGGTGCGTCTGTGGGAAAACGCCGCGCGGTCACCGCCGGCGGGGGGAAAGACGTTGTAGTGCAGATTGCCATCGCCCAGATGGCCGAACGCATTGATGCGCAAGGCCGGATCCACCGCGGCGACCCGGGCTTCGCCGGCGGCGATGAAAGCCGGCACCGAAGACACCGGCACGGCGATGTCATGGCTGGCGACCGCGCCGATTTTGCGGTTTGCCTCGGGGATGCGTTCACGCATTTCCCAGAAATCGGCCGCCTGCCGGGCGTTTTGCGCTACCACCGCGTCTGTCGCCTCTCCCGCCGCCAGCGCATCGGTCAGCGCCTGCTCGGCCCGTGCTGCCACGGCTGATCCATGGCCACCGCCGGCTTGGATCAGCACCATCCAGGGGGTGGGGCTGTCAAAAGGCATCGGCAGGTCGATCCCGGCCTCGGCCAAGAAGATCAAGCTTTGCCGGGCGATCAACTCGAACGCGCTCAGCGTTTCGCCCAGCACCGCCCGTGCCCGGGTCAGCAACGCCAGCGCGGCCTCGGGCCCCGGCACGGCGACCAGCGCCGTCGCCTCCTCGGCGGGTTGCGGAAACAGGCGCAGGCACGCCGCCGTAATGACGCCCAGCGTCCCCTCGGCGCCGATCAGCAGATCGCGCAGGTCGTAGCCGGTGTTGTCCTTGTGCAGCCGGGTCAGCCCGTGCAGCACCGAGCCGTCCGGCAGCACCGCCTCCAGTCCCAGACACAGCGCCCGGGCATTGCCATAGCGCAGCACCTGCACGCCGCCGGCATTGGTGGCCAGAAGCCCGCCGATCCGCGCCGACCCGCCCGAGGCCAGAGCCAGCGGGAACATCCGGTCGACCGATCCGGCGGCTTTGTGAACGTCGGCCAGGATCAGGCCGGCCTCGGCGATCATGGTGCCATCGGCGGGGTCGAGCGCGCGCACCGCGTCCATCCGCTCCACCGACAGCAGGATCGAGGCCGGCCCCTGCCCGGTTTGCCCGCCCACCAGCCCGGTGCCGCCGGCATAGGGCACCACGCCCAACCGATGCTGCCCGGCAAAGCGCAGGATTGCCGCCACCTCTTCCGTGGACCCGGGTCGCGCCAGCACCACGGACGTACCGGCGTAGCGCCCGCGCGGCTCCTCCAGATAGCCCGGTGGCGGCAGCCCGATGCGGGCGCCGGGTACAACGCCGGCAAGCGCCTGCGCCAGGGCGGGCGTGACCGGGTTCAGTTCTGGCGGATCTTGGGTCAGTCTGGGCTTTCGAAATAGCGCGGCGTCAGCACCTGGACCGTAGGCTGGCGCGGCAGCCCCCGCAAGCTGACGGTGATCGCGTTGCCATCGCTGATCTCGACATCGAACTCATCCGACATTCCGGCGACGAACCGGTCCAGCGTCGACTGTCCGAACCAGTGCATCGGCAGCACCACCGACGCCCGCAGCCGTTTCAGCACGCGGATCATCGTGGGCAGATCCAGCGTCATGCCGCCATCGACCGGCGCCATGACCACATCCAGCCGCCCGATGGCGGCATACTGCGCTTCGCTGGGTTCATGATGCAGATGGCCCAGATGGCCGATGCACAGGCCCGCGACCTCGAAGATGAAAATCGAGTTGCCGTTCTCGCGCTGGCCGGTGAATGACGAACGGATATCGGTCGTGACATTGCGGATCAGGATATCGTCATCCAGCGTCAACCGATGATCTGCCGGGGTGTCGCCGTCACCCCAGCCGCGCAACACATGTTCGATGCGCGGGTCGGGATTGGGGGTCCAGTGGGTCGAATGGGCGTTGTTCATGGTGACGACGTCGGGCACCACATCGACGCCGACATAGCCGGCGAAATCGGTCGCGATGCCGCGGCCCGAGGGTGTTTCGATCAGAAAGGTCGAGTGATCGACATAGTTGATCCGCACCTCCTCGGCGGACAGATCGGCGCCGAAACTGGCGAAGGTGATACGCTCGAACGCGCCCTGAGCGAGGGCGATGCAATGGCTCTGCAGCCCCTGCGCGGCGGCACCGGAGGCTGCCAGCACCATCGCCGCCAACGCTGCAAACAGACCCTTTTTCATGGCTCGCCCCCTTGATAGCCCGCGTCAGAACCTAGCACCGCCACTGCGGCCGCCAACACCAGACGGTCGCGAATTTACGGCGCCCGGTCTTGCCCGTTCCGACCCAAGCGCATCAGCGCCGTGTCAGCGGGTAAAGGGTGGGCGGGGCAGGCGGGCGGGTGCTGGCTTCGGCGGTGTCTCTGGGCGGTCGTGGCCGGCCGCCCGCAGCGATGGCGATCGTCCAACCAAAGCCCTTCTCAATCGTTCCACCGCCTCAGCCGGGCGGTCGGTCAGGCGGGCATACCGCTGCTGCCACACGCCGTTCCGTCTGGCCTCGGGGCCAGCGTCGGGAGCAGCCAAGGAATTCAGAGGATACTCTCTTGCAAGCACACAGGCATCTCGGCAACGCTGTGACCAGTGACCATCCACCTGACCGCCATCTTCGCCCTTTCGGGCTAATTGCCAGCCCGCACCGTCTCTACAAGCATCACAAAGATCAGGGCCGTCGCAAAGTCGTAGCTCGATGACGTCGCCTCAAAGGCCGGCAGGTAGATGATGTTGCCATCCCGACATGCGCTCATCACGTCGCACCACCCCGGGAACAGGTCCTCCATCTCGTCATAGACGGCCTGCGGTGTCGTGGCGAACGGCATAACGATGAAATCGGCGTCAAGCTGCTGAAGGAACTCGGCGCTCAGCGAAATGTCGTCCACCCCGCGCTCGAACGTTTCGTAGAACTCAGGAAAGGAAAAGCCCGCATCCTCAAGAACCTGGCCAGTGACCATCAGCGGGTGAAGGATGCGGATCGTGCCGCCGATGGGACGGAAAGTGCTGACCGTGATGCTTTCAGTATCGACCTGCCCGCGCAGCATCGCGATCTGCGCTTCGTAGCGGCGGTCGAGAACGGCGCGCCGCTCTTCCGTTCCGGTGAGATCCGCCAGGAACGCCGCAAGGTCTTGGCCGACCCGCGCGTCGATATCGACATAAACGGTCGGAGCGATGGTTTCGAACTGCTCAATGGTGTTGCCCTCTTGCCAGTTGGGCAGGATGATCAAGTCCGGTTTCACGGCGGCGACGGCCTCCACGTCGATCGGGAACTGCCCGAGAAAGGCCATCTCGCCGTCGGCCATGAAGGTGCCCGTAAGGGTCGGGCCATTCTGCAGGGTGACGACACCGTCCTGTAAGTCGGCCTGTGTTCCGACGGGGGTGACACCCAGCTCGATCAAGAGGTTCGTGATCAGCTTGCCGCCAAGCGATGCGACCCGTTGCGGATCGGCGGGCACCTCTACCGTACGACCGGCATCATCGGTAAAAGTGCGTGTTTCCTGCGCCGCGGCGGGCAGGCTGAGCGCACCCGTCATGACCGCGGCAATTAGGGCAAAGCGCATGTGTGAAGCTCCGAACGTTCGCGTGGATTGGCTCGCGTCGGCTTGCTGTCGCGCCTGTATCCCATGGCTCGGCAGTGGCGACAAGTGGCTTCTAACTACTTGCAAAAGCTAAGATTTTTCTATCGCGCAACGCGCTGCATCGGGTTTTTCCTATCGGGGGGCAGAGATCTGCATCCCCGCCTATCCCGCTTCTACCACCTCGACCCGCCCCCGGCGGTCGGCACGCAGATTTGCGTACAGCACATGCGTCCGCCAGCGGCCCGCGATTTGCAGATAACTTTGCGCCACGCCCTCGTATTTGAACCCTACCCCTTCCAACAGCGCGCGGGAGGCTGTGTTTTCGGGCAGGGTCGCGGCCTCGATGCGGCTCAGGCCCAAATCGTCAAAGGCGTAGTGTACCGCCGCCTCCAACGCCTCGCGCATGAAACCCTGGCGCGCATGGGCGGCGCCGATCCAATAGCCCACCGTCGCGGCCTGGGCCGGGCCCTTGCGGATATTGTCCAGCGTGATGCCCCCCAAGAGCGCCTTGTCAGCGCGCCGGATCAGGAACAACGGCACGGCACGGCCCTGCTCGACCGCGCGATCGGCCCAATAGACGCGGTTGCGAAACGCCCGGCGCGAGCTTTGCTCGCCGCCGCGCTGTGGCTCCCATGGGGTCAGGAAATCCGCGCTGGCGCGTCGCAACCCCACCCATGCGCTGTGGTCGCCCATCTCGGGCGGTCGCAGAACCAACCGTTCGGTGGCGATTTGCAGACGCGCGCGACGGCGGAACATGCGCGGCTCAGGCCGCCAGGCGCGCCTGGATCTGCGCGCAGTCGGGCGCCGCGCCCACGGGCCCATAAAGCGCCAGCGCAGGCCGCGCGCCCGCGCACAGTCCGGCGCCATAGCGCACCAGATCCTCACGCGTGACCGCGTCGATCTTCGCCACCGTCTCTTCCAGGCTGGGCACGCGACCGTGCATCGCCGTCATCCGTGCCATGCGTTCGCACCGGCCCGAGGGGCCTTCGAGCCCCATCAGCAGCCCGGCTTTCATCTGCGCCCGTGCCCGTTCCAGTTCCGCCGCGCTCAAATCTTCGGGCATCCGACGCAACTCTTCTGTCACCACATCGATCAACTCGGCGATTTGCCCCTCGCCCGTGCCGGCATAGACGAACATCGCCCCGGTATCGGCATAGGCCGCCGATTGAGCGAAGATCGTATAGCAAAGCCCGCGCTTTTCGCGCACCTCCTGGAACAGACGCGAGGACATACCGCCCCCCATCACCGCCGCGTGCAGCTGCGCGGTGTGGATGTCGTCGTGCAGATACCCCGGCGCCTCCAGCGCCAGCGCGAAATGCGCCTGTTCCAGCGCCTTGACCTCGCGCCGCTCGCCACCGTCGAACCGGGCCCCTTCGGGGGCCGGGCTGACCGTACCGGAGTGCCCGGCGAACAGCGATTCCGCCTGCGCCACAATGCGGTCGTGATCGACCTGGCCGGCTGCGGTCAGGATCATCTGGCCAGGTCCGTAATGGGCGGCGGTAAAGCGGCGGAAATCCTCTGCCTGGAATGCCGAAACCCGTTCCGGCGGGCCCAGGATCGGGCGGCCGATGGACTGGCCAGGAAACGCGGTTTCCTGAAGCCAGTCGAAAATGATGTCATCGGGCGTGTCCAGGGCCTGGCCGATCTCTTGCAGGATCACGCCGCGTTCGGTCTCGATCTCGGCGCCGTCAAAGGCGGGATTGAGCAGGATATCTGCAATGACCTCCAGCGCCATGGGCACATCGGCGCCGAGGACGCGCGCGTAATATGCGGTCATCTCGCGGCTGGTATAGGCGTTGATATAGCCGCCCACATCCTCGATCGCTTCGGCGATTTGCAGGGACGAGCGGGTGTCGGTGCCCTTGAACGCCATGTGCTCAAGGAAGTGGGCGATGCCGTTTTCGGCCTCGGTCTCGTGCCGGCAGCCGGCAGTGACCCAAACGCCCACCGCGGCGCTTTGCAGCCCCGGCATCGCCTCGGTCACGATCCTCAGCCCATTGGGCAGCCGGTGAGTGCGTATCGTCATGCGCGGTTGTCTGCCACGAATGCCTTTAGCGCCGCAAGATCGTTCGGCAGCCGTGCGATCCGCTCCGGCCGGTCGAACAGATCGCCCATGCGGTCGGGCAGAGCCGGGCAGACGCCGGTCGCCGCCGCCACCGCGTCGGGGAACTTGGCCGGATGCGCGGTGGCGAGCGTGATCATCGGCGCCGGCGAACCGGGTTGTTCACATGCCACCTTGATGCCCACGGCGGTGTGCGGGCAGACCAGTTCGCCCGACCGCGCCAGCGTATCCGCGATCACCGCCGAGGTTTCCTCCTCCGACGCGCGGCCAGAGCCGAAATCCTCCCGCAGCCGTTCGAGCGCGCCCTGGCTGAGCACGAACCCACCCGCATCACCCAGTGCCGCCATGGATTGCGCCACCGCACCCGGCTCCCGATCATAAAGTTCGAACAAAAGCCGTTCGAAGTTGGAGCTGACCTGGATGTCCATCGAGGGGGAGATCGACGGCAGCACCCCAGCCTTCTGATGCGCGCCGGACTCCAACGTGCGGTGCAGAATGTCGTTCTGGTTGGTCGCGATCACCAGCTTTTCGATGGGCAGACCCATCCGTTTGGCCACATAGCCCGCGAAGATGTCGCCGAAATTGCCGGTGGGCACGCAAAACCGCACCGGTCGATGCGGCGCGCCAAGGCTCACGGCGGCGGTAAAGTAGTACACCACCTGGGCCAGCACCCGCGCCCAGTTGATCGAGTTTACGCCCGCCAGGCCGACCGCGGCGCGAAACTCGGCATCGTTGAACATATCCTTCAGCCGCGCCTGGCACTCATCGAAGTCGCCGTCGACCGCGACCGCATGCACATTGGCCTCTGCCGGTGTGGTCATCTGGCGCCGCTGCACCTCCGATACGCGACCGTGGGGGTAGAGGATGAACAGGTCCACCGCCGGATTGCCGCGAAACGCCTCGATCGCGGCGGACCCGGTGTCGCCGCTGGTCGCGCCGACAATCGTGACGCGGCGGCCGGCCCGGTCCAGCGCCACCTGAAACAGCCGCCCGATCAGCTGCATCGCGACATCCTTGAAAGCCAACGTCGGCCCGTGAAACAGTTCAAGCAGGAAATGCCCGGGCGCGATCTCGGTCAGCGGGCAGCGGGCGGCGTGGCCGAAACCGGCATACGCCTCTGCGATGGCGCTTTTGAGTGTGGTGGCATCGAAACTGTCGCCGATGAACGGGGCCATGACACGCTCCGCCACCGCTTCGTAGGGCTGCCCGGCAAAGCCCGCGATCTCCTCGGCCGGAATGGTCGGCCATGCCTGGGGCACATAAAGCCCGCCATCGCTTGCCAGGCCGCTCAGCATCGCGGCTTCGAAGTCCAAAACGGGCGCGCGCCCGCGTGTGGAGACGTACTGCATGGCTACCTCCCGCGCGCCTCCCGATATATCAGCAAGCCGGTCATGCCCAGCCATGCCGCGGCCAGCAACGCCCAGGTGATGGCGTATTGCCGGTGGTTGTTGCGCAAGTTTACGCCCACCGACTGCGGCGCAGGGCTTGGGGTGCCCGTTGCGGCACTCGCAACGGCCAGCACGGGTTCGGTGTTCAGCACAGCGGACATCGCCTCCGGATCGCGCGCAAACCAGATATTGCGCGCGGTATTGGGTTCGGGCGTGAACATGTCGCGTTCGTTGGGCCACAGCAGCGTGGCCGTGAACGCCACCGGCCCCGCATCCAACGGCGCGGCTTTCTCGGCTTCGGGCAGAAAGCCCCGATCGACCAGAATCCGCCGCCCGTTGCCAAGCTCGAACGGCGCCACCACCCGAAACCCGGGGCCGACGAACCTCTGAGAGCTCAGCACATGCAGCGCCCCGGCATCGAAACGCCCCTCCAGAGTGACCGACAAAAAGGCGTGCAGCGCCTCTTGCGGCGCGGCGGGCAGCGGCACCGGCTCGGCGGCCGCGCGCGCCCCAAGCTCGGCGATCAGAGCCTCCTTCCACGCCAGGCGCTGCACCTGCCAGACACAAAGCCCGATCAACAGCGCCGCGCCCGCCAGCCCGAACAAAACTAGAAAAGCCAGCCGCATGGACATCACCGCCCGCCTCGGTTTCGTGCCGCTATGGAGATCCCCAAACCCCCGAACCGAAGCCGAGCCATCGGATCTTCCAGCCGGACGTGCCAGCATCGCAGCAGGCACGCGGCCCTCCACCTAAGACATCGGATATCGCTCGTGCGGCGGGCCCCATCTTTGGCGCAAGCCGGAGATGGGGGTGTAAGACTTGGCCCGGACCGGGCCACCGCCAGATCCAAGCCGCTCAGGCGCCCCAGATATAGATCGCGAAGAACAGGAACAGCCATACGACATCCACGAAATGCCAGTACCAGGCCGCCGCCTCGAAACCGATGTGTTTCTCGGGCGTGAAATGCCCCTTCAGCGCGCGCAGCAGGCAGATCGCCAGGAAGATCGTCCCGATGACCACGTGAAAACCATGGAACCCCGTCGCCATGAAGAAATTGGCGCCATAGATGTTGCCGGCGAAGCTGAACGCGGCATGGGTGTATTCATACACCTGGAAGCAGGTGAAGATCGCGCCCAGCGCGATTGCCAGCGCCAGGCCCCAGATCAGCCCCTTGCGGTCGTTGTCATGGGCGATCGCATGGTGCGCCCAGGTCGCCGCACAGCCCGAACACAGCAGAATCAGCGTATTGATCAGCGGCAGATGCCAGGGATCGAAGGTTTCGATCCCCGCGGGCGGCCAGACCCCATCCACCGCCGGGCTCAGCCCACCGGGGTCCATCGGATAGATCGCGTGTTTGAAGAACGACCAGAACCAGGCGGCGAAGAACATCACCTCGGAGATGATGAACATGATCACGCCCATGCGCAGCCCGATCTGCACCACGGGGGTATGATCGCCCTGCTGGCTTTCCAGCACCACTTCCGACCACCAGGCGAACATCGTGTAAAGCACCAGCGCCAGCCCGATGAGGAACAGCCAAGGCATGCTCGGGTCCTTCATCCAGAACACCGCGCCCAGCAGCATCACGAACGCCCCGACCCCACCCAGGAAGGGCCAGATACTGGGGTTCAGGATGTGGTAATCGTGGTTTTTCTCGTGCGCCATGGTCACTGTCCCTCAGCCGACGTGCGGCTCTTATTCTGTAGTCAAAAGCGTGACTTCCTCTTCGGGAAGTTCGGTTTCGTAGAACGTATACGACAGCGTGATCGTATGCGCGAATTTCGCTTCCCGGTCTTTCAGAATTTCCGGGTCGACGTAATAGGTGACCGGCATGCGCACCGTCTCACCCGGCTGCAGCACCTGCATCTGGAAGCAGAAGCAATCGATCTTGGTGAAGTATCCGCCCGCGGAATAGGGCGCGACGTTGTAGCTCGCGGTGCCGGCCACCGGCCGATCGGTGGGGTTGTGCGCCTCATAGAATGCCAGCCCGGTCTCACCAAGGCGCAACTCCACTTCGCGGTCGACCGGGCGGAACTCCCACGGCATGTTCCGATCCAGAGAGGCGTCGAAACGGATGCGGATCGTCTGGTCCAGCACCTCGTCCGAGCCGGCGCCGGCCACCGCGGTCTCGCCGCCATAGCCGGTGACCCGGCAGAACCAGTCGTAAAGCGGCACTGCGGCAAAGCTCATGGCGCCCATGAACAGCACCAGCCCCAAAAGCGCACCGGCGGTCTTCTGGGTCCCGTTCATTGGCCCGCCTCCTCGGGGACCAGTTGGCCCGGCACCGTCTCGAAGGTGTGGTCGAAACCGCGGATCGTGACGCCGTTGGACAGCTTGACCACCGTCACGGCGAAGATCATCAGCACGACGGCGATCAGGCAGGCGCCCAGCGCCAGATTGCGCCCGCCGCGGCGGCGATAGATCTCGTGCCCGTCATTGCCCAGCCGGCTTTCGCGCGTCACAACCATATCGGCCACCCTTGCCAGGCCCACTGCGCGCCGCGCAGACCCGCCTCGATCAGCAGCGCCGCGAAATGGGCGAAGAGATAAAAGATCGAAAAGGCAAAGAACCGCCACTCCGCGCCGAAATCCGCCGGCGCCTGCCGGCCCCACAGGCCCCAGGCGCGCCGCAGGAATTCCGCATTCAGCAGCAGCGCAACCGCACCATAGACCGGCCCACCGACCGAGGTCACCGCCAGCGCCAATGCAGCCACCGCGGTGAGCACCGAGTAGACCAGGATATGCCGCCGCGTGACCCGCTCGCCGGCGACCACGGGCAGCATCGGCACCCGCGCGGCGGCGTAATCCTCGTTGCGGGCCAGCGCCAGCGCCCAGAAATGCGGCGGCGTCCACAGGAATATCAGCGCGAACATCAGCACCGGCTCCAACGCGATGCCGCCGGTCGCCACCGCCCAGCCGATCATGGGCGGGAACGCGCCCGCCGCACCGCCGATCACGATGTTTTGCGGCGTCGCACGCTTCAACCACATGGTGTAGATGACCGCGTAGAAGAAGATCGTGAACGCCAGCAAGCCCGCCGCCAACGGTGTGGTGAACAGAAACAGCAGCATCACCGACAAACCCGACAGGCCCAGCCCCACGGCCAGCGCCTCGCCCGGCGCAATCCGGCCGGCCGGGATCGGGCGGCCCGTCGTGCGGCCCATCACAGCATCGATATCGGCATCCCACCACATGTTCAGCGCGCCCGAGGCACCCGCCCCCACCGCGATGCACAGGATCGCCGCGACCGCGATCACCGGGTGTACCGCAACCGGCGCGGCTACCAGCCCTGCCAGCGCGGTGAACACGACCAACCGCATCACCCGCGGCTTCATCAACGCGACATAGTCGTTGAACTCGGGCTCCGGCGCCAAAGACAGGGGCGCGGCGGTCTCGCTCATGCGTGGTTTACTCCGCTTCGGCCACGGTCATTGGAATGTCCGCCAGGAACCCTGCCATTTCACCGCCCTGCGACTGGACCCATTCGGCGAACTGCTCGTCTGTCACCACCTTGACCGTGATCGGCATATAGGCGTGGTTGATGCCGCACAGTTCCGAACACTGCCCGAAATAGACCCCGGTCTGTTCGGCCATGAACCACGTCTCGTTCAGCCGGCCCGGTACGGCGTCCATATGCACGCCAAAGGCCGGGATTTTCCAGGCGTGGATCACATCCGCCGCGGTCACCTGCAGCCGGACGACGCGGTTCACCGGCACCACCACAGCGGTGTCGGTGGCCAACTTCCACTCATCTTCCGAATACCCGAACTCGGCCAATTCCGCCCGCACCTCGTCATTCATCTCGGCGTGGTTGAGCCCCAGCATGTAGCTGTCGAAGGCGATGTCGTTGTCGGGGTATTCGTAGGACCAAGCCCATTGGAAACCGGTGGTTTTAATGGTCAGATCGGGCTCGGGGATCTCCAACTGCCGGAAAAGGATCGGCAGCGAAAACGCCCCGATGACGATCAGGATCAGGATCGGCACCAGCGTCCAGGTGACCTCGATCGCCGAATTGTGCGTGAACCGTGCCGGTTCCGGGTTGGCGCTGCGGTTATAGCGGATCACCACCGCGGCCAGTAACGCGACCACGAAAATCACGATCGCGGTGATGATCACCAGCAAGAAATTGTCCAGCCAATGAATGTCCTGCGCCAGGCTGGTGACCGCAGGTTGGAAGTTCACGCCGCCCGGTACGGGCTTGCCGATCGTCTCCAGACCCTCGAAATTTTCCTGCGCCGCCGCGCTTGATGCCCAACCCGACGCCGAAAGCGTCGCCCCGGCCAGGCCCGCTGCCCATAGCTGCCGCATGCCGAAATCCTTCGTCTCTCTCTGTCGGGCGCAAGATGCACCCGCCGCGAAAGACCAATCGCATAGCCGGCCAGCCGGAACAAGCGGCCGCCGCGGCGATCGCGGGCGCCCTATCGCCGCAGGCACCATCGCCGCAAGGCTTGCAAATCGTCGCCCGTCCGCCACCTTTAAACTGTTGCAGCAGAGGACCGCAGATGACCGCTTTTCGCCCGTTTGAGACCGATCTGGACGACGCCCGCGCGCTGAAGATCCTGCGCGAGGCAACCGAGGGTGCCGATGACGGCGAGCTGTTCCTGGAACGCCGCCGTTCCGAAAGTCTGGTCTTCGACGACGGTCGTCTGCGCACCGCCAGTTATGACGCGTCCGAAGGATTCGGGCTGCGCGCCGTGCGCGGGGAAACCGCCGGCTATGGTCATTCCACGGAACTGTCCGAAGCCGCGCTGACCCGTGCCGCCGAAACCGCGCGCCTGGCGGTGGCGGATGGCGGCGGCACGCTGGCCGATGCGCCGGCCCGGACCAATCGCAAGCTCTATGCCGACACCGACCCGGTGGCCGCCGAGCCGTTCGCGGTCAAGGTCGACGTACTTAAGGATATCGATGCCTATGCCCGCGGCCTCGATGCGCGGGTCGTGCAGGTCTCGGCCTCGCTCGGCGCGTCCTTGCAAGAGGTGGAGATCCTGCGCCCCGACGGCACCCGACTGGCCGATATCCGGCCGATGACGCGGCTTAATATCTCCGTCACGGTCGAACAGGACGGTCGTCGCGAAAGCGGCAGCGTGGGCGGCGGCGGACGGCATGGGCTCGACCGGCTGATCGGGCCTGAAGAGTGGCAACCCAAGGTCGCGGAGGCGCTGCGGATCGCCAAGGTCAACCTGCGGGCGGAACCCGCACCCGCCGGCATCATGGATGTGGTGCTCGGCCCCGGCTGGCCGGGCATCCTGCTGCACGAGGCCGTGGGGCACGGGCTGGAGGGTGATTTCAATCGCAAGAGATCTTCCGCCTTCGCCGGACTGATGGGCCAGCGCGTCGCTGCGCCCGGCGTGACCGTGCTGGATGACGGCACCATCCCCGACCGTCGCGGATCGATCACCTTCGATGACGAGGGCACGCCCTCGGCAAAGAATGTGCTGATCGAGGACGGCATTCTGATCGGCTATATGCAGGACCGCCAGAACGCCCGGCTGATGGGCGTGCCGGCCACCGGCAACGGCCGCCGCCAATCCTATGCCCACATTCCCATGCCCCGCATGACCAACACCTATATGCTGGGCGGCGATGCCGATCCGGCCGCCATCCTCGCCGATTTGAAAGACGGCATCTATGCGGTCGGTTTCGGCGGTGGTCAGGTTGACATCACCAACGGCAAATACGTCTTTTCCTGCACCGAGGCCTATCGCGTGAAAAACGGCCAAGTCGGCGCCCCGATCAAGGGCGCGACCCTGATCGGCGATGGCGCCACCAGCCTGCAAAAGATCCGCGCCATCGGCAATGACATGGCGCTCGACCCGGGCATGGGCAATTGCGGCAAGAACGGCCAATGGGTCCCGGTCGGCGTGGGATTGCCCACACTGATGATCGGCGGCTTGACCGTGGGCGGCTCCGCCGCATGACGAACGCCCGTGATGACTGAGGAAACGGTCTGGGTGTCGACCGCGCTTCACGAGGCAGAACCGATGTCCTTTCATTGGCTGGAGCCAGAAGACATCTCACGCGAACACATGCGCGGCGGCGGCTTCCCGAACTTCAGGGGTGAGGTGCTGTCCGTGGAATACTTCCCCACCGCGCTTTACTGGAAAGCCGGTCATAAGCGGAAAAGAGCGTTGCCGATGGTATTCAAGGCCGAAGGTCGCCCCATCGTGCGCGAGGACTTCGCCCAGATCTGGCGAGAGCACGACGCGGGCGCGGGCAACATCTATCCGGTCAAACTGTTCCAGAGCAACAAGAAAACCCTGATCGAGGGCAACTACTACTGCCTGAACTTCGGCCAGGCGAAGAACGTGATCGATGTCGAGCAGTCCAATGTCAGGACCCAAACAGGCATTATGTTCGATATTCACCGCCCGCAATTCGACGCCCAGCCGCGGGATATCGTGGTCAGCGCTGCGGCCCTTGGCGGTCCGGATATCTGGGTCGATCCGGACCTTACCGATGCGTTCTTCGTCTCAGAGGCCATGCGCAACGCCTTCCACGCCGCAAAGCTCGACCGCGCACTGCATCTGACACCCTGCAGCCTGCTGCCCTGAACCCAGAGGTCCCGGGGCAAGCCCGGGACGCGTCGCGTTTTTCCCCAAGTACTCGGATCCCGACGTCACGGCCAGGCGTCGCTGCCGGGGCTTGACAGGACACCGCGGCGTTGCGCCTAAACCGCCATGCATGTCCGCCCGGCCGACCCCCATGAGACCCCCGCACTCGCCCGGCTCTGGCATCAGGGCTGGCACGAAGCGCATGCCGCGCATGTGCCCGAAGAATTGACCCGCCTGCGGACCGAAGACGACTTCGCGCGCCGCCTGCGCGGCTTCGGCGATCGGCTGTTCGTGGCCGGCCCGCCGGGCGTGGCGCTGGGCCTGTGCGTGACCGATGGCGCGCTGCTCGACCAGCTATTCGTGGCCCCCGAGGCCCGCGGCACGGGGCTTGCGGCCCAGCTGTTGGCCGCGGGCGAGGCGCGAATCGCCGCCGCCGGGCATCGACGGGCCGAACTGGATTGCCTGCCGGAAAACGCTCGGGCGCGGCGGTTCTATGCGGCCCATGGCTGGCGCGAACGCGGGATCGAGCCGGCCAAACTCGCCACAAGCGCCGGCACCTTCACGCTGCCTTGCGTGATCTTCGAAAAGCCGCTTGCTTAACCGCCGCTTAACCATGCGGGCGGCAGGCTCCGCGCCCATGGAACCCGATGCCACGCCCGACCCGGCGCTGACCGCAGCCGCGCCGACGACGGAGCGCGCGCTGACCGCCTGGCTGCGTCTGGCCCGATCGTCGCGCGTCGGTGCGACCACCTTCCAGCGCCTGATCCGCGAATTCGGCAGCGCCGAGGCCGGGCTCGACGCGCTGCCCCAGATCGCAGCCCAGGCCGGGGTAAAGACCTATGCCGCATGCACGGCCGAGACGGCGGCTGCAGAACTCTCCCGCGGTCGCGCCGCCGGCGCGCGGCCGATCCCGCTGGGCGCGGCCGACTACCCGCCGCTGCTGGCACGGCTCAGCGATGCGCCGCCGCTTCTGTGGGCACGCGGGCCGCTGCTGCCCCAACCGCAGCGCAGCATCGCACTGGTGGGCGCGCGCAACGCCTCTGCGCTGGGCCAACGCATGGCCGGGCACCTGGCGCGGGAATTGGGCCCGCGTGGGTTTGTGATCGTCTCGGGCCTTGCACGCGGCATCGACACCGCCGCGCATGCTGCTGCGCTGCCCACGGGCACTGTCGCGGTTCTGGCCGGCGGGGTCGACGTGATCTACCCCCGAGAGAACGTCGATCTGGCGGCGCAGATCGCGGAAACCGGGCTGATCCTTTCCGAAATGCCGCCGGGGCTGGAACCCCAGGCGCGGCATTTTCCGCGCCGCAATCGCATCATCTCTGGCCTTTGCCCGGGGCTGGTGGTGGTGGAGGGCGCGGCGAAGTCGGGCAGCCTGATCACCGCGCGTACGGCGCTCGATCAGGGGCGGGAGGTCATGGCCGTGCCCGGCCATCCGTTCGACGCCCGCGCCGCAGGCTGCAACATGCTGATCCGCGACGGCGCGACCCTGGTGCGCAACGCCGAAGACATCGCCCAGGCCCTGGCGCTGCCCGAACGTCCCCGTCCCGTGCCCGCGCCCGAACTGCCGCTGCCCAAACCCAACCCCGGCGTTCTGCCGAAACGGATCCTCAACCTACTTGGCCCCGCCCCGATCAGCGAGGACGCGCTGATCCGCGACCTGTCCCATCCCCCGGCGCAAGTTCTTGCAGCGCTGTCGGAACTGGACCTGAGCGGCCAGATCCAACGGCACCCCGGCGGCTTGGTGTCGAGCGCGGTCGCCTGACCGCGCGGCGCACGAAGGCCCTGGCACGCGCGGCTCGCGGTCCATCGCCGAGGGGCCATCCAACGCAGGTCCATCGCCTTGCGGGCCGCGCCCAGACCGCCCTTCGGCCCGCTTTGGCCGGGCAGAGACACCGCGGCGGCTGCATCCCCGGTGGTCCCCATGGAGGATTCCTGAGAGGCCGGCCGCGTGTGCGACGCCTGGTGTGCGACCCTTACGCCAACCCGGCCTGGCGAAACTCTAGGATCAAGGGCCACCCCAACTTCCCAGCGCACGATCTTCGATTTCAAGCCTGGGATCCCATTCGGGATACGCCGGTGCTTTCTAAACGGAAGGGACCGTCATACGCGCCACTACGCACCCTAAGCGCTTACAGATACATACATATTCTTGCATTGATTGCATTTGCGTCACACGAAAGACCGCCCGCACTCTGGCAAAAAAAGCCACAACTCTATGGAATCACAAGGGAACCGCGTTGTCCGGTGGCCCTTCGACATGATAGCCGCCGTTCATGATTTCGCGCGTATTCCCTTGGGTCAACTGGTTGACCCTTTCGGCTCTGGCGGCGGTTCTGACGCTGGTCGCGACGCTGGTCGCCGGCTGGGATCGCGCCCTTTGGTATGACGAGGTGTTCACGCTTGGCGCCGCCGCCCCGGGGCGACCGATCGACTGGACCCCGATCCTGAACGACGTCCACCCGCCGGGGCACATTCTGCTGGTGCGCGCCGCCTCCGGTTTGGTCGGCGACGGCTTCGCGTTGCGCACGGTCAACCTGATCGGGCTGATCCTGCTGGCCGCCGCTTTGCCGCACTACGCCCGCGCGCTGGGTCGAGACCGCCTGGCGCTGCTGGTGCTGTTGACGCTGTGCAACGGGTTCGCGCTGACGATGCTGATCGAGTTGCGCGCCTATTTTTTGCTATATGCCGGCGCGGTGCTGGGCCATGGCTTGCTGCTGACGCTGTCCGCTGCGCGGCCGCACACACTGCCGCTCTTTCTGCTGGGCGCCGCGCTGGCGACGCTGCATTACTTCGGCGCGGCCATCGGAATGGCCCTTTTGAACACGGCGGCGGCGCTGCATCTACGCGCCGGTCGCGTGCGGGCCGCGCTGCCGGTGACCGCGGGGATCGGACTTGTCGTCGCGGCCGTGCTGAGCTGGATCCTTTTCAGCAAACGGCGGGGTCTGGCCGCCTACCAGGATTTCTGGATCGGGAACGATCCCGTGGCGCTGGCCGACACCCTTTCCCATCTGCCGCTTCTGGCGCTGCTGCTGGTACTGATCGCGGCGTTTCGGACCGAACCCGGCGCCGGGCAGGAACTCAGGCGCCACTGGCTGGCCGCGCTGGCGCCCCCGGCCATGGTGTTTGCCACCGCGTTGGCGATTTCGCTGGTTGTGCCGGTGGTCAGCTACCGCAACCTGATCGTCTGTGTGCCGGGCTTGACGCTCGCGGCGGCGCTGGCCTGCCCGCAGTCTTTGCTCGACCGGCTGAAAGCCTCGGCGCTGACGCTTTTGGTCGCGGTGCTCGTCGGCCTCTACTTGACCAACCTCGCCACCCGAGACATCCAGATGGTGGCCTGGGCGGTGCGCACCGCCGGCGCGCCCGGATGCGACGGGGTTCCGATCCATGTCATCCGCCCGGATGTGGTGGACGAAATGGCGCAGGAGTTATTCACACCCGACCGCCATCGTCCGCTGCGCGACATCACCACGGTGGACCCCGCCGCGACCATGCCCGAGGACTGTCCGATAATCGCCATGGGCTGGCATCAGGACGGCACGGTCGATCAATTGCAGGCGTTCTTCGCCGCGCGCGGCATGCCCGTCGACATTCTTCCTCCCCCCAATGACCGGCTGGCCCGGCAGGGCACCCTTTTCCCAGGTTTCGTTGTCCGCCGGCGGCAATAACCCGGCTTGACTTGTCGCGGTGCCACACCCACTTTCCCGCGCCAAACCGCCCCCAAACCAGACCGGAGAGCCCATGCCCGTCGTCGTCGTCGAAAGTCCGGCCAAAGCCAAGACGATCAACGGGTATCTGGGAAAGGATTTTACCGTTCTGGCCTCCTACGGCCATGTCCGCGACCTGCCGCCCAAGGACGGCTCGGTCGATCCGGAAAACGGATTCGACATGAAATGGGAGGTCGCCAGCGCATCCCAGAAACACGTGCGCGCGATCGCCGAGGCGCTGAAGGACGACGATGCGCTGATCCTCGCCACCGACCCCGACCGCGAGGGGGAGGCGATCTCCTGGCACCTGTTGGAGGCGCTGACCAAACGCCGCGCGGTAAAGAAATCGACCGGCGTCGCCCGCGTCGTCTTCAACGCCATCACCAAGACCGCGGTGACCGAGGCGATGAAGGCCCCGCGCGAGATAGACATGGAACTGGTCGAGGCCTATCTGGCCCGGCGCGCGCTGGACTATCTGGTGGGCTTCAACCTCTCGCCGGTGTTGTGGCGCAAGCTGCCGGGCGCGAAATCCGCCGGCCGCGTGCAATCGGTGACGCTGCGCCTGATCGTCGAACGCGAAATGGAGATCGAGGCCTTCGATCCCCGCGAATACTGGTCGGTGAAGGCACAGCTCAAGACCCCGCGCGGCGATGCGTTCGAGGCGCGGCTGACGCATCTGGATGGGGAGAAGCTCGACCGTTTCGACCTGGGCGACGAGGCTGCCGCGGCCCGCGCGGTCACGGCCATCGAGGCCGGCGACCTGACCGTCGCGTCGGTCGAGGCCAAGCCCGGCACCCGCAACCCGTCCGCGCCCTTCATGACCTCCACCCTGCAGCAGGAGGCCAGCCGCAAATTCGGCTTTGGCGCGCGCCAGACCATGAGCACCGCGCAGCGGCTCTACGAGGCCGGGCACATCACCTATATGCGGACCGACGGGATCGACATGGCGCCCGAGGCGGTGATGGCCGCCCGTGACGCGATCCAGGATCGCTATGGCGCCGATTACGTGCCCAAGAGCCCGCGCATGTACAAGAACAAGGCCAAGAACGCGCAGGAGGCGCATGAGTGCATTCGGCCCACGGACATGAAACGCAGCGCCGACAAGCTGCGGTTGGAGGCCGACCAGGCCAAGCTTTACGATCTGATCTGGAAACGGACACTGGCCAGCCAAATGGCGGCCGCCCGGCTGGAACGCACCAGCGTCGATGTCACCGGCAAGAACGGCGTGAGCTTGCGCGCCACCGGTCAGGTGATCCTGTTCGACGGGTTCCTGCGGGTCTATGAAGAGGGCCGCGACGATGTTGTCGTCGACGATGACGACAAACGCCTGCCGCGCATCGACCGGGGCGAGGCGGCCCAGCGCCAGTCGGTGACCCCCGAGCAGCATTTCACCCAGCCCCCGCCCCGCTATACCGAGGCGACCCTGGTCAAGCGGATGGAGGAATTGGGGATCGGCCGGCCCTCCACTTATGCCTCGATCGTGTCCGTCATTCAGGAACGCGAATACGTCCGCAAGGATCAGAACCGCCTTATCCCCGAGGACAAGGGGCGGCTGGTCACCGCGTTTCTGGAAAACTACTTCACCCGCTATGTCGAATACGACTTCACCGCGGGGCTGGAGGAGGATCTGGACCGCATCACCTCTGGCGATATCGACTGGCAGGCGGTGCTGGGCGGCTTCTGGAAGGATTTCTCGGCCGCGGTCGAAGAGACCAAGGAACTGCGCATCACCGATGTGTTGGAAAAGATCAACGAAGTGCTGGCGCCGCATATCTTCCCCGAGCGTGACGATGGCGGCGACCCGCGCCAGTGCCAGACCTGCGGCACCGGCCGGTTGAGCCTGAAGACCGCGCGCTCGGGCGGCGCCTTTATCGGCTGTTCGAACTACCCCGAATGCCGCTACACCCGGCCCCTGGCCGGCGATGGCGAAGGCAGCGATTTGGCCGACGGCCGGATCCTGGGCCATGACGAGAACGGCGAGCCGATCAGCCTGCGCCAGGGCCCTTACGGGATCTATGTCCAGCGCGGCGAGGCGGTCGAGGGCGGCGAAAAGCCCAAGCGCGCCTCGATCCCCAAGGGCACCGATCTGTCTGCGGTGGACCTGAACCGTGCGCTGCAGCTTCTGTCGCTGCCGCGGCGGGTCGGCGACCATCCCGATGGCGGCGTGGTGGAGGCCGCCATCGGCCGCTACGGCCCCTATGTGGTGCATGAAAAGCCGCCCGAGGAGGGCGCGAAGAAACCCACCCGCGTCTATGCCAACATCAAGGACCCCGAAGAGGTCTATACGATCGGCATGAACCGGGCGATGGAGCTTCTGGCGCAAAAGGCTGCGCGCGGTGGCGGGCGCGGCGCGGCGGCGAAGCCCCTGCGCGAACTGGGCGACCATCCCGATGGCGGTGAGATCGCGGTGATGAGCGGGCGCTACGGACCTTACGTCAAATGGCAGAAGGTCAACGCCACGATCCCCAAGGAGATTGACCCGCAGGCGATCTCGCTCGACCAGGCATTGGAGCTGATCGCCGCCAAAGCCCCGGCCAAGGGGCGCAAGAAATCGACACGTAAGAAGGCGTCCTAAGCCTGGTCCGGCGCGGGCTTCCGCGATTCGACCGGCAGTTTGCGTAAAAACTGCATCGTTTGCGTCCGCGGGCTGCCTATCTGCAGCAATTGACGCAGCGATCCGCGGTCGCTGACATAGAAAAAATCGAATACTAGCAATAAGTTGCCAGGCGTGCGCCTTCTCGCGCGGCGATGGCCGGGGCGCCGCGTGCTTGTGGTATTTTTATGGTCCTTGCTCCGCTCACGGCACCGTGATCGGCCGTCAAAACAGGATCAGCCTTGGCGTGAGACTCATTGATTTCGCACCACAAAACCTTTGCCGATCGCGCCGAATCGCCGGGCCGGAGCGGGACGTCGGACTGCCTAAAACTCTTCCCATTCTGCCCATAAAGGCCCCGCGTTTCGGCCAGAGCATTCACCTGTCGTTAGCAAGGGGGCGCAATGCTGACGACGACTGGCGGTGGGTGCCGGTGGAGTGAGGAGTTGAGAATGCTGCGTCGTTTAGGCCTGATAACCGCGTGCTGCCTGGCCCTGTGCGGGCCGGGATGGGGCGGTCAGACCATGCGGACGGCACCATTCTCTTTCGGCGAGACCGAATTCGGCATGTCGCGCATCGGCCGCATCGCGATTCCCGAGGCGGTGTTCGGGAACGGGTTCGCCATGCGCCTGCCCGTCCGGCAGGAAGGGGCGTTGGAACAGGTCCGCGCCGGCCAGTCGGTGTTGCGCGGTAAATCCCGCACCCGCCGCGGTGCGGTGCTGATCGACTACTACCTTCTCGAAAGCAATTGGCGCCTCACCGGCGGCGTGGCGTTCGGCGGAGGCTATACCAGCTTTACCGGCGAAAACCTGAACTTGCACGACACCTCCACTGGGCAGCAGTATACGCTGATCGGATCCTACGAGGCCAGCGTGCGCCCCCGCGAGATGCCGATGCCGGTCGCCGCGTTCGGCTATCGCACCCCACTCGGCGGCCGGGTGCAGTTCAATTTCGATCTCGGCATACAGATGAACGATAGCCGTTTATCGCTGGATACGTCCGAGTTTCAGGCCGACCCGTTGTTCGACCGCACCGATATCGAGGCGGCGATACGTTCATTCAACGACGATCAGTCGCTGGTGACGCCTTTCGCCCGGATCGGGTTCAACATCCGGTTCTGATCGTGCCTGCCGCCAAATGCGCCCTAAACTCCGTTTGCCGTCTTCGACGCTGTCCGGCCGGTCATGGACACCGCGCCGGCGTCTGATCCCCGAACGGCCACCAATCGTAGTCGATACCCGACCCGATCGACGCAGCGGAAGCATCCGGGGCAGCGCCGCGACCTTCGCCGCGGCACTCATCCGCCAATACACGGGAAAGGCACCTCGGCCGGATCATAATCCCCGGGCCCAAAGCAGGCTTTGACATCTATCTTAGTAGGGAAGGCCAACATAGTTTTGTGCCAGCACCGACTGCGCCGCCTCATTGGTGGCTAGAAAGGAAATCTCCGCCCTCTGCATTTTACCGTCGAATTCCGATTGATCGGGAAAGTGATGCAACAGGCTTGTCATCCACCAACTGAATCGCTCGGCCTTCCAGACACGGGCCAAAGCGCGGTTTGAATACCTGGCAATGCCATCGCCGTCGCCATCGCCGTAGTAACGGACCAAGGCATCCGCCAAATAGTAAACATCGCTCGCCGCCGTGTTCAAACCCTTGGCGCCGGTTGGCGGAACGATATGAGCGGCATCGCCGCAAAGAAAAAGCCGGCCCCATTGCATCGGCTCGCAGACGAACGACCTGAGAGCCGCGAACGACTTTTCAATAGAAGGTCCGGTTTCGATCCTATCGGCATATCCACCCGGTATCCGGCGACGCAACGCATCCCAAAATGCGCCATCGGACCAGGCCTGAGGATCATCCGACGCTGCACACTGTATGTAATACCGGCTGAGCCGGTCATTCCGCATGGAACACAGGGCAAAGCCCGCATCTGAATTGGCATAGATCAGTTCATGATGAACGGGTCGCGTCTCGGACAATATCCCGAGCCAGCCGAAAGGATAGACTTTTTCGTATTCGCGGCGAATGGCCTTCGGAATGGCCTGGCGGCTGACCCCGTGAAAACCGTCGCATCCCGCGACATAGTCACAAACAATGCGTTGTTCCTTGCCCTGTTGGCGAAACGTCACGTGGGGCGTATCGGTATCGGCGTCGCAAATCTCCACATCTTCGACCTGAAAGATCGCCTCCGCGCCGTCAGCTTCGCGCGCTGCATAAAGATCTTTCGTCACTTCCGTTTGACCGTAAACCATCACTCCGGTGCCGGTGTGCCTTGCGAAATCGATCCGCATCTGCACCTCGTCGCAGGATATGATCGCACCATCATGCATTTTCCCCTGGGCATCCATGCGCGCCCCAAGCCCAAGATCGCGCAGCTGATCGACCGTTCCCGTCTCCAAAACCCCCGCTCGAATACGCTGCAGAACATATTCCTTGGTCTTGCGTTCCAAAATAAGGTTGTCGATACCCGCCCGGGTAAGATGCTGACCCAGAAGCAGACCGGAAGGCCCACCGCCGATAATGACGACCTGAGTTCGCATGGCCTACTCCTTATCCACCTGATGACGGCCCTCGACCAAAAGGGACGTATAGACAGGGATTTGATTGGCGTGTTCCCGCATCAGCGTTTCGGCCCGAAAAGCATCGCGACGCGCGATCGCATCCAAAATAATGCGATGCTGCATATTGCCGAAACGCAACCGCATCAATTCCCGTTCTGCCCGATCCTCATTGAAAACAACCGTACCCAATCCGAGAAGTGGGAAATGCTGAAGCCGGGCGAAGGCAAGGGAAATGAATTCGTTCTGACATTCACCCATCATCGTTTCGTGGAAGTCCGTGTTTGTGTCTTGATAAGAAACCACACATTTCTCTATCGGCAGGTTGCCGTTCAGAATTTCGTCCATGTCGTCCATCGCTCGGGTCAGGCGGGCAAAGGTGTTCGCATCCATGCCGTCACGCGCGAGCGTTGCGGCGGCCAACCCCTCCAGCACCCCCCGGACTTCATAGGCCTTTGACAGATCGTCGAAACTGAACGACTTAATGGTAAAGCCTCGCCCGTCGCGCTTCTTGATCAGCCCTTCGACTTCCAAAGCCCGCAGCGCCAGACGCGCCGGCGTGCGCGACACCTCGAACATCTCGGACACGCGAACCTCGGAGATAGTGGCACCGGCTTCAAGCTCGCCGTCCATGATCATCTGGCGCAGAACCGCCACCAGACGCTTGTCCGAGGTCGAAACCTCCACCGCGGCTTCGGCAAGCGATGTGCTGTGGTTCGGGTTTTTCATCGCGATCCCGTCTGCATCGGTCCCTCCACTATGTATCCAAAGTTATCCGAAACAAACCAGCATGAGCTGTTTTGGCGGCGGATAAGCGAAAAACGGATGCAAACATCGGGTACATCCGCCAGGCGCGGCAACATATGAACAAAGGACGCCTGGATCGGGGCAATGTGGTATTCGGCGACAAGCGTCGCGCGATCATCGTGCCCGCGGGCAGGCCATCGTAGGATCGGGCATGGCGACACTCGGCGAGAATACACTGGGCCAGACCGGCGGGCCGTTGTTCTACCGGGTGGCCAACGCCGATGAAATCGGCTTCGTCGCGCCGCAGAACCGCAAGGGCGATGCGTTGCGCACCTGGGTTCGGTCGCTGTCAGGCTTTCAGAAGGAGGCGCTTATCCGATCGGCCCGCACCGGGCTCACCTGGCGCCTGGCCAGTGACGAGGGGGCCTATCTGAACGGTCACGACGCCGCGCCATGCCCGCTGGCTTTCCTCACCTGTGGCATGATCGCGAGCTTCATGAACGAGATCCAGGCGCTGGCAAAGATGCGGGGCGCCCCCATCGCGGCGCTGCGTCTGACACAGGAAAACTACTACACGATGCAGGGTTCCATGCGAGATCGGACGATGGTCGGCGGGGCGGAGAACATCGAACTGAAAGTGCAGATCGATTGCGACCTGGACGATGCCGCCCTGCAAGCGTTTCTGGTGGACGCGACCTTTGCCTCGCCCTTAAACGGGCTGATGCGCGGGGCGATCCCCAGCCTGTTCAAGTTGGCCAAGAACGGGCGACGCCTGCCGACCGCCGCCGCGCGGGAATTGGACGCGCCGCTTTTGCCGCAACCGGAACGCAGCGGCACGGCGCTTGAGCGTATCGAACCGGAACTGGCGTTGCTGGAAAAGGGGGCGTTGTCACCGGCCAAACGGGTCGCCAAGGGCACCGCGGCGGGCGGGTCCTCGCTGACCGACCATCAAGACCGCCGCCTGAACCCCGGCGCGACCGCGGTACTGCGCGCTGATGGGATGACGGAGATCACGCAGATGCTCTACTCCCCGCGCGGATCCTCGTTCACTTTCCTAAGCTCGGAGGATGGCCGCGCGCCCGACGCGGCAACGCTGATCTCGGCCGGGATCGGGTTTTGCTTCATGACCCAGTTCGGGCGGTTCGCATCTATGCTGGATCTGGATCTGCCCGAATACAGCATCTTGCAGGATACGCATTTCTCCCTGGGCGGGGCCTCGGGCTGCACCGGCACGGCCGGCGCGGCGGACCCGTGCGAAACCCATGTCTTTTTGCGGACGTCCGAGCCGGATGCCATGGCGCAAGAAATGCTGGATGTCGCGGAAAAGACCTGCTTTCTGCATGCGTTCTGCCGGACCGATCTGAAAACCCGGCTGTCGGTGGAACGGCTTTGAGCCGCTGCGCCCTCACCCGACAGATGGGCGGCCAAGTGCTGCTGCGCAAGACGTCGACGGATGGGACGTGCATTCGCCTGGTCTTTCCCGGCGCACTTTAGCCCTTCCGGCTGGCGAAAGGAAAACGGCGGGGTCCTGCGCGCCCCGCCGTTTCGCGTTTGCGGTGGGGCAGCCCGCGAAGGGCCGCCCCTTGGGTCTTAGGCGATGTCGATCGTGTCGGTCAGATCCGTGCCGCGGGCAAAGCGGGCGATCAGTTCGGCCGCGCCCTCGCCCGAGCCGTCGGCGTCGAAGTAAAGCCGCCCGCTGTCCTGGTCATAGACGAACCGCGTATCCGCATCCG
>JBCDDF010000036.1:0-33494 GCA_039180525.1 Pseudomonadota bacterium
CGCGGCTGGCCTTTCTAAGACGGAGATCCGGTGAGCGTAGAAACAGTCCCTGTCGAGGCGGCGCGGGTGTTGGCGCGATCGGCGCTAGTGGTCTCGAACGTGAGCGAAGCGAATGCCGACAGCACCGCCGCGGCGCTGATCAAGGCAGAGATCGACGGGCAGGGCGGCCATGGGCTCAGCCGCGTCCCAAGTTACACCGTGCAATCGCGCGCCGGCAAAGTCGACGGCCACGCCGTGCCGGCGTTGGTGGATGTGCGGCCTGGGCTTTTTCGTGTCGATGCCGGCCACGGCTTTGCCTATCCCGCGTTCGACTTAGCATTGCCGGAGTTGGCGCGCCGGGCCGAGGCGCAGGGCGTCGCGGTCTGTGCGATCCACCGCTCGCACCATTTTGGCGTGGCGGGGCATCATTGCGAATGGCTGGCAGAACGCGGGCTGATCGCCTTTGTCTACGGCAATGCGCCCAAGGCGCTGGCGCCGTGGGGCGCGACGGTGCCCGTGTTGGGCACCAATCCCATCGCCTTTGCCGCGCCGATGGACGGCGCGCCGCTGGTCATCGACATGGCGGTGACCACCGTTGCCCGGGGCAAGATCCTGGCCGCGCGTGAGATCGGTGAGCCGATCCCCGACGGCTGGGCTTTTGGCCCGGACGGGCAGCCCACGACCGATGCCGCCACCGCGCTGCAGGGCACCATGGCGCCCATCGGCGACGCCAAGGGCGCGGCGCTGGCGCTGATGGTGGAGGTGATGTCGGCCTGTCTGGCCGGTGCCGCCCTGGGTGCCGAGGCGTCCAGCCTGTTCGACGCCGAGGGCCCCCCGCCCGATCTTGGGCAGACCGTGCTGGCGGTGGATGCGACCGCGCTGTCCGGCGGGGCGTTTGCCACACGTATGGCCGCTTTGGCGGACATCTATGCCGAGATCCCCGGTGCGCGCTTCCCGGGCGCACGCCGCCTTGGCGCCCGCGCGGCGGCCGCGGCGGACGGGCTTTCGGTCAAGTCCGCGCTGGTCGCCAAGATCGAGGCCATCGCCAAGGGCGAGGAAAGGTCATGAGCAAGCGGGTGATCGGCCAACATGCGGATGGCGCTGTTGAAGAGGTGGTTTTGGAGAGTGCGGGCGCCCGGGTCGCGGTGATGAACTACGGCGCCGTGATCCGCGATTGGCGCGTCGAAGCCGATGGTAGAGCGGTGCCCTGTGTTCTGGGTTTTGAGGATTTCGCACCCTATCCGCAGCACTCCAAGTCTTTCGGCATCATCGCCGGGCGGGTGGCGAACCGGACCGCTGGCGGGCGCTTCACGCTCGATGGGGTGGACCACGCTCTGCCGATCAACAATGGCCCGAACCACCTGCACGGTGGGCCCAAGGGTCTTGGCAAACGGCTCTGGGATCTGGAATTGGATGCCGGCGCGGCGGTGCTGCACTATCACAGTCCCGATGGCGAGATGGGGTATCCGGGCGCAGTGAATTTCGAGGTGCGCTTTACGCTCGATGGTGCGCGGTTGACCTGCGACATGCGTGGCGTGCCGGACCGGCCGACGCCGATAAACCTTGCACAACACAATTACTACAACCTGAATGGTCACGGCACGGTTCTGGATCACGAACTGCGCATCGCCGCCTCGCGCTATACGCCGGTGGACGCAACGCAGATTCCCACCGGTGACATCGTCGCGGTGGACAGCACCCAACTGGATTTCCGCGTGCCGCGCCGGATCGGTGCGGCGGACCCGGATCGGTTGGGCGCCGACCACAATCTGGTATTGGATCCGCGCCGTGACCGAACGGACCCCGCCGCCGAACTCGCGGCGGACAGCGGTTTGCATTTGAAGCTTTGGACGGATCAGCCCGGGCTGCAACTGTTCACGGCCAAACCCATGGAGATCGCCCATCCTGGTCATGATGGCGTGCGATATGGGCCGTTCGGCGGGGTCTGCCTAGAGGCGCAGCACTTTCCCGACAGCCTGAACCGCCCCGATTGGCCATCGATCATCGCCACGCCGGAGACGCCTTATCTGCAGCGGTTTGCGGTCGAAATCGCCGCGCGCTGACCCCAGGCGGACCGCCAGAGCGCCCGGACAGGATCGCGGGCGATCCTCCTGGCCCGTGGGCCAGGCCGCGGGCGTGCCCGCGGGTCCGGGCGTGGCCCCACCGTCGCACGCCGGGTTTGGAATCGGTTCGCCACCAACAAGGGCATATCTTGTGGTCTCTCTGTGACTGCCGGAACACGGGCACGATGACCGGCTGTGATGGCGCTTACTCACATTCTCTTTTCAAAATGCGTGTGTAAGATCATGAATCAAAACCGATTCAATCACTCTGTCTAACCCCGTCTCGATGCCGGCATCTTCGTTGGGTCTTCCTTTGTGAGGGCAGCCGTTCCGCACAACTACGCAGCATTATGGGGTTAATTGCCGGTCAAGCACAAAATGTTGTCACAAAGTTGAAAAAATTCCTTGAACCCTGGTCGCACCTACGTCACCTTGTGGCAGCCAGGTCGATCAAACACCACATGTGGTGGTTCCCCCCGATCAGGCCTTCACAGAACAAGGGGTCAGCGCCCGTCAGCGCGGCCTGGGTGCCGGTGATCCGGCGCCCGCAACAAGAAATTGCGTCGCATAAGGGGCAGACGATGAAGATTGACCGCCAGTTCACCTCTGAAGACACCGGCGCCTATGGCGCGCTGGGTTGGCGAAAGGCCAATTCAGAGATCCGAAACCCCGATGGCTCGATCGTCTTCTCGCTGACCGGTTTTGAGGCGCCGGACGCTTGGAGCCAGGTCGCCACCGACGTGCTCGCGCAGAAGTATTTCCGCAAGGCCGGCGTCCCCGCAGCGACCAAGCGGGTCAAGGAAAAAGATGTGCCCGCGTTCCTGCAGCGCTCGGTCGCCGACACCGCGGCGCTGGAGGATCTGCCCGAGGACCGGCGCTATGGCGGAGAGACCAGCGCCAAGCAGGTGTTCGACCGGCTCGCCGGTGCCTGGACCTATTGGGGCTGGAAGGGCGGTTACTTCAGTTCCGAGGCCGATGCCCGCGCCTATCTGGACGAGATGCGCTATATGCTGGCCACGCAAATGGCCGCGCCGAATAGCCCGCAATGGTTCAATACCGGTCTCCACTGGGCCTATGGCATCGATGGCCCCAGCCAGGGTCATTTCTATGTCGATCACAAGACGGCAAAGCTGACCAAGTCAGCCACGGCCTATGAACATCCGCAACCGCATGCGTGTTTCATCCAGTCGGTCCAGGACGATCTGGTCAACGACGGCGGCATTATGGATCTGTGGACACGCGAGGCGCGACTGTTCAAATACGGCTCCGGCACGGGCACCAACTTCTCGTCGCTTCGCGGCGCCAACGAAGCCCTGGGCGGCGGTGGCAAGTCGTCGGGCCTGATGTCATTCCTGAAAATCGGCGATCGTGCCGCTGGCGCGATCAAATCAGGCGGGACAACCCGTCGGGCAGCGAAGATGGTGATCTGCGATATGGATCACCCGGATATCGAGGAGTTCATCAACTGGAAGGTGGTTGAGGAACAGAAGGTGGCATCGCTTGTCGCCGGCTCGAAACTTCACGAAGCGCGGTTGAACGATATTTTCGCCGCGATCAAAACCTGGGACGGGGCAGAGGCCGACGCCTTTGAGCCCAGGAAAAACAAAGGCCTGAAGACGGCGATCAAAGCCGCCAAACAGGCCATGATCCCAGACACCTATATCAAGCGTGTGCTGCAATACGCGCAGCAGGGTTTTACCTCGATCGAATTTCCGACCTATGACACGGATTGGGACTCGGATGCCTATCTGACGGTGTCGGGGCAGAACTCCAACAATTCGGTGCGCGTGACCGACGCGTTTCTGAAAGCGGTGCGCGAGGACGCGGATTGGGAATTGATCCGCCGTACCGATGGCAAGGTGGCGAAGACGGTGAAGGCCCGCGATCTGTGGGAACAGATCGGCCACGCTGCCTGGGCCTGCGCTGACCCCGGTATCCAATTCCATGACACGGTGAACGCTTGGCACACATGCCCGGCCGATGGGCCGATCCGCGGCTCGAACCCATGTTCGGAATACATGTTCCTCGACGACACCGCCTGCAATCTGGCGTCGATGAACCTGCTGACCTTTCTCAAGGACGGGCACTTCGACAGCGCCGCCTACGTCCACGCCACGCGTCTGTGGATGATCGCGCTGGAGATCAGTGTGATGATGGCACAGTTCCCCAGCCCCGCGATCGCAGAGTTGAGCTATAAGTTCCGGACTACGGGGCTTGGCTACGCCAATATCGGTGGGCTGCTGATGAACCTCGGGATCGGCTATGACAGTGCCGAGGGCCGGGCGCTCTGCGGTGCGCTCAGCGCGATCATGACCGGCGTGTGCTACGCCACGTCTGCGGAAATGGCGCAGGAGTTGGGGCCGTTCCCGGGCTATGCGAAGAATGCCGAACCCATGCTGCGGGTCATCCGCAATCACCGCCGTGCCGCCTATGGCGAAACCGGCGGCTATGAGGGGCTGGCGGTGCTGCCGGTGGCGCTTGACCACGAAAACTGCCCCGATGGCAGCCTGCTCAGCCTGGCGCACGCGGTTTGGGACGAGGCGCTGAGCTTGGGCGAGGCGCATGGCTATCGCAATGCCCAAGCCACCGTGGTCGCGCCGACCGGCACGATCGGGCTGGTCATGGATTGCGACACCACCGGGATCGAACCCGATTTCGCCCTGGTGAAATTTAAGAAACTCGCCGGCGGCGGCTATTTCAAGATCATCAACCGGTCCGTCCCCGGCGCGCTGCGCACGCTGGGCTACGGCGCGGCCGAAATCGAGGAAATCATCGCCTATGCCGTCGGTCACGGCACGTTGGGCAACGCGCCCGATATCAACCCGACCTCGCTGATCGGCCATGGTTTCGGCACGGAGGAGATCGAGAAGATCGAGGCCGCGCTGCCGACAGCCTTCGACATCCGCTTCGTCTTCAACCAGTGGACGCTGGGCGAGGAATTCTGCACCAAGGTCCTCGGCATACCGGCTGAGAAATTGGCCGATCCCGGTTTCGATCTGCTGCGGCACCTGGGCTATAGCCGGGCACAGATCGAGGCCGCCAACGCTCATGTCTGCGGCACCATGACCCTGGAGGGCGCGCCGCATCTGCGCGAGGCCGATTACCCGGTCTTCGACTGCGCCAATCCCTGCGGCAAGACCGGCGACCGCTATCTGAGCGTCGAAAGCCATATTCGCATGATGGCGGCGGCGCAGAGCTTCATCTCTGGCGCGATCTCCAAGACCATCAACATGCCCAACGACGCCACCGTCGAGGATTGCAAGGCGGCCTATGAGCTTTCCTGGTCGCTTGGGACAAAGGCCAACGCGCTTTACCGCGACGGATCCAAGCTCAGCCAGCCGCTATCCGCGGCGTTGATCGAGGAGGACGAGGAAGAAGAGTTCCTGGAGGCGACGCCCACCGAACAGGCGGCCATCGTCGCCGAGAAGGTGATCGAAAAGGTCATCGTCAAGGAACTGATCAAGGCCAATCGCGAAAAGCTGCCTGAGCGGCGAAAGGGCTATACCCAAAAGGCCATCGTCGGCGGGCACAAGGTGTATCTGCGCACCGGCGAATACGAAGACGGCCGCCTGGGCGAGATCTTCATCGACATGCACAAAGAGGGCGCCGCCTTCCGCGCGATGATGAACAATTTTGCCATCGCCGTGTCCGTGGGCCTGCAATATGGCGTCCCGCTGGAAGAGTTCGTCGAAGCCTTCACCTTCACCCGGTTCGAACCCGCCGGCATGGTCCAGGGCAACGAGACGATCAAGAACGCGACCTCGATCCTCGACTACATCTTCCGCGAACTGGCCGTCAGCTACCTGGATCGCACCGATCTTGCCCATGTCGCCCCCGACGGACCCGGTTTCGACGAAATCGGCCGCGGCGAGGAAGAAGGCCGGTCGAACGTGAAGGCGGTGGAGCCAGACATGGCGCAGGCGTCCATCGAGATGATCAAACAGGTCAGCTCCACCGGCTATCTGCGCAAGCGTCTGCCGCAGGAATTGCGGGTGCTGCAAGGCGGCGCGGGTCTGACCGAAGCGGCAGCGCTGACTACGATGGAGGCGATGACCACCACGGTGATCGACGAGCGCGCCAAAGCCAAGATGCAAGGCTACGAAGGCGACCCTTGCGGCGAATGCGGCAACTTCACCCTGGTGCGCAACGGCACCTGCATGAAATGCAACACCTGTGGCGGGACCAGCGGGTGTAGTTGAGACGTTCCCCCGCCTTTGACGGGAGCGGGGGCCGAATTCAGGCCGCAGGCAAGATACCGAGCGGAAACCATAAGAGCCTGAATTGCGAGACTGAGGGGCGGGAAACCGCCCCTTCTTTTTTGCCGTTAACGGCCCGGCAAGTCTCACCGGCCTATCACCGCGCCGGAATTCTGGGAGTCTGCGATGACCCTGCGCGCCGTGCTTGCGCTGATCTGCGCCGTGCCCGCCATCATTGGTGCGGCATTGGCGGTCGTCTGGATGGGGCTTGCCCATCATGCGGTCGTGGTCGCGCTGGGTGTGGCGGCGTTGGTTGCATATGTCTGGGCGCTGACGCTGCATCTGCGGCTGAAGGCGGCGCTGGCGGCGCTGGCGGACGCTGGGCAGGCGGCGGCTGCCGGGCGGGACGTCGAACTACCCCAATTGGGTGCGCCTGGAACCAGCCTGGCCGCGCTGGCACAGGCCATGCGCGCGATGCAAGCGTCCGAGCGGCAGGCGCGCCGCATTACCCTGGCCGGGCAAAGCCTGGGCCAGCAACTCATGATCGTCACCCGGGGCCGGATCAAGCATCTGCATGACGGTCTGGCGCAAACCCTGATTGCCGGCAGCGCGGATGCCGAAATCGCGCGCCAACACATTCGCATCGACGGCAAGCTGGCCGATTTCCCGGCGCTGTCGCATTGCATTTCGCGGCATCTGGGGTCGGAGGGCGTGGCCCAGGCCCGGGACTTTCATTGGGGCGCGCGGCGGTACGATTTACACATGGCGGCGGTGCGGGGCGCCGATGGTGCCGATCGCGGCGTTGTGATCGAATGGCGCGATGTGACCGAACGGCGGGCGGTGGAAACCGCGCTCGCCGATCTGGTGGCAAGGGCGCGCACGGGCGACTTCACCACCCGCGTCGGCGTTCGGCCGGCAGATCCGCTGCTCGCCGCGATGGTAGAGGGGCTGAACGAGATTTGCGATACGATCGAAGGGTTTGGCGGCGATCTTTCGGTCACACTACAGGCCATGGCGCGGGGCGATCTGACCCGGCCGGTGGCCGGGCGGTATGCCGGGCGACTGGGGGCTGCGGCGGCGGATTGCGAGCGCACGCGCGCGCGCCTCGCGGCGTTGATCGGCGCGATCCAGACCGGCAGCGCCACGTTGGACGACGGCGCGCAGGATCTGCACCGATCGGCGGAGGCTATGGCTCGCCGCGCAGCAGAGCAGGCGCGCATCCTGGCCGGCTCGCGCCACACGACACAGGCGCTTGCCGGTTCGGTGGCGGGCACGGCGCGCTCCGCGCGGCATGTGGCCGGTCTGACCCAGGACATGCGCGCCGCGGTCGATGCCTGTCAGGACAAGATGCGCGCGGCGGTCGAGGCGATCGGCCGGATCGAGCGCGGGTCCGGCGACATTGCGGCGATGCTGTCCATCATCCAGGAAATCGCAGATCAAACCAATCTGTTGGCGCTGAATGCGGCGGTGGAGGCTGCGCGGGCCGGACCCAGCGGGCGGGGCTTCGCGGTCGTGGCGGCGGAAGTGCGCGCGTTGGCGCAACGGGCGGGGACCGCCGTGGCCGACATCGACACGCGGATCCAGACCAGCGTCGCGGATGTGACCCAGGGCGTGTCGATCATCGAACAGGCCGATCGGGCCCTGGGCGCGATCGACGGCGCGGTGGCCGCGACGCTTTCGGAAACCGAGCAGATGGCCACCGTGAGCCATGAGCAAGCGGCGCAGATCGGTGGCATGGCAGAGGGCGTGGACGATCTGCTGACTCTGACCGACAAGAACGCCACGATCGCAGACAACACCGTCGATGCCGCGCATCGTATCGCCGGTCAGTGTGCCGATCTGAACGCCCAGACGGCACAGTTCCGCATCGGGCCGAAGCGGTCGCCACACCGCGCCTCGGCCTGAATGTCGGCGCGGGACATGCTGTGCCGATCTCTCCTTGGGCGCAAGTGAGGCTGGTGTTGGGCTATCCCGCCGCGCCGGTCCCGCGCGACATAGCAGCGACGCCGGTACGGGCGACCTCGGCCAGGCCCAGCGGGCGCATCAGGTCCACGAACGCGTCGATCTTTTCCGGGGTGCCGGTGATCTCGAAGACGAACGACTCAAGCGTAGAGTCGACCACACGCGCCCGAAAAACCTCCGATGTGCGCATCGCCTCCACCCGTTTCTCGCCGCTGCCATCGACCTTCACCAGCGCCAGTTCGCGCTCCACCGACGGGCCCTCGACGGTCAGATCGTGCACCGAATGCACCGGCACGATCCGGTCGAGCTGCGCCTTGATCTGTTCGATCACCGCCGGTGTGCCGGTGGTTACGATGGTGATCCGCGACCGGTGCCCGGCATGGTCGACCTCGGCGACGGTCAGGCTGTCGATATTGTAGCCGCGCCCGGAAAACAGCCCGATCACGCGTGCCAGTACACCGGCCTCGTTATCGACCAGCACGGTCAGCGTATGCGTTTCCCGATCGTCGCCCAGCGGATTGCGCAGGTCGTAGGCGCTTTTTCGGCTGGTGCCTTTCTTGATGTTCAGCGCGTTCATGCCAGCGCCCTCCGCTTTATTCGACTTGGTTTTCCTCGGGCGTAAACAACTGCGTACCCGGCGGCAAGGGACCGGTCGCCCGGGGCGCCGCGGCGACGTGGTCAAAAAACGGGCCATAGCGGCGGCGAAACGCCGCCGCATCCGCCGGCGCCATTTCAGTCAGATACCGATCCGGCACCGCCTTGTTGCGCTGGGTGAACTCACGGCGCAGTACGCGATGCGCGATCCGCCGCGGTTCGCCGTCGATGCCCAGATGCTCCAGGATCTCCGCCGCCGCTGCTTCGGTATCAAAGGCCAGCCGATCATAGGCCAACCGCCGAACGCCGGGCAATTGCAGCCAGGCCGACAGGCTGTTCATCTGGTTGTCGATGCCAACCTGGACATCCGACAGCGTCTCGAACTCCGCGAATGCCGGTTTGCCACGCGCCCGTGCGCGCGCGCCGCTGTCCAGCATCGACAGCGCCATATCGCGCGGGTCGCGGAAAATCGCGTGCGCGCGCACCTCTCCCGCCTCGACCAGCCGTACCAGCGGCGGATCGGGGCGGTTGTGGGTCTTGATGACGATCGGATGGCCCAGGTCGTCGACGAACCGGCGCAGCACCCCGACATGGGCGTCGTCGAACATGCCGGTGAAGTTGATCTTGCGGCTGCGCACCCGGTTCGGGAACGGGATGAGCGGCTGCGCAAATCCCGCCTGCACCAGCGCGACCCGGGCCAATTGAAAGCCCAGGGTCGAGCCGCACTTGGTCATGCCATAGCTGAAGAAGGCAAACGCCTCAGCGGATTGGCGGCGCGGGTTAAACCAGTACCGCGCCGCTGGCATCGATTGCGTCCGTGGTCGCCGCATCGCCCAAAAGCATCTCGTTATGCGCCTTGCCCGAAGGGATCATGGGGAAACAGTTTTCATGCTTTTCGACCAGGCAGTCAAAGATCACCGGCCCGTCATAGGCCAGCATCTCGGCAATCGCGTCGTCCAGATCCGCCGGGTCGTTGCACTTGATCCCTTTGCAGCCGAACGCCTCGGCCAGTTTCACGAAGTCGGGCAGGGCGTCGGACCAGGAATGCGAATAGCGCTCGCCATGCAGCAATTCCTGCCACTGGCGCACCATGCCCAGCCGTTCGTTGTTGAGGATGAACTGCTTGACCGGTAGCCGATACTGAACCGCGGTTCCCATCTCTTGCATGTTCATCAGCCAGGAGGCTTCGCCGGCCACGTTGATCACCAGTGCATCGGGATGCGCGACCTGCACACCCAGGCTGGCCGGCAGACCGTAGCCCATGGTCCCCAACCCGCCGGAGGTCATCCAGCGGTTCGGATCCTCGAAACCTATGAACTGCGCCGCCCACATCTGGTGCTGGCCCACCTCGGTCGTGACGTAACGGTCCCGATCCTTGGTCAGCGCCTCTAGCCGTTCCAGCGCATATTGCGGCTTTATGGTCTTCTTCGACGCGGCATAGGACAGGGAGTTGACCGCCCGCCAATCGCCGATCTTGTCCCACCAATCGGCCACCGGCCCGGCGGCGGTCTTGCGCCCGCGCGCCTTCCAGACCTTCAGCAGATCCTCCAGCACGTGGCCGACATCGCCGACGATGGGACTGTCGACATGGATGTTTTTGTTGATCGAGGATGGATCGATATCGATGTGGACCTTGACCGAGCCGGGCGAGAACGCATCCAGCCGCCCGGTGATGCGGTCGTCGAACCGGGCGCCGATGCACAGCATGAAATCGCAGTCATGCATGGCCCAATTGGCCTCATAGGTGCCGTGCATGCCCAACATTCCCAGCCACGCCTTGCCCGAGGCCGGATAGCAGCCTAGCCCCATCAGCGTTGACGTGATGGGGAAATTGGTCTCGTTCACCAACTCGCGCAGCAGGGCGGAGGCCTGAGGCCCCGAATTCACCACACCGCCACCGCTATAGATCACCGGGCGTTCGGCGCGTTCCAGTGCCTCCACCGCCAGGGTGATCCGGTCGATATCGCCTTTGACCTGCGGCGCGTAGTGTCCGGTATCGGCGGGCCGGGGTGGGGTGTAGGTGCCGCTGGCGAACTGCACGTCCTTGGGGATGTCCACCAGCACCGGGCCGGGCCGGCCGTTCTTGGCGACATGAAACGCCTGGTGGATGGTCGAAGACAGCCGGTCGGTATCCTTCACCAGCCAATTGTGCTTGGTGCAGGGGCGGGTGATGCCCACCGTATCGGCCTCCTGAAAGGCATCGTTGCCGATCATAAAGGTCGGCACCTGGCCGGTCAGCACGATGATGGGGATCGAATCCATCAGCGCATCGGTCATGCCCGTCACCGCATTGGTCGCGCCGGGGCCAGAGGTAACCAGCACCACCCCGGGCTTGCCGGTAGACCTTGCATAGCCTTCTGCCATATGCGTTGCGCCCTGTTCGTGGCGCACCAGCACGTGGCGAATGTCGTTCTGTTGGAAAATCTCGTCATAAATCGGAAGGACAGCGCCACCGGGATAACCAAATACCGTGTCCACACCCTGATCCTTCAGAGCCTGAACCACCATCTGCGCACCGGTCATCTGCCGTGACATCGTCTTCGTCCTCCGCTTCCAGGGCCCGTGGGCCACAAAAAAGGCCCCTTCGAGGGGCCTGAAACGCGCGAAAGCCGGTCTGGAGACTATCTCCGCCGGGGCCCGCGCAATCCTACAAGAATGACGTTTCTGGTCATACAATCCGGGATAGGGGTTTCGTCCGGGGCGGTCAATGGGGTTCCGCGACAGGATCGAAGGTTTTTCGCACTGCTGCCGGCGGAAACTTGCGCATGGGCCGGCCCCCGCGCAGTTTTCTGCAAATCGGTGTGCGTCAGCCCTGTGGGTCGTTCGATAACGCGATCGCCTGTCCGTGCGGGGTCGCCTCTGCGGCGCGGTGCCAGGCGGCGGTGGTTTCGGTCACCGCATCGGGCGTCGCCAGGCCCTTTTGGGCCAGCACATCCTCCAGTGCGGCCAGCCAGTGGGCGTAGTAGTCGCTGCCATCGGGTGCGGCGTCCGCGCGGTTCAGGCGCGCGCCAAGCGTTTCGGTCCATTCTGCCCAGGTGAAGTGGCCAGCCTGCGATAACGCTGTGGCCAGCGCAAATGCCTGAGCCTCCCAAGGGGCGGCGAAGGCCGGTGCATCGGGCGGGTTCTTATCAGGCGGTTTCAAGGTAGGGTTCCCAGGCATCGATGGACACCAGAAGCCCCGGGTCGCCATCGGCACCCCACAAATCCCGCCCCTCGAAAGCGACGGTGTAGAGATGCGCCGGCGCCTCGCCCTGGCCATGGGCGTTGGTGTCGGGGAAGACATGGGCGCCGTGCAGCGCGGTCACGGTGCCGATCTTTTCGCGGGCATAGCCGGGCAGGCGGGTATGCGTGGCCGGTTGCAGGTTTCGAGTGCGGACCCGATCGCCGACGGCGAACCGCGCCGGCGCAGTGGCGGCCCGGTCGGTCGGCCCGCCCTTGGCCATGATCCCGGGTACGGCGGCCGCGGTCCAGGCGCGATCCGCGCGGTGGCCGTCTTGCAGCTTGCGACCTATGACGAGTTCCTCTTCCGTCACTTCACCATGGCGGGTCAGCAACGCGCACAGTGCCTCGAACCAGATGCGATAGTAGCTGGCGGTCAAATATGTCGCGGGGGCCAGGCTTTCGCGGGCATGGCGGGACTCGTCCAACGTCCAATAGCCCAGGGCACCGCAGGCCAGTGTCAGCGCCAGCACGCGCGGCTCCCATTCGGCGTGAAACAGCTCTCCCTCCGGTTCTGGCACGACCGCGCCGAACCCGTGCCGACCGCCCAGATCCTGCGCGCCGTTCACGGGCGCACCGCCAGCCCGCAGCCGATCATGCTGTCGCGGGTGACGAGCGCGGCCAGATCCTCTGCGGTCATGCCGTCAGTACCCGGGGGGCGCTGCGGCACCACCAGATAGCGCAGCTCTGCCGTGCTGTCCCAAACCCGGATCCGCGTGGTGTCGGGCAGATCCACCCCGAAATCGGTCAACACACCGCGGGGGTCGCGCACGGCGCGGGCCCGGTAGGGCGGGGACTTGTACCAGGTCGGCGGCAGGCCCAGGACCGGCCAGGGGTAACAAGAACACAATGTGCAGACCACCAGGTGGTGTTCGGTCTGGGAATTGAATACCGCGATCAGATGCTCGCCCTGCCGGCCGGTGAAGCCCATCTCGGCCACGGCGGCGGTGGCATCGGCGCGCAGCCGGGCGGCGTAGTCCGGGTCGGTCCAGGCGCGGGCCACGACTTGCGCGCCGTTGCGCGGCCCGATCTTGGTTTCCACGTGCTGCAGGATCGCCTCCAGCGTTTCCGGCCGCACCAGGCCCTTGTCGGTCAGGATGGTCTCCAGCGCTTTCACGCGGGCGGTCATCGGGTCGAGATGGCTGTGGTTTTGCGTATCGTCGTGCATGCGCACAGCCTAAGGCGGTAAACCGCGCGGGAAAACCGGGAATCGGGCAAGATCGCCGGGCTTTAGGGTATTTCCTCCGATGGTTGTCTCGCCTATGGTCCGGCCCATTCATCGATCCGCCCGGGGAACCGCCTGGGCACCAACGGGAGGTTTTACATGGATCGTCGTTCTTTCTTGCGCACCTCTGCGCTTGGCGGCTCGGCCGCGGCGGCCAGCACGCTGGCAGCGCCCGCCTATGCCCAGGGCAACCGGACGCTGACGCTGGTCACGACCTGGGGCCGCGGCCTGGCGGGCGTGCATGACAGCGCGCAGCGATGCGCGGACATGATCACCGAGATGACGGATGGCCAGTTGACCATCGACCTCAAGGCCGCCGGCGAACTGGTCGGCGCCTTCGAGGTGTTCGATGCCGTCACATCCGGCCAGGCCGATATGTACCACGGTGCTGACTACTACTTCACCGGTCAGCATCCCGGTTACGCGTTCTTCACCGCCATCCCTTTCGGGATGACGGCGCAGGAACTGGTCAACTGGTACTATCATGACGGCGGCCACGATCTGCATGATGAACTGGGGCAGATCTTCAACCTGAAATCGTTCATTGCCGGCAACACCGGTGCCCAGGCGGGCGGCTGGTATCGGCAGGAGATCACCGGGCCCGAAGACTTCAATGGCCTGAAATTCCGTATGCCGGGCCTTGGCGGCAAGGCGCTGGGCTACATGGGCGCATCGGTGCAGAACCTGCCGGGTGCGGAAGTGTACCAGGCGCTGGCCTCGGGCGCGATCGACGGCACCGAGTGGATCGGCCCCTGGGCTGACGAAAAAGCCGGTTTCCAGGAGATCACCAAGATCTACTACGCCGCCGGTTTCCATGAGCCTGGCGCGGCGCTGAGCCTGGCCACCAACCGCGAAGTGTTCGAAAGCCTGACCCCGGCGCAGCAGCGCATCATCGAGGTCGTGGCCGGCGACACCCACCAGTGGAACCTGGCGCAGTTCCTGGCCAATAACGGTTCGGCCCTGCAGCGGCTGACCTCGGGCGGGGTGACCGTTCGCGAATTCCCCGACAGCGTCTGGGATGCGATGGGTGCAGCCAGCCAGCAGGTCTATGACGAAAACATGGGCGACGAACTGTTCAAGAAGATCTTCGACAGTGTCCAGGCGTCCATGCGCGCCTCTTCCGGCTGGTTGACCCAGTCCGAAGGTGCCTATCGCACACAGCGCGACCGCGTGCTCGGCTAAAGTCTGCGCGCCCCGCTTCGACGGGGCGCCACCTGACCGCGCGGGGCCGGTATGATCGACGGACTGATTTGGGTTTTCACGAACCTTTCCATGGCGTTCGTGAACATATTTCGGGCGTTGTCTCAGCCCGGCCAATGGCTGGACTGGTCGAACAAGGAATCGCTCGCGCGGTTCATCTACTACGGCGGATCGACGGAGTTCTTCTTCGTCGTCCTCGCACTTTTCCTGTCCATCTTGGTGATCGGCCTGATCTGGCGCCGATTTCTCTGGGGCGTCGTCATCGGCGTAGAGGCATTTGCGAACACGACCGGCCGGCTGTTCGCCTGGGCCGGGCTGCTGATGGTCCTGCAGCAGGTGATGATCGTCTTCCTGCAGCGGATCTTTCGGGTGTCCGAAATCTCGCTGGGCCCGTTCGGCTATTCCTTTTCCCGCGACCTGAGTTGGTGGTCTGAGGAACTGAAGCTTTACAACGCGATGATCGTCGCCCTGTGTTGCGCCTATACCTTCACCCAGGGTGGGCACGTGCGGGTCGATCTGTTCTATGCCGGTGTCCGGCACCGCACCAAAAAGGTGCTGGATATGTTCGGGTCGCTTTTCTTCATCCTGCCGGCGATGACGCTGACCTGGCTTTACGGCTGGTTCTTCATGTGGCGCCACCTGGTCAACCCGCCGGTCAGCGCCACGGACACGCTGGATCGGATGATCCTCAAGGCGCGCGCGATGCGCTGGTCGGTGGAAACCATCGCATTTTCGCCGAACGGGTTCGACGCCTATTTCCTGTTCAAGGTCCTGCTGGTGTCGTTTGCCGGCATGATGTTCCTTCAGGGTTGCGCGTTCTTCTTTCGCTCGCTTCTGGAATACATCGAAGGCGAGGACAGCGCCGGCAAGTACCTGGACAAGGATCGGTTAGAAGACGAGACGGCGGAAACCACCGCCGCGATCCACTGATAGATGCAGAGACTTGCATGCAATGGCGGTGAGGTCCCGGGTCAGGCCCGGGACGCGTTGCGCAAAAGACCAAAAAGACGGGGGCAGGGGTAATGCTGTTTGGATTGGACGGCGTCGAGATCAGCCTGATCATCGTGTTCTTCTGTCTGTTCGCGGGCATCATGTCGGGCTTTCCCGTCGCCTTTGCCATCGGCGGGTCGGCGGTGATCTCCTTCGGGATCATCGCACTTTTAGATGCCCAGGGCATCCTGATGAAGGAGGTCATCGACACCTCCAGTGCCGAATACCAGGCGCTTCTGGCCGAGGGCGTGGCGCGCGAGACGATCAGCCATTTCCGATACCCGGAGTTACCGCAAGTCACCGAAGTGCTGCTGTCCGGGGGGTGGGAGACCGCGCTGAACCGCAATCTCAGCTTCATCGTCAACCGGATGAACGAGCGTGTGCTGGCTGGCCCGTCGATCGAGACGCTGCTGGCGGTGGCGATGTTCGTGCTGATGGGCATCACCTTGGAACGGTCGAAGATCGCCAACGATCTGCTGACCACGATGGCGCGCGTGTTCGGCCCACTGCCGGGTGGGCTGGCCGTGTCGATTGTGGTGGTGGGCGCATTTCTGGCGGCCTCCACCGGGATTGTGGGCGCGACCGTGGTCACGATGGGGCTGCTGGCGCTGCCGACGATGCTGCGCAACAACTATTCGCCGGAATTGGCCACCGGCGTCATCGCCGCCTCCGGCACATTGGGTCAGATCATCCCGCCCTCGATCGTCATCGTGCTGTTGGGCACGCTGGCGGGTGATCTATACGCGACCGCGCAGGAGGAACGCGCCGCGCGCGTGGGGTGTTCGGACGCGCTGACATATCTGGGCGAACCTGCGGTGCTGTCGGTGGGCACCCTGTTCCAGGCGGCGATAATCCCGGGCATCCTGCTGGCCGCGCTCTACGGCCTCTACGCCTTCGGCTTTGCGCTGGTGCGCCCGCAAAAGGCGCCGCCGATCCCGGCCTCGACCACCGAGGGGCACGGTCGCGGCGCGATGCACGGGCTGACCTGGTTCCTGGCCGTGCCGGTGGGCATCATCGCGCTCGCCATCGGGCTGACCAACGCCAATGTCGCCGGCAGCCAGTCGGTGGTGGTCAGTACGGTTTCCGAACAGGCGGTGCAGGCAGAGCTGCGCACGACGGTTTCCCCGCAATGCCAAGAGGCGATGATCGAATTGCACGGTCAGGAGCGTTGGGACCGCGCCGTGGAACAGCAGGCCGCGCTGGACGCGGCCGGTGCCCAGAACACGGACCGCCGCAACCTGACCGAAGAGGAACTGGCACAGGCGCGCCAGATCGCGTTGGATACGGCGGCGCCGCTGAGCTCTGGCCTGTTGGCGATGCTGGTCTTGTTCGGGCTGATCCTCAGCCTGGCCTTCGGCGTCGCGCCGGGCGCGGCCAAGGTGCCGCTGCTGTTGGGCCTGGGCGGGATCGTCGCGGCCGCGGCGATCGATATCCAGTTTCTTTCCCCTATCAACAGCCCCGGCGTCTCCTTCCTTGCCCTGGCCCTGCCATTCTTGGCGATCCTCTCTGGCGCGCGGGTGGCCGCGGGGCGCATGGCGCAGAACGATCTGCTGCGCGTGGTCTTTCCGCCGCTGGTTCTGATTGTGGCGGTGCTGGGCTCGATCCTGGGCGGCATCACCAATCCCACGCCCGCGGCCGCCCTGGGTGCGGCCGGCGCGATCATGCTGGCCGCCTATCGCAAGCTGGAAGAGGATGGCGAATCCGGACGATTCATCGTTATGGCCAGTTTCGCGCTGGTCATTATGCTGCTGGTCGGTGTCAATTTCGACCTGCGCGTCAGCCTGGAAGAGGTGTCGCTGGAAAACCAGGTGGCGTTCTTCGTCGCCCAGGCCGCCTACACCTTTGCCATGGTCGGGCTGATCTTCGCTTGCTTCGTGCTGTTGCGGGGGCGCGTGCTCAGCCCCGTCGTGCGCGAGACGGCCAAGGTCACATCGATGGTGTTCGCCATTCTGATCGGAAGCCAGATGCTGAACCTGGTCGTGATCTCCTTCGGGGGTGAGCATTACATCCAGGAGTTCCTGCGATCCTTCGACCGCGAGTGGCTGGTGTTCCTGATCGTGATGCTGGTCCTTTTCATTCTGGGCTTCGTCCTGGATTTTCTGGAGATCATCTACATCGTCGTGCCTATCGTCGGGCCGGTGATTTATGGCGGCACGATGGATCCGAAATGGGTCACGATCATGATCGCGGTGAACCTGCAGACCAGCTTTCTGACCCCGCCGTTCGGCTTCGCGCTGTTCTATCTGCGCGGGGTGGCCCCGGCGAGCGTGACGACCATGCACATCTATCGCGGCGTGATCCCGTTCGTGCTTATCCAGGTGGTTGGGCTGGCGCTGTTCTGGGCGTTCCCCGGAGTGGTGACGTTCCTGCCGGACGCGTTCAGGTAACGTCGTGTCGAGAAGGGCGCGCGGCTATTCAGCGTCGGGCAGATAGATCGCGGCGACCTGTTCGGCGATAGGATCGTTTTCAAGCGGATGGGTGTTGAGGCGCAACTCGGTTGCGCCGTCCAGCTCCGCCCAGTTGCCGCCGCGAAAGATCTCCAGCGGTTTGAACCGGGATTTGTAGTCCATCTTGCGTGACCCCGGCACCCAATAGCCCAGATAGACGTATCCCAAGTTGGCACTGCGGGCTATGTCGATATGATCGAGGATCACGTAAGTGCCCAGGGATCGATGCGCCAGATCGGGGTCGAAGAACGAATAGACCATCGACAGCCCATCCGAGACGACATCCGTCAGGCAGACCGCGACCAATCGCGGCCCTCCGGGCGAGGGCTCGTAGTACTCCACGATGCGGCTGCGCACCGGCGTTTCCTCGACCATGGCGGCGTACTCATAGACATCCATGTCCGCCATGCCGCCATCGGAATGCCGGCTGCCCAGATACCTGCGGAACAGTGCGTACTGTTCCTCGCTGGCCCAGGGTGTCGTGGCTTCGCGCGTGATCGCTTTGTTACGCTGCGCCACCCGGCGCATCGACCGCGAGGGGCGGAAATCCTTGACCACGATCCGCGCCGAAAGACAGGCGGCGCAATCGGAGCAGGACGGGCGGTAGAGCACGTTCTGCGACCGCCGGAAACCCTGATGCGACAAGACGTCGTTGAGCGAATCCGCGTTCGTCCCCTGCAACGCGGTGAACAATTTCCGTTCGACCCGCCCCTCCAGATACGGGCAGGGCTGCGGGGCCGTCACGTAGAATTGGGGCGACTGTGGAAGGCTGTGACGCATAGGCGGGGAACGCTCCTGCACCCGACGCTACAGGCGGTTTCGCGCGCGCACAAACCTTTTGTCGCTTGCGCGGTGTCCGGTCGTCGTAGAACCGCGCGCCCCGGACCTGATCCGGGGCGCGTTGTGCAAACGGGCGCCGGGCTTGGGTGAAGCGGACGCGGGTTGGAACACCCGATCTTCGTTCAGTTCACTTCGCGCACCACGCGAAAGCCGGAGTACCTGCTTCTGCGCTCTTCGTTGCCAGATCATCGTTCGGCCCGCCCATCGTGAACGCGCCCAGCGGCAGGACGATCATCTCGGGGCACACATCGCATTCCTGGAAGCTGTTGGGCGGCGCCAGGTCACCCTCGACAGCCGGCGGACCGGCCATCGCCGATGCGCTCCCGAACAGCAGAAACGCCAGCCCCATGACGCTGCGTCGAAGTGCTGTGAACCGGGTCATGGGCAGGCTGGTCTCCAGTGCTGAGATGTGGATGTGCCGGATACACCCCTAAGCGTGGTGGCAGGGCTCAGTCCACCGGGCGGTTGATCGCGGTGGTGCCCAGGATCAGGTCCGGCAGGCCTTGGTTGTACCGCGTGACCAGCATCGCAATCGCAGTCGCGATCCAGCCCACCAGGGTCGCCATCAGGAACATGAAGATGCCGGTGTGAAACGCCGCCAGCACCGGTGTCAGCCGGTCGCCATTGCTTTGGCGCAACTCTATCCCCATCAGCCGCATGCCCGGCGTGGCCGAGGCCTGCGCGATGGTGAGTGTGCGATAGGCGAAGGTGGTCAGAAAGAAGATGCCCGGTAAAAACATAAAGCCCACGCCCAGCGTCACCACTCCCAAGGCAAGCGAGGCGATCAGGGCCAGCACCGTGATCGCCAGGAAATCCACGATCCAGGCGGCGAGCCGTTTGCCCGGCACGCCTTCGTAGAACTGTCGGTCGAATTCAGGATGCGGAAGGTCGTTCAAGGGCGGTATCATCGTGCTCTCGGTCATGGTGGAATTCCCCGGGCAGATAAGGTGCAAGCCGCCCTGGCACCAGGGCGACTGCGTGGGCATTGCTTAGGCCGGCGCGGCGTTGCCGGGCAGGTCCGACGCATCGTCATCGCGCGTCTCGGTCTTGCGCTTTGCGCGGTCTTCCATGAACTGGTCGAATTCGGACTGATCCTTGGCGCGGCGCAGCCGTTCCAGGAACTCGCGGAACGCCGATTGCTCGTCCTCCAGCCGCTTCAGCGTCGCGTCGCGATAAGCGTCGAATGCGGTGTTGCCGGTGGGCCGAAACCGGGCGCCGGTATGGGACCATTTGCGGGCGTGGCAGGACATGCGATTGCTCCAGATCATATAGAATAGAAGGGCGAGGCCGATGGGCCAGAACAGGATGAAGCCGATCACCATGGCGGCGATCCAGGCGCCTTTACCGCGCGCATCCAGCCAAGCCTGCGCCTCACTGAGCCAGCGGGATATGGTGTGCATGGGAGGGTCCTTTCGATGTGAATGTGAATTACATTTACATATCTGGGAAGGGCGCGGGAATCGTCAAGAGGGTGACAAAAACAACTGTGAAAAATCGCACGCAAACCATGCTGTCTGTGCGTCAGCGACCGGGGGAGCCGTCACGAAATGATAGATAAGCGGAACGCGCCACCCAGCCATGGGGTGGTCGATCGCACATCTTTGGTTCAGGCGCTGCGCGGTGTCGGGCAAAGGCTTTGGGATTACCGCGCCACCGTGTCCATCGCCTTGGCGATCGCGTTCATGCTGATCGGCATTGGGCAGATACGCGAAATCGTGCATCTCAGCGCGGAAACCATCGGTTATGCGCTGCTGTCGGAGGGCTTGACGCCGCAGATCGGCGGGCTGTTACGTGTGGCGCTTGCGGTGGCGATGATCTCGGCCGTCCCGGTGCTGCTATGGGGGCTGGCGTTGGAGTTATGGCGCCGCCGCGCGACCCAGATCGCACCGCCCGGCCGGATCGTTGCGGCGGTCTGCGCCGCGCCGGTCGTCGTGCTGGCCTTTCAAATGCTGCTGCTGTGGGTTGAGAGCGGCGTCGCTCTGAGCCTTATCCGCGGCGGGGAGGGCGCGGGCCGGCTGCTGCAAAACATCTGGGCCAACCTGATCATCGCCGTCTTCTTCCTACCGCCGACACTGGCGCTTTGGGCGCTGTGGGCCAGCGCCGCAACACCGCCGCGCCGGCGCAGCTTCAAGGGTCTGCCCGCCATCGCCTGGCTGATCGCCGCCGCAATCGCCCTGGCCGTGGTGGCGCTGTTCGTATCGCCGGGCATCGTCGGGCCGCTGCTGGGTCCGTTCGCGCTGATCGGGTTGTTCGCGGCGCTTTTGGGAACCATCGGCACCGTCGCAGCGCTGCTGGAGGATCGCCACGGCTTCCCGGCGACACTGTTTCTGGTGGCGTTGGCGCTGGGTCTTTCGCTGTTCAACCTCAACGACAATCATCGGATCCGATTGACCGAGGTGACACCGCCCGATGCGCCCTGGGCCGGGGATAAGCAGGCCCTGCAGACCGCCTTTCGTGCCTGGCTCGATTGCCGGCCGCCGCTGAGATCGTCGGAAAATCCGGCCGTCTATCTGGTCGCGGCCCAGGGCGGCGGGCTTTACGCGGCCTATCAATCGGCGCGATTTCTGGCACGGGCAGAACAACGCCAGCCCGGCTTTTCATCGCGGGTCTTCGCCATCAGCGGGGTGTCGGGCGGGTCGGTCGGGGCTGCGGTGTTCGCAAGCCTCGTGCGCGACACACCGCGCCGGCCGCAGGACTGCGCCAGCGGGTGGAGCAGCACCCAGCCCGACGCGAGTTTCCACCTGGACAAGGTCGCGGAAATCCTGGGCCGGGACTATCTATCACCCGTCGGCGCGGCCCTGCTGTTTCCGGACTTCGCGGCGCGGTTCTCGCCCGTGCCCTATCACCGCGCCGACCGTGCCCGCGCGCTGGAACTGGCTTTCGAGCGGGGCTACGCCAGGGCTTTTGGCCGACCGACGGAGGACCGCACCGATTTCGGCCTCACCGTTCCGGTGACCCAGCATTGGCGGCCGGAGGGCGATGCCCCGCTTCTGCTGCTCAACACCACGGACGTCTCGACAGGCACACGCATGATCGCCTCTTCGGCCTTGCCCGATTTCCCGGCGACGCGCGCCAACACAATCCGCCATGTCACCGGTTGCAGGGTGGGGTCGACGCGCTGCGCGGTGCCGCGCCTGTCGACGGCGATGCTTTTGAGTGCGCGTTTTCCCGGTGTCACCCCGGCCGGCACGATCGACCTGCATCCTTGTGCAGAAGGCGTGGCGAACCGCCTGCATTGCCGCACGCCCCAAACGCCCAAGGCACGGTTCGTCGATGGCGGTTACTTCGAAAACTCCGGGCTCGATACGGTGTCGGACGTGGTCGAAGCGCTCAGCGGCGTGGCGGCGGACCGGGGCGTGTCGTTTCGGGTCATCTCTTTCTCCGTCGAAGACGATGGCGTTCCCCGCCGCAGCTACGGTCTTGGCGAGATACTGTCGCCGATCCGCGCCCTCAACAGCGCCCGGGCCGCGCGGGTCGATGTGGCGCGCGAACGGCTTTTGCGGCTGCTGCCCGCAAACGCGGTCTTCGACGTCAAGCTCGACGCCCGCAACGAAGGTTATACGCTGGGCTGGGTTCTATCGCGCGCCACGCTCGACCGGATCGACAAGGATCTCTACGATCCAGCGCTGTGCGAGCCGCAGATGGGTGCGGTGGGCATCACGCCGGGTCCGGAAGACACCCCGCTGGCGCGTCGGATCCGGCAGGAAAACTGCGACACGCTGCGTGATCTGATCAACAGCTATTTCCGGTCGGGATCTACCAGCCCCAGCCCACGTAGGTAGACGCCGACGCCGGTTTCCAGCAGATCCTCGGCCGGGAAGGGGCTTTTACCGCCGGGCTTTCCGCGGGCGAACAACTCTACCACACCGTGCGACATCGCCCAGATGTGATGGCTGACCATGGTCGCGGGCGGGCGCTTGTCGCGGGGCAGGCGGGCCAGCAGATCCTCCGCCGCGCGGGTCAGCACGGCAAAGGCACGGTCGGAGGCGTGTTTCAAATCCGGGTTCGCGGCAATCGGCAAGCCGGCCTCGAACATCGCGATATAGTGGCCGGGAAACTTGCGGGCAAAGGCCAGATAGGCACGGCCGGTCGCCTCGAAACTGGCCAGAGCAGAGGGCTGGCGCGATTTGTAGGCATGCTCCATGAGGTCTGCGAACATCTCGAAACCCTGGCGCGCGGCCTCTTCCAGGATCTCCTCCCGCCCCTTGAAATGTCGATAGGGGGCGCCGGGGCTGACGCCGGCGCGGCGCGCGGCCTCGGTGATGGTAAAGCCCAACGGGCCCTTTTCGACGACAAGTTCCAGCGTCGCCTCCACCAATGCCTGGCGCAGATTGCCGTGGTGATATCCCTTGCGGGCAGAGGCGTCGTCACGGGCCATCCACGGCAGGTAACCGCTCACCCCGCGCGCATCAAGCGGCCCGCGGTCGCGCGCGTCCGCTGCGCGGTGCGCACAGCTGCGCCACATTTCGGCAAAAACCGCGCCATGGTCTTGCGGCTTTGTGTGCCTGGCGGTGAAAACGGACTGACGAAATAGGAGCGAACAGGGTGACGGGATCCTTCGCGCAGGTACTGTCGGATGCGGACCGGGCGGATATGGCGCGCGCGCTGGGCGTCGCCACGCCGGAGGCGTTGTTCGACCGGATACCCGCAGATCTGCGGATCGACACCCTGTCGCTGCCACCGGCGTTGCCGGAGTGGGCGCTGGCCCGGCATATGGCCGAATGCGCTCAGGCGAATGTCTCTGCCCAGACGGCGCGCTGTTATCTGGGCGCCGGTTGCTACGACCATCACGTGCCGGCGGCGGTCGACACCATCGCCGAACGCGGTGAGTTCCTGACCGCCTATACGCCCTATCAGCCAGAGCTCAGCCAGGGTCTGCTGAAGACGCTGGATATCTATGCCACCAAGATCGCGGCGCTCACCGGGCTGCCGGTGGTGACCTCGTCGCATTACGATGCGGTGACGGCGCTGGCCGATGCCTGTTGGATGGCGGGGCGCGCGACAGGACGCGGACGCATTCTGATGACCGGCGGGCTGTTCCCGCACTACCGGCGCGTGCTCGACACCTATGCCTGGGCACGGGGCTTGGAATTCATCGATTGGTCGATCGATCCCGAAAGCAGCGCCTTGGCGCCGGTGCCGGAGGTAGAGGATATCTCGGCCGTCGTCGTCCAGACCCCGAATGCGTTCGGCGTGATGGAGGATCTGGCCGGTGCACGCGCGGTGGCGGATCGGTTGGGCGCAAAGCTGATCGTGCTGGCCAATCCCATCTTTTGCGCGCTTGGCGTCCCCTTGGGACGGCAGGGCGTCGATATCGCTGTGCTGGAAGGCCAGCCGATGGGCGTGCATATGTTCGCCGGCGGCGCGCATATCGGCATTCTGGCCTGCCGCGAGGATCTGCGTCATCTGACGCCGGGCCGGCTGGTCGGCCGCGTCAGCGACATCTATGGCCGGCAGGCGCTGGCCCTGGTCTATGAGGACCGCGAACAGCATGTGGCCCGGGAACGGGCGACCAGCAACATCTGCTCCAACCAGGCGCTGAACGCGCTGCGCGTCGGCGCGTATCTGACGCTGATGGGCGGTGCCGGCGTGGCCGCGATCGCGCAGGCCGCGCATGCGAACGCGGCGGCGCTCTTTGCGGGGCTGGCCGCGCTGCCAGGGGTCCGCCGCGCCCATACCGGTGCCGTCTTCAATGAGGCGGCGATCGATTTCACCAGCAACGACGCACGAAAGGCCGTGCAGACGCGCGCCGAGGCCGCGGGCATCTGGGCCGGCGTCACCTCTGCGGATCATCCCGGCCTGACGGAAAGTCAGCTGTTGATCGCGGTGACGGAAACCAAGTCGGGCGCGGATCTGGCGCAATTCGTCACCGTCGCGGCGGCCGCGCTGGGATGTGACGCCCAACCGGGGCTGGCAGCGCTGCAGCGGGGTGGCGACCCGCTTGAATTGGGGCCCGCCGAGCATCCTAACCTGCAGCCGTTGCCCGAGGTCGAGGTCATCCGGCTTTACACCAATCTTTCCCGCGAAAGCTTTGGCGTCGACACCGGAACCTATCCGCTGGGCTCGTGCACGATGAAGTACAATCCCAAACGCGGCGACGCCGCGGCGGAACAGCCGGGCTTCCGCGCCCTGCACCCGTTCCAACCGGCGGAGACGCTGGCCGGCCTGAGGCAGATCTACACCGACCTGGCCGATCATATCGGCGCCATCCTGGGCTTTTCGGCGGTCGATCTGACCCCGGCGGCCGGTGCGCATGGCGAGTTTCGCGGGCTGACGATTGCCCGGCGCTATTTCGAAGACCGCAATGAGAGGCGCGACGAGGTCATCGTCCCCGACAGCGCCCATGGCACCAACCCCGCGACCGCGGCCATGGTGGGCTACAAGACCCGGATCATCCCCACCCGCGGCGACGGGCTGATGGACACCGACGCGCTGCGCCGCGCCGTGTCCGACCGGACGGCGGTGGTGATGATGACCAACCCCTCGACCTTCGGTCTGTTCGAGACGGAAATCGCCGCCATCGTGGAAGCCGCCCATGGTGCCGGCGCGCTGATGTATTACGACGGCGCGAACATGAACGCGCTGATGGGCCATACCAATCCGGGGCGGATGGGCTTCGACATGGCCCATATCAACGTGCACAAGACGCTGGGCACGCCCCATGGCGGTGGCGGGCCGGGGGCGGGGCCGGTCGGCGTGCGCGCGGCACTGGCGCGCTATATATCGCCCGGGTTCCGCGGCGGCGACGATCCGCTGCCGATCAAAGTCTATGGCGGGCATGTCTCGGTGCTGTTGCGCGCCTATGCCTATATCCGGTCGCTGGGCGCTGAGGGGCTGAAGCAGGTATCCACCGATGCGGTGCTGAACGCCAATTACCTGGCGCATGTGCTGGCGCCGGTTCTGCCCAAAATGTTTGCGCAGCATTGCATGCACGAGGTGCTTCTGGATGGCGGCAAGCTGCCTTGCACCACGCTCGATTTGTCGAAACGCATGATCGATTTCGGGGTCCACCCGCCCACGCTGGTGGGTGCGGGCTGCGTCTATTTCGGCGAAGAGATGAGCCGCGCGATGCTGTTCGAGCCGACCGAGACAGAGACCAAGGCCAATCTGGATCGGCTGGCCGACATCATCGCGCGCATCGCCGCCGAGGCCGAGGCCAGCCCCGATATCGCAGCCTCCGCCCCGCACTCGACACCGACCCGCCGTCTTGTGGTCACGCCGGGCGGCGACACCGCGCGGCGGGCGGGATGACCCAAAGAGGATAAGTGCAATGTGTGGAATTGCCGGCGCGATCAACGTGCCGCGACTGACCGAAGCCGATGTCGCCGGCATGATCGACACGATCCGCTATCGCGGGCCGGACGAACAGGACGTGGTGCAGGTCGGCCCCTGCCTTTTGGGCCATGCGCGGCTCGCCGTGGTCGACCCTGAAAACGGCGGTCAACCGATGTCGAACACCGATGACACGGTCTGGGTGGTGTTCAATGGTGAGATCTATAATTTCGTGGATTTGCGCGAGGATCTGAAGGCCAAGGGCTATGTCTTCAAATCCCGCTGCGATACCGAGGTTCTGGTGCATCTGTGGCGCGAGAAGGGCGTCGCGATGCTGGACGATCTGATCGGCATGTTCGCTTTTTGCCTGTGGGACACGCGGGCGGGCAAGGGCATTCTGGCGCGCGACCGCCAGGGCATAAAGCCCTGTTATATTATGGATATGGGCAATGGTTTCGTCTTCGGAAGCGAGATCAAGGCGATCCTCAGCCTGCCCGGCGTCGCCCCGCCGCTTGATGATGTCGCGCTGAACCTGCTGCATGTGCTGAACTACTGCCCGCCGCCGCGCACCTGCTATCAGGGCATCACCCATCTGGAACCCGGCAGCTATCTTAGCTTTGATGCGACCGGCGCGCGCGAAAAGGTCACGTACTGGTCCTGGCCGCTGGATCAGGAAAAGCGGCCCGTCGACCATGATGCGCTGGCCGCATTGCTGGACGATGCGATCCGGCTGCAAATGCGGTTCGATGTCGAAGGCTGCCTGTTTCTGTCCGGCGGCGTGGACAGCTCTGTCATTGCCGCGCATTTGCGCAAGCAATGGAACCGCGACTCGATCCGCGCCTATGCGCTGGACACCAAGGAACGGGGGTTTGGCGAATACCATCTGGCCGACCGGGTCGCGCGCGATCTCGGCATCGATCTGACCCCGATCCAGTACGACTGGAACATCGTCCCCGACACGATCGCCGACGTGCTGCACCACAATGACCAACCGCATGGCGATTTCTCGTTCTTCCTGATCCGTGCGCTCTGCGCCCAAGCGCATGCCGATGGCGTGATCGTCGCCTTCAACGGCGATGGCCCGGACGAGGCGCTTTCGGGCTTTTCCCACAACGAGGCGTTCTTTGCCGACCAGACGCGGCTAAACTTTCCGCTGGGTGCCTATTTCGAGCGCATGTCCTTCATGCCGCGCCGTGACCGGGAACGGCTGCTGACGCCGGATTTCGCGGCGCACCTGCCCGATCCCATCGCCGCGTTCGAGCAGATCCTGGCGCCGTGGCGGGGGGCGGAACCGGTGGACCAGGTTGCCGCCTACGAATGCACTGCGCTTGGCCCCGGCAACAACCTGATCAAGACCGACCGCATGGGCGCGGGCCTGGCCATCGAAGGGCGGTCGCCCTTCATGGATCACCGGATTTCCGAAATGCTGGCGCGCGCGCCGGCGGCGGAAAAGCAACGCGACGGGATCGGGAAATACGTGCTGAAGGACTACGCACTGCGACACTTTCCGCGCGACCACATCTTCCGGCCCAAGTCGATGCCGACCATGCCCATCGGCGAGTGGATCAAGGATCCGCTGCGCGACTGGGCGCGGGCCCGGCTCGATGCGCTCGACCCGGTGCGGTACGACCGCGCCGCGGCGTTTGCGCTGTTCGATGACCATGTCGCCGGGCGCGCCAACCACACCCGCCCGCTGCGGACGCTGCTGATGGTGTCCGAGTGGATGGCCCGCGGCTGAGGCGGCCGGCGGTCGCGGGTATCGATCGCAGGTGTTGCCAAGCGACCCCGGCGGGTTAGGTTCGCCGGTGCCCAGCCATCGCCACGCAACAACCCCAACGACCTGCCGAAGTGTAAGGCTGGCCGAGCGGTGACGTGCGCTCCGCACGGCCCGGGATGTCGCCCAAGCATGTGGCAAGTCGTCCAAGTGCGAGGAACGACCGCGATGAAACACATGCTGACCGCCGTCCTGATCTGCCTGACCGCTGCCGCCGCGGCGCAGGATTGCGGGGCTGGCCTGCGCCCCTTCGAACATCTGGGCGGGACGACCTGCATACCCGAAAGCCCCCAACGCATCGTCGGGCTTCAGGACGACGAGGTCGTTACGCCGCTGCTCGACCTCGGCGCGCCGGTCGTCGCCAGCGGTTTCCGGCAGAGGGACGGCGGTGCGCCCTTTCTGCGCGGTGCGGTATTTATGATCCCCGAAGATGTGCGGTCGTCGCTGACCAATCTGGGCGACCCGAACCAGCCGGATTTCGAAGCACTGGCGGCTGCGGACCCGGACTTGATCATCTTGGATACCGATGCGCTCGACATCGCCAGCCGAACCGGCGCCATCGCGCCGACGATCGTGCTGCCGGAGACGGAGTTCCTGCTGGATTACCTGGCCACCTTCGCGCGGATCGCAGGGGTGACCCAGACCTACGAAAGCCGGCGCGCCGCCTACGAAGCCAGGGTCGAGGAGGTCCGCGCGAAGATCGGGACGCCGGCCGGGATCACCATTTCTCAACTCGACATGTACGACCAGGGCATGTGGTACGAGCCAAACCGCGGGGCGTTGGACCAGGTTCTGACCGACCTCGGCTTCACCCGCCCCGAACCGATCGCCGAGGCGCTGAAGACACGCGACGGGTTCGATCCGCTAAGCTTCGAGTTTCTGCCGACGCTCGACGGCGACATCATCATCTCGACCTATGCCGGTGTCTTCGGGCAGTCGCCGGCACGGTTCGAGGCGGATTGGGACGGCTACGCGCCGTTCTGGCGCGACCTGGCGGGCGTGGCTTCGGGCGAGCACTTCTGGGTCGAGCGCGACCTCTACAATGGCCGGACGTTCACTTCGCTGATGAAGTCGCTCGATGCGATCGAGCTTATAACGGTGGGCCGTGAATTCGAGTGATGACAACCCGCGCGTAGGGTCCCTGGATGGGGTCGACCTCGCGCCGGCCGGGGCAAAGGTCGTCGACGGCGGCTCGGCCGGTCGGCCGCCCCATCGGAGGGCCGTTGGCCCGTGAGATCGCGACCGGAGGACAAGCCGCGACGGCGGCTCGGCCGGTCAGGCCGCCCCATCGGAGGGCCTTTGGCCCGTGAGATCGGAAATGCCGCCATGCGTGAAGAGAATGCGTGGTGTTCCTTGGTCGTAGCACTCCGTTCGACGATTGATCGGGTGAAGGGACATCTCGGCGCCATCGCGTCCCGCACTCCAGAGATTTGCAGGCTGCGCGCTGTGTAAGCCCTTTTCTTCGCTTCCTTGGCCATGGCTTTCATTTCCGGGGGGGTGAGGTCAGCTCATTGAGTACGGAGACTGATCGCAGACGCTCACGGGCGAAGTCTATGAAGCTTCTCACCTTCGCGGCCGCCCTGCGCCCCTCGACGTGGACAAGATGAATCGGAAGCGGTTCCGGCTCGAAGTCTTCCAGCACGGTCCGAAGCGTGCCCGCCTCCAGTTCCGGCCCGATCTGATAGGACAAGACCCGGCATAGACCCCATCCACGCCGCGCAATCGCAATCCCCGAGGCAACGCCACTGACGGTAAGACGGGCGTTGATGCGAACGACATTCCGCTGGTCGCGGCCAAATCTCCATTCGGATGTTGGGCTCACAGGTGACGCGGAGACAATGCGGTGCTTTTGGAGGTCGTCAGGGGACTGCGGAACGCCGTGCTCTGCGAAGTAATCCGGCGCGCCGCACACCACCCGCCGCACATGCCCGACTTGAACCGCCGACAAACCGGATGACGGCAGCGGTCCGATCCGTACGGCGATGTCGAACCCTTCTTCGACCATGTTGACGATGCGGTCGATCATCAGCACGTCCGCTGTGACATCAGAGTAGGTATCGAGGAAGTCCGTCAGGATCGGCGTCACATAGATGCGGCCGAATTCGTGAGAGCACGTGATGCGCAACTGACCGACCGGATTGGTCGCCGCCCCTGACGCGGCATCGTCTGCAGCCCGCAATTGCGCCAGAATATGGCGGGCGTCCTCCAGATAAGCCTCACCGACATCGGTCAATCGCACGCGCCGCGTGGTGCGTGTGAACAAGCGCGCGCCGAGGCGGTCCTCCAGCGCGTTGACGCCCCGCGTCGCAGAAGGCGCACTGAGGCCGACGGCCCGCGCGCCACCCGCAAAGCTCTCCGCCTCGGCAACGGCGACAAAGACTTCCAGTGTCTGAATGCGGTCCACGCGTAACCTCGCTATTTATATCAAAAAACAAAACAATGCATTTTTAAAGAGCGCCATTCTTTTGTTTCTTAGGTTGGACTATCTCTCGTGTCACACGTTGACCACTGCAATCGACATTGCCCTTCAGCAGGAAGCACATTTCCCATGACAACCGACGCTCCCCGCCATCCGCTGCCGCCATTCACCCGTAAGACCGCAATTGAAAAGGTGCGTCTTGCCGAAGACGGCTGGAACAGCCGCGATCCGGCAAAGGTGGCGCTGGCCTATACGCCGGACAGCGAATGGCGCAATCGCGCGGAGTTTCTGCGGGGTCGCGAGCAGATCGAGAGCTTCCTGACCCGCAAATGGGCGAAGGAGCTTGATTATCGTCTGATCAAGGAGCTTTGGGCCCATGACGGAAATCGCATCGCCGTGCGCTATGCCTATGAGTATCACGACGACAGCGGCAATTGGTTCCGGGCCTATGGCAACGAGAACTGGGAGTTCGACGAAAATGGCTACATGGCTGTCCGCCACGCCAGTATCAACGAACATCCGATTACCGAAGAACACCGCAAGTTCCGTTGGCCACTCGGCCGCCGTCCGGACGAGCACCCCGGCCTTAGCGAATTCGGCTTTTGACACTAAACGTTGGAAGGACCCCTCCTATGAACACCAAATTCCCCTCTGCCGCCGGCGCCATCAAGCTATACCGCAATCCGAAATCCGGCCATTGCCACCGCGTCGAACTGATGATGTCGTTCCTGGGTCTGCCCTACGAACCCGTTGATCTCGACATGGCGAATGGCGCCCATAAGGCGCCCGATTACCTGAAGATCAGCCCCTTCGGCCAGGTGCCGGCCATTGACGACAACGGCGTGACCCTGTGGGACTCAAACGGCATCATAACCTATCTCGCCGACATATATGGCGACGATCACAATTGGATCGGTCAAGATCCGGAGGAGAAGGCCGAAATCCAGCGCTGGCTCTCCGTCGCTGCGGGTGAGATCGCCAGTGGTCCATGCGCCGCGCGGCTGGTGACAGTGTTCGGCGCCGGTCTCGATCATGATGCGGCCAAGGCCAAAGCCCACGCCCTGTTCAAGGTGATGGAGGTCTGTCTGGCAGGCAGAGATTTCCTCGTCGGCGAACGCCTGACCCTCGCCGATGTCGCGGGCTACAGCTATATCGCCCACGCGCCGGAAGGCGGGGTCAGTCTCGACGCTTATCCGAATATCCGCGCCTGGCTGGCCAATATCGAGGCTCAGCCGAATTTCATCGGCATGGCGAAGTCACCACTCCCTGACGCCGCCTGACTTCATTTGCGCCCGGCGCTTGCCCGAAGGATTGAGAGCGATGACAGACAACCCGTTTCATTCTGGCGAAATCGAAGCCCAAAGTCGGGCAGGCGTCGGCGATATGGCGTCCCGCATAGGCGGGTTCATCCGAAGCTATCTGCCCGAACAGCACCGGGCGTTTCACACCTCATTGCCGTTTCTCATCCTGTCGGGTGCGGATACCCAAGGCCGACCTTGGGTGACGGTGCTTGAGGGCGAGCATGGGTTCGTCACATCTCCGGACCCGACCACGCTTTGCATCAAGACGCCCCTTGATCCGCAGGATCCGCTTTCGGACGCATTCGAAGCGGGCGCGGATGTCGGCCTGCTTGGCATAGAATTGGCGACCCGGCGCCGGAACAGGCTGAGCGGACGGTTTCGCAAGGCGTCAGATGGCTACGCCATCGACATTCGTCAGACCTTCGGAAACTGCCCTCAGTACATTCGCGAACGCGAATGGCATCGCGTAAGTGGAGGAGCACCCGGGGAAAGCCGTCGATCGGAAAGCCTGAGCGACGCGCAGATGGATCGCATCCGTGCGGCGGACACCATGTTCATCGGTAGCGGACAACGCGATGACAACGACATCCCTTCCAATGGCTATGACGCCTCGCACAGGGGCGGCGAACCCGGGTTCGTGCAGACCGTCGATGCCACCCATCTGCGTATTCCCGATTATGCTGGAAATAACTTCTTCAACACGATCGGCAACATCCTCAAAAATCGACGCGTCGGGCTGCTGTTCATCGATTTCGAGACGGGCGGGTTGCTGCAGATCACCGGGCGCGCCCAGATCGACTGGGAGCCGGCAGATGCAAACGACCCAAGCGCGCGTCGCATGATCGACGTGGCCATTGAGGCGGTCGTCGACCGCCCATCGGCCATCGCGCTAAGATGGGATACCAAGGGTGAGCAGGTGCGCCAACTGATGCTCGCGGAGAAGGTGCAGGAATCCGAGCATATCACGTCCTTTTACCTCACCCCCGTGGATGGTCGCCCGCTCCCGCCCTTCAGCGCGGGCCAGCACCTGCCGATCGCGCTGGAACTGACGCCGCCCCACGGAACGGTTCGACGAAGCTATTCGCTATCAGCCGCGTCGAATGGCAAGACCTACCGGTTGAGCATCAAACGCGAGGACCAAGGGCTGGTCTCACGGGTAATGCACGATGTCCTGCAACTCGGTCACGTCATTGAGGCCCGCGCGCCCTCCGGCGATTTCGTCCTTCCCTGTGGAGATTGCCCGCTCGTGCTTGCAAGCGCCGGAGTGGGGCTGACACCAATGGTGGCCATGCTCCAAGAGGTCGCGAGAGAGGCCGGGACGCGACTCGCCTGGTTCATCCACGGCGCACGGGACGGTCAATCCCACGCGATGAAGCAAAGCGTCGAAGGAATCGTTGCCACCCATCGGCATATCAAAAAGCAAGTCTTCTACAGCCAGCCCGATCCGCAAGACTGCCTCGGCACCGACTATGACAGCGTGGGCCGCGTCTCCGTCGAAGCGTTGCTTGCATTGAATGCGGGCGTCAAAGCCCACTACATGCTATGCGGCCCGGCGGCGTTCGTCTCGCAGATTCAGACGGGCCTTGAGGCAGCGGGCGTGCCGTCCGGCCACATCCATTTCGAAACGTTTTGATTTCCTCGCGTAATCCGGAGAGCTTCTTCCCAGAAGCGGGTTTTAAGAGTATCAAAAACAGGTGACTGAAAGCCGCTGGCACTGTGCGCCCGGCGCGCGTGATGCGCTGATTATCACGAAGACTTCGAGTGAACCAGCGAAAGCGGCCGTTAAGGCTCGAAGCAGAAAATAGCGTCAAGGAGCCCAAATTAGCCAACTCTCTGCCTTGCCACGAAGGTCTGCTTCCTTGAGCTCTTCAACTAAAGCACCCGATCAAAAACCTGAATCGGAAGGGATTCCCTTGAACGCTGATCTGTGATTCATCCTATTTGGGAGGATGGATCATGTCAGCACCTTTGCCGGATGCGCTTCGGACGCGGTTTCAGAAGTTGATTGAGGAG
>JBCDDF010000037.1:0-33123 GCA_039180525.1 Pseudomonadota bacterium
CTGCTGTCCACGCTCGATCAGCACCTGCGGGACACGGGCCGGAACCTGGCCGTGTTCGCCGCGCGCGAACGCGCGGAAGAGGCCGCGATCGTCCGCCAGATCGTCGATGAGCGGCTGGCCGACGCGATGATCCTGGGCAGAACGCGCGCGGATGATCCAAGGGTTCGCCTGCTGCTCGACGCTGGGCTGCCTTTCGTCACCTTCGGCACCACGGACTGGCCGGACCGGCATCCGTCGGTGGAGATCGACTATGCCGAGGCCGGGCGGCTTGCGATCCGCGCGCTTGGGGCATCTGCGGGGGGCGATGTCCACGTGATGAGCGCGCCGGAGGGCCTGAACTTCGCCGACAACTATGTGCGCGGCGCGCTGGAGGAGGCGGCAAGCCAGGGGCGGCGCGTCCCGCGCATCTGGCGCATCGAGATGACCGAAGCCGCCGGAGAAAGTGCCGCGGCCCGGGTGCTTGCCAGCGGCCACCGGCCCGCCTTTGCCTGCATTCAGGATTCCCTCGCGTTCGGCGTGTTTCGGGCGGCAGCGGCAGCGGGGAAGGGGGTGGGGCGCGAGCTGACGATCTTTGGCGGCCAGAATTTCCCGGGTTCGGAGCATACCGCGCCGCCTTTGTCGACCTTTTCCACCGAAGACGACCGCGTCGCCGAGTTGCTGAGCCAAGTGATGCTGCGGCATCTGGAACAGGGCGGGCGGCGGCCGGAGGCGGGATTTGAGCGGCACGAGATCAAACCCACGCCGCTGCTGCGCCAGTCCCACCTGTTCCGGGGCTAGGGTCGGGGCCGTTTCGGCCGGATCCCCGGCCAGCCGGTTGGCTGGTCGGCCCATCGGGCGCGGCGCGGGCCGGCGGGATGGGTCCGGGCGCGTCGCGTCGCGCCGGTCTCTATCCCGATCGCGAAACACTGGATAAGACGGTGGCGGAATCGGCACCGCTGCCCAGGCAATCGACACGAAGGGGCCACCCGACATATGACGACTTTTTCCGACACCCGCCCGGCCTATCACCGCTCCGCCGCGCTGGACGATCGGGCCATGGCCGCCACATCGCACCCGCTGGCGACGCAGGCCGCGCTCGATGCGTTGCGAGCTGGCGGCAACGCGGTCGATGCGGCGCTTGCGGCCTCGGCCGTGCTGGCGGTCGTGGAGCCGCACATGACCGGCATCGGCGGCGACTGCTTCGCCCTTATCGCGGAGCCCGACGGCAACCTGCGCGCCCTGAACGGCTCTGGCCGGTCCGGCCGCCTGGCGGACGTGGAGATCGCACGGGCCCGGTCTCTGGCGGGGTCCCGCATTCCCGAGCATCATGGCCTTGCCGTGACGGTCCCCGGCGCGGTGCGCGCCTGGGCCGATCTGGCGCCGTTGGGCCGGCGCGGCTTGGCGGCGGCGCTGGCGCCTGCGATCGATATCGCCCGAGACGGGTTTCGCGTGACCCAGTGGGTCGCGCGGGACTGGGCCCTGCTGGTCGACAGGCTGCGCCAAGACGAGCACGCCCGCGCGCAGTATCTGATCGCGGACCAAGCGCCCGGCTTCGGCGATCGGATCGCCCTGCCATCGCTCGCCCGCACACTGGAGGTCATAGCCCGCGAAGGGGCCGATGCGTTCTATCAGGGCGAGATCGCCGCAGACATCGTTGCGGCGGTCGAGGCGGCGGGCGGCGTGCTGGACCTCGAAGATCTCGCGCACCACCGCTCGGAATGGGTAGAGCCGCTGAGCCGGGAGTATCGGGGCCGACGCGTGGTAGAGATGCCGCCCGCGAACCAGGGCCTGACCGCCTTGGTTCTCATGGGCATTCTGGAGCGGTTCGACCTGTCCGCGCTTGATCCCACGGGGGCGGACAAGTTCCACCTGGAAGTAGAGGCGGCACGGCTGGCCTATGCCGAGCGCGATGCGACCCTGGCCGATCCGACGGCGATGCAAGAGCCCGCCGATGCGTTCCTTGAGGCGGCTCGGCTCGACCGTCTGGCATCCCAGATCGATCCGGCACGTGCCGGTGGGCGGGCGCCGGCCGCGCGGGTGGACACCGATACGGTCTATCTGACGGTGGTGGATGAGGACGGGCGCGCGGTTTCTTTCATCAATTCGCTGTTCACCGGGTTCGGGTCCGGCATCTGCACGGCGTCGGGGGTGATGCTGCAAAGCCGTGGCGCGGGATTCGTTCTGGATGCGGATCATCCGAATGCGCTGGGGCCGCAGAAACGACCGCTGCACACGCTGATCCCGGGGCTGCTGTTCGACGGCGACCGGCTGGAGGCCAGCTTCGGGGTCATGGGGGGACAGTATCAGGCCTGTGGCCACGCGCATCTGCTGACCAATTTGCTGGACCATGGGCTGGATCCGCAGGCAGCACTCGATGCACCGCGGGTGTTCTTCGAAGGGCCGCAGACGGTGCTCGAACCCGGGGTCGCTGCGGCCGTGCGGGCGGATCTGGCAGGTCGCGGACATGACCTGCAACTGCCCAACCGGCCGCTGGGTGGCGGCCAGGTGATCCGGGTCGATCATGCGCGCGGTGTGCTTCTGGGCGGGAGCGATTCCCGCAAGGACGGTCTGGCGCTGGGCCTGGGCGCGGCTTTGGCCCAGACATGAGACCGGTTTTCTGGGCGCCGCCCGGGCCCCCGCGTTTCCGGGGCGGTGCGCGCGCAGTCGCGGCGGGTGGCGCGCCGTCTCTATCGTCAGGCGGCGCGCTGGCAAGGGCGGATTGCCCTGCGCGGGCCGGTTCCCGGGTGGCCGCGGCATTTGGTGCCGGGCGCGCGGGCGAAAGGGGTCGTCAGCTTAAGCCAGCGCATCGAAAGCGCCGTCCATGGGGGGAAGGCCTGTTTTGGCGATCTTGAGCGACGCGGTGCGTGGAAAAGCGTCGGTGAACGCGATGTAGCGCGGCAGTTTGAAGGCCGCGAGATGCGCTTTGGCATGCGCCAGAATCTCGCGCGGGGTCAGCGTCGCGCCTTCATTCACTTCGACCCATAGCCCAACTTCCTCGCCCCGGATCGGATCGGGCACCGCCACGGCGGCGGCATCCGCGACGGCGGGCAAAAGGCGGATCGCATCCTCGATCTCGCGCGCGGCGATGTTCTCACCCGCGCGTCGGATCATGTCCTTGAGCCGCCCGACCAGCCAGTGCATGCCCTGACCGTCCACACGGAACAGATCGCCGGTGCGGAACCACCCCCCGGCGGGCATCGCCTGGGCCGTTGCATCCGCACGTCCCCAATAGCCGTGCAGCATTGCGGGGCCGCGAACCCAAAGCTCGCCTTCGGCCGCGTCCCGTCCGTCCGCATCGCGAATGGCGGTCTTGCGGAAGGGTGCCGCCAGACCGACGGCGCCGGCGGTCGGCGCGGTGATCTCGGGCGGGGTCCACAACCCCATGCCGATCTCCGTCATGCCATAGGCTTCCCGGGTGATCGCGCCGGTCGCGGCCTGAAACCTGCGCGACAGATCCTCCGGCCAGCCAAAGGTCGCGACCTGGCGCAGGCTCAGCCCGGCGGGCTGGGCCTGCCGCGCGGCCAGAGCCGGCACCTGCCCCCAATCCGCGCGGGTCTGCCGGGCCCAGTCGAAATAGCGGCTGGCCGACAGGCGCGGGCCAAGGCATAGCGTCGCCCCGGTCATCAGCGCCTTCAGGGTCTGCCATTGCGGATCCATGTAGAAATAGGGCTGCACGGCCAAAAGCCGCGTGGCCGGCGCGGTATCCCAACCGGCGGCGGCATGGGCCAGCCGGAGCCAGTAGTCGTGGGACAGCATGCAGCCCTTGGGCAACCCGGTCGTGCCCGATGTATATTGGATGTTGAGCAACGTCTGTGGGGTGATCCCGGCCGAGTCGAGGGGGCGGTCGTCGTGGTTTTCGGCCTCCTGCCGCAGGCGCTCGGGCGATACGGTCGGGCCCGGCCCGGCGGCGCGCACCGCGTTCAGAACGGTGTCCAGGGACATGTCGGCGACAAGCAGACAGGCGCCGGCGTCCTTGAGCACATAGGAAAGTTCTGCGCCGGTATAGCGCAGGTTCACCGGCACATGCACCGCGCCGCACTGTGCCAACGCCAGCCAAAGCAGCGGATAGTCGATCCGGTTCGGCAGCATCAGCGCCACCCTGTCGCCGGGGCCGATGCCGCGGGCGGCAAATGCGCGGGCCAGCCGGGCGGATTGCCGGGCGATGTCGGCCGCGCTCAGACGCTCGCCCCGGTCGAACACGTCCAGCGCCGCGCGGCCGTCTTCGGCGGCGGCCTTCAGCAGGTCGGGGACGGTACGCGGAACGTAGGCCGCTTCGACACGGGCGCACCGGGCCCGCGCGGCGGCGATCTGCGGCTCGGGGATCATGCCAGCGGCGCGGGGTCAAGAAACCGGGTCAGCACGTTGCGGGTCATGCGGCTGACCCCGGGATCCACGCCCAGCGCGCCGGCCCAGGCCATGGATCCGGCGGCGAAGATCGCGCCGCCATGGTCCAGCGGCACCAGCACCACATCCGACCGCGCGCCCGGGTCATCGAACGGCGGCACCGAGGACAGCATTTCCTCCACCGTGCGCATCATCGCCGGGTCATGCCCTTCGGACGCGGCGATGCGGATCGCGGTCTCTGGCGTGCCGAGCCGCGCGTCGACGCGGTCGATCTCCTGCCCCGCGGCACCGCCGCCAAGACGCCCCACAGTGCCGAAGACATCGTCGACGCCTTCGGTGACGAAGGCCGCGGCCCCCTCCCGCGCCCCTGCGGCCAGGCGGTAATGGGCGGCCGTTTCGAACGCGCCTTGCGCGGCGAAGCCCACACCGGCCAAGGCCTGCGGCGGCGCGCCCAGCCGGCGCCAAAGACCGCCCCTGCGGCCGTCCTGCGCGTGATGCGCCTCGCCCGGATCGGCCGCCCAGGGCCGCGTGCCGCCCTCGGCCCGGCGCACCTCCATCACATCGTCGGACAGCGTGACGCGCCAATAGAACCCGTTGCCACCCAGATAGACCAGCCGCCCGCCTTGGGCGGTAAAGGCGGCCAGCGCGGCCCGGGTCTGGGCGGAGTGGTATTCGGGATGATTGCCGGTCACGAGCACGTCGTAGCCGTGGAGTGCGTCGAGCCCCTGATGGTGAAGATCGTGGTCGGTCAGGACGTCGTGGCCGAAGCCTTCATCGGCCAGCCAAGCCATGGTCGTCGCGTCCACCGGCAGGCCCCAGGGCCGCAGGCCGAAGCGCATGGTCAACAATGGCCGGCGAAGCGTGGACAGCATCACCGGGGCGCCATCGCCATGGCGCTCGTACTGCGACCGGCCGACTTCCGGGTGCCGCGCCAGCACCGCCTCTGCGGGGCAGGCCAGCCCGTAGTCGGGGCCGCGCATGGCCGGCGGCGCGTTGGCGTAGGACAGATAGGTGAAGGTCGGCAGCAGAAATGCCAGCCGATGGCGCGGGCGCTCGGGGCGCAGCACGAAGGGCACGAGGTCTGTGCGCCCGTCGGCGTCTTCCAGCCGAACCGCCAGCAGCCCCGCGGGCAGCGCCTCGGTCGCGATCCGCGCTGTCTCCGACCACCCGGCATCGCCGACGCCATCGGCGTGGAAATGGGCCGCGTCATAGGCCGCCGGCGCGCGCCGCGGATCGTCCTCCGCGCCGGTCCAGGCGGCCGCCCTTACGGCGCGGTCGGGCGCGCCCGACACCCGCCCGTGGCAGGCCGAGGGCCCGCTGTCGGCAAGCCGGTCGGTGGCCGGGTCGCGGCCCGGATGCCAGCGCGCCAGCAGCCCCCGCGCGTCGGACAGGGTGACCGTGCCGATCCGGCCATCGAAAGCGCCGCCGCCATCGGTGCCGGCGCCAAGCCTCAGCCGGTCGAGCGTGGCGGGATCGAATGTCGATGCGGGTACGCTCTGGTCCTCGGGCGCGATGCGCGGGCCGCCATCCGGCCAATCGCCCGCCGGCCGCAGGGACAGCGACACGCCGCCGGGTCCGGCGGTGGCGTGGACACCGATCCACCCGCGCCGCCGCATGCGCGCATGGGAACGCAGGTGCTGCCCCGCCGCCCGCCAGACAAGATGCCCGGCCGCATCCAGTTCCAGCCCGACGCCCGGCCCCAGGGACAGGATCGTCTGGGCGGCGTCACGCTTTGCGGTGGCCAGCAGCGTGAGGTCGAGGCCGATCCGGTCCGAGCGCGCGATCGCACGCGGCAGCGGCGCCTGCGCCTGCGAGCCTGGCGAGACCGTCTGTACCGACGCGGCGACCAACCGCTGCGTTCCCGAAACGGGATCGAGCCGCGGCTGAACGCCGCCCGCTCCCCAATCGACCCCGACGATACGCACCAGCGAGAGCGTCAGTCGGTCGGTCGCCGCGCTCGCACGCAAGACCAGATCCGCGCCTCGCCTGACGGAGAGCGCATCAACATAGCCCAGCGTGTCGTCCTTGGCCGCCATTCACGACCGGCCGAGGCGGGACATGTATCCCGGCATCCCGTCGGCCTGGTGCAGCGCGCCGTAAATCCGGCCATCGGGATAGTACTCGGCATTGTGTTGGGTGATCGCCGCGGCCTCCTCCCCCGCGGTTTCGGCTATGAAATGCAGCATCAGGTCCATGCCGGCCGACACCCCGCCCGAAGTCCAAACATTGCCGTCTCGCACGAAGCGCGCCGCGCTGACCTCCACACCCCTCGCGGCCAGCATCTCGCGGGCCTTCCAATGGGTGGCGGCGTGGCGGCCTTCCAAAAGCCCGGCCGCGGCAAGCAGGAACGAACCGGTGCAGACCGACAGCATGTGATCGCAGGCCGCGCCCTGCTTGCGGATGAAGGCGACGACTGCCTGATCGTCGACCAGATCGAGTGCTGCGAAACCGCCCGGCACCACGAGTGCGGTCAGTCGCGGGCAATCGTCGAACCCGTGATCGGCCACAAGACCGAGCCCCTTGGCGCACCGCACGAGACCGGCACGCGCCGCTACGGTCACCGCCTGCGGTCCGTCGGCATAGGCATGCCACATGCGCGCCATTTCCCACGGACCGACGAGGTCCAACTCCTCCACCCCGTCGAAGGCCAGAAAGCCGATCATGCCGCATCCACCGCATCGCGCGGCGCCGTGCCCATCACGATCAGGAACAGCCAGTCGGCCACCAGTGCCGGCTTGCCGCCGCCCTCGACCTCCACCTCCACACGGACGGTCATCAGGTGTTGGCCGGGCTTTCGGTCTTTCAGCGCGCCAAGCGTCATGTGTCCGCGGATCCGCGCACCGGCGGGAACGGGGGCCATGAGCCGCACCCGGTCGAAACCATAGTTCAGCTTGTACGCCTCCCCCGACAACCGCGGCAGCACATCGTTCGCCATGGCGGTCAGCATCGATAGCGTCAGAAATCCATAGGCGATCGTGCCGCCATAGGGGCCGTGTTCCGCCGCCCAGTCCGGGCTCATATGCATCTCGTCGACGTCATCGGTGATCCGCCCAAAGGCGTCGATCCGATCCTGCGGGATCGCGAACCAGCGCGATGTGCCCAGCAGCTGCCCGGCGCGGACGGCGAGTTGTTCCAGGGTCGGTCGGTCGGCCATGCGGTTTCCTTCAACTTCCGTAAACGAATTCCGGCAGCCATAGCGCCAGGCCGGGCGCGGCGAAAAGGGCCGCGACCATCGCCAGCATGACCAGCACGAACGGCCAGGATCCGCGGATCACATCCAGGATGCCGCCGCGTTCGCGCACCGACTGCACGACATAGAGGTTCACACCGATCGGCGGCGTGATCAGCGCGGCCTCCAGCAGCAGGGTCAGCACGATGCCGAACCAGATCGGGTCGTAGCCCAGCTCGATCACCAGCGGCACGATGATCGGCACGGTGATGATGACGATCGAGAAACCTTCCAGAAAGCAGCCCAGGATGAGGTAAAGCACGACGATTGCCAGCATGATGCCCGTGGGGCCCAAATCCAGCGCAAAGATGGTGTCGGTGATCTGCCGGGAGATCCCCAGGAAGGCGAGCACGAAGTTCAGCACCAGGGCCGCCAGGATGATGCCCACGACCATGGCCGAGGTCCGGATCGTGCCCTCGCTGGCCGCGCGCAGCATCGCGAGGTTGAGCCGGCCCGTCATCGCGGCCAAGCCAAGCGCCGCGACGACGCCGAAGGCGGCCGCCTCGGTCGGGGTGGCGATGCCCATATAGATCGTCAGAACGACCACGGTGAAAATGAAAAGCGGCGGCAGCAGTGCGGGCAACAGCGCGATCCGCGCCGCCCAAGTGGTGCGCACCGGCCGGCCGCCCTTTTCGCGTTGCCACAGGCAGACCACGGCGATGAAAAGCGAAAACAACGCGGCCAGCAGAAAGCCCGGGATCATTCCGGCGAGATAAAGCCGCGGGATCGAAACCTCTGCCAGCACGCCATAGACGATCAGCCCGACGGAAGGCGGGATCAGGATACCAAGCGTGCCGCCGGCGGCGATGGAACCCAGGAACAGGGGCTCGTCATAGCCGTTTTTCTCGATCTGGGGCATGGCCACGGTGCCGATGGTCGCCGCCGTGGCGACCGACGAGCCGGAGGTGGCCGCAAACAGCGCGCATGATCCGATATTGGCGTGCATAGTGCCGCCGGGCAGCCAACTCAGCCATTCGACCAGCGCGGCATACATCTTTTCGGCGAGGCCCGAGCGCAGCACCAATTCGCCCATCAGGATGAAGAACGGTATCGCGACCAGCTTGTCCGAGGCCATGGAGGTCCACGCCATGTCGCCGATCATCCGTTCCAGCGGCACTTGCGTGCCGAACTGGATCAAAAGCAGCGTCAGCACCCCAAGCGCGGCCGCCACGGGCACCGACAGCGCCAGGATGAACAGAAGCGCGGACAGCGATATCCCGATCATCGCGCCGGATCGCCTTGCGGCAGGGCATCGCCCTCGCCATGGCCGCCGGTGCCGATGATCTGCCGCGCGGCGTCGCGTTCGCCCCGCCGCAGCAGCACAAGCGCCCGCGCGCCCATGGCGAGCAGCGCCAGGACCAGCACCACGAAACCAAGCGCCCACAGCCCCTGCGGCACCCAAAGCAGCGTACGCAGCGGCGTGCGCGCCCGGTCGCCGCCCTGAAAGGCGCTCCAGGCCAGATCGGCGGCGAAATAGGCGACGATGGCGAAGAAAAACAGCATCGACGCCCAGGCCAGCACATCGAGCGCGATGCGGATGCCGGGCGGGAACAGATCGTAGATGAAGTCGATACGCACGTTCCCGCGTGAGATCGCGGTGTAGGCAAAGCCCCAAGTCATCGTGATCGCAAAGACATACGCGGTGTATTCATCGACGCCACCGATCAGCGGCCCGCCGAACCGGCGCAGCAGCGCCTCTGCCGTGATCACAAAGGCCATGACGATCAGCGCGGCCCCGCCAACCCAGGCAAGACCGCGCGACAGGCTTTCTGCGCTGCGATAGATCCGCAGCGACAGCGGGGGACTGTCGTTCAAGGCTGCGCCTCGACACCCACTATGGGGGCAACCGCGGCGTTCCAGTCCGCGGCGCAGTCCTCCCCGCAGCGGGTGGCCCAACGCGCCAGCACGTAGTCGGACAGCACCCGCTCCCGGATTGCCTCATCCTCGGGGCCGGGGCTGACCAAGGTCATGTCCGCACCTTCGCCAAAGTCGCAGGTGCCTTGGCCGGTCAGGCAGGCGATGCCCTGATCGCCCAGGGCCTCCGCGCCGTTCCATGCATCGTCGGCGAACTGACGCACCTCCGCCGAAATCAGTTCCTGCGTGGTTGCATCGAGCCCCGACCAAGCCTCGCTGGAGGCGGCGAAAAAGGCGATGCCCGCCGCGACCGGCACTTCGTAGACATGGCTCGCGACGTCCTGCCAGCCCGCCAGGTACATGCTCAGCCCGGAGGTGATGCCGCAATCGACCAGGCCGCGCTGCAGCGCCGGGACGACATCCTGCAGTGGGATGGTCACAGAGGTGGCGCCAAGCCCCTCCACCAGATCGCCCAAGGCCGTGGAGTAGACGCGGATCTTGCGCCCTTCCAGATCGGCCAGCGTCTCGAACGGCTGCGAACAGGCAAGAAGCTGGGCCGGGAACGGGTAGTCGGCGATCAGGTGGATGTCGTGGATATCGGCCAATGCGGTGCGCGCGACGTCTTCATAGGCTTCGACGATCTGGCGCGCCTCGGCTGCATTACGGGGGGCGAGGGCGAGGTCGTTGCCTTCGAACACCGCGTCGCCGGAGGCGATATAGGTGTACCCCACCGCCGCAAAGTCATAGATGCCGCTGTCCAGCAGGCGGATCACTTCGGACCCCGATACGCCGACATCGGTATAGGCCTGGATGTTGACGCTGATCGCACCGCCGGACGCCTCGGGTATCTGGGTTTCCCATAGCGGCGCTTCGAATTCCTCGTACATCGAACCCTGGCGCCACGTGCCGAGGACGTCGAACTCCTGGGCGGGGATGTCTTGCGCTGCGGCGGCGAGGGGCGCGACGAGCGCCGCGAGCGTGAGGCCGGCGATCGGTCCTACGAGTGACATGGTCATCCTCCTGTTGAAAGTCCGGCTCTGGCGGCACGCGTTTCAAATGGATAGGAAGATTTTACAAATCTGTCAAATTCGCTTCGACAAACCTGTCATGCCGGGTTGGCGTAGTGACTGACAGACCGTACCGCCTGCAGCGCGACCTGATCGGCGATCTCGGCCACGCCAAGCGCGCCCTCGGGCCGGAACCACGACACGGTGTAGGACACCATGCCCATGACGTTGAAGGCGGCAATGGTTGGGTTCGGGGCGTGGAACACGCCGGCCCGAGCGCCGGCCAGCACGGTGCCCCGATATGCATCGACCACCTGCCGCTGCAGATCGCGCATCGCCTCTCGTTCCTCCGGTGCAAGCGCACTGCCATGGGCAAGCGGGCCATAAAGGAAAGCATTGACAAAGGGCGCAGCACCCACCGCGCCCAGTTCGAAACGCACCTGTGCCCGCACCAATTCGGCAAGCCGCAGGGCCGGGTCGGGCGTGCTGTCCGCCTGCGCGCGGTTCAACGCGTCGATCAGCCCCTGCATGGCGTGGCTTACGCTGGCCACGACCAAAGCCTCGCGCGACGGAAAATAGTAGTAGAGCGCGGCATGGGTAAGGCCCAGCGCGTCGGCGATCTCCTTCATGCCCGCCGAGCCGAGGCCGCGTTCGGAAAACAGCCTCAGCGCCTGTTCCAGGATCGCCGTGCGCCGGGCCTGGCGGCGAGGCGTGTCGGCGTCGGATGCGAGTTGATTTGACATGAATGTAGAATCCACCATTCTTTCAACCATGTCGAGCCCTACACCGACGCCGCCCGGGCCGGAAGGCCCCGCGCTGACCCACATCGCGGCGTTGCCGACGTATTTTGCCGACGCGACCCCGAATGCGCCTGCGCTGATCGAAGGCGACGCCGCCTTGGACTGGCGGGCGTTCAAGCAGCGATCCGATGCGCTGGCGGCCCGGCTGGTCGCGCGTGGCGTCACGCCCGGGGATCGCGTGGCGCTGTTGGCGGAACCGTCGATAGGCTATGCCGTGACGCTGTTCGCCTGTGCCCGGATCGGGGCGATCTATGTCGGCCTGAACCCGCGCCACACCGCGGAGGAACTTCGTCACGTTCTGGATACGACCGCACCGCGCGTGACCCTGTGCCGGATCGATGCCGACGATCGCGATCGTGTGTCGCGGCTGGATGCTGCGGGCTGTGCGCAGCCTTTGCCCTTTGCCGCCGCTGGCCCGCTCGATGGTCTGCCCGAAACCGGCGCGCCGGCGGTCGCGACTGCCGACGATCCGGGTGCGGCAGCCGCGATCGTGTTCACCTCGGGCACGACCGGGCGGCCCAAGGGTGCGACGCTGGCCCATCGCGGTTTGGTCCAGGGCGCGATGATCCAATCGCGGGGCCTTGGATTGGTTGCGCCGCGTTATCTGAACAATCTGCCGGCGAATCATGTCGGCTGCCTGGTCAACCTGACCCTTGCGCCGCTGCTGACTGGGGGCTGCATCGTGTTTCAGCCACGGTTCGACGCCGCCGAGGTGCCGCGGCTGATCGCGCGGCATGGTATCACCGCCTGGCTGCAGGTGCCGACGATGTTCACGCTCGTCTTGGGTCCGGGGCACGAGGCCGGCCACGATCTGAGTTCGCTCGATGCGGTGGCGGTCGGCGGTGGGCCGCTCGGGCCGGAGCTTCTGGCTCGACTGCGTCGGTTGGCGCCGCAGGTGCATGTCGAATATGGCCAGACCGAGTTGATGAGCACCGTGTCCTTCGCCCCGCGCGGTGTCTCTGACGAGGTGCTGACGGCAACGGCCGGCATGCCGGCGCCGGAGATCGAATTGCGCATTTCCGGCGGTGGGGAAGGCGGCGTGCTTGGCCCCGGTGAAACCGGCGAGATCCAGGCCCGCGGAACGGCCTGCATGAGCGGCTATTGGGGAGACGACGCCGCGACGCGCGCGGCGTTTACGGATGACGGCTGGCTGCGAACCGGCGATCTGGGCCAACTGCGTGCCGACGGTAATCTTGTCATCGTCGGGCGGCTGTCGGAGATGATAAAATCCGGTGGCTACAACGTATATCCGCGCGAGGTAGAGCAGGCGCTCGAAGCGCTGAGCGAGGTTGCGGAGGCTGCGGTATTCGGCCGGCCGCACCCGGTATATGTCGAGGCGGTACATGCCGCCGTGACCGCAACGGCGCCGGTGGAGCCCGAACGCCTCCGCAAGTTGCTGAAAGGTACGCTTGCCAATTACAAGATTCCCAGGACGATCCAGGTGATGGACGCGTTGCCCAGGCTGCCGAACGGCAAGATAGACCGCCGTCTTCTGGCCGCTGCCGACGGTGCGGCTGCAACGGATCAGCTTGCGTGATGTCTCCAACGCAGGCGGGGGCGCGTGGATTGGCCGCGCGGTGGGAACCGCGATGGGAAAGGTGGTCGACCGGTGCCAACGCCCCAATGCTTGCCGACTGGCCCCAGATCTGCCGGCTTGAGATCTATGGCCACCATGTCCGGCCCGTGACCGGCGGCCGGGATCAGCCTATCCCAGCGCCGCAGGGCCGACGCATCGTTCGCGTCAGCCGCCGCCGGTGATCCGCCGGGTGAAGGCGAGGGCGCGTGCGCCGTCATAACCGTTGCTGGACAGATCCTCGCTCCAGCGCGACTCGTATTGCTCCCCCAGGCCGCGAATGTACTCGGTTACCTCAGTCGAGGTGCGCTCAACCGGGATGCCGCTGGCGCGGAACGCCTCCAGCCCCAGATAATCCGCATAGTCGAAGGCTTTGGCGGCCAGAACGTGGACGGTCTGCGCGGAATGGGACTTGATCAGTTCAAGATCCGCAGGATCCAGTCGTTCGGATGCGGCCCGCGACAGGCCCAGAAACCAGGTGGCGTTGTAATAGCCGCCCGGCAGTTCGGAGACGAAGGTGATCTGATCGACCACGTTGAACGCCGGCCCGGCTTCGTAGGGGAAGGCGACCCCGTCGATGACGCCATCTATCAGCGCCTGACGCACAGCGGTGGGAGACATCGGCACGTTTTCCGCGCCCAGATCTTCCATCAGCCCGCCGATATAGCCGCCGGAAGTGCGGACACGCAGGCCCTGATAATCCTCTGGCCCGCGGATGACCTTGTCTTTCAGCATCAGGACGCCGGGTCCGTGCTGGAACAGGCCCAGCATCGTCATCCCCTCGTGCTCGTCCTCGGCATCCAGCAATTCGCCATAGACCTTCGAGAACGCGTGCGATGCGCTGTAGGCATCGCCCAGAAACGAAAACTGGCCGATCCGGGCACGGGTGAAGCGTTCTGGCGTATAGCCGTGCAGGCTGTAAACCAAATCGGCCTGGCCGCTTTCGACCAGATCCAGATGTGCCGGCGGCGGCCCGAGCGGGCTTTCCAGAAACTCGATCGACACCCGGCCTTGGGTCAGATTGGTGATGTCTTCCGCCCAGATCGCGAAAAGGTTCTGTGTGATAAGGCTCGCCGGTGGCAGCCAGGAAGACATGCGCAGAGTGGGTGTCTGTGCCCGCAGAACGGAGGGCGCGGCCAGGGCGGCTGTGCCCAGCGCGGCGCCGGCAAGAAACCCACGTCTGGCAAATCGGGTTGCGTTTTTTGTCATTTTTGTCTCCGACGGAGGGCGCTGAGCCCGCGGAATGTGTTCTCGACGTTAACCGATGCGAAATAAACGCGACGCTTTGGGGGCATCATGGGAAAGATTCCATCACAAAGTGTTACGCTGTATCCAATCAAGCGGGATTGCGCCAGCCAGCGCAAGAGATCGATTGCTTTGGACGACATAGCGCTACCGAACCCACACTTCTACCCGCCGGTTCAACTGGCGCCCCGCCTCGCTGGTGTTGCAAGCGACCGGATACGCGGCGCCGAAGCCGATGACGCGGAAGCGGTTGGGGTCGATGGCCTGGCTGCCCGTTGCGGTGATCGTCTCCAACACCTGTTCGGCGCGGCGCACCGACAGGACCGTGTTGACGTCGCTGCGTCCGATCGAATCGGTAAAGCCGATCAACAGCACTTCGCGATCGCGATAGGCGGGGTCGTTCAGCAGCGCCAGCAGCCGGTCAGCATCGGCGGCAGCCTTGTTGTCCAGCCGGCTTGAGCCGGAGGCGAAACGGAAGGTGGTCGACAGCCGCTGCGCCGCGATTGTTTCGGCGGCGAAGGCCCGCAGGTTCTGCAGTTCACCGGTTTGCGCCGGATCGGTCAGCGCATAGGCCAGTTGCACGCCATGGCGATTGAGGTTGGACACGTCCGCGCCCAAACCCACAAAGCTGGTTTGTTCGACCATGGCCTGGCCTTCGGTGGACCGGATCGAGTTGACGAACTTCTCCAGCCGGCTCGGGTTTTCGCGCGCCGCGGTGTAGATATAGATCCGGCGCGACAGCGGGTAATCCTCTGACTTGATGCCGAAACTGTCCGCGGCACTGCTGAGCCCGCATTGCGAAGCCAAAGATACCGGTTTCGCCCCGCGCAGCGACGCACTGGACACCACGCCCACGCCGAAGGCATCGCCGGCCACGGCATCGCTGACCGCTTCGACACTGTCGAGCCGGTCGGCAGAGGCGGCATAGACGGAGAAATTCGGCTCCAGCATCGCGGTGTAGAAAATTTCGGAAACGGCGGTGGCTTCGCTGGGCAGGTAGAGGTTGATGGGCGCATCGCCGCCGCCAAGCTGCGACCAGTTGGTCACCTGACCGGAGAAGACAGCGTCTAGCTGCGCATCGGACAGGACCCCGACCGGGTTGTCGGGGGACACCACCGGCAGCAGCCCGTCCTGCGCGACAATCGCCTCGCGCGCGGGCGTCGACAGATCGCCTAGACCGGCATCAAGGAACGCCTCGACCTCGGAGTTGGTGATCGGGCGACCGGTGACGATCATGTCATACTCGCCCCGCAGCAGGCCCTGGAACGCGGCGTCGGCCTCCTGCGCACCCATCTCAAAGGTCGCCAGAACGTCTTCGCCTTGCAACAGGTCTATACCCGACCCACCGTCATCGTCCGAGCGGACGCGCAGGTCTGCATCGGCCTGAAGCGCGTATTCATCGACCAGAACGGGCATCAGGTCTTCGACCAACTGCGGTGAACCGGCGACGCGGATCACCTGGCCCAGCGGATCGACTTCCGGGCATTCCTCGCCTTCGCACGTCACCAGTGCCGCGGCGACGGTGATCTCGCCCAATACCGAATTGACGACATAGTTGCCGTCCTCGAAGGACACCAGCTCTCCGCGTACGGATACCGAGCCATCCTTCGATGTCAGCCTAATGTCCGCCGCAGCAGACCCCGCCAGAAGCGTGACGGCGCCGATCGCGGCTGCCATCTCGAAACACGACCTATTCATATGTGATGTCCGCCCTCGTTCGCAGTACAAAGATGCACGTCGCCGGAAACTCACCGGCTTTTTTGTACGCTATACTCAGACACGCGCCGGAGCCAACGCCCCGTTAACATTTTCTCCTGCGTGCGTAGGCAGCAATTGTGGCGACATGTTGATCGTGACTGTCGGTCCGGGGGTGGCGACTTTGGAAATACACGCCTGAGTTGCGATTTGCCCGTTTGATCGGCAGCGCCGCCTCTTATCCTAGCACTTTTGTCGGGTTTGCATCGACCACCGCGATCGGTCATCGTGAGCTCGTTCTGCCCAGCCACGTTTTTGCAGCTCAGGCACCCTTATCGGAGCGTCCGCATGCAAGACATGGACTGGTTGTTGCAGGTCAACAGACTTGCCCGAAGATTCGGCGACGGGCTCAAGCCCGAACTGGAGGCCCTGCTGGCGCGCGACGCGCGGCATCGGGCGGCGGGGGTCGTGCCGCTTCCCGTCACGCCACGATCTTCTGGGCCGGTCTCGCAGACCCCACCGGGCGATGACCCCGGCGTAGTGCCGTTTCCGCGCGCAGAACAGCCGGAACGGACCGCAGACACCGCCTGATCCGGGCCAAGCGCGGCTGGTACCGCAAGGCCACCCGGGCAAGCCGGCGCACATGCATTCAACCGGCGGGTTCGCCCGCCCAATTTCCAGTGGAGGACAACCAAATGAAAGATCTGACCATGATCGAAGCCGATCCGATGGTCTCTCCGTTCGAGAAACGGTATGACAATTTCATCGGCGGTACCTTCGTCGCCCCCAAATCCGGCCGCTATTTCGAAAACACCAGCCCGCTGACCGGCGGCGTGATCTGCGAAATCGCCCGGTCCGACGCGGCGGATGTAGAGGCCGCGCTTGACGCCGCCCATGCCGCCGCGGATGGCTGGGGCCGTGCTTCGGTGACCGACCGCGCCAATATCCTGATGAAGATCGCGCAGCGGCTGGAGGACAACCTGGAGCTTTTCGCGATCGCCGAATGCTGGGACAATGGCAAGGCGATCCGCGAAACCCGCGCCGCAGACATACCGCTCGCCGTCGATCACTTCCGTTACTTCGCCTCTGTCGTGCGCGGCCAGGAAGGCACGATGAGCGAGTTGGACGACGACACCGTCGCCTATCACTTCCACGAGCCGCTGGGCGTTGTCGGCCAGATCATCCCTTGGAACTTCCCGCTGCTGATGGCGGCCTGGAAACTGGCCCCGGCCCTGGCGGCGGGCAATTGCGTGGTGCTGAAACCGGCGGAGCAAACCCCGGCCACGATCATGCTGTTCGCCGAGATGGTCGCCGATCTGTTGCCCCCGGGGGTGCTGAACGTCGTCAACGGCTTCGGTTTGGAGGCCGGCAAGCCGCTGGCACAGTCGGACCGCATCGCCAAAGTCGCCTTTACCGGAGAGACCACGACTGGCCGGCTGATCATGCAGTACGCCGCCGAGAACATCATTCCGGTGACGTTGGAGCTGGGCGGCAAGTCGCCGAACCTGTTCTTCGCCGATGTCGCGAACGAGGATGACGCGTTCTTCGACAAGGCCATCGAAGGCTTCGTGATGTTCGCGCTGAACCAGGGCGAGGTGTGCACCTGCCCCAGCCGGGCGTTGGTGCATGAAAGCATCTATGACCGGTTCATGGAACGCGCCATCGCGCGGACCAAGGCCATCGATCTGGGCGATCCGCGGGCCGGCCAGACCATGATGGGCGCGCAGGCCAGTTCGGAGCAGAAGGAAAAAATCCTCTCTTACTTCGACATCGGTCGGCAGGAAGGCGCTGAAACCTTGGTCGGCGGCGGCGAGCGCACGATGTCCGGCGATCTGGCCGGAGGTCATTATGTGCAGCCGACGATCCTGGCGGGCAACAACAAGATGCGGGTGTTCCAGGAGGAGATCTTCGGCCCCGTGGTATCGGTGACGACCTTCAAGGATGACGAGGATGCGCTGGCGATCGCCAACGATACGCTCTACGGCCTGGGTGCCGGGGTATGGACGCGGGATGCCAACCGCGCCTACCGCTTCGGGCGCGGCATCAAGGCCGGCCGGGTCTGGACCAACTGCTATCACCTCTATCCGGCACACGCGGCCTTTGGCGGCTACAAGCAGTCCGGCGTCGGGCGCGAGAACCATCGCATGATGTTGAACCATTATCAGCAGACCAAGAACATGCTGGTCAGCTATAACCCCAACAAGATGGGCTTTTTCTGAAGCCCGGACCGAAGATCCGGCGGGCCGCGCGGCGGCCCGCCCCCAGTTTGCGAGGCTTCGATGGATCCAGGCTTTTGGCATGAACGCTGGCGCACCGGCCGCACCGCGTTTCATCAGGCGGATGGCAATCCGTTGTTTGCCGATCACTTCGCCGCGCTCGCGCCGCCGCCGGGTGCACGGGTGTTTCTGCCACTGGCCGGTAAAACTGGCGACATTCCCTGGCTTCTGGACCGCGGCTATCGCGTGGTGACGGCGGAGTTGAACCCGATGGCGGTGGAACAGCTCTTCGACGGGCTAGGTCTGACGCCCGAGATCACCCAAGGCCCGGGGTCGCGCCGGTATTCCGCGCCGGGGCTCGACGCGCATGTCGGCGATGTCTTCGATCTGAGCGCTGCGGAGGTGGGGCCGGTGGACCTGGTCTATGATCGCGCGGCCCTGGTCGCACTGCCGCCGCCGATGCGACGCGACTATGCCCCGCATATCGCTGGCCTGTCCGGCGGGGCGGCGCAAATCCTGGTGACGTTCGAATACGACCAAGCCCAGGGCGAAGGTCCGCCCTTCGCCGTGTTGGCCGAAGAGGTCGCGGACCACTATACCGCCACCCACGCGCCGCATCTGATCGAGCGGCGGCCGATACCCGAAGGGCTGCCCGCGCTGCCCGATGTCTCTGCTATGTCAGAGGCGCTGTGGCATCTGACACCCAAAGAACCGGAGCTTCCATGACCGATAGCCCCATCTCCTGCGCCACCGACGACCAGGCCCCCGCCGGCACCGACCGGCTGGCCCGCGTCACCGCAACCGACGCCGCCCGCGCGCTGCTGGCCGAGATTGTGGAACGCCACGGGCCGGTCCTGTTCCACCAATCGGGCGGCTGCTGCGACGGGTCCTCGCCGATGTGCTACCCCAAGGGCGAATTCGCGATCGGCGCGAAGGACGTGCAACTTGGCGCGGTCGACGGCGCGCCGGTCTATATCTCTGGCCCGCAATACGAGGCCTGGAAGCACACGCAACTGATCCTGGATGTGGTGCCGGGACGCGGCGGGATGTTCAGCCTGGACAACGGCACCGAGCGCCGCTTCCTGACCCGAAGCCGCATCTTCACCGAGGCCGAGCGGGCGGCCCTGGATCTTTGAAACCGCGCTTCTGATCCTTGAGCAAAAAATGGATCAGATCGAAACAATCTGATCCCGGGATTTTTCTCAAACTATTGAATCTGTACCAAAATCCTTTTTCAGACTGATTCAGTCTGAAACGGTTTTGGTCTAAAGCGCACCACCGACGAACGCATAAAGCAACAGTCCGGTCAGCGCGGCGATAAAGGCGGTCTGCGTCACCAGCAGCGCGATGGCGGCGCCGCCGACGTCGATCAGGTCCTTGAGCGAGGTGTTCACGCCCACCGCGCCAACCGCGCAGAGCAGGGCCCAGCGCGAAACATCGGCAAGCGGCACGCTCAGCGCCTGCGGGATTAGCCCCAGCGAGTTCAGCGCAACCAGCACGAAAAAGGCGATCACAAAGCCCGGCACCAGCGGCGGGCGCGCGCCACCGGCCGCACCCGCGGCGCGGTAGCGGATCACCAGCGCTGCCACGAAAATGACCGGTGCCAGCATCGATACGCGGATCAGCTTGACGACGGTCGAGACTTCGCCGGTCTCCTGCGATACCGAAAAACCCGCGCCCACGACCTGCGCCACATCGTGGATCGTCGCGCCCAGAAAGACCCCGGCGACGACCGGCGACAGGTCCAGCAAGTTGGTTGCGATCGGATAGACGATCATCGCCACCGTGGACAACACGGTCACGCCGACCACGGTAAAGACCAGGCGTTCCTCGCTGCGGTCGTCCTTTGGGATGATCGCCGATATCGCAAGTGCGGCGGAAGCGCCGCAGATCGCCACCGCGCCGGCCGACAGAAAAGCAAAGCGTGGGCCATAGCCGAAGAACCGGCTGACCGCCAAGCCGAAAGCGATGGTGGCCACCACGACCGCCAACGTCATCGCCACGACCTCCCAGCCCAGCGCCACCGCCATGTCGACGCTGATGCGCACGCCCAGAAGCGCGACGCCGAAGCGCAGCACGTGGCGTGAGGCGAAGCCGATGCCCGGTTTGCAGGTGTCCTGTTCGGTCAGGAAGTGCAGCGAGATGCCGAACAGCAGCGCCATCAGCATCGCCGGCGCGCCGTAGTGGTTGGAGATGAACTGAGCCGCCAGCGCGATCAGGCCGGCCACCAAAATACCCGGCCACAGGCGGCGGGCGTGATCGGGGATGCTGGTCAGGCGAGCCATCGTTCGCGCCCCTTAAGCTGCGTCGCCACGCTTTCCATCCCTCCGACCGCAGCGCAAGCCCGGTGACGCGGCAAATCGACGCGGGGGCGTCACGCGCCGGCGGCGGCCGTCACGTGGCCGCGGAATGCCGCCGCGAACGCGCGGGGCACATGCACCCGAAACCGCGCCGGGTCGGCGAAGCGATACAGCATCACCTCGATCCCGAAACACAGACGCATGACGGAATTCGAGGGCCGGTCAAGGCGCAACTCCGCGCCGCGGCGGAGGTGTTCGAAGGCCGCGGCGCCGGCCAGATCCATAACCGCAAAAGCGTCGCTTACATCGGTGACGGCCAGCGCTTCGGCGGGGTGAAAGCCTGGGTCAAGATCCACGTCGCCGATGACAAGGACGCGGTCGCGGCGCAGGCTCAGCGCCAGCGGCCCCGCCTTGGCGATGTCGGGCCAGCCGATCCGCACATCCTCGAACCGCTTCTGCACGCCGACACCGGACACCAGATGCTGCCGCAACGAGCTGGCTTTGGTAATCGTCAGACCGGGCGCGGAATAGCCCAGCGGGGCGGGCGGATCCCAGCGGGCGCTGTCGTCACGCATGCAGCCGCCCCCCGTCCGGATCGAAGACGCAAGCCGCGCAGATCTGCGCATCGACGACGCCACCCAGATGCCAGACCCGAACCGTGGCACCGATCCGCGACCGCCCTTCCGCGACCAGGCCCAGCGCGACCGGCCGACCAAGCGTCGGGCTATCATAGCTCGACGTGACATAGCCCGCGGACCGCGCCGCCGGGCCGCCGTCCGCCAGAACATGCGCACCGACCGCCAGCGGCGGCTTGCCGCGCGCGACGCTCAGTCCGACCAGCTGTTTGCGGCCCTCCATCGCGGCCGTTTCCGTATGCAGGCTGCGGTCGCCCAGAAAGGCGGTGGTTTTCTTTCGCCGCGGCGCATCGAAGCCCAGATCCTGGGGCATGGTCTCGCCATCCGTATCCTTGCCGACGATGATATAGCCCTTCTCGGCGCGCATGATCGACAGCGCTTCCAGCCCGATTGGCGTGGCGCCGGCCGCCGCCAGCGCCTGCCACAGTGCCGTCGCCTGGCTGGCACGCACCGATATCTCGTAGCTCAGATCGCCGGAAAAACTCACCCGGGCGATGCGCAGATCGGTGCCGGCCCAGCGGGTTTGACGCAGCGTCATGTGCGGGAACGCCTGCGGTGCGAGGTCCAGATCCAGCGCCAGACTTTGGACGATCGCGCGCGCCTGCGGCCCGGTTACCGTGATCGTCGCCCAGTGCTGCGTGGCGTCATGGACGAAGATGCGGTCGGGGTCGTTGCCGTCTTGGCGCCAGGCCTCAAGATGCAGCCGCACCCCGTCGACATGCGAAGAGGAGCACGACACGACGAAATGCTGCGCGTCGAGCCGCGCGAGTACGCCATCGTCATAGACCACGCCGCCCTCGGTCAGCATGAAGCCATAGCGGATGCGGCCCGGCTCCAGCGTGCGCATGGTGTTGTAGTAGACGAAGTTGAGAAAGGCCTGCGCATCCGGCCCCATCACCTCGATCTTACCTAGGGGTGAGGCATCGAAAAGCCCGGCCCCGTCGCGCGCCGCGCGCACCTCTGCCGCGATCCGCGCGGCGGCGTCGCCGGCGCCGTACCAACCCGGGCGCAACCAGCCGCCATACTCACCCAGGGCGGCCCCGGCGGTGCGGTGTTCCGCCTCCAGCGGCAGACGTCTGACCGGCTGCCACAACTGACCGCGGCGGTGGCCGTGATAGAGTTCCAGCGGGACCGGTACGAAGGGTGGGCGAAAGGTGGTCGTGCCGATTTCCGGGATCGGCTTGCCCTGCAGCGCGGCCATCGCGGCCAGCCCGCCCATGTTCGACGTCTTGCCCTGGTCGGAGGCCATGCCGAGCGTGGTGTAGCGTTTGAGATGCTCCACAGAGGCGTAGTTTTCCCGTGCTGCGAGTGCGATATCGGACAGTGTCACGTCATGCTGCAGGTCGATCCACTGCCGACCGCCGGGTTCGGGCGCAAGCGGGTGCAGTTCGAAATGCGTCTTCGGGCGCGGAACCGGCCGGCCGGCGCCTGCGGCGCATGCCGCCTCGATGGCCGGATCGAGATCGAACGTCCCGTTCGCTGCACCCACCGCGACCATCCCCTCCGGCGCGCGGCCGGGCAGGAAAGCCTGCCGTGTTTCGCACCAGTCGAGCTTGCCGCCGGCATGGCGCCACAAATGCACGAGCGGCGTTTGCCCGCCGGAGACCAGCACCGCGTCAAAGACCCGGTCGCGGCCGTTCTGACGCAGTCCGGTCGTCACGCGCCCGCCAAGGGCGCTCAGCGGCCCGGCCAGTGGGTCGTAGATCTCGATTTCCGCCCCGGCCTCGGCCAGAAGCGTGCGCGCCGGCGCGGCCAGGCTGTGATTGGCCACCAGCGCCAGGCGTTGGCCCGCGAGCACGCCATAGCGCACCAGCAACTCGCAGGCGGCGTTCAGCGACATAACTCCGGGCCGGTCGTTCTGGGCAAAGGTGATCGGCCGGTCGAGCGCGCCGGTGGCCAGCACGACCTGCGCCGCGCGCATGCGGATCAGCCGGGGCGCGGTGCCGAAGCCGCGGTTCTGGACCAACGCGACCAGGCCGTGATCATAGACGCCATAGGCGGTGGTTTCGGTCAGCACCCGCCCGCCGGCGGCGAGGATCGCATCGATCTGTGCGGCGACCCAATCCGCCGGTGTCGCGCCGTCGATCCGCGCCTGTTGGTAGACGCCGCCGCCGCAGACCCGCTGGTCATCGACCAGGCACACCGCGCGCCCGGCTTCCGCCCCCGCCCGCGCTGCGGCCAGCCCGGCCGCGCCGCCGCCCACGACCAGCAGATCGCAATCGTCGTGGGTTCGGTCGGCAGTGTAGTGTTCCAGCACGTCCCGCGACACATGGCCCAGCCCGGCCATGGCCCGGATCGACGGCTCGAACAGGTGCCAGTCGGGCCACATGAAGGTCTTGTAGTAGAACCCCGCACCCAACCAACGGTGGAACCAGTCCAGCACGCCCTTGACGTCGCGCGCGGCCGTCGGCCAGGCGTTGACCGCACGCGCCTTCATCCCGTTCACCGCATAGGTGGTGGCCGCCGGGCAGTTCGGCAGTTCAGCGCCGTGAAGCGTTACGTTCATGATCGCGTTGGGATCGTCGGTCCATGCCCCCCACAGCCCGCGCGGGCGGTGGTATTTGAAGCTGCGCCCCAACACCCGGACATTCGCCGCGATCAACGCCGAGGCCAGCGTGTCGCCCGCGTACCCGCTGAAATCCCGCCCGTCGAAGCGAAAGCGCAGCGGGCGCGACCGATCGATCAGCCCGCGGCCGGGCAGGCGGCGCGCGGTCACGGCGCTGCCTCGCCGCGCAGCGCCCGTGCGCCGGTGACGTCCATGGACACGCTGTCGCGTTCCAGCACGAACATCTCGGCGCAGGGTGTGTGGATCCACACCTCGTGCACCGCACCCTTCTCGTTGCGCTGGGTGTGCAGGTAGGCGGCCCAATCCTGCGCCGGCACCTGGCCGGTGGTCTCTGGGCGGATCTTGCCCAACTCGCCGGCGAAATGGAATTCGCGCTCGTCGCGCGGGCCGCAGAAGGGACAGGGGAAGATCTGCATGCGTGCGCCCCTAGTGTGGAATGCCGGAGGAGGCGGCTTCGTCGATCAGCCGCCCGGTCACGAAACGGTCGAGGTCGAACGGTCGGCTGAGCGCATGATGCCCGCCGGTGGCCAGCAGATGCGCCAACAGATAGCCGCCGACCGGGATCGCCTTGAACCCGCCGGTGCCCCAACCGCAATTCAGATACAACCCGTCGACCCCTGACGGGCCGATGATGGGCGAACTGTCCGGCGTGACATCGACGATCCCTGCCCAATGCCGCAGCAGTTTCACCTTGTTGAGCGCGGGCATCATTTCGCTCAGCGCGCCCAGCACGGCTTCTTGCACCGGCATGTTGCCGCGCTGACCGTAGGATGGCACCCGGTCCAGCCCGCCGCCGATCACCAGCCCGCCCTTGTCCGACTGGCTGACATAGGTGCCGAAGGGCGGACACAGAACGACGCTGTTCAGAACCGGCTTCAGCGGCTCGGACACGAAGGCCTGCAAGGCGTAGGAGGTGATCGGCAGCGTGTAGCCCGCCAACTTTGCCAGGACCGAACTGTGCCCGGCCACCGCCGCGCCGACCACCCCGGCGCGGATTTCGCCGCGGTTGGTGGCGATGCCGGTGCAGCGCCCCGCCTCGACGATCACGTCGGTGACCTCGCAGTTTTGCAGGATGTCCACACCGGCCGCATCGGCCGCGCGGGCAAAGCCCCAGGCCACCGCATCGTGGCGCCCGGTGCCGGCGCGTTTCTGCAGCACGCCGCCATGGATCGGATATCGCATGCGCGGGCCGAAATTCAGCGCCGGTTCCAGTCGGCGCACCTGCTGTGCATCCAGAAGCTCGGCATCCACGCCGTTCAGCCGCATCGCGTTGGTCTGGCGCGCGGCCATTTCCATTTCGGGTTCGGAATGCGCGGTCACGATCATGCCGCGCTGAGAGAACATGACGTTGTAATTCAGATCCCGCGACAGCCCCTCGTAAAGCCGCACCGACTTGTCATAAAGCGCGGCGCTTTCAGGATAGAAGTAGTTCGACCGGATCGCGGTGGTGTTGCGGCCGGTATTGCCCCCGCCCAGCCAGCCCTTTTCCACCACGGCGACATTGCGGATACCGTGGTTCTTGGTCAGGTAATAGGCGGTCGCCAGCCCATGCCCGCCGCCGCCGATTATGACCACATCATAGGCGGGTTTCGGCGCCGGGCTGCGCCAGGCCGGCTGCCAGCCACGACCGCCGCGCAGCCCCTCTCGAAACAGGTTCCAGGCGGAGTACCGGCCCATCACCGACCCCCGTGCTGGAAGGCGAGCCTGCGAAACGTAGCCACGGCCACCGGGTCCGCTTCGTGCCCGGTAAAGCCCTTCAGATAGGCTTCGAGCCGGTCCATCCGCACATCCATCGGCTCTTTGACTTCCAAGGCGTGATAGCCGAGCTGCATGAAATAGAGGATCCGCGCGCGGGCATCGGCCTCGGCCGGTTGTGCACCGTGGCGTTCGAACAGCGCCGTCACCGCGTCCAGCCGCATCCGATCCGCGGCGTCGATCTTGGCCCGCACGGTCTTGTCCCGGCGGGCCCATTCCCGCACCGCGAAGTCGAGGCCCTGGTCGAACAGCCGGGCATCCACGAAGCACTCGAAGAAGTTGCACACCGCTTGCGAGACGTTGTCCGCCGGCAGGCGGCATCTTTCGACTATGCAGGCGGTGTTGCGCACCTCCCATTCCCGCAGCAGGGCGGCCAACAGATCGCTGCGGCTGTCGAAATACCAATAGAAACTGGATCGCGCGACCTTGAGCTTGGCGGCCAGCGCCAGGATTTTCACCTCACCCACACCGCGGGTGACCAGGGCGTTGCGCGCCGCGCGCAGCCAATCCTGGCGGGTGACGCGCGGGTGACCCTGACGCGCCGGCGCCGCGGCTTCGGCACGGTTGCGCACCGCCCCCATTTCAGCTTTCCGGCGCCGCACCGCCCTCGGCCGTGCGGCGGGCGATGAAATCCTGCAGATGACCCAGCCGATCCGCATCGGGCGCCGGCTGATAGCGCGCGGCGACGATGTCTTTCCAGACCCGCGTAGCACGGTGATTGGCATCGACCGCGCCGCGTTCGGTCCAGGTGCCGAAATTGGCATAGTCGTGCACGATCGGCTGGTAGAACTGCGTCGCATAGCGGGCCATGGTCTGCGACGCGGCGAAGAAGTGGCCCTGCGGCTCCACCTCGCTGATCGCGTCGGCAAAGCCGATCTCCTCGGTGCCGGCCTGGGCGCCCGCACACAATTCGGCGATCATGTTCAGGACCTCGGCATCGGTGACCAGCTTTTCGTAAGACACCGTCAGCCCGCCTTCCAGCCAGCCGCCGGCATGGATGATCACCGTGGCTCCTGCCATCAGGCAGCCCCAAAGACCCAACTGGTTTTCGTTGGCCGCCTGCACGTCGTTCATGTTCGCAGCCGAGCCCGCGGCGGAACGCCAGGGCATGCCCAGCTTGCGCGCCATCTGCCCGGCGGCCAGCGACGCCTGAAAATGCGAGGGGGTGCCGAATGCCGGCGCCCCCGATTTCATGTCCACGTTCGAAGTGAACGTGCCATAGCAGATCGGCGCGCCGGGTTTCACCAGTTGGGTCAGGGTGATCGCCGCCAGCGCCTCGGCATGGCTGAGCGTCACCGCGCCGGCCACCGTGATTGGCGCCATCGCCCCCATCAGTGTGAAAGGCGTGACGATGGAGGCCTGGCCGTGGCGCGCGAAATCGATCAGCCCCTGCGCCATCGGCCGATCCAGCGTGCGCGGGCTGTTGGTGTTGATGATGGTGTAGGTCCAGGCATCGGCCTGGAAAGCATCGTCGGAGATCCCGCGATAATCCCGCAGCATCTGAAAGCAGTCCATCACCTGCGGTGTGCCGCGGGAAAAGGTGAAGGGAAACTTGTCCGACCAGGTCAGTTGCGCCTCTGTTGTGAAGTAATGGCGCAGGTGCACGGGCACGTCCTGCGGCTCCACCTGCGGAGAGATCATGTGGAACACGTCGAAATGCTGCGTCAGTTGCAGATACTCGATGTAATCCGCCGCCGATCCGGGCCGCCGGCCCCGTTCCAGATCGGTGGCATGCGGCGCGCCGGCACCGGCCTGGAACGCCAGGCTGCCCTGTTCCAGCACCACGTCGCGTCGCGGCGCGCCGGTTCGGCAGGTGAACGATTTGGGCGCGCTGGCGACGGCGGCCTCGACCATGTCTCGGCCGATGAACACCATCTCATCCTCGACCCGCGCGCCGCCTTTGGCGAACAGATCGCGCGCCTCGGGCAACAGGACGCGCATGCCCAGATCCTCCAGGATGCGGAGCGCGGTGGCGTGCATGTCCTCGATCTGTTCGGCCGGGAACACGTCCATTGCGGGGAACGGGTTACGCAATTGGCGATAGTTCACTTGGCGTTGCGATGCGGCGCCGGGCTCTGCGCCGCGGCGGCGGCGAGAGCGTGCGCGCCCTTCGGTTTCGACGGCCACGCGCTTAGACCCGCATCGCCGCGCCGCTGGGGTCGTAGGGCGAGGGGGCGATCACCCGGGCCGCACGTTCCTGGCCGACGATATGGACGGTCAATTCGGTGCCTTCGGCCGCGGCGGGGTCATCGAGCATCGCCATCGCCAGCGACTTGCCGATCGTGTGCCCATACCCGCCGGAGGTGACGAAGCCGACGCGGTCGCCGTTGCGCCAAACGGGTTCATAACCGCTGGCATCGGCGTCGTGGGCGTCGACCTCCAGCGTGACGACCCGTTGCGCCGGCGCATTGGCGTCGCGTTCGGCAATCGCCGCCTGACGGCCCACGAACGCGCCCTTGTCCCAGGCGATCCAGCGATCCATGCCGGTCTGTCCCGGCGTATAGGCCTGCGTGAACTCGGCGCTCCAGATCCCGAAGCTCTTCTCCAGCCGCAGGCTGAGCAGCGCGTTGTAGCCGATCTCGCGCATGCCATGGGCCGCGCCGGCGGCCAGAAGCGTCTCGCGCAGGGTGATGTGTTCGGCGGCCGAGCAGTGAAGCTCATAGCCCAATTCGCCCGTGACCGACAGCCGGCCGACCTTGACCCGCAGCATGCCGATATCGAGTGTGCCGCAACCCATGAAGGGCAGATCGGCGATCGGGCCGTCGGTCAGCGTCTCTAACACTGCGCGGCTTTTCGGGCCCGACAGGCTGAAGCCCACGACCGCATCCGAAAGATCGCGGATTGCCACGCCATCGCCCATGTGATCCTGGAACCAGCGCATGTGCCATTCGCGCAGGTAATAGCTGCCCATGATCCACCAGACACCATCGCCCCAGTTGAAAACGGTGAGGTCGCCTTTCAGCTTGCCCTCCGGGCTGAGCATCGGCGCCAGACGCGCACGGCCCGGGCTGGGCAGTTTGCTGGCCATCAACCCGTCGAGCCACGCCTCGGCGCCCGCGCCGGTCACCTCGAACCGCGAGAAACCGGTGATGTCCAGCAGCCCGACGCTTTCGCGCGCGGCCTTGCATTCCTCGGCCACGATTTCGAACGCGTTCGACCGCTTCAGCGTCGGCGTTTCCTCGAAATCCTGGCTGGGCGCGAAGTAAAGCGGCAACTCCAGCCCCCAGCTTGCGCCCCATTGGCAGCCCGCGGCGGTCATCGCGTCATAAGCGGGCGCCTTTTTCAACGGCCGCCCGGCGGGCAGTTGTTCGTTGGGATAAGTCATCACGAAGCGGCGGGTATAAAACTGCCCGGTCGTTTCGCGGATGAAGCGCTTGTTCTGGGCATAATCGCCGTAGCGTGCCACATCCATGCCGAAGACATCGGCCTCTGGTTCGCCATGGATCATCCATTCGGCCAGGCTTTTGCCCACGCCGCCGCCCTGCAGAAAGCCCGCCATGACCGCGCACGCGCACCAATAGCCGGGCTTGCCGCGCACCGGGCCGACCAGCGGGTTGCCATCGGGCGAGAACGTGAACGCGCCGTTGACCCAGGTCTTCACGCCGACATTCTGGAGCGCCGGATAGCGCTCGAACCCCAGCGTCAGTTCGCGCTCGATCCGGTCGGGATCCTCCTGCTGCAACTGCATGCCGTAGTCCCAGGGCGCGCCGTCCATCATCCAGTGATCGTGGTCGATCTCATAGATGCCCAGCAGCATTCCCTTCTGGTCCTGCCGCATATAGGTGAAGCCTTCCAGATCCACCGTCAGCGGCACCTCTTTGTCCAGCGCCGCGATCTCTGGGACCGTGTCCGAGATCAGGTAGTGGTGGTTCAGCGGCGACACGGGCAATTCGATCCCGGCCATGCGGCCCACCTGCTTGGCCCACAGACCGGCGGCGTTGACGACATGTTCGGTGCGGATCGTGCCCTTTTCGGTCACCACCTCCCAACCGTCGGCGGTCTGGTGCAACTCCAGCACACGGTTGTGTTCGATGACCTCGCCGCCATACTTCTTGGCTGCGCCGGCATATGCGTGGACGGTGCCGGTCGTGTCGACATAGCCTTCGCGGTCCGCCCACATGCCACCCAGGATACCGTGGGTCGACATCACCGGGCACAGCTCTCCGGCTTCCTGCGGGGTGATCAAGCGCACATCCTCGATGCCGATGGACTGGAACACGCGATAGGCCGATTGCAGCCACTCCCAACGGTCGGGCGTGCCTGCCAGCGTCATGCCACCGGTCATGTGCATGCCCACCGACTGGCCGGATTCCTTTTCGATCTCGCTCAACAGGTCGATCGTATAGGCCTGAAGGCTGGCGATGTTGGGGTCCGCGTTCAGCGCGTGAAACCCGCCGGCCGCGTGCCAGGACGACCCGCAGGTCAGAATATCGCGCTCGATCAGACAGACATCCTTCCAGCCAAATTTGGCCAGGTGATATAGAACCGACGCGCCGACGACGCCGCCTCCGATGATAACCGCTTGGTAATTCGCTTTCATCGCATCCTCCCCGATCCGGCCGATTCCGTCTGCGCGCAAACGGCACCGCGGAGGACTGTGCGAAATCCGTACACCTGTGTCTAGAGACAAGATGGCCAATGCCCGAGCGACATCGGTACATGCACGCTGATGCGTGGGTTCCGCGGCCGGGGCAGGCGCGCGGTTCGCCTATCCTTCGCGCGGCGGTATGCGCCGACTTGCCGCGGATCTGCGCCGATGCGCGCAATTGAGAGGGGTGCGTTGGCGCCATAACGCATAGCTATGAGCGCGCGGAAGAACATCGGCAAACGGTTGGGTCGGCCCGCGGCCGCGCAGGTCATGGCGCAGGACGACTTGACCAAGGGCAGCCAGGCGAACCCCCGGCGACATTCCCATCGCGACGATCCCAGCGTGCCCGATTTCGACGACACCGCACCGGTTGCCGTGATGGATGCGGAATGCGCCATCTGCAGTTGGGGTGCCAGAATGATCCACCGGTTGGACCGCAGCGGCACGGTTCGGATCTGTCCCGTGCGGTCGCCGCTGGGTACCGCGCTGTTGCGCCACTACGGTCTGCGGCCCGATGACCCGACAAGCTGGCTGTTTCTGGACGACGGCATGCCGCATGTCGATTTCGAGGCGGTGTTGCACGCCGGCAAGAGGTTCGGCGGCTGGGCGCGCCTGACCACGGTTCTGTACGTCCTTCCAGAACCCTTGCGCGGCTGGATTTATCGCCGCCTCGCGCGCAATCGCTATGCCGTCTTTGGTCGCGCCGATTTGTGCGCGCTGCCGGACCGGGCCTTTCGGAAAAGGCTTCTGCAGTGAAGGTCCTGCTGCTGGGCGGGACCGGCGTGTTCGGGTCCCGTCTGGCGCGGCTTTTGATACGAGACGGGCACGCGGTGACCGTCGCGGCGCGGCACTTGCCGGCCGCGCGCAAGTTGGCCGACGCGCTGGGCGCAACGGCGATCCGCATGGATCGTACCGGCGATTTGTCGGCACTGGCAGGGCATGAGGTGCTGGTCGATGCAGCGGGCCCGTTCCATACCAGTGGTGCCACCAAGATCGACCCGTATCGGCTGGCACGGGCCGCGATCGCAGCCCGGGTGCACTATTTCGATCTGTCCGATGATGCGGCGTTCTGTGAGGGGATCTCGGCGCTGGACGCCGATGCGCGGGCGGCGGGTGTTTGTGTCATCTCCGGGCTTTCGACGGTCCCGGCGCTGTCGAGCGCGGTGGTGCGGGCGCTGGCCGGAGATACCGCGCCGCGCCTGATCGACACCGCCATCCTGCCCGGCAATCGCAGCCCGCGCGGCATTTCGGTCATGACCTCGATTCTGGCCCAGGCCGGGCGGCCGATGACGGTCTGGCGCGGGGGCGCCTGGGTGCACGCGCGGGGATGGTCCGATCCTCGGGATTACGTGTTGCCGGGCGGCAGCGTTCGCCAGGCGTGGCAAATCGAAGTTCCGGATCAGTCCTTGTTCCCCGCCCATTTCGGCGCCGAGTCGGTGGTGTTCCGTGCCGGTCTGGAACTGGGCATCATGCGCTACGGGCTGGCGGCTTTCGCGGTCCTGCGCCGCTGGCTGCCGATCCCGGTCAATCGCCCGCTGGTGAGGGTTTTCAAGTTGGCCGCGGATCTGCTGTCGCCGTTCGGCACAGGGCGGGGCGGGATGTCTGTTCAGGTGATTGTCGGTCAGGAACGCCGGTGGTGGCGGCTGCTGGCGGAAGAGGGCGACGGCCCATTTATCCCGGCCGTCGCGGCCCGCGCGATGCTGCGGCGCCCGGCGCTACCCGCTGGCGCCCGCCCGGCGCTCGACGTGATCGATCTGGAGGAGGCCGTATCCGCCATGGCAGACCTGCGCATCCGCACGGAGACGGCAAGCGAGCGGTTCATCCCCATCTTTCCGCGCGTACTGGGCAGCGATTTCGACCTGCTGCCGAGGCCGGTCCGGGCGACCCATGGCACTGCGGATGTCAGCCGCTGGCAAGGCGTGGCCTCCGTGCGCCGCGGAACCGGGCTTTGGAGCCGCTTTCTCGGCCGCCTTTTCGGCTTTCCACCGGCAGGGGACGAGGTGCCCGTTCAGGTCACAAAGACGGTCACGAACGCGGGCGAAACCTGGCAGCGCCGCTTTGGCACGCGGACATTCCGTTCGCGCCTGGCCGCGACTGCGGACGGCATGACCGAAAGCTTCGGCCCGTTCACCTTCCTGCTGGGCCTGGAGGTGCGGGGTGAGGCGCTATTTTACCCCGTAAAGGCGGGCTGGGTGCTGGGCGTGCCCTTACCCCGCTGGCTATTGCCCGCCTCCGACGCGCGCGAGTGTGCGCAAGACGGTCGGTTTGTCTTCGACGTGCGGCTGGTGACGCCATTGAAACGGGATCTGCTCGTCCACTATCGCGGCCATTTGGCCCCGCTGGTGCCGGAGGCCGGGGATGCGCATGTGGTCGAGGACCGTCGCGTGGCGGCTTCTTCTCAAGGTGCATAAGCGCCGAGCCTTGCCGTGACCCTCGGGCGCCATTCTGGCGGGCGCCGGCGGTTTGCGGCGCCGGTCTGACACTGGGAAGGCGAGCCCTTCGTTCGTTCGACGGATCGCCACGCCAGTGTGACCCGCCCGCCTTGCCGGCCTAATCCTTTATACTCAGGATCACTTCGACATCCCGCCGGCTCAGTCCTTTCAACAGGGCCCGCTCATCCTGATTTAACTGCGCATCGGTTTTCGCGTATTGCAGCAGATACGTGGCAATCTCGCTGGTAGAGGCATAGTACAGATCAAAGCCGGATCGGCTGACCTCGCTGACCAACCGCTCCAACAGCTTCTTCGTCCTTGCGGCGTCCAGATCCTCGTTTTTGTCCTGAAGCATACTCGACACCGCATTTTGTTTCCCTGGCCGAAAGTAGCGCCGGACCAATCCGCGTCCACCCGGACCAAGCGTTCGAGCGCGCAAGACAGGGCGGCGCAGAAGATGATATCGTGTATGAGGAAAATGGGGCCGATATGTTTTCGCGGGTACTGACTCTCTTTCAGGGCACGAACGTGGCCGAAGCACCGGCGCAGGCACCGGATACGGCGCGCCCCGCGCGCGCGGCATTCGCGGGCCGGGTTCTTGAGTTGAACCGCGACCCTTATCTTTGTGTCGCCGATGAAGCGCTCAAATTGATCTCGGTCTTCGACGATCTGAAATACGACCGTGCCGACATCGATATTCTGTCCGGCCCGATGCGAGAACGTGTGCGATTGAAACTCGCGCCGCTCGGGTTTCGGCAGGTTTCGGTGACCTTCCCCCCGATATCCGGGCCATTGCGAACTGGAATTTTCCACCTTTGAATGAACGAAGGAGGAAGACCCATGAAGCGGAAGCGTTTCACTGAAGAGCAGATCATCGGTGTGCTGAAGGAGAGCGAAGCAGGCGC
>JBCDDF010000038.1:0-33119 GCA_039180525.1 Pseudomonadota bacterium
GCCTCCTGCTCTTTGATGATCTGAATGATCTGCTCGTCGCTGAATCTCGGCTTCATTCTCAGTCCTCTCAGTTGTGAGGACTCTACCATTCCGTGGAGGAGATTCAGGGGCTCAGGTCACAAAACGGAATGCGCCAGTTTGGAAATCCAGAAACTATCGGGCACTGAAATTAGACTGCACAGGATGCGAGCTGAAGGCAAAGTGCTGTCCCAACGCTGAAACGCGTTCGCTCCATCGCGATAAATATGAGATCGTCAGAGACTTTGCCCGCCAGTGCACCGACTCAGACTTCAATCCCAAGGCTCAGGCTCGACGCAAGAAGGTCGAGATGCTCTTCGCCCACCTCAAACGCATCCTCGGATTGGCGCGGCTCCGATTACGGGGGCCATGCGGCGTCCAAGATGAGTTTACCCTCGCAGCTACCGCCCAGAACCTTCGGAAACTCGCGAAGCTCAAGCCCATGCCGCTCGCCGCAGAATGAAGCGGCGACTACGCTTTCGACACCTAAATGAAATCAAAGTGCTAGCCCAAGCAGACCAACCGAAATCAACGACTTTTTCAACGGAATCAGATCGAAGCGGCCAAATGCGGCGCCGTATCGGAGATACCGCAACCAACTATTCGGCGCGCGCAATGCCGCCCTCAAAGCCGCGCAAACGCCTGTACCAGCCGATCGCGCGCCGGCGGCAGGCTGGGGCGGCCCAGGGCCGCGGGCAGGCGGCGGCTGAGGAATGTGCCGGTCAGGGCAAGCCCCGCGCGCAGGTCTGCGGCGGTGATGGGCGCCGCGCCCGCGTCGCGGCGCAGGAAGGGCGGCAGGGGCAGCAGCCGGTCGGCCCAGTCCGCACCGGCGGCGCGGCTGACCGCGCGGCCCGATTTGGGCGACACATAGACCAGATCCTCCGCCGCGCCGGTGACGGCACAGGTGTCGAGTTCCAGCCCGAAGCCCAGCGCCGACAGCAGCGCCAATTCCCAGCCCACGTAATAGGGCGGCCAGTCGGGGCCCGCCTGCATCCGGTCCAGCAGCGCCTCTGTCTCGCGGTACAGCGGGGCATAGGCCTGGCGTTCGGGCAGCGCGAACACCACCAGCGCGGCGATGGCGTTCAGCGCCGCCAGCGCCGTGCGGTCGGCCATCAGCCCCGCGCGCGACATCTGCGGCTCCACCGTGAACGCGCCCAGATGATCCTCCAGCCGGGCACGCCAGGTCAGATCCAGCTGCGCGCCGGGCTGCAGGATCGGCGCCAGCCGCCGCCCGGCGCCGCCGCGTACGATCCCGGCATGGCGGCCATGCGCCTCGGTGAAAACGTCGATGATCGCGGCACTTTCACCATGCCGCCGCACCGCCAGCAGCACCCCGGTCGCGCGCCATTCCATGGCCGCGCTACTCCGCCAGTCCGGGCGTGTCCAACAGATGCCGGCCGGCCCGGTCCTCGACCTCGATCACCCACAGGTCGGGGTCGAAGCCGCGCTGCCGGTCGACGGCCGCATCGGCCTCGGCCTCCGCGCCCTCGGCCAGCACCGTCCAGACCCGCGCGCCGTCGGCACCCTGCGACCGGGCCCAGACCTGCGCCGCGCCATCCAGCGTGTTCAGCTTGACCAGCACCGCGCCCGCGGTGGCATCGCCGCGCGCCACGACAAAGGCCGGAATGTCGGCCAGACGCAGCCGCGCCAGATAGGCCTGGACCCAAAATTCCGCTGTCAGCCGGGCCATCGCACGCCCCGTGCCGGCGTTAACCCCGCGATAACCCGAGTGTTTTTGTCGCCATACGCATGCCATACGCATGCCATACGCATGCCAGCCCCGGTTTTGCGGGGCCGCTCAGCCCGCGCCGTCGCCATAATCGAGCCCCATCTGGGCATAGCGTTCCGGCTCCTCCAGCCAGTTTTCGCGCACCCGAACCTCCAGAAACAGATGCACGCGGCGTTCCAAAAAGGTCTCCAATTCCTCCCGCGCCGCGATCGAAACCTGCTTGATCGTCTGCCCCTTCGGCCCCAGCGCAATGCCGCGATGCCCGGGCCGGGCGACGAAGATCACCTGGTCGATCCGGACCGAGCCGTCCTTGCGCTCCTCCCAGCCTTCGGTTTCCACGGTCAGCTGATAGGGCAACTCCTGGTGCAGCCGCAGCGTCAGTTTCTCGCGCGTGATCTCCGCCGCGATCAGGCGCAGCGGCAGATCGGCGATCTGATCCTCGGGGTAATGCCAAGCGCCGGCCGGCATGCGCGCGGCCAGCCAGGCTTTCAGATCGGCGACGCCAGAGCCCTTCTCGGCAGAGATCATGAACGTGGCCGCGAAATCGAACCGGGCGTTCAGATCGGCGCTCAGCGCCAGCAGCGTATCGCGTTTGACGCGGTCTATCTTGTTGATCGCCAACACAATCGGTGCTTGGCCGGCGCGCTCTTTCAGACTGTCGAGGATTGCCGCAACCCCGTCTGTTATGCCGCGATGCGCCTCGATCATCAGCACGACCACATCCGCATCCGCAGCCCCCGACCACGCGGCAGAGACCATGGCCCGGTCCAGCCGCCGGCGCGGACGGAACAGGCCCGGCGTGTCGACAAAGACGATCTGCGCCGCGCCCTCCAGCGCCACGCCGCGGATGCGCGCGCGCGTCGTCTGCACCTTGTGCGTGACGATGGAGACCTTGGCCCCCACCATCCGGTTCAACAGCGTCGACTTGCCCGCATTGGGCTCGCCGATCAGGGCCACGAAACCGCAGCGCCGGGGGGCGTCGTTGTCGGTCATGTCTCCACCTCCAACGCCTCCAGCAGCGCCTCCGCCGCGGCCTGCTGCGCGGCGCGTTTCGACGCCGCCGTCGCCGCCGCCCGGGCGCCGGTCTGCAACACCGCGGCAATGGTGAAGATCGGGGCGTGGTCGGGGCCGCTGCGCGCCTCCTCCACATAATCGGGGGGCGGCAGTCCGCGCGCCTGCGCCCATTCCTGCAGGGCCGTCTTGGGGTCGTGCACCGCCGCCTCGGCCTGTGCCACCCGGTCCCCCCACAGCCGCAGGACCAGATCGCGCGCCGCGCCGAACCCGGCATCCAGATAGACCGCGGCGATCACCGCCTCCATGGCGTCGGCCAGCAGCGCCTGTTTGCGCCGCCCACCGGTGGCGCGTTCGGATTTGCCCATGATGATGGCGCCGCCCAGGTCGATGCTTTCGGCCACCTCGGCACAGGCCTCGCGCCGCACCAGCGCGTTGAAACGCGGCGCCAGCACGCCTTCATGCGCGTCTTTGTCCTGGGTCAGCAGCGCCTCAGCCATGGTCAGCCCGAGGACCCGGTCCCCCAGGAATTCCAGCCGCTGATTGTCGCTGGCGCCGCTGTGCGATGCATGGGTCAATGCCTCCACCAGCAGCGCCGGCGTGCGGAAGGTATGCCCCAGACGGGCCGCGAGCTTTGCCTGCGCCGCGTTCAGCTTCACCGGATCGGATGGAAGTAACGGTCCGCGCGCCAGGTCCAGAAGAACAGGATCGAGGCGCCGGAGGACGAAAAGATGATGCGATCGGCGCGCCCGATCAGGTTCTCGAACGGCACGAAGCCAACGCCGTTGGCCGATGGCGCGAAACGGCTATCGGCGGAATTGTCGCGATTGTCGCCTATGAAGAAATAGTTTCCCTCCGGCACGGTGAACGGCCCGCGATTGTCGCCCACACTGTCGGTGGCATTGAGCACCGAATAGGAGGTGCCATCCGGCAGCGTTTCGCTAAACCGTTGCTTGTCGCAATTGCCCCCGAGGGGCACCGCACGGTCGCCCAGACAGCGGGGCAGCGAGCGCGCCGGGCCCTGCTGCAGAAACTGCTCTGTAAAGGTGCCGTCGGGGGTCTGCGGCAGTTCCGCGCCGTTCAGCACCACGCGACCGCCGCGCATCTCCACCGTGTCGCCCGGCAGGCCGATCAGGCGTTTGATGTAGTCCTGGCCGGTCGTGGGATGGCGAAACACCACCACGTCGCCGCGCTTGGGATCTCCGGCCCAGATGCGGCCGCCGCCATCGCCGGCGAAAGGCGCGCAGATGTTGAAATCTCGATAGCCCGGGCAGGAATACTGCGAGTATCCATAGGCGAACTTGTTCACGAACAGGAAATCGCCGATCAGAAGGGTGTCCTTCATCGACCCGGACGGGATATAAAAGGGCTGGAACAACAGCGTCCGGATCAAACCGGCCAGGATCAGCGCGTAGATCAGCGTCTTGATCAGTTCCAAAAACCCGCCGCCCGCGGATTTCGCCTTGTTCGCCATGGATGCGGCCGCCTTCCTGCCTGTCGCGGGGGACCGGGGGCTTGTGGCGGTCTGGGCCTGGGGTGTCAAGCGTCGGCGGCGTCGGGAAAGGCTCCTGTCAACACGTTGTCAGGAGGGGTGTGCGACACAGCAAGACCGAAGCGAGAAGGAGTGCAATGCCATGATCGGTCCGACGGCACGACGCATCGGGATCCTTATCGGCGCAGCCGGCCTGGCGCTGGCGATGGTGCTGACCCTGCCGGGGGCTGCGCCGTGGGTGAAGGCCGGCGTCGTCGCCTTCGCGTTGCTCGACCGCGTGATCGCGGCGCCGGATGCGGGCCATGGGCCGCGCCTGCCCGATCGCTGGCGGTCGCGGACCGGCCGGCGACCGCCAGCGCAGCATGGCGGCGGGATCGCCGGAAAGACCTGATGCGGGCGACCTGAAGCGGGCGAATCGTTGTGGCGCGGCCGGCGGCCCAGGCGCGCTGCCGGCGTGCCCGTTGGGTTACTCTGGCGCGCCGCCGGCGTGCCTGTTGGGTTACTCTGGCGCGCGGCCGGCGTGCCCGTTGGGTTACTCCGGCGCGGGGCGCGCCTCGATCACGACGAAGGCCTGCGCCCAGGGGTGGTCATCGGTCAGCGTGACGTGGATCACCGCGCAATGGCCCGCCGGCGTCATCTGTGCCAGCCGCTCCGCCGCCCAGCCGGTCACATGCATGACCGGTTGGCCGGTCTCCAGATTGCTGACCGCCATGTCCTTCCAGGCAATGCCCATGCGCAACCCGGTGCCCAGCGCCTTGGAACAGGCCTCTTTCGCCGCCCAGCGTTTGGCATAGGTGCCGGGCGTGTCGGCGCGGCGTTCGGCCTTGCGCTGTTCGATGTCCGTGAAGACGCGGTCGCGGAACCGGTCGCCGTGTCGTTCCAGCACGCCGGCGATACGCTCGATATTGCACAGATCCGTGCCGATCCCGACGATCATCGCGCTTAGGCGACGCCGTCGCCAAAGGCTTCGCGGCGGGCGGCGTCCATTTCGGCGCGCATCCGGCGGATGGCGCTGTCGAGGCCGGAAAAGATCGCCTCACCGATCAAGAAATGGCCGATATTGAGCTCCTGCACCTCTGGAAGGGCGGCAATGGGGCGCACCGTGTCGAAGGTCAGGCCGTGGCCGGCATGCACCTCCAGCCCCAGCGAATGGGCAAAGGCCGCCATGTCGCGCAGGCGCGCCAGTTCAGCATCGCGGGCGTCGCGGCGGTCTTCGGCATGGGCGTCGCAATAGGCGCCGGTGTGGAGTTCGATCACCGGCGCGCCGATCCGATGCGCAGCCTCGATCTGACGGCGGTCGGCGGCGATGAAGATCGACACGCGGCAGCCGGCCTCGCGCAGGGGCGCGATGAAATGCGCCAGGCGGTTTTCGTCGCGCGCAACCTCCAGCCCGCCCTCGGTGGTGCGTTCCTGCCGGCGCTCGGGCACGATACAGACGGCATGCGGTGTGTGGCGCAGGGCGATCGCCTGCATCTCGTCGGTCGCCGCCATCTCGAAGTTCAGCGGCACGGTGATCTCGGCCAGAAGCGCCTCGATATCCTCGTCGCGGATGTGGCGGCGATCCTCGCGCAGATGCGCGGTGATACCGTCGGCGCCGGCGGATTCCGCCAGTCTGGCAGCCCGCACCGGGTCGGGCACCGCGCCGCCGCGCGCATTGCGCACCGTCGCCACATGATCGATGTTCACGCCCAGCCGCAAGCGGCCGACGGGCCCCGCCGTCATTTCTGCCATTTCGCCCCCCTTAGGACCTTCCCTGCGCCAGTCCGCTGCGCCGTGCCGCGGCCTTGCGCCGCAATTCCTCCTGCGCCCGCGCCAGCACGCGCGACTTGCGGCGCGTCTGATAGGCCGCGATCAACGGTCGGGCAAGGAAGTAGACCGCGGCCGCGGTGATGAATCCGGGCAAGAGGCCGCCGACCCAATAAGGCATGAACAGCTCCGACCAGAAGGTGGCGAGTTTCTCCCAGGCCGGCTCGCCATAGCCCACCAGCGACAGCATCGACTGCCAAAGCCCTGAAAAGGCGCCGAAAAACGCGTCTGTGAGCGCGGCGAAGCTTTTCGGCTCTCCCTTCATGTTGAACAGATACCCGCCCACGGTCAGCGCAGAGGTCGCCATGAACGGGAATGTCAGCGGGTTGCCCACGAACGTGCCGATACAGGCCGCCAGGACGTTGCCGCGCACGACCAGCGCGCAAAGCGCGGCATAGACAAAATGCAGGCCGAAGAACGGGCTGAAGGACACAAACACGCCGCAGGCGAAGCCCAGGGCGATCTTGTGCGGGCTGTCGGGCAGGCGTTTCAGGCGGTGGGCGAAGTATTCGACGGCGCGGCGCCATCCGGTGGGCGGATAGAGCGCATCACGCATGCGCCGCCCCCATGACAGCTTTGTCCGTCGCTTGAACACCATCGCCTGCCCGGCCCTTTCACTCCAACCGCGCCAGCCCGGCGCGCACCCTGCCCATTTAGGGCTTTAGTATCCCGTCCCCAACGGTTCCGCCGCCATGCCGCGGAACCGCGTGACCTGTGCGACGTCCGAATCCGCCTCCAACGCCGTTTGCACATTGTGCAGGTGGTGCAGGTCGCGCACCTCCAGATCAATCACCATTCGGTAAAAATCCGGTTTGCGATCGGTGAACACGATGTCGCTGATATTCGCGTGCTGTTCGCCGATCAGCGTGCAAATCCGTCCCAGAACCCCTGCGTCATTGGCCATCGTCGCTTCGATGCAGGCCAAATGTGGCGTGCGTGCGGCGTCATCGGTCCAGGCGAGGTCGATCCAATTCTCGGCCTCGTCTTCCAGGGCGGCCAGGGTCGCGCAGTCGATCGCGTGGAAATGCACGCCATGGCCCCGCACGGCGATGCCGATGATACGCTCGCCCGGGATCGGCTGACAGCAGGGCGCGGGTTGCGCCTGCTGCCCGGGGCCAAGCCCCACGATCGGGCGCGCGGCCGTGTCCGCGGGCATCATCTGAAGGCTGTCTTCGCGAATCAGTTCCGGATAAAGCGTGCGCACCAGATCCTGGCCGCTTAACTCCGCCGCGCCCAGTTGAGTCAAAAGCTCGTTGGCATCGTCCAGCGACAATTGCTTGGCCGCGGTCTTCAGCGCCTTGTCGGTGGCCTTCTTGCCCACCCGCTCCAGCGCCACCCGCGCGATTTCCTGGCCCAGCCGGATATGCCCGGCGCGGTGTTCCTCGCGCAGCGATCGGCGGATCGCGGCCTTCGCACGGCCGGTGACGACCATATCCTCCCACGTCGCCTGCGGCCGCTGCCCCTCGGCCCGGATGATGACCACCGACTGCCCGTTGCGCAGCCGGGTCCACAGCGGTACGCGCTGGCCATCGACCTTGGCGCCGACGCAGCTGTCGCCGATCCGCGTGTGGATCGCATAGGCGAAATCGATCGGCGTGGCCCCGCGCGGCAGCTTGATCACCTCCCCCTTGGGCGTGAAGCAGAACACCTGGTCGGTGAACATCTCCAGCTTTACGTGTTCCAGAAAGTCGTTCGGCGTCTCCGACGTCTCGAAACTGTCGGCCAATTGCGCCAGCCACCGCACGGGATCGACCACGAACGGGTTTTCGAACCGCTCCCCCTCGCGATAGGACCAATGCGCCGCAACCCCGGTTTCGGCGACCTCGTGCATCTCTCGCGTGCGGATCTGGATCTCCACCCGCTTGGCATCGCGGCCCTGCACCGTGGTGTGGATCGAGCGATAGCCGTTCGATTTCGGCTGGCTGATATAATCCTTGAACCGCCCCGGCACCGCGCGCCAACGCTGATGCACGGCCCCGAGCGCGGTATAGCAGTCGGTCACGTCGCGGGTGATGATGCGAAAACCATAGATGTCGGACAGACGGCCGAACGCCTCCCCCTTCTCCTGCATCTTGCGCCAGATCGAATGCGGCTTCTTCTCGCGCCCGATCACCTCGGCATCGACATCGCGGTCGTCCAGCAACTTGCGGATGTCTTCGGTGATGCGTGGGATCAGGTCGCCGGTCTGTTTCTTCAGCGTCAGAAACCGCCGGATGATGGAGGCGCGCGCATCCGGGTTCAGCACCTTGAAGGAGATGTCCTCCAACTCCTCGCGCATCCATTGCATCCCCATGCGGCCCGCCAGCGGCGCATAGATATCCATGGTCTCGCGCGCCTTGCGCTGCTGTTTTTCGGGCCGCAGGAACCGGATCGTGCGCATATTGTGCAGCCGGTCGGCCAGCTTGACCAGAATGACGCGCATATCGCGCGACATCGCCATCAAAAGCTTGCGGAAATTTTCCGCCTGTTGGGTTTCGACCGAACTGAGTTCCAGATTGGTCAGCTTGGTCACCCCATCGACCAGCGTCGCGATCTCTGCCCCGAACTGGGTTTCGATGGCGGCATAGCTGGAGGCGGTGTCCTCGATCGTGTCGTGCAGCAACGCCGTGACGATGGAGGCATCGTCTAGCCGCTGTTCCGCCAGCAGCGCCGCGACCTCCACGGGGTGGGTGAAATACGGCTCACCCGAAGACCGCACCTGCCCCTCATGCGCCTCTTGCCCATAGGCATGGGCGCGACGGATCAGGCCCTCATCGGTATGCGGGTTATAGACGCGGATCAGATCAACGAGGTCTTCATCCGTAATCATCGGCGCCCCGGGTCTGGGGCCCCGGGCATGCCGGGGCCGGCTTGGCTCAGCCCTCGCCCTGCGCCTCCATCAGCGCGCGCAGCAGTTTTTCCTCGGACATGTCGTCCTCGACCGGCGCGGGCTGATCGTTGGACATCAGCAGCGCCATCTGGTCCTCTTCGGGTTCATCGACCTCGATCTGGCGTTGATGGCTTTCGATGGCGCTTTCCCGCAGAACCTCCGAGGTCAGCGTCTCATCGGCGATCTCGCGCAGGGCCACGACCGGGTTCTTGTCCTTGTCGCGGTCGATCGTCAGTTCGGCGCCCGAAGACAACTCGCGCGCCCGGTGCGCCGCCAGCATCACAAGCTCGAAACGGTTCGGAACCTTATCGACACAATCTTCAACCGTCACACGGGCCATGGCGGATCCTTGGGCTGGGTCTGTAGAGGACTGGTATCTACGGCGCCAGGCAAAGCATTGCAAGGCCGCGCTGATGCGGTTGGCCGCGGCGGCATGGCGCGGATCGCAGCCGATCCTTTGCCGCATAAGCGGCCGTCGATATGTGCAATCTGGGCGCGAGCAAGTTCGCGTAATTGCAAGTGGCAACATCCCCCGCCGCGGGTTACCGTCGCGTCAGAGCCGGCGCGGATGTCATATTTGGGACTTTTCCCACGCGCGTCGGTCGCTTAACGTGCCGGCGTTGTCAAAAAACGTGCATGGCCGCCCGTGTGTTGGTCGGTCTCGCGCGATCCGAGGATAAACGAGATGTTTTATCGCGACGAGCGGCTCGCGCTCTTCATCGATGGATCGAACTTGTATGCGGCCGCCCGGGCGTTGAATTTCGACATCGACTACAAACTGCTTCGCGCCGAGTTCATGCGGCGCGGAAAGCTCTTGCGGGCATTCTACTACACCGCGCTGCTTGAGACCGAGGAATACTCTCCCATCCGCCCATTGGTCGATTGGCTCAACTATAACGGGTTCACGATGGTGACGAAACCCGCGAAGGAATTCACCGACTCCATGGGCCGGCGAAAGGTCAAAGGCAATATGGACATCGAATTGGCGGTGGATGCGATGGAGTTGGCACCGAGGATCGACCACATTGTGCTGTTTTCCGGCGATGGCGACTTTCGCCCCCTGGTTGAATCTCTGCAGCGCCAGGGCGTGCGGGTTTCGGTGGTCTCGACGATCCGGTCCCAACCGCCCATGATCGCCGACGAACTCCGCCGGCAATGCGACAATTTCATCGAGTTGGAGGATCTGCGTGAGGTCATCGGCCGCCCCCCGCGCGAAGACCAGGCCGCGCGCAATCGGTCCGACAGTACCGCCGACTGAGCCGGGTCACGACTGCTGCCGCTGCCCGCGGTTGGCGGGGTATCGTGCCGAAATCGCACAAATCCACCCGGACTGGCACAACGCGCCCGTCGTCTCCTTTGGCGATCCGGCGCCGAGGCTTTTGATCCTGGGACTGGCCCCCGGTCTGCGCGGCGCGCACCGCACCGGGCGTGCCTTTACCGGCGACGCGTCCGGCAAGCTGCTGTTCGAAACGCTGATCGGAACCGGGCTTGCCCGGGGCCGCTACGACGCGGATGGGCGCGACGACCTGCGCCTGCCCGGTGTTCTGATCTCGAACGCCGTCCGGTGCCTGCCGCCGCAGAACCGGCCGCTTGGGGCGGAACTGGCCGCCTGCCGGCCGCATCTGACCGCGCTGCTGACCGCCCTGCCCCATCTGCGTGCGGTGCTTTGCCTGGGCCGGGTCGCGCATGACAGCGTGCTGCGCTCCGCGGGTCACCGGCTGCGCGACCATCCCTTCGGCCATGCCGCGCGGCACCGCGTCGGGCCGCTGGAGATCCACGACAGCTACCATTGCTCGCGTTATAACACCCAAACCGGGCGATTGACCCCGGCCATGCTGCGCGCCGTGGTGCGCGCGGCGGGTGCGGCAGCGGGTTTGCTTGCCCAATCGGGCGCACGCACATAGTTTGGCCCGGGGATCACGAATGCCGGACCGCAGATGACGCCGCTCAAACTCTATCTGGCCGCGCCGCGAGGCTTTTGCGCCGGCGTCGACCGTGCCATCAAAATCGTGGAGATGGCGTTGCACAAATGGGGTGCGCCGGTCTATGTCCGGCACGAGATTGTGCACAATCGCTTCGTCGTGGACGGGCTGCGCGCCAAGGGCGCGGTGTTTGTGGAACACCTCGAAGACTGCCCCAACGACCGGCCGGTGATATTTTCTGCCCACGGGGTGCCGAAATCGGTGCCCGCCGCGGCCGCGGCGCGGCAGATGGTCTATGTCGATGCAACCTGCCCGCTGGTGTCCAAGGTGCATATCGAGGCGGCGCGGCATCATGCAGGCGGCCTGCAGATGGTGATGATCGGCCATGCCGGCCACCCCGAGACCGTGGGCACGATGGGCCAACTGCCGCCGGGCGAGGTGCTGCTGGTGGAAACCGTGGCGGATGTCGCCGGGCTGGCCCCGCGCGACCCGGACAGGCTGGCCTATATCACCCAGACCACGCTGTCGGTGGACGACACGGCCGATATCGTGGCGGCACTTCGGGCCCGGTTTCCGGCGATCGAGGGGCCGCATAAGGAAGACATCTGTTACGCCACCACCAACCGGCAGGAGGCGGTGAAATCGATGGCCCCCAAGATCGACGCGCTTTTGGTCGTGGGCGCGCCGAATTCATCGAACTCCAAACGGCTGGTCGAGGTCGGCGCAAAGGCCGGCTGCCGCTACGCCCAACTGATCCAGCGCGCCGGCGATATCGACTGGCGGGCGCTGGACGGCGCGACATCCGTGGGGCTGACCGCCGGGGCAAGCGCGCCGGAAGTGCTGATCAACGAGGTCATCGATGCCTTTCGCGCGCGCCACGAGGTGACCGTCGAAAAAGTCGTCACCGCCGAGGAGAACGTCGAATTCAAGGTGCCCCGCGTGCTGAGAGAGCCCGCGTGACCGATTATATGACCTTCGAAGGCCGGGTCGAACCGGTGCAATGGGGCCGGTCGATCTATACCGTCTTACCGCTGCCGACCGCGATCGCCACGGCGCTGGACCGCACCGGCGCGAAACGGGTGGAAGGAGAGATCGCCGACCATCCCGTCAACCTGGCTCCCGCCCGCGCGCCGGTGATCGACGGGCCGTTTCTGTGGACCGGCAAGACCCTGCTGGACGCCGCCGGCATCGCGCCCGGCGACCCGGTCGAGGTGCGGCTGCGCCCCGCCGACCCCGATCATGTGGACTTGCCCGCCGATGTCGCCACCGCACTCGCCGCCGCGGGCCGGTCCGCCGATTGGGCGGCGCTGAGCCCGGGCAAGCGGCGCGGGCTGCTGCACCGGGTGGAAACCGCCAAACGCGCGGAGACCCGCGCCAAACGCATCGCCGCGCTGGTCGCGGGCCTAACCGGAAAGACGGCATGATCTCGCTTCAATTCCTGCTGACCTCCTTCGTTGTGGTCATCGCGCCCGGCACGGGCGTGCTTTACACGCTGGCCGTCGGTCTGGGCCGCGGCCCGCGCGCCGCCATCGCCGCGGCGGCCGGCTGCACGCTGGGCATCACCCCACACCTGGCCGCGGCGATCCTGGGGCTGGCCGCGGTGCTGCATGCCAGCGCGCTGCTGTTTCAGGTGGTGAAATTCGCCGGCGTCGCCTATCTGCTCTACCTCGCCTGGCAGGCACTGCGAGCCGGTGGCGCCCTGTCGATCTCGGCCCAGACCACGCCCGCGCCGCCGCTGCGCATCGCCTGGCGCGGCACACTCATCAACGTGCTGAACCCGAAACTGTCGCTGTTCTTCCTGGCCCTTCTGCCGCCCTTTCTCAGCGGTGATCCGGCCCGCGCGACGGGCGAGATGCTGGCGCTGGGCGGTGTTTTCATGGCGATGACCTTCGCGGTGTTCGTCGTCTACGGGGTGTTCGCCGGTCTCGCGCGCGACGCGGTCCTGCGCTCGGCCCGTACCATGCGTTGGCTGAACCGCAGCTTCGCCGCCGCCTTTGCGGGCCTGGGTCTGCGGCTGGCGCTGGAACGGCCATGACGTTTGTGCCGCTGCCGGCCCTGGCGCTCAGCATCGCCGGCCTGCTGCCGTTTGTCGCCGGGGCGCTGGCCGCGCGCGGGCTGATGCCCGGCATCGACAACCCGGTCACCGGCGTCTTGATCCTGCAGACCTATGGCGCGGCGATCCTGGCATTCATGGGCGGCTGCCTGTGGGGCTTCGCCGTGCAGGCGGACCGGGCCACCTGGCGCGAGTTGGGCGCCGCGGTGCTGCCGGGGCTTTGGGCGTTTTCGGTCAGCTTCTCGCCAGATCCGATCCTGTCGCTGATGATCGGTTTCGTGTTCGTGCTGGCGCTCGACCTCGTCTTTCGCGGCTGGGGGCTGAACCCCGAATGGTGGCCGCGCCTGCGCCTGCCGCTGACCGCCGCGGTGCTGGCCTGCCTGGCCATCGGCAAGATCGCATGAGCGCGGATCGCGAAACCCTGCGCGCCTATGCCGCCCAGGCCCAGCGCTACAGCACGCTGGTCAGCCGCGACGCGCCCGACCGCGACCTCAGCGCCTTCATGGACGCGTTGCCAAAGGCCGCGCATGTGCTCGACCTGGGCTGTGGGCCCGGCAATTCGGCGGCGATGATGCAGGCGCGTGGCTTTTCGGTGATCGCCACCGACGCCTCGCCCGAGATGGTCGACCTGGCCCGCGCGGCAGGGGTCACGGCAGAGATGGCGAGCTTCGACGACCTGGACGCGGTGGACGCCTATGACGGCATCTGGGCCAATTTCTCGCTGCTGCATGCGCCGCGCGCCGACCTGCCGCGTCACCTGGCTGCCTGCGCCCGCGCCCTGCGGCCCGGCGGCACGTTCCATATCGGCATGAAGACCGGCACCGGCGCCGAGCGCGACCGGTACGGCCGCCACTACACCTATGTCACCCGGTCCGAACTGGAGCGTCTGATCGCCGACGCCGGCCTGGCGACAGACGCGGTTCGCGAGGGCCGGATGGAGGGCCTGACCGGCGCCATCGAGCCCTTCGTCATCCTGCGCGCCGCCAAACCCGCCCCGTGACAGAGGTCGTGGCCTTCACCGATGGCGCCTGTTCGGGCAATCCGGGCCCCGGCGGCTGGGGCGTGATCCTCCAGGCGCTGGACGCCGAAGGCGCGGTGCGCAGCGCCAAGGAACTGTCCGGCGGCGCGGCGCTGACCACCAACAACCGGATGGAATTGACCGCCGCATTGGAGGCGCTGGAGGCGCTGACGCGGCCCACGCGGATCCGCATCGTCACCGACAGCACCTATCTGCGCGACGGCATCACCAAATGGATCCATGGCTGGCGCCGCAACGGTTGGCGGACGGCGGCGAAGAAACCGGTGAAGAACGCGGATCTGTGGCAGGCGCTGGACGCCGCGACGCAGGGCCATCAGGTCGCCTGGGATTGGGTCAAGGGCCATGCCGGGCACGAACAGAACGAACGCGCCGACGCGCTCGCCCGCGCCGGCATGGCACCCTATAAGGACGGGCCGGCATAAGGTCGGGGCCGAAGGTCCACGCCGCCATCGCGATCGCGCACCGGGCCGGACAGCCGCCTTGCCCGCGCGGCGCAGAACCCTCGCACTTTCGCGATCCGGCCGGCTCGGCACCGGCATGGGCCCATCGGATTTCGGGGATTTGGCACCGGCAATGCAAAGCGCCGCGGCGCCGACCCTATCGCCGCTGGATGAAAACCTTATAGGCCCAAAGCAGCACCAGGGCGCCCAGCAAAGCGCCCACGAACCCCGCCGCCGCCCCAAGCGCAGAGATCAGCAGCCGCAGCACCACGCTGCCGATGATCGCGCCCAGCACGCCGACCGCGACGGTCTGAAACAGCCCCATCTGCATGCCCATCAGCCGCGTCGCCAGAAACCCCGCCGCCGCGCCGATCACCAAGATCGCGATAAATCCCATGGTCTGCCTCCCCGTCCTCTTAGAGCAACGGGTGAATTACTTTCTTGTCAAGTCGGCGGCCCAGCGAGACTCATCTCGTCAGCATCTTGCGCCAGAAACAGCGAGACTGTGTATTTGATGACGTCCAATGAGATTATTGGGAAACACTGATCACCGGTGATTCAACCGCGTCCGTTCATCCAAGCGATAAATTCATCCCAAGTCACATCAATTCCGTTTTTTCGATGCGTCCGGCCCTCGCACCAGATCAAACCCTTCTTGGTAACGATACAATCTCCTAGGTGCGCGCCCCCCTCCCCATTCTCATACACGTCGAACTCAACACCTTTGTTCTTTATGTGCATTTCGACATCGAATGATTTAATACTCACTCGCATTCTAGATCTCCTACAATGTTGTCCGCCGCATTCCTTTCTTAGCATAGGGCGGTCGCAGCACAATCATAAGGTGTACGCCTGGACCGAGGCTCGCCAAATCAGGGCGCCACGGGCCCCATCCCCGGCATATGCCGGGGATGGGGGTATCGTCTTGGCCGCGATACGCGGCCGCATTCGGGTCAGGATCCCAGCACCGTGCCCGGGGGGACCGGAAAGCCGCGCAGGAAATCCGCCGCGTCCTGCGGCGCCCGGCCGGCGCGTTGGGCGCGCAGGATCGCCACCGCGCCGTCCCCGGCCGCGACCGTCAGTCCCTCCAGAAGCGTCCCCGGCACGCCCGCGCCCGCCACCGGGCGCGATGCCAGCAGCTTCACCCGCGCGCCCGCGACTTGGGTCCAGGCGCCGGGAAATGGGCTCAGCCCGCGGATCTGGCGGTCGATCTCCACAGCCGGGCGGGTCCAGTCGACCTGCGCCTCGGCCTTGTCGATCTTGTGGGCATAGGTCACGCCATCGGCCGGCTGCGGCTCTGCCGGGACCGGCCAATCGGCCAGCACCCGCGCCATCGCCTTCGCCCCCAGCGCCGCCAGCCGGTCGTGCAGCGTGCCGGTCGTGTCGTCGGGGCCGATCGGCACCGAACACCGCGCCAGCACCGGGCCGGTGTCCAGCCCCGCCTCCATCGCCATGATACAGATCCCGGTCTGCGCATCGCCCGCCATCACCGCGCGGTGGATCGGCGCCGCCCCGCGCCAACGCGGCAACAGCGAGGCGTGGATGTTCAGACATCCAAGCCGCGGTGCGTCCAACACCGGCTGCGGCAGGATCAGCCCATAGGCCGCGACCACCGCCGCATCCGCACCCAGCGCGGCAAAGGCCGCCTGCGCCTCGGCGCCCTTCAACGAAACCGGGCTGCGCACCGCCAGCCCCATCTCGCGCGCGGCCGCCTCCACCGGTGTCGGGCGCGGCGCCTTGCCCCGCCCGGCGCGGCGCGGCGGCTGGCAATAGACCGCGGCGATGTCGTGCTGAGCCGACAGCACCCGCAGCGCAGGCACGGCGAAATCGGGCGAGCCCATGAACACCAGCCGCATCAGCCCGCAGCGCCCCCGGCCCGGCGCACGCGCTTCTGGTGCCGGGCGATCAGCATCCGCCGACGTGTCGGGCTGAGCCGGTCGATGAAAAGCCGCCCCTCCAGATGGTCGATCTGATGCTGGACCGAGGCCGCCCACAGCCCCTGAAATGCCTGTTCCGCGACCGCGCCCGCGCTGTCGAGGAACCGTACGGTCACCTCTGCCGGGCGGGTTACGTCCGCCCAAAGCCCGGGCAGATTGGGGCTGCCCTCCTGCCCGGTGCGCAATGCCTTGCTTTGCGCCACGATCTCCGGGTTGGCCATGCGCACCGGGGCATCGCAGGCGTCAGAAGCGTCGACCACGGCCAGTCGCAGCATCTCGCCCAATTGCGGCGCGGCAAGCCCGACGCCCGGCATCGCATACATCGCTGCCAGCATCTCCGCCCAGACCACCCGCACCCGAGCGTCCACCGCTGTCACGGGCGCTGCGCGGACCCTGAGCCGCCGGTCGGGATACATCAGGAACGGGCGCGACACCGGGAGGGGGCGAAAGGCGCGCGGTCAGCCGCGCGCCCGTTCCTTTTTCAGCTTCTTCATCTTCTGGGTCACCATCGTGCGCCGCACCGCGCCCAGGTAATCGATGAACAGCCTGCCGTTCAGATGGTCCAACTCATGCTGCGCGCAGACCGCCCATTGGCCGTCATATTCGCGTTCCTGCCGGACCCCGTCCAAATCCAGATACGCCAGCCGGATCTGCGCCGGGCGCGCCACCTCGGCATAGAAATCGGGGATCGACAGACAGCCCTCTTCAGTGTCGACCCTGTCCTCGGACGTCCAGGTGATCTCTGGGTTGATGCACACGGTGGGGCTGTCGCCGGGATGCTCGCGGTTGCAGTCCATCACGAAGATGCGGCTCAGAACCCCGATCTGCGGCGCGGCCAGCCCGATCCCGGGCGCGGCATACATCGTCTCCAGCATGTCTTCTGCCAACGCGCGCAGCTCCGGCGAAACCTCCGCATAGGGCGCGGCCACCTTCCGCAGCCGCGGGTCGGGATGGATCAGGATCGGGCGCTTGGTCATGAATGCGGGCATAGGCGATCGGACGCGCATCGGCAACCAGCCGGGGGGCTTGCGTCACCCGGCGGGCGCGTTAGCTTGCCGCGGATCAGCCAACCGCCCGGACCCGCACCCATGCCCTTCGATTTCGACCGCCCCATAGACCGCCGCCAGACCAACTGCAGCAAGTGGGACGACATGGAGAGCCTGTTCGGCGTCTCGCCCGAGACCGGTCTGGGGATGTGGGTCGCAGACATGGACTTCGCCGCCCCGCCGGCGGTGAACGAAACACTGCACAATCTCGCCGCCCACGGCGTACACGGCTATTTCGGCAATTATGACGCCTATCACGGTGCGATCCAGCACTGGATGCGGCACCGGCACAGCTGGACGGTCGAGGAGCCCTGGATCCTGACCACCCATGGCATCGTCCACGCCATCGGCGCGGCGCTTCAAGCCTATACCGAGCCGGGCGACGGGGTGATCATCTTCACCCCCGTCTACCATGTCTTTCACACCATGATCGACGCCAATGACCGCCGCAAAGTCGAAAGCCCGCTGAAAGAGGTGACGGGCCGGTACGAGATGGATCTGGACGCGCTGGCGGGCGCGCTGACCGGCGATGAGCGGCTGGTGATCCTTTGTTCGCCGCACAATCCGGGCGGGCGCGTCTGGACGGTGCGCGAGTTGCGCGCGCTGGCCGATTTCTGCCGCGACCACGATCTGATCCTGATCTCGGACGAGATCCACCACGATCTGGTCTATCCCGGTCACACGCACACCGTTATGGCCAATGCCGCGCCGGATATCCTGGACCGTCTGGTGACGCTGTCCGCCCCGTCAAAGACCTTCAATATCGCCGGCGCCAAGAACGGCCAGGCGATCATCCCCGACCGCGCGCTGCGCGCTCGGATGGCCCGCGTGCTAAAGGCCGCGGGCACCGGCACCAACCGGCTGGGCGCGATGATGACCACCGCGGCCTATGCCCATGGCGAAGACTGGCTGAAGGATCTGCTGGCGTATCTAGACACCAACCGCCGTATCTTCGACGAGCGCATAAACGCCCTGCCCGGCGTGGGCAGCATGGAGTTGGAGGCCACGTACCTCGCCTGGGTCGATTTCTCGGGCACCGGCATGCCGCCCGACGAGATCCTGCGCCGGGTCGAGGGCACCGGGCGCATCGCCACCAATCACGGGCCCAGTTTCGGCACCGGCGGCGAAAACCGTCTGCGGTTCAATATCGGCACGCAAATGGCCACCATCCGTGACGCGTTGGAGCGGATCGAGCATGCGTTCTCGGATCTGCAGTGATGCCCCGGCGCCATGACGACGGCGCGACGGCAGCAGGCCGGCAGCAGGCCGGCGGCACGACGGCGGCGCGACGGCCGCTTGAGATGACGGCCCTGAACGGTAACCGCTCAAACGGAGCGCGCCGCAGGCCGGCATTGGCGTGCGGCGGAAAACTCGGATAAGACCTTACGAAAGGTGCGGTCGTGCATTACCACGGCAGTGTCTCGACCACGCCTTCAACCGCAGATTGTGATGTCCCGCACAGACGCGGCGCGCGCCATCGGGCGATCTGCGCTGCAAAGACCAGGGCCGCCCGGGCCCGGAGAGTAACCGAATGACCGCTGCGCCCGCGTCCACCGATCTTGGCCCGCAGCGCGGCGTGTGGCTCGACCGTCGCACGCCGCCGCATATCGTCACCCTGGTGCTGATCGCCGGCCTGGGCGCGCTGAACATGAACATCTTTCTGCCGTCGCTGCCGTCGATGGCGGATGATTTCCAGGCCGATTACGCCATCGTACAACTGACCGTGTCAGCCTATTTGGGCGTTACGGCCATCTTGCAATTGATCATCGGGCCGTTGTCGGACCGCTACGGCCGCCGCCCGGTCATGCTGGTCAGCCTGGCGATTTTCATGGCTGCGAGTCTTGGCTGCGTGCTTGCGCCGGACATCGTCACCTTTCTGACGTTCCGGATGATCCAGGCGGCAATCGCCACCGGGATCGTGCTCAGCCGGGCGGTGGTGCGCGACATGGTGTCGACCGACAAGGCCGCGTCGATGATCGGCTATGTGACGATGGGGATGGCCCTGGTGCCGATGGTCGGGCCGATGATCGGCGGGGTGTTGGACGAATGGTTCGGGTGGCGCGCGAGCTTCGCCGCGACCATGACCTTCGGCGCCGCGGTCGCGGCCATCGTCTGGGCGGATATGGGAGAGACCAACCGCCACCGTTCCGCCTCGATCAGGGCACAGATCCGCACCTATCCCGAACTGGTCACCTCGCGCCGGTTCTGGGGCTATGCGCTGGCGGCGGGTTTCGCCTCGGGCTCGTTCTTTGCGTTCCTGGGCGGGGGGCCATATGTCGCGACCGATGTGCTGGGCATGGATCCCGCGGAACTGGGCCTGTACTTTGGGCTGATCGCGCTGGGTTATATGTTCGGCAACTTCCTGTCCGGGCGCTTTGCCGAACGGCTGGGCATCAACTTCATGATGACCCTCGGCGGGCTGGTCGCCACCGCGGGCATGTCGCTGGCGGTGGTGTTGTTCCTGCTCGGGCTCGACCATCCGCTATCGCTGTTCGGGTCGATCCTGTTCGTGGGCGTGGGCAACGGACTGACCCTGCCCAGCGCCAATGCCGGCATGGTGTCCGTGCGCCCGCATCTGGCCGGGTCCGCCTCCGGCCTGGGCGGGGCGATCATGATCGGCGGCGGTGCCGGACTGTCGGCGCTGACGGGCAGTCTGCTGGGTCCGGGCACCGGCGCTTGGCCGCTTTTGCTGATGATGCTGCTGTCCTCGATCCTGGCCGTTGCGGTGGCGCTTTACGTGATCGCGCGCGAACGCAAGCTGAGCCGGCAGGGCGACGCACCGCCAGCTTGACAATCCGCCCACCCATTGGGATGCCACCGCGCGCATGTCCATCCCGCGAGAGGCCCCATGAGTTTCCTTGTTCAGCCCACCCCGCCCGCGCGGCCCAACCGCTGTCAATTGTTCGGCCCCGGCTCGCGGCCGGAACTCTTCGAGAAAATGGCCGCGTCGGCCGCCGATGTGGTCAACCTGGATCTCGAAGATAGCGTCGCGCCGGATGACAAAGACAGCGCCCGCACCCATGTCATCGCCGCGCTGAACGACGTCGATTGGGGGCGCAAGACGCTGTCGGTCCGCATCAACGGGCTCGACACGCCCTATTGGCACCGCGACGTGATCGAGTTGATCGAGCACGGCGGCGAACGGTTGGATCTGATCATGATCCCCAAGGTCGGCTCCGCCGCCGATCTCTACGCGGTCGATGCGCTGGTCACGGCGGCCGAAACCGCCGCCGGCAGGCAAAAGAAACTGGGGTTCGAAGTGATCCTGGAAACCGCCGCCGGCTTCGCCCATGTGCAGGACATCGCCGCCGGCTCGCCCCGGCTGCAAGCCATGAGCCTGGGCTTTGCGGATTACGCCGCCTCTATGGGCATGGCCACCACAGGCATCGGCGGCACCCAGGAGGACTACTACATGCTTGCCCCGGATGGCGCCAAACACTGGGCCGACCCCTGGCACGGCGTCACCGCTTCCATGGTCGCGGCCTGCCGGACCCATGGCGTGCTGCCGGTGGACGGGCCGTTCGGCGATTTCTCCGACGCCGCGGGGTTCGAGGCCCAGGCCCGCCGCGCCGCCACCATGGGCATCGTCGGAAAATGGGCGATCCACCCGGCCCAGGTCGCGCTCTGCAACGCCGTCTTCACGCCGTCCGATGCTCAGGTCGCCGAAGCCCGCGCGGTGCTGGAGGCGATGGAAACCGCCAAACGCGAGGGCCAGGGCGCGGCGGTCTACAAGGGCCGCCTGGTCGACCTCGCCTCGATCCGCCAGGCCCAGGTCATCGTCGAACAGGCCGAGATGATCGCCGCAGCCGACTGACGCGCACCGCCAAACGCCCGCCCCCGACTTCTCTGTTCCAAAAAATACTCCCGCCGGAGGCATGGAATCGCCACCGCCCCCCCCGGCGCGGCCCACCCGAACATGCCCCGGCCCCGGCTTCGCCGCATCAAGCGCCCACCCCGCCGCGCCGGGGGGGGGTGCGACGGGCTGGCCTCAGCTTCCTCGTTCCCGAAATATCCCCGCCGGAGGCAAAACGTCGCCACCCCGCTTAGACGTTGCCTGACGCCGCGATCCGCGCGATACCCGCGACCATGATCGGACGTTTGAACCATGTCGCCATCGCGGTGCCGGATCTGGCCGCCGCGGCCGCCCATTACCGCGATGCTCTGGGGGCGGAGGTCGGCCCGCCGCAGGCCGAGCCGGCGCATGGCGTGACGGTGGTCTTCATCACCCTGCCCAACACGAAGATAGAGCTGCTGGAGCCGCTGGGCGACGCCTCGCCGATCGCCGGGTTCTTGGAAAAAAATCCTGCCGGCGGCATTCATCACATCTGTTACGAGGTCGCCGATATCGTGGCGGCCAGCGCCAAACTGCAGGCCAGCGGCGCGCGCGTTCTGGGCGACGGCAGCGCCAAGATCGGCGCCCATGGCAAGCCGGTGCTGTTCCTGCACCCAAAGGACTTCAACGGCACGCTGATCGAGTTGGAACAGGCATGACCATTACCGGCGCCATCGTACTCTTCGCCGTGATCTGGTTCATGGCGCTTCTGATCGCACTGCCGCTGGGCCTGGTCACGCATGGCGATCTGGACCAGGACGGCACCCGCACGCCCGCATCCAGCCCTGCCAATCTGCGCCTGGGCCGCAAACTCGCCTGGGTGACCGCGATCACAGTGCTGCTTTGGGCGCCGCTATGCGGCGTCATCGCATCGGGCTGGATCGCGGTATCCGATTTCGACATGCGCGGCATCCTGACGGAATGACGCGGCGGCCGCGTGCGGGAAAGACTGGACACCGGCGAAACCGGCGTTACCCTATTATATCACAGCTGAACAGGAGAGACCGATGAAGCTTACGCTTTTGACGACCGTGGCCAGCTTTGGGCTCAGCGGCATGGCCTTTGCCGGCGGATGTCTGTGGGGTGACCATGGCGGCGCCTCGGCCAGTGCCGCGCAAACCCCGATCCCGACCGCCGAGGCGGACACGACGGCGGACACGCCGCTGCCGCTTCTGCCTTTGGTCGACGAGCCGGTGGAGACGGAAGAGGGCTAAAGCCCCACACCCAAGTCTCAGCGAACAGTTTCTTCGGGTCGAAAGCACCGCGCTTTTGGCCCGTTTTTCATGTGACCGCACCCTCCGCCGCCAGACGTTGGACCATATGTGTGTACGCCGCGACCCCCAGCACGGGCACGGCCAGGCCGATCAGCGGCATGGTCAGCGGCACCGCCAGCAGGGCACCCAGCATCCAGATCTCCAGCCGGTGCCGGCGGCGCAGGGCGGTGGCCGGGCGCGTGCCCAGCCGTCTTGCCGCGGACAACTGGAAGTACTCGCGCCCCAGAAGCAGGCCGTTCACGGCCCAGAACACCAGCGGCGCGAAGACGGTGCTGATCAGATAGACGACCAGGGCCGCGGCATTGGCGACGCCCACCAGCAGCAACAGCCGCACGGTGTCGCCAAGCACCGCTGCCAGAGGCTGTCCGGCGGCGGCGGGCAGATGCGGATAGTGGCGCGCCTCCACCGCTGCGGCGATCTCCTCCAGAAACAGACCGACGCACAGAAACGCCACCGGGATTATAACGAAAGCCGACACCACCAGCCAAAGCGCCACAGCCGCCCAACCAAGCCCGCCGGCCAGCGCGCCATCGGCCAGCCGGTCGGGCAGAACCCAGCCGACCGCCTGCACGAACACCCACCCCCCTGCCGCCAGCAGAACCGCCGCCAGCGCCATTGCCTTCAGCAACACGATCAGAAACCGCGGGTCTGAAATCTGCGCCAGGGCGCGGCCCAGATCGGACAGGATCACGCGGTCAGTCGCCGTACTTTCAGCGCCGGATCGGGGCGCGGGCGTTCCGGCGGGGCCACGGTCTCGGACCCCAGCACGATGAAACCGGCGGCGAAACCCGGCGGCTGTAGATCGAACGCCGCTCGCAGGAAACCGGGATCGAGCGCGGGCCAGCCGGTCAGCCAATTGGCGCCCCAGCCACTGGCGAGCGCGGCATTGACCAGCCCCAGACAGACGGCGCCGGCGGATAGTGTCTGTTCGACCTCGGGGATTTTGGCACTGTCGACCGGTGTCGACAGAACCGCCACGATCAGCGGCGCATTGGCGAACATCGCGGCGGCCTTTTCCCCCGCTTCGGCATCCCGGCCGGCCGGCGCCGCGCTGTCGCGTGCCAGTTGCGCCAGGCGGGCCAGCGCCGCGCCTTCCACGACGACCAGCGACCAGGGCTCCAGCTTGCCATGATCGGGCACGCGCAGCGCGGCGGTCAGGATCGGCTCCAGCGCCGCGGCATCGGGAGCGGGGGCGCTGAGCGTCTTGGCCGGACGCGAACGGCGGGTCAGCAAGAAATCGACGACTTCGGAACGGGGTTCGGGCATAGGGTGCGGCGCCTGTGTTGAGGTTGGATTTTTGGCGGCAAGCTATGTCTTGATCTGTGAAACCCGCGCGCCGCTGTCAACGCCCCCGCGCCCGATTGCCGCCTCGCTATGCCGCGGCCTTGCCGGTCAGGTCCGCGATCTGCGCGCGCACGTCGTCCAACTTCTTGTCGGCATCGTCGCCCAGCGAATCCGCCGCCAGCACGGTGACGTCGTCGATGCCCACGAACCCCAGCGCAAAACGCAGATAGGGCGTGCCGAAATCGGCGTCGCTGTCCACCGGTGTGCCGCCGGTCGAGATCACGACATAAGCCTTCTTGCCTGTCAGCAGCCCCTCCGGCCCGGCTTCGGAATAGCGGAACGTGCGGCGCGGGCGGGCAATCTGATCGATCCACGCCTTCAGCGCGGAGGGCACGGTGAAATTGTAGATCGGAGTGGCGATGATCAGCGTGTCATGCGCCTCCAACTCCGCGATCAGTTCGTCGGAAAGCGCCAGTTCCGGCGGGCTCGGTTCCTCGCCCCGTCGGGTGGCGAAGGTCTCTTCGATATGCGGCACGCCTGAGCGTAGGTCGCGCAGCGTCACCTCTCCGCCCAGACCGGCAGCCAGTTCATCGGCCAACATGCGCGAGACGGACTTCTCGCGGGCGCTGGCATGAAGCAGAAGGATGGAATTCGACATCGGCGGTCTCCTGAATGCGATGCTTTGGGACATAGCGCCGCCATAGCCACGGCGCCAAAGCTATCGCGGCGACAGATTGTCGACCGTTTGGAAACGCGACCGGAACGGTTTAGCGAAGATGTCCCTCCGCCCGCGCCCAGGCGGCGGTCACGTCGAGCGCGGCGGTGACGGGGGAGAACATCTCGTCCAACTCCGCCTCGGTGATGACCATGGGCGGACAGATCGCGATCACGTCGCCAATGGCGCGCAGGATCACGCCGCGGTTCAGCAGCTCCGCCGCCATGCGCGCGCCGACCTTGCCGGGTGCGGCGAAGCCTTTCGCCCCCGGCGGGGCCAGTTCCAGACAGCCCATCAGCCCCTTCGCACGACCCTCGCCGACCAGTTCGTGGTCGGCCGCGGCGGCGATGCGGGCGGCAAAGCCCGGCATCAGCCCGCGCACATGGCCGGGAATGTCGCGGCGGCGATAGATCTCCAACGCCTTGACGCCCACGGCACAGCCCAAGGGATGCCCGCCATAGGTGAAGCCATGGCCGAAGACGCCGATCTTGCCGCTGTTGTCCTCGATCGTGGTCGCGATCTCTTCCGACACCGCCACCGCGGACAGCGGCGCATAGCCGCCGGTCAATTGTTTCGCCATCGACATCGCCGCGGGGCGCATCCCCATCGCCTCGGCCCCGTACCAGGTGCCCAGGCGGCCGAAGCCCGTGATCACCTCGTCGGAAATCAGCGCAATGTCATGGGCGTCCAGCACCGGCTGGATCGCCTCGAAATACCCCTCGGGCGGGACAATGACACCGCCCGCCCCCATCACCGGTTCGGCGATCATCGCGGCAATGGTGTCCGCACCTTCGGCCGCGATCAGATGCTCAAGGTCGCGGACCAGACGGGCGACGAACTCGGCCGGCGTCTCTCCCTCCGCCGCCTCTTTCCAGTGATGCGGGCAGGTGGTGTGCAGGATCCGGTCCACGGGCAGATCGAAATCGCGGTGGTTGTTGGGCAGCCCGGTCAGCGAGCCGGACACGATCGTCACGCCGTGATAGCCCTTCACCCGACTGATGATCTTTTTCTTCTCCGGCAGGCCACGGGCGTTGTTGTAATACCATTGCAGCTTGATCTGGGTGTCGTTCGCTTCCGACCCGGAGGATTGATAGATCACCCGGCCCAGCGGCACATGCGCCAGTTCCTTGATCTTTTCCGCCAGTTCCACCGCCGGTTCGTGGCTACGGCCCCCGAACAGGTGGTAATAGGGCAGCTTGGCCATCTGTTCCTGCGCCGCTTCGATCAGCTCCTGATCCGAAAAGCCCAAGCCGCAACACCAAAGGCCCGCCATGCCCTCGATATAGCTTTTGCCGGCATCGTCCCAGACGCGCACGCCCTCGCCGCGGGCGATCACATGCGGGCCGGTGGCGCGGTGGGCGACGGCGTTGGTGTAGGGGTGCAAGATGGCGTTCACATCACGCATCTGGGTGTTGGTCAGGGGATGGTTCACGGGGCCGCACCTTCGATATTTGAACTTCCCACAGCCTAACACGCGCGCGCACCGCCCGATATCGCATTCGCTTGTCACCCCGGTGTTAACGAACTGTCACCAAAGCTTGTTAACCGGTCGGCGTTCAACACATCCGGAGACCTTCATGTATCGTTCGCTCCTGGCTGGCACCGCGCTTGTCGCGCTGGCCGCCCCCGCAGCCGCGCAACAGAACTTCAACCGCATCGCGTCCTTCGCCACGCCTCTGAACATGAGCGCCGGCGAGGATACCGCCCGCGAGACGTCTCCGGAGATCATTGATGTCACCGCCGATGGCATGACCCTGGTCTATACCGACAGCCCGCTGGGCACGCTGGGCCTGATCGACATCACCGACCCGGCCAACCCGGCGCCCAAGGGCAATGTCGCGCTCGATGGCGAGCCAACCTCGGTCGCCGTTATCGGGACCGACGCTTTTGTCGGCATCAACACGTCCGAAAGCTACACCGAGCCCTCGGGCTTTCTGACCGCGATCGACACGGGCACGGGCGCCGAGACCGGCCGCTGCGATCTGGGCGGCCAGCCCGACAGCATCGCCGCTGCGCCGGATGGCGGTTTCATCGCGGTGGCCATCGAAAACGAACGTGACGAGGACCTGAACGATGGCGTGATCCCGCAGCTTCCGCCGGGCAATGTGACCATCGTACCAGTCGCAGGCGGCGCGCTGGACTGCGACGGCATCATCGTCGTCGATCTGACCGGGCTGGCCGAGGTCGCGCCTTCCGACCCCGAACCCGAATTCGTGGACGTGAACGCTGCCGGTGAAATCGTCGTCAGCCTGCAGGAAAACAACCACCTAGCGATCCTGTCCGCGACCGGCGAAGTGCTGTCGCATTTCACCGCCGGCGCAGTGGATCTGACCGGCATCGATGTGGGCGAGGAACGCGCCTTTGTCTATGACGGTGAACAGCCCGGGCGGGTGCGCGAACCCGATGCAGTGAAATGGATCAACGCCGACCAGATCGCCACCGCAAACGAAGGCGATTACGAAGGCGGCTCGCGCGGGTGGACCATTTTCAACCGCGACGGCAGCGTCGCGTATGAAAGCGGCACCAGCTTCGAATACGCGGTGATCCAGATCGGCCACTACCCGGAACGCCGGTCGGGCAACAAGGGCGTGGAGCCGGAATCGATCGAGGTCGGGACGTTCGGCGGCGTGCCCCATGTGTTCGTAGGGTCCGAACGCGGTTCGATCGTGGGTGTCTATGACGTGTCGGGCGATGCACCGGTGCTGACGCAACTTCTGCCCTCGGGTATCGGGCCGGAGGGGATCAAGGCGATCCCGGACCGCAATTTGCTGGTCACCGCGAACGAGGTCGACTTAATCGAAGACGGCGGCGTGCGCGCGCATGTCATGATCTATGCGCTGCAAGACGGCGACGCCGTCTATCCCACAATCACCTCGGACGGCGCGGGCGAGCTGATCGGTTTCACCGCGCTGTCGGGCCTGGCCGCGGACCCGGTGGAGCCGGGCAAGCTCTATGCCGTCAATGACAGCTTCATGGGTCTGCAACCGCGCATCTTTGAGATCGACGCGACCCAAACCCCAGCGCGGATCACCGGCTATCTGGACGTGACCCGCGGCGGCCAGCCGGCGCAAAAGCTGGACATGGAAGGGATCGTCGCCACCGAAGACGGGTTCTGGATCGCCTCTGAGGGGCGCACCGACCGGCTGATCCCGCACGCGATCTACAAGGTCGAGGCCGATGGTGCCATCGACGCTGAAATCGCCTTCCCGCCCGAGCTGCTGGCGGTGGAGCGCCGTTTTGGCGCCGAAGGCATCACGCTGGTCGGCGACAGGCTGTGGATCGCCATCCAGCGCGAATGGGCCGACGACCCGGAAAACCACGTGAAGCTGGTCGCGTATGACACCGAAACCGAGGAATGGGGCGCGGTGCTGTATCCCAAAGCGGCGCCAGATACCGGATGGGTGGGCCTGAGCGAGATCACCGCCCATGGCGACCATGTCTATATCGTGGAACGCGACAATCAGATCGGCGCGGACGCGGTGACCAAGAAACTCTATCGTGTGCCGCTGGCCGAGATGCAGCCCGCCGCGCTGGGCGGCGATCTGCCGGTGGTGTCCAAGGAATTGGTGCGCGATCTGTTGCCGGACATGGCCGGGTTCAACGGCTATGTGCAGGACAAAGTCGAAGGCTTCGCCATCGACGCTGCCGGCAACGCCTTTGCTGTCACCGACAATGACGGCGTCGACGATCATTCCGGCGAGACCATCTTCTGGGGCATGGGCGCGCTTTAGGGCCAGGACCCGGGAACCGAGCGCCGCCGGCGGTTACAGCATCGCCGGCACGACCTGATCGGGCGGCCTGTGGCCGTCGGCGAATGTCTTGATGTTCAGGACGACCTTTTCGCCCATCTCCAGCCGGCTTTCCTCGGTGGCCGAACTCATATGCGGCAGCAGCAGCACGTTGGGCAATTCGCGCAGGCGCGGATTGATCGACGTGCCGTGCTCATAGACATCCAGACCCGCGCCCGCGATCTCTCCGGCGCGCAGCATCCGGGTCAGCGCGTTTTCGTCGATCACCTCCCCGCGCGAGGTGTTCACGACAAAGGCCGAGGGTTTCATCAGCTTCAGCCGCCGGGCGCTCAGCAGATGAAAGGTCGAGGGCGTGTGCGGTGCGTTGATCGACAGGATGTCGATGCGCGCCAGCATCTGATCCAGGCTTTCCCACCAGGTGGCGCCCAACTCCGCCTCGGTCTCGGGCCGCAGGCGGCGGCGGTTATGGTAATGAATGTTCAGCCCAAACGCGCGCGCCCGCTGGGCGACCGCGCGGCCGATGCGGCCCATGCCCAGGATCCCCAGATCCTTGCCGCCGATCCGATGCCCCATAAGCGCCGTGGGCGACCAGCCGGGCCACGTGCCGGTCTGGATCATCTCCGCCCCTTCCTTCAGCCGCCGGGGCACGCCCAGGATCAGCGCCATGGCCATATCGGCGGTGTCCTCGGCCAGCACGCCGGGGGTGTTCGACACCATGATGCCGCGGCTCAGCGCGGTGCGCACGTCGATGTGGTCAAAGCCGGTGCCGTAATTGGCGATCAGCTTCAACTGGCCACCGGCCTGCGCCAGCAGCGCCGCGTCCAGCTTGTCGGTCAGCGTCGGCACCAGCACATCGGCCCGGTTCAGCGCATCGGCCAGCGCGTCGCGGCTCAGCGGCGCATCGGTATCGTTCAACTCCGCATCGAACAGTTCCGCCAGCCGCGCCTCCACCGGGTCCGGTAGCTTTCGGGTCACAATCACGCGCAAATTCTGTCCGGTCATCGGGCGGCGGTTTCCCCTGTCAGATCGCATCGTTAGGGTTCGGTTATGGCACGCCGGGACGGCAACAGAAACCCTGCGGCCGATGAAGGCGAGCATGGGTATTCGGGCGGTTCTGATCGGGTTGGTGGTGGCGTGTCTGGCCGGCTTTGCGGCGGCGCAAGACGTGCGCGGGCGCGAGACCAATCTGCAGATCCCGCGCTTTGTGTCGGTGAAGGCGTCCGAGGCCAATGCCCGCCGCGGCCCCGGCCTGAGCCATCGCATCGACTGGGTGTTCAAGCAGCGCCACCTGCCGCTGCAGGTCACTGGCGAATACGGCCACTGGCGCCGCGTCCGCGATGTCGAGGGCGCCGGCGGCTGGGTGCATTATTCGCTGCTGTCGGGCGCGCGCTATGTCCTGGTGACCGGCGGCGCGGCCGCTTTGCGTAAAGCCCCGGATCCCGCCAGCGCGGTCGTGGCGCGCGCCGAAGCCGGCGCGTTGGCGCGGCTGGGCGCCTGCCGCCCGGACTGGTGCCGGATCACCGCCGGCGGGGTCGGCGGCTGGGTGCCGAAGATCGAGCTTTGGGGCGTCGATGCCAAGGAAGTGCGGAACTGACCGCGCCCATGCAGGCCAACGGGAAAGGCGGCCGGATCGGCACCGGCAGATCCCCGGGGCGGTGCTTGGATGGCCGGCGCGGGCTCAAGGCCCTTTCTTGTAGGGAACCCGTCTGAAATGGTTTCGCTCCGGGCTGTCGGAACACGCCCGGGCTTTGCTAGACAGGGACCATGACATCGCTCCAGATCGCCCGCACCCGCATCCGCCACGCGCACCTGCGCCCCGACGCGGGCATCCTGGGCGATCTGACTGCGGCCCACGGCCCCGATGCCGCCGAACGTGCCGCGGCCGTGGCGGCGGGCACCGATCTGGTCCGTCAGATCCGCGCGCGCGGCACCCCCGGACTGATGGAGGTGTTTCTGGCCGAATACGGCCTTTCGACCGACGAGGGCATCGCGCTGATGTGCCTGGCGGAGGCGCTTTTGCGGGTGCCCGACGCCCCCACGATCGACGCGCTGATCGAGGACAAGATCGCGCCCTCGGCCTGGGGCGCGCATCTGGGGCGGTCGTCGTCGGTGCTGGTCAACGCCTCGACCTGGGCGCTGATGCTGACCGGCCGGGTGCTGCGCGAAGACGGCAGCGAAGGGCTGGCGGCCACGCTCCACCGCGCCGTCAAACGGGTGGGAGAGCCGGTCATCCGCGCCGCCGTGGGCCGGGCGATGCAGGAGTTGGGCCAGCAATTCGTGCTGGGCGAAACCATCGAAGACGCGATCCGCCGCGGCCAGGTCAAGGCGGCGCTGGGTTATACGTTTTCCTATGACATGCTGGGCGAGGCCGCGCTGACAGAGGCCGACGCGCAGACTTTTTTCGACGCCTACACCCATGCCATCGCCGCGCTGGCGGCCGGCTGCGGCGATGCGATCCGCGACAATCCCGGCATCTCGATCAAGCTGTCCGCGCTGCACCCGCGATACGAAATGCCCCAGCGCGCCCGTGTCTTGGATGAATTGGTCGCCCGCACGCGGCGGCTGGCGGCGCAGGCGGCGGCGGCCAATATGGGGTTCAATATCGATGCCGAAGAGGCCGACCGCCTGGATCTGTCGTTGGATGTGATCGCCGCGGTGCTGGCCGACCCCGCCCTGGCCGGTTGGGACGGGTTCGGGGTGGTCATCCAGGCCTATGGCAAGCGCGCCGGCCCGGTGATCGACTGGGTGCACGCGCTGGCCGAACGGCTGGACCGGCGGGTGATGGTGCGCCTGGTCAAGGGCGCCTATTGGGATGCGGAGATCAAGCGCGCGCAGGTGGAGGGGCTGTCGGGCTTTCCGGTCTTTTCCACGAAGTCGGCGACTGATGTCTCTTTCATCTGCTGCGCGCGGCAGCTTTTGGGCCTGACCGACCGGATCTATCCGCAATTCGCCACCCACAACGCCCACAGCGTCGCGTCGATCCGCCAGACAGGCGCGCCGACCGGGGCTTACGAATTCCAGCGGCTGCATGGCATGGGCGAGGCGCTTTACGATCATCTGCTGGAAAGCACCGACGCGCGCTGCCGGATCTATGCCCCGGTCGGCGCGCATCGCGATCTGTTGGCCTATCTGGTGCGACGGCTGTTGGAAAACGGCGCCAACAGCTCATTCGTCAATCAGATCGTCGATGAAGACGTCCCGCCGGAGGCCGTCGCCGCCGACCCGTTCGGCGCGCCACCGCCGGCACATGCGGTGACCGCGCCCGCCGATCTCTATCAGCCGGCGCGGCGGAACGCGCGCGGCTGGGATCTGCACGACCCGGTCGCGTTGGCGGAATTCGACGCCGCGCGACAGCCGTTTCGGCGCAAAACCTGGGTCGCGGCGCCGCTGATCGCCGGCACCGCCGTCCCGGCGCCGGGCCAGGCGCTGATCAATCCCGCCGACCCGGACGACCGCGTGGGCGAGGTCGGCGCGGCCAGCGAGCGGGACGTCGAAACCGCGCTGGCCGCGGCCACGCCCTGGGCCGCGCCGGTACTGCAGCGCGCGCGGGTGCTACGCCGCGCCGCGGATCTGTACGAAACCCATGCCGGGGAACTCTTCGCCGTGATGGTGCGCGAGGCCGGAAAGACGCCCAAGGATGGGGTGGCGGAATTGCGCGAGGCGGTGGATTTCCTGCGCTACTACGCGGCCGAAGCCGAAGCCGCCCCCGCCGGCCGGCCACGGGGGCGGTTCGTGTGCATCTCGCCCTGGAACTTTCCGCTGGCCATCTTCACCGGCCAGATCGCCGCGGCGCTGGTGACCGGCAACGCGGTGCTGGCAAAACCGGCAGAGACGACGCCGCTGACCGCCGCGGTGGCGGTCAAGCTGATGCACGCCGCCGGCGTCCCCGAAACCGCGCTGCAACTGGTGCCCGGCGACGGGCCGGTCGTGGGCGCCGCGCTGGCCGCGGACCCAAGGGTCGACGGCGTCTGCTTCACCGGCTCTACCGCCACCGCGCGGGCGATCAATCGCGCCATGGCGGGCGGGCCCGCGCCGACCGCGCCGCTGATCGCGGAAACCGGCGGGCTGAACGCGATGATCGTCGATTCGACCGCGCTGCCCGAACAGGCCGTGCGCGATATCGTGACCTCGGCCTTCCAATCCGCCGGGCAGCGCTGTTCGGCGCTGCGTGTGCTCTACCTGCAAGAAGACATCGCCGAGGATTTCCTGACCATGCTCTACGGCGCCATGGACGCGCTGCGCCTGGGCGATCCTTGGGAGCCGTCCACCGATATCGGCCCGGTGATAGACCAGGCCGCGCGCGCGGGCATCGACGCCCATATCGCCGCCGCACGGGCGGAGGGCCGGGTGCTGAAGGCGCTGACCGCGCCCGATCGCGGCACCTTCGTCGCGCCCACCGTCATCGCGGTGCCGGGGATCGCCGCGCTCGAGGCAGAGGTTTTCGGCCCCGTCCTGCATATCGCCCGCTACCCCGCGGCGGACCTGGACAAGGTCGTGGACGCGATCAACGCAACGGGCTTTGGGCTGACATTCGGGATGCATTCGCGCATCGACGACCGTGTCGCGCAGGTGACGGCGCGGGTGCGGGCCGGCAATCTCTATATCAACCGCAATCAGATCGGCGCGATCGTCGGGTCGCAACCCTTTGGCGGCGAAGGCTTCTCTGGGACCGGGCCAAAGGCGGGCGGCCCGCATTATCTGGACCGGTTCCGGCGCCCTTCCCCCGCACCGGCGGCGACGGACGCCGCGCGTTCGGGCCGTCCGGCAGCGGCCGCGCAAGTGGCGCGCGGGCTGGCGGCGGCGGCGTGGCCCCCGGCGCCGAACGCGGCCCCGCTGACACTGCCCGGGCCCACCGGCGAATCGAACCGGCTGAGCCTGCATCCGCGCGGCCCGATCCTGTGCC
>JBCDDF010000039.1:0-32226 GCA_039180525.1 Pseudomonadota bacterium
ATCCTCATCTCCGCCTTTGTCGGCGGCGTGATCGCAGTCTGCGGCGTGCTCATTCTTTTTACGCTGATTGCAGTGCTGCTGGGTTTTTCGGAACACCCGATGGATGCGAATGACGAATTCAGCCTACTGCGATATCTCTTGATCCTCACGGGGTGCGGAGCAACCGGGGGCCTGATCTATCGTGTCATCTTGTGGGATGAGCGCGGCCAAATCGGGTTCGATGAATGCGCCGAACCAGCGCAAGACTTCCGATGACACAATGGACGTGATCACCGCCGCACATCTCGACCTCACCTTCCAAACCGCCGATGGCCCGGTCCACGCGCTGCGTGACGTCAACCTCACAATCGCACCCGGGGAATTCGTCTCCTTCATTGGCCCCTCGGGCTGCGGCAAGACCACGTTCCTGCGCGTGATCGCCGATCTCGAACGCCCCACCGGCGGCACGATCACAGTCAATGGCGGCAGCCCCGAAGCCGCGCGCCGCGCCCGCGCCTATGGCTATGTGTTCCAGGCCGCGGGCCTTTATCCCTGGCGGACGATCGAAAAGAACATCCGCCTGCCGCTGGAGGTGATGGGCTATCCCCGCGGCGACATGGCCAGCCGCGTCGCCCGTGTGCTGGAGATGGTGGAGTTGACCGGGTTCGAACGCAAATACCCCTGGCAGCTTTCGGGCGGGATGCAGCAGCGCGCCTCGATCGCGCGCGCGCTCGCCTTCGACGCTGATCTGCTCTTGATGGACGAACCCTTCGGCGCGCTGGACGAGATCGTCCGCGACCGGCTGAACGAACAGCTTCTGGCGCTCTGGGCGCACACGGGCAAGACGATCTGCTTCGTCACCCACTCGATCCCCGAGGCGGTCTATCTCAGCACCAAGATCGTCGTGATGAGCCCGCGCCCGGGCCGGATCACGGATGTCATCGACAGCCCCCTGCCCCGCGAGCGCCCCTTGGACATCCGCGATACCCAGGCCTTCATCGACATCGCCCACCGCGTACGCGAGGGCCTGCGCGCCGGCCATGTCGATGCCTAAGCCGCAAAAAAGTGCGCCCTGCCTCGCGCGGGAGACAGGGCGGCTTCTTCGTTCACGGCCATCGGCTTCCCAGCCTGTACCGCACCGCAAACTTCCGCGCAAAATGGTTTCTTTGTTCTTAAAATATCCCCGCCGGAGGCACAAAATCTCCGCGCCGATCTATGGATATTTAAGGAACAAAGAAACGGGGGTGCTATGATCCGGGGTTTGGGCGCGGCGGGGCCGGTGATGGCGGTGCTTTTGGCGCTGGTGGCGCTCTGGGCCGTGGCGGTGGTGCCGATGAACATCCGGCTGGCGCTGAGCCAGGCGGAACGGGCGGGGGCGGCGGTGGTGCCCGAGGGCGCGGTGGCGCGGCAGGCGGTGCCGGTCTGGCGGTTGGTGGCGGCCAACACCTTCGCCATTCCAGGGACCTACGCGCTGGATCGGCCCCGGCTGCCGGCGCCGCATCAGGTATGGCGCGACTTCAGCGACAATACGTTCGGGCGGGCGGTCACGTCGAAACGCTCACTGGTCTATCACGGCTGGGTCACGCTGGCGGCGGCGCTGAACGGGTTCGCGCTGGGCACGGCGCTGGGCATTCTGTTGGCGGTTGGCATCGTCTATGCGCGCGTCATGGAGATGGGGGTGATGCCGCTGGCCATCATCAGCCAGACCGTGCCGATCGTCGCCATCGCGCCGATGATCATCGTGCTGGTCGCAGCCCTGGGCGTTGAGGGGCGCGCGGTGCCCAAGGCGATCATCTCGGCTTACTTGTGTTTCTTCCCCATCCTGGTCGGCATGGTGAAGGGGTTGCGCAGCCCCGATACGATGAAGCTCGATCTGTTGCGCACCTATTCCGCCAGCGGTGCGCAGACGTTCTGGAAGCTGCGCGTGCCGGCCTCTTTGCCTTACCTTTTCGCCTCGCTGAAGGTGGGCGCGGCGGCGGCGCTGGTCGGCACGATTGTGGGCGAATTGCCCACCGGCGCGGTCGAGGGCCTGGGCGCGCGGATCCTGATCGGCGACCAATTCGGCACGCCGGTGCAGATCTGGAGCGCGCTGTTCGCCACCGCCATCCTCGCCGGCGCCTGGATCGGGCTGTTGAACCTGGTCGAGCGCCTGGTGCGCTGGCGCATGGGGGCGCGGGCATGAGCGCCGTGGCCGCCGCGCTGGCGATCTGGGCCGCCGGTTGGTCCGCGAATGTCTGGCTGGCGCGGTCGCCCTGGCACGGCACGCGCGCGGTGCGGATCGCGGTGCCGGTGATCTTCGGGCTGACGATCCTGGCGATGTGGGAACTTCTGGTGCGCGGCCTCGGCGTGTCGCCCGTCATCTTGCCGCCGCCCAGCGCCGTGGCGGCGCGCTTTGCTGCCGAGACCGACATTCTGTGGCTCGATTTCCGCCAGACCGTGCTGCGCGGCGCGGTCACCGGCTATGCCATCGGTTGCAGCGCCGCGATCCTTCTGGCCATCGCCATCGACCGGGTCGGCTTTCTCAAACGCGGCCTGCTGCCCGTGGGCAATTTTGTCGCCGCGCTGCCCATCGTGGGCATCGCCCCGATCATGGTCGCCTGGTTCGGCTTCGGCTGGCAATCCAAGGCCGCGGTGGTCGTCGCCATGGTGTTCTTCCCGGTCCTGGTCAACACCGTCGCGGGCCTGGCCGACACCACCGCCATGCAGCGCGACCTGATGCGCACCTATTCGGCCAGCTACACGCGCACGCTGATCGCGCTGCGCCTGCCCGCAGCGATGCCCTTCATCTTCAACGGGCTCAAGATCGCCACGACCTTGGCGCTGATCGGGGCCATCGTGGCCGAATATTTCGGCTCGCCCACCTACGGCATGGGCTTCCGCATCACCACCTCCGTCGGGCAACTGGCGCTGGACATGGTCTGGGCCGAGATCGCGGTCGCCGCCCTCGCCGGGTCGCTCTTCTACGGCGCCGTGGCGGGGGTCGAGCGCTGGGTGACCTTCTGGCACCCGGCCCAGCGGCGGTGATGGACGGCGCGGCGCTGTTCGCGGCCAGCGTGCCGGTGTTCCGCCACTATCTGGAACGCACGGCCGCGATCATCGAGACGGCACCGGGCCCGGCGCTCGCGCACAGCCTGCAACGGGGCGCGTTTTCCGCCGGCGTGCATTTCCACACCGCCCAGGGCTTCGTGCCGCGCGCGCTCTGCCCGCTTTTGAACCGCGCCGAACCGGATCTGGGCACCGACGCGGAAACCGCCGCGGCACTGCTCCAGCGTCACGCGGCGGTGCTGGCCTTCCTCGCCCCGTTGAGCCCGGCGGATTTCACCGACGCACCCGCCACCATCACCCACCGGGCCGGCGAGGCCACGCTGACGCAGCCAGCGGCCGCGTTCCTGACCGCCTATGCCCTGCCAAACTTCTTTTTCCACGCCACGGCGGCGCATCAGGCGCTGCGCGCCTATGGATTGCCCATCGGAAAGGCAGATTTCGATGGGTTTCACCGCTACGCCCCCGGAACCTCGCTGGTTTGACGGGCAGACGTGCGGAAACGCGTGACATTTGATCACCGGTCGCAAAGAATTGGCCAAACGACCACGGGGAGAGTGACTATGAAAAAACTGTTGATCGGCGTGGCCATCGCCGCCGCCAGCACCGCCGCGCAGGCCGCCGACGAGGTCCGGGTGCAACTGCAATGGGTGACCCAGGCGCAGTTCGCGGGCTATTACGTGGCCCTCGACCAGGGCTTCTACGAAGAGGAAGACCTCGACGTGACCATCCTGCCCGGCGGGCCGGATATCGCCCCGCCGCAGGTGCTGGCCGGGGGCGGCGCGGATGTGATGCTGAACTGGATGCCCTCGGCGCTCGCCGCGCGCGAAAAGGGGCTGCCGGTGGTCAATATCGCGCAGCCGTTCAAATCCTCGGGCCTGATGCTGACCTGCTGGAAGGACACCGGCATCACCAGCCCGGCCGATTTCAAGGGCAAGACGATCGGCGTCTGGTTCTTCGGCAACGAATACCCGTTCCTCAGTTGGATGAGCCAGGAGGGCATTTCCACCGATGGCGGGCCGGATGGCGTCACCGTGCTGAAGCAGGGCTTCAACGTCGACCCGCTGCTGCAGCGCGATGCCGACTGCATCTCAACCATGACCTACAACGAGTACTGGCAGGTCATCGATGCCGGCGTCAGCCCGGACGAACTGATCACGTTCAAATACGAAGACCAGGGCGTCGCAACCTTAGAGGACGGGATGTACGTTCTGGAGGAAAACCTCTCCGACCCCGCCTTTCAGGACAAGATGGTGCGCTTCGTGCGCGCCAGCATGCGCGGCTGGAAATGGGCCGAGGAAAACCCGGATGCGGCGGCAGAGATCGTGCTGGATAACGACGCCACCGGGGTGCAGACCGAACAGCACCAGAAACGCATGATGGGAGAGATCGCCAAGCTGACCGCCGGCTCCAACGGCGCGCTCGACCCGGCCGATTTCGAGCGCACGGTCGCCACGCTGCTGGCCGGCGGCTCCGACCCTGTCATCACCCAGGAACCCCAGGGCGCCTGGACCGCGGCCATCACCGACGCGGCGCTGCAATAACGCCGCCCCGCCCGGGCCAGACGGTCCGGGCGGAAAATCTTTGACAGCGCCCGGTTTCGCTTTCAGCCTCGGGCGTTGAGGAGAGATCCATGACCACCGGGACAAAAGCGGCGCGCTTTGCGCAGCCGCCCGATGACCTGACCGCCGTGATGGAAGAGGCGGCGGCGATCCGCGATGCGCATTGGGGCCGCGCGGTCACCTATTCGCGCAAGGTCTTCGTGCCACTGACCAACATGTGCCGCGACACCTGCGGCTATTGCACCTTCGTCAAGCACCCCGACGACCCCGCCGCCACGATCCTGACACCCGACGAGGTGTTGCAGACCGCCGAACGCGGCGCCGCGCAGGGCTGTAAGGAGCTGCTGTTCAGCCTGGGCGAGAAGCCCGAACGCCGCTATGCGCGCACCCGCGCCGAACTGGCGGCCCTGGGCTATGACCGCATGACCGCCTATCTGCGCGACATGTGCGCGCTGGTGCTGGCCGAAACCCCGCTTTTGCCGCATGTGAACGCCGGCACGCTCGACGCCGGCGAAATCGCCGCGCTCAAACCCGTCAGCGCCTCGATGGGCATGATGTTGGAGACGACATCGCGCGCGCTGACCGCCAAGGGCGGCCCACATCATGCCTGCCCCGACAAGGTGCCGCTGCAACGCCTGCGCACGCTGGACCGCGCGGGCGCCGCGCAGGTGCCCTTCACCACCGGGCTGTTGATCGGCATCGGAGAGACCTGGGCCGACCGGATCGAGGCATTGCAAGCCATCAACGAAAGCCACCGCCGGCACGGGCATATCCAGGAAGTCATCATCCAGAACTTCCAGACCAAGCCCGACATCGCCATGCGCGACCACCCCGAACCGACGCTGGACGACATGCTGCGCACCATCGCGGTGGCACGGATCCTGCTCGACCCCTCGATCAGCCTGCAGGCACCGCCCAATCTCAGCGCCCGGCACATCGCCTATCTGCAGGCGGGCATCAACGATTGGGGCGGGATTTCCCCGGTGACCATCGACTTCATCAATCCCGGCCATCCCTGGCCGCAGATCGACGCGCTTACCCAAGCCTGCGCCGCGGCCGGGTTCGGCCTGCGCGAACGGCTGACGATCTATCCCGACTATATCCGCCGCACCGATTTCGCCGCGCCGGCCATGGCCGCCCGCGTGGCCGCGATGGCCGGCCCCGACGGGCGCGCCGCGCCATGAACCCGGTGCGCGCGATCCTCGACCGGGCTTTGGCCGGCCGGCGCATCAGCGAAGCCCAGGCGGTGACCCTGTTTGAGGCCCAGGGCGCCGATGCCGCCGCGCTCTTCGCCGCCGCCGATACGCTGCGGGCGCGGGCCAATGGCGACCGCGTCGGTTTCGTCGTCAACCGCAACATCAACTTCACCAATGTCTGCTATATGGGCTGCCGGTTCTGCGGCTTCGCCAGACGCGCCCAGGATGCCGGCGCCGAATGGCTCAGCCTGGAACAGATCACCGCCCGCGCGCGCGAAGCCTGGGACCGTGGCGCGACCGAAGTCTGCATCCAGGGCGGGCTGCACCCCAAACTGCCGGGCCATTTCTACCGCGACATCGTGCTGGCGCTGAAAGCCGCCCTGCCCGATCTGCACATCCACGCCTTCTCTCCTTTCGAAATCTGGTACGGTGCGGCCAAATCGCGCCTGTCGGTCCGCGATTTCCTGACCGACCTGAAGGAATGCGGCCTGGGTTCGATGCCCGGCACGGCGGCAGAGATCTTGGATACGCAGATCCGCCAGGTGCTGACCCGCGACAAGCTGTCCGCGGCGCAATGGGTTCAGATCATCCGCACCGCGCACGAACTTGGCCTGCGCACCAGCGCCACGATCATGTACGGCCATATCGACGCGCCCGAACACTGGGCCGCGCATCTGGCGCTGCTGCGCGCCATTCAGGACGATACCGGCGGCTTCACCGAACTGGTGCCACTGTCCTTCGTCCACCGCGACTCGCCGCTTTACCGCGCCAACCCGGACCGGGTGCGCCCCGGCCCCACCGCGGACGAGGTCGACAAGATGCACGCCGTCGCCCGCATCATGCTGGCCGGCTCGATCGACAATATTCAGGTTTCCTGGCCCAAGCTCGGCCCGGCGCGGGGGCGCGATCTGCTGCGGCGCGGCGCCAACGATCTGGGCGGGACGCTGATGAACGAAAGCATCTCCCGCGCCGCCGGGGCCCAGCATGGGCAGGAGATCACGGCCGCCGAGCTTGCCCGCCTGATCCGCGCCGCCGGGCGCGTCCCGGTGCGGCGCTCCACGCTTTACAGGGTGTTGGAGGTCTACGACGACCACCAGCCCGCGCCCCAGGCGCCGCTGGTCCGGCGCGACCGGGATCCGCTGCGCTTTCTGGAGCCCACCCAGTGAGCCGCCCAACGAGCCGCAATGTGCTCCTGCTCGCCGGCGGCGTCGGCGGCGCCAAGATGGCCGAGGGGCTGGCGGCGCTGCCCGATATCGCGCTTACCGTGATCGGCAATGTCGCCGATGACGACGACTTCCACGGCCTGCGCGTCTGCCCCGATATCGACACGCTGCTCTATACGCTGGGTGGCCGTATCGACCGGGGCCGCGGCTGGGGCGTGGCCGGGGACACGACCCGCGCGCTCGACACTTTGGGCGATCTGGGCGCGGACACCTGGATGACCCTGGGCGATGCCGATCTGGGCCTGCATATCTGGCGCACGCAGCAGCTCCGCAAAGGCGTTCCGCCCTCCCAGGTGACCGCGCATATCGCCGCGGCCTTCGGCGTGCCGGCGACGATCCTTCTGCCCACCGACGCGCCGTTGCGCACCCGCGTCCGCACGGACAAGGGCTGGCTGGCCTTCCAGGAATATTTCGTGCGCGAGAAATGCGCCCCCACCGTGCGCGAGATCGCCATCGAGGGCGCCGAAACCGCCCGCCCCACCGACACGGCACTGACGGCGATCGCAGACGCGGACCTGATCGTCCTCGCCCCGTCCAACCCGCTGGTCAGCATCGGCCCGATCCTGGCCGTGCCGGGGCTGCGTGACGCCCTGACCGCCAGCGCCGCGCCCAAGCTGGGCGTCAGCCCGCTGATCGCGGGCAAGGTCGTCAAAGGCCCCGCCGACCGCATGATGGCGGGCTTGGGCCTGCGCGCCGATGCGCTGGGCGTGGCCGAGCGCTATGCCGGGTTGCTCGACGGGTTCCTGATCGACCGTGCCGACGCCGATCTGACCGCACCCATCGCCGCGCTGGGCATGGTTCCGGTGGTCGAGGACATCTTGATGCCGGACGCCGCCGCCAAGGCGCGGCTGGCCCGCGCGCTGCTCGACGCGGCGGATGCGACGCTCAAGGGGCGCGCGGCATGATCCGCGCCGCCGCCGACCGGCTGGTGCTGGTGCCCATGAAGGACCCGGCCCAGGCCAAGACCCGGCTCGGCGCCCGCTATGACGCCCGCCAACGCGCCGCCATCGCCTGGCGTCTGTTCCGCCGCACGCTCTCGGCCCTGCGCCGCACCCAGGCCTCCGTGCCGTTCGACCTGGCCGTGGTCTCCACCAGCCCCGCCATCGAGGTCACCGCCCGCGCCGCCGGCGCGCTGTTCCTGCCCCAGGCGCCGGGCTGTGAAACGCTGTCCCAGGTCATCCAGACCGCCGCCGCCTGGGCCGATGGGCGCGGGCACCGGTCGCTGTGCGTCCTGCCCGCCGACCTGGCCGCGCCCGATCCCGCCGATCTGGCCACCCTGCTGGCGCTGCCGCTGGAGGACCACCGCGCCGTGCTCACACCCTCGACCGACATGGGCACCAACGCGCTTCTGCTGACCCCGCCGGCCGCCCTGCCGTTTGCCTATGGCCCGCGGTCCTTCCTACGCCACTGGCAAGCGGCAGAGACGGCGGGGCTGAACCCCAAGATGCTGCCGCTGCCCAGCCTGCGCTGGGATGTGGACACCACCGACGACATGGCGCGGCTGCTGGCCCACGAACCGGGTTTCGCGCAAACCTTGCGCGACACATGACCGCCATGCCCCCCGCCACTGCCGCGCACGCAACGCAGGTTTCCCTGACCGCCGTGCCCGGCCTGCCGGACGTGCGGGCAGGCGACGATCTGACCGCGCTGCTGGCCGATGCGCTCGCCCCGCTGGCGCCCCGCCCCGGCGACGTGATCGCCCTGGCCCACAAGGTCGTCTCCAAGGCCGAGGGCTGCGTGATCCGCCTGACCGACGTCACCCCCTCGGACAAGGCGACGCGCCTGGGCCGCGACCTGGCCAAGGACCCGCGCAAGGTCGAGGTCATTCTCGGCCAAAGCAAATCCGTGCTGCGGTCCTTCAAACATCCCGGCCAGGGCGAGGGTACGCTGATCTGCGAACACCGGCTGGGGTTCATCTCCGCCAATGCCGGGGTGGATGCGTCGAACCTGGGCGACGACGACGCCGTCCTGACCCTGCCGCCCGACCCCGATGCCAGCGCCCGCCGCCTGCGCGCGGGGCTGGAGGCCCGCTTCGCCGCGCCCATCGCCGTGGTCATCACCGACACCTTCGGCCGGCCCTGGCGGCTGGGCCAGGTCAATGTCGCCATCGGCCTCGCCGGTCTGCCGGCACGGATGCGCGAACCGGGCGAGGTCGATGCCTGGGGCCGCCCGCTGGCCGTCACCGAACCCGCGCTGGCCGACGAGGTCGCGGCCGCCGCCGGCCTGGTGATGCGCAAGGCCGCGCGCACGCCCGCGATCCTGGTCCGCGGCCTGGCCTGGGCGCCGACCCCCGACACACGCGCAGCCCAACTCCTGCGCCTGCCCAAGGAGGATATGTTCCGATGACCATCGCCATTCTCGGCGGCACCGGCCCGCAGGGCCAGGGGCTGGCGCTGCGCTTCGCGCGCGCCGGCACCCCCGTGGCGCTCGGCTCCCGCGATGCGGGCCGCGCGGCCGACATCGCCGCCGCGCTGCAGGCGCACCTGCCCGCGGATGCCGCGCCGATTACCGGCCAGGACAACGAAACCGCCGTCGCCGCCGCCGACCGCATCGTGATGCTCGCCGTGCCCTGGTCGGGCCACCAGGCCACGCTGACCGCGCTGAAGGACCGGCTCGCGGGCAAGGTCCTGGTCGATCTGGTGGTGCCGCTGAAAGAAGGCGACCCGAAAAAGGTCGCCATGCCGCCCGAAGGATCGGCGACCGAGGCGGCGCAGGCGCTGCTGGGGCCCGACATTCCGGTGATCGGCGCGCTGCACAACGTCTCGGCGGCGGTGCTGGATGCGCTGGCGGATCCGATCAATTGCGACGTGCTGGTCTGCGGCAACAGCCTGGCCGCGCGCAAAGAGGTCATCGCCCTGATCGAGACACTGGGCGTCGCCGCCTACAATGCCGGCGATGCCGAGGCCGCCCGCGCCATCGAGGCCATCACGCCGATCCTGATCCGCATCAACATCTCAAAGGCGGTGCCGTTCACCCATGCCGGCATCCGCATCTGGCCGCCGGAACATTAAGGGGAGGAAGTCCATGGAATTCGCCATCTGTTTCAAAGGGTTCGTGGAACCCAAACGCGCCCGCGCGCTGGTCCGGCAGGCCGAAAACGCGGGCTTCACCTATTGCTGGTTCTACGACAGCCACATCCTGTGGCGCGAAAGCTTCATGGCCATGGCCATGTGTATGGAACACACCACGCATATGCGGTTCGGCCCCTGCGTGACCAACCCCAACACCCGCGACTGGTCGCTGGCGGCCTCGATGTTCGCCTCGCTCGCCAAACAATCCGAGGGGCGGTTCGATATCGGCCTCGGCCGCGGCGACAGCGCGGTCCGGGTGATGGGCATGAAACCGGCGCCGCTGGCGCGGCTGGAGGAATTCGCCCATGCCATGCGCAGCCTGGTGCGCGGCGAAGAGGTTCAATACGGCGAATGCCCCGCGCCGGTGAAATTCTCCTGGGCCGAGGGGTATGAACTGCCGATCTGGGTCGCCGCCTACGGGCCAAAGGCGCTGTCTTCGGCGGGGCGGGTGGGCGATGGCCTGATCCTGCAGATCGGCGAGCCCAAGATCGTCAAATGGCTGGCCGATCAGGCCAAGGCCGCGGGCGAAGCCGAGGGCCGCGACATGTCCGACTATCGCGTGATGTGCGCCTGCCCGGCTTATTTCGGCAGCCGCGAAGAAAGCATCGAGGCCACGCGCTGGTTTCCGGCCATGGTCGGCAACCACGTCGCCGACATCGTGGAGAAATACGGCACCGACCGGTCCGACATTCCGCCCTCGCTGACCGCCTATATCAAGGACCGCAAGGGCTATGATTATTCAAAGCACGGGCAAAGCGACAATCCGTACCTGGATTTCATCTCCGAGGATATCGTCGAATCCTTCTCCGTCCTGGGCGACACGGACGCCCATATCGCCAAGCTGAAGGAACTGCGCGCGGCGGGCATGACGCAGTTCAACATCTATCTCGACAACGGGCGGGAGGAACAGATCATCGCCGAGTACGGCGAAACCATCATCCCCGCCTTGGCGTAGAGAACAACGCGTCCCGGGCCAGAGCAAAAACGGATCAGATTGAAACAATCTGATCCTAGGATTTTGCTCAAATCATTGAATCTGGACCAAAATCCATTTCAGACTGAGTCAGTCTGACCGGTTTTGGTCCAGCCCGGGACCTCGACCCCCAGGCACAACGCGACAGGCCCCGGCTCGAAGGCCGGGGCACGTCGCGCCGGGCAGCCGGCGTCACACCAGGTTCCACAGCTCCGCCATATCCAGCCGGTCCTGCAGCGCGCCGGCGACCTCGATCTCGTCGAATGCCGCGCGGTCGTCGACCAGCACCACGTTTTCGATGCCATAGGCACGCAGCCCGATCTCCTCGAACACGAAACTGTCGCCGCCGGCGGCGATCTCCGCCTCGACATCCTCGCGCACCGTCTCCGACACGGCCAGCACCAGCGTGTCCTCGCCCCGGCCGCCGAAGAACAGATCGTTGTCCGCGCCGCTTTCGCCGCCGATCAGCGCGGCATCGGCAAAGAAGAACACGTCGTCGCCGAACCCGCCAAAGGCCCGGTCCGAACCCAGCCCGTCGATCAGCGCATCGTCGCCCTTGCCGCCGAACAGGCGGTCGTCGCCGGTATTGCCCGCGACCACATCGGCGCCGCGGCCGCCGAACACCTTGTCGTTCGCGGCCCCGCCGGCAACGATATCATCGCCGCGCCCGGCCCAAAGAAAATCCCGGCCCAGCCCGCCGAACGCGGTGTCGTCGCCGCGGCCCAGAAACGCGAAATCGCGCCCCGCCCCGGCAAACACCACCGCATCCCCGGCCCCGAACACCGCGCGATCATCGTCGTCGCCCAGAAATTCCACCCGATCGACCGCACCCAGAGAGGCCGCCTGGAACGCGCCCAGAATGCCGTGCAGCGCCGTGGTGGGATGCAACAGATCGAAGAACGCGAACTGGTCGTCGTCCAACTCCGCCACGATCGGGTTGGTTTCGAAAAACGGCTGCGGCGGCAACGACCCGGTGCCATCGGGGTCCACGAAAGACGGGTCTGCGCCGGTGCCAAGGAACAGCGACGCGTCGGTGTTCAGAAACCCAAAGCCCATGCCATCGGCGGTGATCTCCGCCGCCAGCGCCTCAAGATCGACGATGCGCACATCCAGCCCCAGCCTGGTCAGCGCGGCAGAGGCATCGATCAGCGCATCGTTGAAGCCCGAGATCAGCATATCGGCAAAGGGTTGAACCTCCACCGGCAACGCATCGCTCAGCGGGAAGAAGGTGCCGATGGGCAGCGTGTTCAGGATGATCGTCTGCACGCCGGTCTGCGCCACGGTGGCCGCCGCACCCAGCGTGGTCTCCACGATGGTGCCGGCCAGCGCCTCCGCTGCGGCGCCGAAGGCGACCGGATCGAAATCGGTGACATCCACGCTGCCCGCCAGGTCATTGAAATCGTTGAGCCCGATAAAGAAGGACGCGGCCGCCCCCTCCGGCGCCCCGGTCTCGGCCACGCTGGCCAGATAGCGGCCGACCTGCCCGCCCAGATTGCTGTCGAAGTCCAGCAGCGCCGGGTCCGGATCGGGCAGCGCGAGGGGCGAGCCCGCCAGCGCCGCGCCGACCAGGTTCACGCCCACCGCCTTGGCACCGCCGACGGCGAAGTTCAGGCTTTCATCGGCCACGCCGCCCAGCAGCACGGGCGCGATATCGGCATAGACATCGCCGTTCGAAAATTGCCCCTCATAGCCGAACACGGCCGAGGGAAGCGGAAACGCCAACAACTCGCTGGACAGCCCGAAAAACGCGCCGCTGTCGGTCAGGCTGTCGCCGAAATAGATAATCCGTTCAATCGCCATGTGGCTCCTCCCTCTTTTTGTTGCGGCGACGTTAACCAATACGGCCGCGTCCAGATAGCCTTGACGCATAGTCAGCCGCCGGCCGCCGCCGGGGCCATCGCCCGCCCGCCGGACGGCTTGGTTCCGGGCAGAGCGCATCCCCGACAGCGCGCCCGCGAAGCCGCGCCCGCAAGGATCGACTTTGCACGCCCGCGGGGTTTAGATGTGCGCCGTGTCTGCCCGCGACCCAAAGAAAGAACCCCCGGCCGTGCCTGGCTGCGGGACGCCGCCGGCGCCGCGCCAAGCCCGCGCGCCACGGCCTGACCACACGGCCGCTGGCCGGGTCGAAACCGCCAGCCCGCACGCATGAGCCAGGAGACCATCGCCCTGATCGCCACCGCAACGCTGTCGGCGATCCTGCTCGGGTGGGAGACACGGGCGCTGTTCGAGGCGCTCGCGCCGTCGACCGGGGCCCCGGTCGGCCAGCCGGCGCTGGCGCGTCCCGCAAAGATCGCCGCGCTGTGCCTGCTGGCCGCGGCGGCTGTCGCGCTGAACCTGGTGCCCCATACCCGGACAGAGGTCTATCTGCTGCGCATCGGCCTGCTTGCGGTGCTGGCACATGGCATAACTGCCGGCGCCGCGCCCGCGATCCTCGGCGCAGAACCATCCGGCGGCTGGCGCGCGGCGCTTGATACGTTACGCCTTGTCCTGGCGCTTGTCGCGTTCTGGTCGTTCCTGCACTACGCGATGAACCCGCGCCTGCCGGACGCGCCATGAAAAACCGCACCACGCCAGCCCGCACTACGCCAACCCGCACCGTCTGAAACGCCGGATCGATGAGCATCGGCCCAATCCGGCGCGCGGGCACCGGGGGGCTATTGCGTCTCAAGCATCCGGTCGACCACGTCCAAATGCTGCTTCGGCCGAAACGGCTTTTCCAGCACCGCGTCCGTCCCCATCAGTTTCGCGGTCTTCAGAATGTCCTCCAGTCCCGGATTGACCACCGCGCCAGAGATCGCGATCGCGCGGACGGTTCTGCCGCACTCCTTGGCATGGGATTTGATCCGGTGGATGGTGATCAGCCCGCCGCTGGGTACGGGGCGATTTTCCTGCTTGATGATGATGTCGACGATGACCACCTATGCCAGGTTCCGCTCGTAAAACGCCACCGCCTCGTCCGCGGTCGTCTCCAGGTCGACCGCATGGCCTGCATCCGCAAGCGACGCTTGCAAAAGCGGACTCAGATCCTCGTCGTCTTCCAAAATGATGATCCGCGCCATGGTTTCCGCCCTGCGATAGCTTCGATGGGATCATGTCATAGCCCACCGGGAAACATAGACAACGCCACCCGATCCGCGCATATATGTCCGTGTACGACCCGAAGGGGGCGCCACCGGCGGCTGTGGGTCGGCATTCGTTCGGTTCGCGCCTTGGGGGGAGAGAACCGGTGCGTTCCGAAAAGCACTATCTGGAAAAACAACTCGAAGACCTGATCCAAAGCGATTCGTCGATCTGGCGGTTTCTGCGGGAATATTCGCTGGATGGTGTTTGGTACTGGGATCTGGAAAATCCAGAACACGAATACATGAGCCCTGAATTCTGGCGCAATTTCGGCTTCGATCCGTCCTCCAAGAAACACCTCGTCAATGAGTGGCAGGACCTGATCTTTCTCGAAGATCTGGAATTGGCCATCGACAACTTCAAAAAACACGTGGGCGACCCCGATCATCCCTATGACCAGATCGTGCGGTATCGCCGCGCGGATGGCGCGGTTTCCTGGGTAAGGTGCCGCGGCATCGCCGTGCGCGACGAACAGGGCAACGCCGTGCGTCTGCTGGGCACGCACAACGATTTGACCGCGCTCAAACGAATGGAAACTGAGTCGACGGCGGCCCAGGACGAGCTTGAGACCATCTTCAACGCGGCGACCAGCGGCATCGTGGCAATGGATTCGGCCAGGCAGATCGTGCGCATCAACAATCGCGCACGCCACATGCTGGGCGGCATTTCCGATCTCACGCCGTTTCCCTGGCCCGAGGCCATCAGGTTTCTGGACGCCGAAACCCTCGCGCCGCTGAAAGCCAGCGCCGATCCGGTGCGCCGGGCGATGAACGGCCACAGCCTGCGCAGCGAAACCCATCTGATCCGCCGGCTGCAAGACGGCGAGGACCAGCGCTATGTGCGGGTCGACAATGCGACCGTCGAAAACGATCACAGCGGTATTCACATGGCGCTGGTCATCGACGACGTATCGAACGAGGAGCGCAATCGCCAGGTCGTCGAACGCAAAAGCCGGCTGGATGCGCTAGGGCAACTGACCGGCGGCATCGCCCATGACTTCAACAATCTGCTGGCGTCGCTGCTTTACGCCGTGGATCTGGCGGCAAGGCCGGGGATGACGACCGCCGCGCCCGGTATCTGGAAATCGCCACCAATTCGATCCAGCGCGGACGCGAACTGACCGCGCGCCTGCTGGCCTTTGCCCGGCGTCAGCCGGGGTTGGCGCTGGTCAAGAAAACCTCGGACGTTTTGGAAGAGTTCGAAAAGCTGGTGCGCCCGATGCTGGAGGCGCAGGTCGAAATCGACATCACGGTGGACGAACACGATCTGCGGCACTTCTGCGATCAGACCCAGCTTGAAACCGCCCTGATGAACCTGGTGCTCAACGCCCGCGATGCCATCCTGCGGTCGGGCAAGGGCAGCCGGATCGACATTCGCGCCAGACCGGTGCGCGCGCTGAACAAGGAACTGGACGCTCAACAGGCAGAGGCCAAGGCCGATGCGCCGGACGGATCTTCCTTCCGCTATGTCGAAATCAGCGTGTCCGACTACGGGCCCGGCATGGATGACGAAACGCTGGCACGCAGCACCGATCCGTTCTTCACCACCAAGGACACCAACTCCGGCACCGGCCTGGGGTTGGCGATGGTCTATGGCTTCGTGCGCCAGTCCGACGGCGATTTGCGCATCTATTCCGAACTGGGTGTGGGCACGACCGTGCAACTCACCGTGCCCCGCGGGTCAGAGACCGGCGCCCGCGAAGAGGCCGTGCCCGAAGAGATCATCGCCCCCGGCGGCGGTCAGACGCTGTTGGTGGTCGAAGACGAACCCCAGCTTCTGACCATGATCACCGATGTCCTCCATGACCTGGGCTATCGGGTCGTCTCGGCCCGGTCCGGGCAGGACGCATTGGCGTTGGTCGAGGCCGGAGAGCAATTCGACCTGTTGCTGACGGATGTGGTGATGCCCGGAAAGGTCGGCGGGTTCGAACTGGCGCGGCGCCTGCGCGCGCTGCGCCCGACCGTGCCGGTGATCTACACCTCCGGCTATACCGGTTTCACCGCCTCCGAGATGGGCGAGGTGCGCGCGCCGCTCTTGCAAAAGCCGACCCCGCCCGCGGAACTGGCGGACGCCATCTTTCAGGCACTGCGCAACGCGGAACAATCCCCCTAGACCAAAACCGTTTCAGACTGAATCAGTCTGAAAAAGGATTTTGGTCCAGGCTCAATAGCTTGAGCAAAACCCTAGGATCAGATTGAAACAATCTGATCCGTTTTTGCTCTAGCCGGGCACCCCGCTTCGCGCAAGAAACGGGTCGCGCGCGCGGCGCGACGGGGGCAAATCATGGCTCCGTTCGTGCGGAGTGCCCCCTATGGTCCAGACGATTTTCACCCTGATCGCCTTTCTCTTCCCGCTCGCCTACAGCCCCGGGCCGGGGAATTTGTTCTTCGCTGCAAACGGTGCCCGTTTCGGCTTTCGCGCGACGATCCCCGCCAATACCGGCTATCACATCGCCACATGGATCGTGACCGCAGCCATCGGTTTCGGACTTTTCGCCGCATTGGACACGTATCCGCAGGCCTTCACCGCGATAAAGATCGCCGGCGCACTCTATGTCCTGTGGCTGGCCTGGAAAATGCTGAAGGCCGGAACGCTGAAGGCGTCCCAGGATGCGAACGCCGCCAGCTTCGCCGATGGCGTTTTGCTTTTGATCCTGAACCCCAAAGCCTATGTCATCATCGCATTGATGTTCACCCAGTTCCTGGGTCAATTCCCGTTGGGCATCACCGCCTCGGTCCTTTTGATCACCACCGTGTTCACCGCCAATAACCTTATCGCATTTTCGGTCTGGATCCTCGCCGGCGACCGTATCGCCAGCTATTTCCGGTCGCCCGAAAGCGCGCGGCGCCTGAACACGATCTTCGGGCTGACCCTGGCGGCCGTCGCCGTCTGGATGCTGCTGGCCTGACAGGGCGCAGTTCGAATATGCCACGCCGGCTGCTACAATAACCCCATCCATCAGAGAGGCCGCCATGCAACTCCACCGCGTCACCGATACGCTTAATGTCGACGATGCCGATCTGTCTTCCTCGACGTTCAACAACGCCAATCTCTCGGCCACGCGCTTCAACCAGATCGAGTTTTCCGGCGCCGCCTTTAATGACAGCAACATGACCGGCTGGTCGATCAATGACGTCAACCTGTCGGGCGCCACTATCCGCAACGCGAACCTCTCCGGCGTGCAGATCTTGGCGTGTCGCCTGACCGGCATGCGGATCGACGGCATCCCCGTCGAGGATCTGCTTGCCGCCTATCGCAAGACCCGGGGCGCACCCACGTAAACTAGCCTATCGCAACCGGTTTCAAAACTCTCGACAGGCGGCGCTTTCCACGCCACAAGGCGCTGATGGTGCAACCGAAACTCGACCTCTCGCCCCCCGTCGCCGACGAAATCCGGCAGACCACGTGCTATATGTGCGCCTGCCGTTGCGGCATCAACGTGCATATGCGCGACGGCGCGGTGAAGTATATCGAAGGCAACCGCGATCACCCCGTCAATCGCGGCGTGCTGTGCGCCAAGGGCTCGGCGGGGATCATGAACCACCTCTCCCCCGCCCGGCTGCGCGCGCCGCTCAAACGCACCGGCCCGCGCGGGTCCGGCGAATTCACCGAAATCACCTGGGAAGAGGCGCTGCAGACCGCCGCCGACTGGCTGGCGCCGGTGCGCGAGACGGCACCCGAAAAGCTCGCCTTCTTCACCGGCCGCGACCAGTCGCAATCCTTCACCGGCTGGTGGGCGCAGCAATTCGGCACGCCCAACTACGCCGCCCATGGCGGGTTCTGTTCGGTCAACATGGCCGCCGGCGGCATCTACACGCTGGGCGGCGCGTTCTGGGAATTCGGCGCGCCCGACTGGGAACGCACGCGGCTGTTCCTGCTGTTCGGCGTCGCCGAAGATCATGACAGCAACCCGATCAAGATGGGCCTGGGCCGGCTGAAGGCGCGCGGCGCCAAGATCATCGCCATCAACCCGGTGCGCACCGGCTACAACGCCATCGCCGACGAATGGCTGGGCATAACGCCCGGCACCGATGGGCTGTTCATCCTGGCGCTGATCCATGTGCTGCTGAAGTCGGGCAAGATCGACCTCGATTACCTCTCCCGCTTCACCAACGCGCCCGTTCTCTTGGATGCCGACGGCCTCTTCGCCCGCGACGACCAGGGCCGCGAACTGGTCTGGGACCGCGCCACCGACACCGCCCGCCCCTTCGACACACCGGGCCTGAAACCGGCGCTGCACGGGGATTTCGACGGCCGCACCCCGGTCTTCCAACGGCTGGCCGAAAAGTACCTCGACGCCCAATACGCGCCCGAGGCCGTGGCCGACCGTTGCGGCATCCCCGCCGCCACCATCCGCCGCATCGCCGCCGAACTGGCCGAAGCCGCGTTCGACCACCCCATCGAAATCGCCCAACCCTGGACCGATTTCCGCGGCGAACGGCATGACAGCTTCACCGGCCGCCCGGTTTCCGCCCACGCGATGCGCGGCATCTCCGCCCATTCCAACGGGTTCCAGACCGCCCGCGCGCTGCACCTGTTGCAACTGATCCTCGGCGCGGTCGAAACCCCCGGCGGGTTCCGCTTCAAGCCGCCCTATCCCAAGCCCGTCTCCGCCCATCCCCGGCCGCACGGGCTGGCGACCCCGGGCAAACCGCTGGACGGCCCGCATCTGGGCTATCCGCGCGGGCCCGAGGATCTGCTGCTCCACGACGACGGCACACCGCGCCGCATCGACAAGGCCTTCACGTGGGAGGCGCCGCTCTCCGCCCACGGGCTGATGCATATGGTCATCGCCAACGCCCATGCCGGCGACCCCTACCCGATCGACGTGCTGTTTCTCTACATGGCCAACATGGCCTGGAACTCGTCCATGGGCACCGCCCGCGTGATCGAGATGCTGACCGACACCGACGACAGCGGCGCCTACAAGATCCCGCATATCATCTATTCGGATGCCTATTCGTCCGAGATGGTGGCCTATGCCGACCTGATCCTGCCCGACACCACCTATCTGGAACGCCACGATTGCATCTCGCTGCTCGATCGGCCGATCTGCGAACCCGACGCGGTGGCGGATGCGATCCGCTGGCCGGTGGTGGAGCCCGAACGGCCCGGGCACGAAGGTGTGCAGGGCTTCCAGACCACGCTGATCCAGCTGGGGGTGAAACTCGGCCTGCCCGGCATGGTCGATGCCGAGGGCGCGCCGGTCTTTGCCGACTATGCCGACTACATGATCAACCACCAGCGCCGCCCGGGCATCGGCCCGCTGGCCGGGTTCCGCGGCAATGGCAGCGAGGCCGGCCGCGGCGCCCCCAACCCAGGCCAGATCGACGCCTATATCGAAAACGGCGGCTTCTGGCTGGCGCATGTGCCGGAAGAGGCTCGGTTCATGAAACCCGCCAATATGGCCTATCAGACATGGGCGGCGGAGATGGGGTTCTACGTCTCCGACGCGCCGGAGCCTTACCTGTTCCAGCTCTACGCCGAACCGCTGCGCCGGTTCCAGCGCGCCGCCCAGGGCCATGGCGACATCCAGCCGCCCGACCATCTGCGCGAGCGGCTGGCGGAAACGATGGACCCGCTGCCGATCTGGTATCCGCCGTTCGAGGAAACCCGGATCGATACCGACAGCTTCCCGCTCCACGCCATCACCCAGCGCCCGGCGGCGATGTACCATTCCTGGGGCTCGCAAAACGCCTGGCTGCGCCAGATCCACGGGGTCAACCCGCTGTTCGTGCCCGGCGCGATCTGGGAAGCGCAGGGGTTTGAGGAGGGCGACTGGGCGACCCTCACCTCCCCGCATGGCTCGATCACCGTGCCGGTGGTGCGGATGGACGCGCTGAATGCGCACACGGTCTGGACCTGGAACGCCATCGGCAAGCGCCGCGGCGCCTGGGCGCTGGAGCCCGACGCGCCCGAGGCGACCAAGGGCTTCCTGCTCAACCACCTGATCCACGAACTTCTGCCCGAACGCGGCGACGGCCGCCGCTGGGCCAATTCCGATCCCATCACCGGCCAGGCGGCCTGGTACGACCTGCGCGTGCGGATCGAAAAGGCACCGCCGCAGGCCGCCGCGCGGCCCGATCTGGGCACACAGATCTCGCCGGTGGGCACCGGCCCGGCTGAGCTCAGATTCGGGAGCCGTTGGTCATGAGGCGGGCGCGGCGAAATGGATATTTTTGGAACAAAGAAGCCGGCGGGATGGTGCCCGCGGGGCCCGGATACCGGCGGCAAGCGGGCGCGCTGGGGCTCCGCCCGTTCGGCGCTGAAAACGGTGAGGCCGTAAAGCAAACGCTCCGGGGGAGCGTTTGTAGGCCGAACATGGACCCTTTTCCGGGCGCGCTTGGGCTTCGCCCGTTCGGCGCTGAAAACGGTCCACTGGTCCCTGTTCCGGGGGCGCCTCACTCTTTGTTCCCTCAATATCCCGGGGAGCGCGAGGGGCTGGCCCCTCGCTCCCACGTTAACCGCCCGATAACCCGAGTGTTTTTGTCGCAATACGCATGCCATACGCATGCCAGACGCATGCCAGACACCCCATGACCAGCCTTCCAAAGACCACCGATGCCAGCCTTGGCCTTGTGATCGATCTCGACACTTGCGTCGGCTGCCATGCCTGTGTGGTGTCCTGTAAAGAGTGGAACACCGGCGCCTATGGCGCGCCGCTGGCGGATGCGGATCCGTATGGCGCCGACCCGGTCGGCAGCTTTCTCAATCGCATCCATAGCTTTGAAATCACGCCGGAAACCGGGCCGGCGCAGGTCGTACACTTCCCCAAATCCTGCCTCCACTGCGCCGACGCGCCCTGTGTGACCGTCTGCCCGACCGGGGCCAGCTACAAACGCCAAGAGGACGGAATCGTCCTGGTCAACGAGGCCGACTGCATCGGCTGCGGCCTCTGCGCCTGGGCCTGTCCCTATGGCGCGCGCGAGATGGATCCCGTTGAAAAAGTTATGAAAAAATGCACACTCTGCGTGGATCGGATCTATAACGACAACATCCCCGAAGAGGATCGCCTGCCTTCCTGCGTGCGCACCTGCCCCGCCGGCGCGCGGCATTTCGGCGACCTCTCCGACCCCGACAGCGACGTCTCTCGCCTGGTTGCCGACCGCGGCGGCTTGGATCTGATGCCCGAACTGGGCACCGCGCCGGTCAACAAATACCTGCCACCGCGACCCAAGGACCGGGCCGGCGCGCCGGCGCCCCTGCCAGCGGAAACGACCGAGGGCGCGGACGGCTTTTTCGGCTGGCTCGACCGCACGCTCGACCGGCTCTGATGCACCCCGCCCCGTCGATCATCGTCTTCACCACCCTATCCGGGCTCGGCTTCGGGCTGATGGTCTGGCTGGGGGTGGCGCCGCCGACCAAGACACCTTGGGTTATGGCATTTTTTGCCTGTCTTGCCATGGGCTTGGCCAGCGCTGGGCTGATGTCGTCGCTCTTGCATCTGGGCCACCCGGAACGCGCCTGGAAGGCGCTCAGCCAATGGCGGTCGTCGTGGCTGTCACGCGAGGGTGTGGCGGCAGTGGTCACGCTCGCGGTCTTTGCCGCCTATGCCGGACTTTGGGTTTTGACCGGCGCCCGCAGCCCGGCCCTGGGCGCGCTGGCCGCAGCGCTGGCGCTGGTGACGATCCTGTGCACGGCGATGATCTACACCCAGCTCCGCACCGTGCCGCGCTGGCACGACCCGCTGACCCCCCTTGTTTTCCTGGCCTATGCGCTGGCCGGCGGGGCGCTTTTGAATGGGGCGATGGATGCGCTGCCCTGGCTGCTGGCAGCGCTGGCGGGACTGCAGGCGGCGGCCTGGGCTCGCGGCGACGGCGCCTTCGCGCGCGCCGGCAGCACGGCGGAGACCGCCACCGGGCTGGGCGCGATGGGCCGTGTGCGGCTGTTGGAGCCGCCGCATACCGGGCGCAATTACCTGTTAACCGAGATGGTCTATAAGGTCGGCCGCAAGCATGCGCGCAAGCTGCGCATCATCGCCTTCACGCTGGCCATCGCGCTGCCGCTGATCCTGACCCTGGCGGTGTCCGTGGGCCATGCGCTGGCCGGGCTCCTGGTGCTCAGCCACCTTACCGGCACGCTGATCGCGCGCTGGCTGTTCTTTGCCGAGGCCGAACATGTCGTCGGGCTTTACTATGGCGCCCATCGCGACAGCTTGGCGGGCTGAGATCAACGACGGAATGACCCCCATGACCGATACCGACCGCCGCGACGGCCTGGCGCTTTTGATCCTGCGCGCCGGGCTGATCTGGTTCATGTTCCTCTGGGCGATCCACAAGATCCTGACGCCCGGGCAGTATCAGCAACTGGCGCGGCATTTCGACCAGGTGGATCTGAGCCTGATCCAGGTCTATGCCGCCGGGTCGCTGCAGATCGCGATCTGCGCTTTGGCGCTGATCGGCATCTTCCGCCCCTTCACTTATGGCGCGTTGCTGGTCATGCATTTCTTCACCGTCACCCGCAGGTGGGAGCGGTTTTTCGACCCGTTCGCGATCAACGAAAACGGCTTTCCGGTGAACCGCAACGCGGTGATCGACCTGGCCGTGCTGGGCGCCTTCGTAGCGCTGGTGCTTCTGATCCATCGCGACCATTTCTCGCTGGGCGGGTTCCTGAACCGCCGCTGGTATCCGCGCTGGTGGCACTAAAGCAAAGACCGATCAGATTGATATAATCTGATCCCAGGATTTTGCTCAAAATATTGAATCTGGACCCAAATTCTTTTCAGACTGATTCAATCTGAAACGGTTTTGGTCGAGCGCCAGGCGTCGCGCCAAAGGCCCCCGCGTGCGAAATGCACGCGCGCCGGGCAATTGCCCGGCGGTTCCGGCTTACGCCGGAACGGGGCCGGATCCGGGCGCAGCACTTTTATCAAAGGCGCAGGATCAGGAAGATCCCGCCCACGATCAACGCGATCCCCAGCACCTCCGCCCGGGTCAGCCGCTCGCGGAACACCAGGACCGATGCGGCGAGCGTGAACACCACCTCGATCTGACCCAGCGCCTTGACCAGGGCCGCATTCTGTAGCGTGAACGCGGTGAACCAACCCAGGCTGCCCAGCATGCCGGTCACGCCGACCCAGACAGCCACCCGCCAGGCCGCACAGACCGCGCCGATCTGGCCAGGCTCGCGCCAGGCCAGCCAGGCGGCCATCAGCACGGTCTGAAACGTCGTCACCGCCGCCAGCGTGACCGCCGCCCGCACCCAGACATCGCCCCCCGCCAACGCCAGGCTGGCGCCGCGATACCCGACCGAGGCGACTGCAAAGATCGCGCCCGCAGCGACCCCGATCGCCGCTGCGCGTGACACCAACCCGCCCAACATGGCGCCCGGCACCGACGGGCCCGACAGCGCCGCCAGCCCGGCCACGGTCACGGCGATGGCGGCCCAGGCGCCGGGGCCCACGGGTTCGGCCAGGATCGCCGCCGACAGCAGCGCCGTGGTCACCGTCTCGGTCTTGGACAGCGTCACGCCCACCGCGAAGTTTCTCAATGAAAACAGAAAGACCAGAAGCGCCGTCGCCAGAATTTGCGCAACCGCACCCACCGCCGCGAAACCCGCGAACGCCGGCGTCAGCCCCGGCCAGGCGGCGCCATCGCGGGCCAGCAGCCCCGCAACCACCACCCAGGCCAGCGGCGCGGCGAACAGAAACCGCGAGAACGTCACCCCCAGCGTGCTGAGCCGCCCGGTCAGCGTCTTTTGCAGCATGAAGCGCAGGTTCTGGAAGAACGCCGCGGCAATGGTGATCGGGATCCAAAGATCCTCCATGAGCACCGCTCCTTTCGACCGCCGCCCGCACCACCTGCCCTATGGACAGCGCCGCGGCAAGCGTGGCAGGGGACCGGGGCGAGCAGAGGACAGACCGGTGGACGGCAAGGCGCATAAAAAGGCGGTCAAACAGGCGCTGCGCAGCCGCCGCATCCCGCGGGCGCGGTTGCAATACGGCGCGCTTTGCTGGCGCCGGCGCAAGGGCAAGCTGCGCGTGCTTTTGGTCACCTCGCGCTCCACCCGCCGCTGGATCATCCCCAAGGGCTGGCCGATCAGGACGCTGGGTCCGCGCGGCACCGCGCTGCGCGAAGCCTTCGAAGAAGCGGGCGTCGCCGAGGGCAGTGTGGGTCCGGCTTTGGGATTTTACAGCTATCGCAAGGTGATCAGCCGGTCGAAATCGATCACCTGTCTGGTGCAGGTCTTTGCCGTGGAGGTCACCGACACCTCCAAATCCTATCCGGAAGTGTCGCAGCGCACGCGCCGGTGGCACAAACCCAAGAAAGCCGCGCGCCTGGTTTCGGAGCCGGAACTGCGCGGCCTGATCCGGCAGTTGCCGACGCAGGTTTAGAGCAAAAACGGATCAGATGGAAACAATCTGATCCTAGGATTTTGCTCAGACTGTTGAATCTGGACCAAAATCCTCTTTCAGACTGATTCAGTCTGAAACGGTTTTGGTCTAGCGGGCCGGAGGTCGCGCGTCTCATCGGCGTGGCACCGGAATATTTGAAGACCGAAGAAGCAGGGGGGCAGCCCCCCGGGGCGGCCTTACGCCAGGGCGTAGAGGCCGGAAAACTTGGCTTGCAGATAGGCGATCAGCGGTGCCGCGCTGGGCGCGTAGCCGATCGCGTCAGCGACGATCTGTTGCGCGGGGCGGCTGTTGGCCCGGGCGTGGACATGGGTCGTCAGCCAGGTGCGGAGCGGGGCGAAATCGCCCGCAGCGATCAGATCGGCAGCATCGGGGATCGCGCGTTCGAGGGCTGCGAAAAGCTCCGCCGCATAGACATTGCCCAGCGTATAGGTCGGGAAATAGCCGAACAGGCCTTGCGACCAATGCGTATCCTGCAGCGCGCCCATCGCGGCATCGGGCACGGCGCGGCCGAAAAGCGCGGCGAAACGGGCGTTCCAGGCCTCTTCCACATCTGCCGCCGGCAGGCTGCCGTCGATCATCCGCTCTTCCAGTTCCCAGCGCAGCAGGATGTGGAGGTTGTATTGCACCTCGTCCGCCTCGGTGCGGATAAAGCCCGGTTCGACCCGGTTGAGCGCGGCATAAAGCGCCTCCGGCCCATCGACCGGCAGCGCCCCGAACGCAGCCTGCAAGCGCGGATAGAGCCAGCCGGCAAAGGCGCGGCTGCGGCCAATCTGGTTCTCGTAAAGCCTGCTTTGGCTTTCGTGCAGGCCCATGCTGGCGTATCGGCCCGCCGGTTCCAGCAAGGTGACATCGGGCATGTTCTGTTCATAGATCGCGTGCCCGACCTCGTGAATGACCGAGTAGAGGCAGTCGAGCGGCGTGGTCTCGTCGATGCGGGTGGTGATGCGCACATCGCTGCCCTGGCCGCTGCAGAACGGGTGCACGGCGATGTCGATCCGCCCGGCGTCCAGCCTGTAGCCCAGTGCCGCGGCGACGTCGGCGACCAAACGGCGTTGCGCGTCGGCCGGGAAGCGCCCCGACAGCGGGGGCGGCGCGGGACGCTCGGCAATGGCCTGAACCAATGCGCTGAGCGGGCCGGCCAGGCTCTCGAACAACGGCTTCAGCGCCGCGCTGGTCAGGCCGGGTTCGAACGCTTCCAGCAGCGCGTCATAGGGCCGCTGACCCGGGTCGGCCATGCAGGCGGCCTCTTCGCGTTTCAGCGCCAGCATCGTATCGAGCGTCGGCGCGAAATCGGCGAACCGCTTGGCCGCGCGGGCGGCGATCCAGACCCCGTGCCCGTGGCTCGCAGCCCGGGCGATCGCCGCCTGAAGATCGGCCGGCACCCGTGTCGCGCGGTCGAACCCACGGCGGATCAGGGCGACATTGCGCAGCGCCATCGGCGGTAGATCCGCGCCATCGCAGGCGGCCAGCCAGTCGCCGATGCGCGGATCCGTGGCGCGGTCATGGATCGCCAATTGCAGCGCCGCGGCCTGTTCGCCGCGCTGGGCCAGCCCCGCATCGGGCATCATGGTTTCCTGATCCCAGGCCAGCAGACCCGCCGCCTGTTCCAGCGCCGTGGTCTGGCGGGTATGGGCGATCAAGGCATCATAGGCGGCTGTCATGTGGACACCTCCGGGCGACGAACGCGCCCGGGCAGCGTACTTACGGGCACAAGGTACCGCGTTTGTGTAGACCGCAAGCGCGCGGCGCGCCACCGAAACCGGGGCTGCGGCGAAAAATCCGACGGAACCCCGGGCGCTGCGGGTATAATCGGGATAAGCAGAGGAGCGCGTATGACGACCGAAACCCAGGCGATCGCGGCGATCCGCTTCGGCACCGGGCTGGGCGCGGACCAACCGCCCGACGGGCCAGGGGCGCTGATCGCTCAGTTCAGCCGCCGCGATCCGGCACTGGCAGAGCAGGCGCCGGATCTGGCCGCGCGGGCAACGATGCTGGTGGAGCACGACGCCGCGCGGGCGCTGCGCAAGGAACAGACGCAGGCCGGCGAACGTGCGGTCAAGGCGGCGGATCGTAAGCTGCGGCGGACCACGACCTGGGACATGCGCATGCACTTCGCCCGCGCGGTCGGCTCGCCTCTGGGGTTTCGCGAGCGGCTGGCGGCATTCTGGACCGACCATTTCACCGTAGAGGCGACAGGGCGGATGCGCACCCTGCTCGTGCCCGATCTTATCCGGACCGCCATCCGCCCCCATGTCGGCGGGCGCTTCGGCGACATGCTGGCCGACACGGTGCGCCACCCGGCGATGCTGCACTATCTCAACCAGAACCGGTCGGTCGGGCCCAATTCCCGTGCCGGGCAGCGGCGCGGGCTGGGGTTGAACGAGAACCTGGCGCGCGAGGTGTTGGAACTGCACACGCTGGGCGTGGAGGGCGCCTATATCCAGGCGGACGTGTTGGGGCTGGCGCAGCTTTTCACCGGCATGACGCTGCGCGAGCGGGGGTTCCACTTCGCGCCGAACTGGGCCGAACCGGGCGCGGAGACTGTGCTGGGCCGCAGCTATGGCGGCGCCGAGCCGGCGGCCTGGCCAGAGATCCGCGCGGCCCTGGACGACCTGGCGGTGCATCCTGACACCGCACGGCATCTGGCAACCAAGCTGATCGTGCATTTCGTCGGCGCCCCTGCGGCGCCGGACTATGTCGCCAAGATCGCGCGCGCCTATCTGAATGCCGGCGGCCGGCTGGTGCCGGCCTATCGCGCGCTGTTGGAGGATGACCGGGCCTGGAACCCGACCCTGGCCAAGGCCAAGACGCCGTTCGATTTCATCGTCTCGGGCCTGCGGGCGCTGAAGGTCGATGCGGGGCTGCTCAGCCGGGCCAAACGGCGCGACCTGAACGGGCAGATCCTGGGGCCGATGGCAGCGATGGGGCAGCCGCTGATGCGCCCCGCCGGTCCCGATGGCTGGCCCGAGGATCCGCGTGCCTGGATCACCCCCGCCGGCCTGGCCGCGCGGGTGGATTGGGCCGGTCGCAGCGCGCGCCGCTGGGGCGCGGAGACCGACCCGCGTGAATTTCTGCAGGCCGCGCTGGGCCCGCTGGCCCCGCCGCTGTTGAGCCGCGCCGCCGGCGGGTCCGAGACCCGGGCCGAGGGCGTGGCCCTGGTTCTGGCCGCCCCCGCCTTTAACCGGCGCTGATGAGCGAGGATGCCGATGCAAGACACGCCCCCCCGCACCTCCACCGGCCCCTCCCGCCGCCGCTTTCTGGCCCGGGCCGCCGCGCTGGGGTGTTCCGCCGCCGCCAGTCCGTTGATCACGCCGGTGACCTTCGCCGCGCTGCCCACCGACCGGCGGTTGGTCGTCATCGTGCTGCGCGGCGCGATGGACGGGCTGGACGTGTTGCGCCCTGCAGGCGATCCGATGCTGGCCCGCCACCGGACCACCCTGTCGGGCGGCGAGGACGCACCCGCGCTGACCGATTTCCACCGGATGCACCCCGCGCTGGTCGATCTGCTGCCGCTTTGGCGCGCAGGGGAGCTGTCATTCGCGCAGGCGGTGTCCACCCCCTATCGCGACCGGCGCAGCCATTTCGACGGCCAGGATCTGCTGGAAAACGGCGGCGGTGCGGCGGATGGCGCGCTGACCCCGGGCCGCGACGGCTGGCTCAACCGCGTGCTGGCGCTGATGCCGGGCGCAACCGCGCGCAGCGCCTTTGCCGTGGGCCGCGAAAATCTGCTGTTGCTGTCGGGCACGGCCGACACCTCGCAATGGGCGCCGGATGCCGATCTGGATCTGTCGCCGCAGGCGCGGTTGCTGCTGTCCAAGGTCTATGCCGAGGATCCGCTGTTCGCCCGCGCCGCTGAAACCGCGTTCGAATTGGCCGATCTGACCGACCCGGGCGAGACCATGACCGCCAATGCCGCCCGCCGGGCGCGCGCGTTGGCGGCTTTCGCGGCCCAGCAACTTCGCGCGGATGCGCGGATCGCGGCGTTTTCGATCACCGGCTGGGATACGCATATCCGGCAGCATCAGTCCTTGCCGCGCGCGCTGGGCGAATTGCAGGCCGCAATCCTGACGCTCAAATCCGAACTCGGCGCGGTGTGGGGCGACACCGCGGTGCTGTGCCTGACCGAGTTCGGCCGCACGGTGCGCGAGAACGGCAATCGCGGCACCGATCACGGCACCGGCGGCATTGCCGTTTTCGCGGGCGGCGCGCTGCGCGGTGGCGCGGTGCATGGCGCCTGGCCGGGGCTGGCCTCGGGCGATCTCTATCAGGATCGCGATCTGATGCCGCTGGCCGATGTGCGCAGCTATGCCGCCTGGGCGATGCGCGGGCTTTTCGGGCTTGAGCGGTCCGACTTGGAAGGCCAGGTGTTTCCGGGGCTCGACATGGGCGACGATCCGCGGCTCATCGCTTGACGCCGCGATCGTGGCGGGCTTTGACGGCGGCATGACACCGCCTGGCACTCCCGTTCCCGACTGGCGCGTTCCCAGCCGCGCCTTCGTACCCTTGGCCGGCGCCCACGCCGTGCTGGAGCCGCTTTCACCCGCACATTGCGACGCGCTTTGCGACGCCTTCGCCGGCGCCGATACGGTCTGGACCTATCTGGCCTCCGGCCCGTTTGCGGACGGTGCGGCGCTGTGGGACTGGGCCGCGGGCACCGCCGCGGACGGGGATACGTTCTTCTATGCCATCCGCGATGCGGCCTCCGGCAGGGCGTTGGGATATGCCTCCTACCTGCGCATCAACCCCGCCGCCGGATCCATCGAGGTCGGCAACATCACGCTGTCGCCGGCGCTGCAACGCAGCCGCGCCGCGACCGAGGCGATGGTGCTGATGATGGGGTGGGCCTTTGCCGCCGGCTATCGCCGGTACGAGTGGAAGTGCAATGCGCTGAACCTGCCGTCGCGGCGTGCCGCGCAACGACTCGGCTTCGCCTTCGAGGGCGTCCATCGCCAGGCCTTGGTCACACGTGGCCATAACCGGGACACCGCTTGGTTTTCCGTGATCGACGGCGAGTGGCCGGCGCTGAAGGCTGCCTTCGAAGAGTGGCTTGCGCCGGGGAACTTCGATGCCCATGGCCGGCAGAAAACCGCCCTGAGCAGCCGCACGACGCCGCTGTTGGCGGCCCGTGATCCGGCGCTGCGACGCACCGACTGCACCTGACAGCCATGGGGGCCGTCGGGTTTCCCTGTTCTGGATGACGGGCCTGCCCAAGCCAGGCGACCGCTCGGCCCGGCGCAACGCCCGGATGCCCGGACAGGATCGCCATTGCGATCCTCCTGGCCATTCGGCCAGGCCGCGGGGGTACCCGCGGGTCCGGGCTTGCCCCGCGGCGGCGGCGGCGGCGAACAGTGCTTTAGGCGCCGGTGCCGATCGGACAGGTCACACCGGTGCCACCCAGGCCGCAATAACCGCCCGGGTTCTTCGAAAGATACTGCTGGTGATAGTCCTCGGCGAAATAGAACGGCCCGGCCGCCGCGATCTCTGTCGTGATCCCGCCATAGCCGGCCGCCGCCAGTCGTTCCGCCATCGGCGCCCTTGCACTTTCGGCCGCCGCGCGCTGCGCCTCTGTCGTCCAGTAAATGCCAGAGCGGTATTGCGTGCCACGATCATTGCCCTGGCGCATGCCCTGGGTCGGGTCGTGGCCCTCCCAAAACGCCTTCAGCAGGGCATCGAAGCCGACCCGCGCCGGATCATAGACCACCAGCACAACTTCGTTGTGCCCGGTCTGGCCCGAACAAACCTCTTTGTATGTGGGGTTCGGCGTATGCCCCGCGGCATAGCCGGCTGCAGTGATCCAGACGCCGTCCATCTGCCAAAAGATCCGCTCCACCCCCCAGAAACAGCCCATACCGAACTGCACCTGTTCGGTACCGTCCGGATATGGCCCCTTCAGCGGGCGACCGGTGACGAAATGGGTCTCCGCGGTGGGGATGGGCGTGGCGCGCCCCGGCAGCGCGGCATCGGCGGCGGGGATCGTGGCGGGCTTTCCGAAACCGAACAGCATTGCGTTTCCTCCTGATCTTTGGGTCAGATAAGCCCCCGCCGCGGTGCCGCCAAGGCTCACTCGGCCGGCGCGGCGATCGGGCGCGCGAACACCGTCTCGTTGCCGGGCGCAGGATGGCGCGGGATCAGCATGGCCAGTCCCAGCGATACAAGCGCCATAGAGGACGCCAGCCCGAACACGGCGCCGGGATTGACCAGCCAGACATATCCCAGAAGCGCGGGCAGAAACACTGCTGCGATATGGTTGATCGTGAACGCCACCGCCGCGGTGGGCGCTATATCGGCGGGGTCGGCGATCTTCTGGAAATAGGTCTTGATCGCCAGCGCCATGGCGAAGAACAGGTGGTCGATCACGTAAAGCGCCGCCGCCAGCACCACGCCCCAGCCGAAGTAATAGATCCCGCCATAAGCGAGGAAAACCAACGTCAGCCCGGCATATTCGACCAGCAGCGCGCGCCGCTCCCCCCAGATGCCGACCGCGCGGCCGATGAGCGGCGCGAACAGCATGTTGGCGACATAGTTGATCAGAAACAGCGCCGTAACCTCATGAACCTCGAAGCCGAAGCGTTCCACCATCATGAAGGCCGCGAAAACGACAAAGATCTGACGCCGCGCGCCGGACATGAATTGGAGTGCGTAGTAGAGCCAATAGCGCTGGCGCAGCACCATCTCCCGCCGCTGCGCATGCGGGGCCTCGAACCGCGGAAACGCCGCCCAGGCGACCAGCGCAATGGCCACGGTGGCGATCCCGGCTGTGGCGAAGACAAAAGCATAGCTCAGCGAAAACGCCTTCCAGGTCAGCACCAACAGGCCATAGGCCAGAAGCGACGCCGCCGAGCCCGCCGCCAGAAGCCAGCCCAAAAGCTGGGGCGCGCGCGCCTTGTCGATCCATTGCAACTGCAGCGACTGGTTGACGGTTTCATAGTAATGAAACCCGATCGAGGAGATCACGGTCGTCAGCAAAAGTCCGGTGAAACTGGGAAAAACCGCGGTAACGGCGACGGCGCCCCCCAACAGGATCAGCGAGATCATCGCCAGGTTCTGTTCGCGGACAAAGGCCAGCAACAGGATAACGCCGATGGCCAGAAAGCCCGGGATCTCGCGCACCGTTTGCAGCCAGCCCCAGTCGCTGCCGTCGAACCGGGCGACTTCGATGGCGAAGTTCTGCATGACCGCGACCCAGACCGCAAAGCTAAGCGGCATCGCCGCCGCCATCAGGATCAGCAACGCCACCGGCCGCCGCCAGGGCGGCAACGCACCCGCATCGGCGACGCGCACGGAGTTGAAAGGTCCAAAAGCGGCCATGGATCCGGGTCTACGCCCCACAGAACGCCTTGGCGAGCGCCAATCGACGGACACGGCCACGCCGCGGGGGCGACAGCGAAAACCCGACAGCCGTTGCGCGCGCTCGAATCGGTGTGTGGAGGGGGCCAAGGTCGACTGTGCGGGACAAGGCTGACACTCACCGAGCGCCGGGATACAGATTTCCGGATGGTGCGAAACCCTCGAGTGGGCTAACTGCCGGTCACGAATTCACAGGCGAGAAATATGAAGCGTGTCGATGTTGACCTGAGCCCCTGAATCTCCTCCACGGAATGGTAGAGTCCTCACAACTGAGAGGACTGAGAATGAAGCCGAGATTCAGCGACGAGCAGATCATTCAGATCATCAAAGAGCAGGAGGCAGGCGAGCGTACGGCGGAC
>JBCDDF010000040.1:0-32168 GCA_039180525.1 Pseudomonadota bacterium
ACCTCCGACGCATCGGCGCACGGTCCTTCACGGACACGATCGATGCACTCACAGAAATCTGCGACCTCTTCCCGCCGGAAGAATGCTGGAACTACTTCAAGGCTGCTGGATATGTCTCAGGTTAAAAGTCGGGTGCTTTAGTAGACAATCCTGCACCAAGGGCTACAAACAGCCCACCGGACGCGTACGAAGTGCCTTTCTTGATGCGTCTATCGACCACGCGCTTGCGAACCGAAACAGCCAGCCAAGCATACAGGGCATGAATGGAAAGGACGATTAGTGCGATTGTGAGAAACATCTCTGAAAATTGAAGCCTCAAGGAGGTTGAAGGGTCCACGAACTGCGGAAGGAAAGCGGCTAGGAACACGACCGACTTCGGGTTCCCCGCAGAAACGAAGAAAGCCTCTGCAAGTCGCTGTCTCAACCCGGGGATGCTGATCGCCTTTGAACTTCTTGAACCAAGCGGATTGGCACTGTCCCGATAGGTTGTGACAATAGTCTTCAAGCCCAGAAAAACCAGGTATGTTGCCCCGAGGTATTTGATGGCTTTGAAAGCCACAGAATCCACCGTCATGAGCGCCCCGACGCCGGCCGCAACTGCTCCGACAATGGCAAGCTGACAAAGCAGATTGGCGGCGATCACTGTGAGGATGGACTGGTATCCGTACCTCATAGCATGAGTAACAACCAACAGTACGTTCGGACCGGGCGAGAGTGTCACTAAGACGTAAGCCACGAAAAACAATATCCAGGTTTCAAACGCCATCTTCAAACTCCGATCACTTTCTTGAAACTAAGCAGAGATCACTCTGGATAGCGATACCATATTTCAGAATAATACCTTCATTCGGGTTGCTACAACGGCAACTCCGTCCGCAAAGAAGACCCTTGAGCCCGATGAACTGGATGACTTCTGTGCAGGAAAAAATCGACTTACGCAAAGGGTACATCAGTGCCCTGAATGAAGAAAAGCAGGCTTTGGAGTTCACAAAAACCGATATTGTTCAGGGTTACTTTGCGAACACCAAGGAAAAGCGGTTCTCGGCGCTTTGTCTGAGGCGATCGGTCAAAGGCCACGCCCGCATTCCACGCGTATAAAGCGGCGTAGGGTACAATTCGCACGCGAAAGAAAGACCCGCATCTTCGAACTTGCGGACCAAAGCCGTTTGCGTGAGGCCATCTCTGAAATGCAGGTTCTTCCGAATGGACATATTAGAGTTCACATCAGCAGCGCTTCGTGTTTCAACCGATGCGCTATCTAACAATGCTCTCATAACCGATCCCCCTCAAGTCTTCGGCGTCGCCTAGCAGACGGGGCCAACCTTGAACGGCCAGTTTGGTCTGTGCTCGTGTCAACATCGCCTCGGAGAAATCCAACCCTGTGACACTCGCTCCGAAAGAGCAAAGGAATTCACTGACCTCGCCCGTGCCACAGGCCAGATCAAGCGCATTTCGAGCCTGCAACGTTTCGTCCTCGCTCAGGTCAGCTGCTAATTAAAGGAGCCGTTGCCATTCCGGTTTTCCATATCTGTCCTCAATCAGATGCGAAGGACTTTCATCGAAGGTGTCTGCCCGTGCCGATCAATCGGCGCGAATTTCCTTCATCAGGTCAAAATCGGCGGTCATGCGGGCAATCTTGCATCGACATAAAGCGCACCGCGCGTTGTGCGTTCAAGGTTGGTCTCAACGCGGTAGGTTTCGCCAATGTCTGGCAACGCCAAAATCGCTTCCGGAAGGCCATCCGCAAGGATCACACCATCCCTCAATAGCACCAATCGGTCGCAGAATTTGGCGGCCAGGTTCAGATCATGTAGCGCGGCGATGACGACAGGTTTCTTGCGGTCCATCTCGTTCCGGATTGACGTCATGATCGACAGTTGGTGGTGCAAGTCCAACGCGCTAGTGGGTTCATCAAGTAATATGACTTCGGGCGCACGCACAATAGTCTGCGCAACAGCCACCATTTGGGCCTGGCCCCCGCTCAGATCAGCGATGCCGCGGCTTGCGAGATGCGACAGCCCCAAGGCGTTCAACGTCTCTGAAACACGATCAAGGTTGTCGTCTTCCACCCGCCAACCTGTGGTCTGTTTCAGGGCCAGCAGCACACTTTCAAAGACGGTCAGCAGTGCGTTGCAGCCAAACGCTTGCGGCATGTAGGCCACCCGCCGCGCCCTGTCTTTGCGGCGCAGGTGGGTGACGTATTCGCCGTTGATGGTAATCTGGCCATGGGTCGGCGTAATCAGACCCGCCAAGGTCTTGAACAGCGTTGACTTACCTGCGGCGTTAGGGCCGATCAGCCCCACAAACGCCCCGCCTCCGATATCTGGTACAGACACCTCATGCAGGATTTCGGTTCTACCGTACCCGGCCCTGAGGGATTGGATGTTCAGGGTCATGACAATCTCTCTCGCCGTGTGCTGAGGATGATCGAGATAAACACCGGCACACCAATAAGCGAGGTGATGATGCCAATGGGATAGATAATGCCCGGCGTGATCGACTTTGAGATCAGCGAGGTCAGTGACAGCACCAGTGCGCCCACCAGCGCCGAAAGCGGGACAAAGTAGCGTTGATCCTCACCCACCAGCAGTCGCGCGATATGGGGGCCAACCAGGCCGACAAAACCGACGGTCCCGACGAAGGACACCGCTGTTGCGGCGAGAAACGAGATGCAGATCAGCATTTCAACCCGCAGTCGCGCAACATCGACACCCATGCTTTCGGCGGTTGCCTCCCCCATCCGCAGGGCCGTCATGGGCCATGTGCGCATCAAGCTAAATGGGATAGCGACGGCCAAAAGCATCGCGCCGAGCGAGATTTTCTCCCAACTCGCACGACCCAAAGACCCCATCATCCAGAACACGATGCGTGCGATTTGGTCTTCAGACGCCATATATTGCATTAACGCCAGCAGGGCCGAGAACGTGAAGAAAATCGCGATCCCAAAAAGGATCATCGTCTCTGACCCAACGCCTTTCAGGCGCGTTGCGAACAAGATGAACCCACATGTCGCGAGTGCAAAGACAAAGGCATTCATAGTCACCAGAAGCGGCCCGACAGCGGGGACGATGCTGAATCCCAAAACTATGGCGAGAGACGCGCCGAAACTGGCAGCGGCGGAAACACCAAGCGTGAAGGGTTCGGCGAGAGGGTTGTTCAAGATCGTTTGCATCTGAGCCCCCGCGACGGCCAAAAGCGCGCCCACGAGCACAGCCGTGATGGCTACAGGCAGTCTGTAATCCCAGACGATCACTTTCAGCCGGACGCCATGTGACTGTGGATCGACAAACACGTCAAACACCGTCGAAAGCGGGTAGTTGCCCGGACCTGTCGCGACATCCAGAAAGAAGCTGAGTGCAAGCAGCCCACAGACCGCAGCAATCATGCCATACCGCCGCATGATCTGCGCAGCATAGGCCCGCCGCATGTCCGCGGCGTTTATGTCGATTGTCAAAGGTAGCCCTCCAGAGGCAGGAACGGCTCCGCGATCGCGGAGCCGCGGGAATTGGTGCGGTTAGCCGCCTGCCTCAAGGCTTCCCCAAAAGACGCCAGAGTAATCAATGGGCAAGAACTTGTCGTGAAGTTCTGTCATTGTCGCATCTGGGTCGACATCCTCAAACAGATCCGGGTGCAGCCACTTCGCAAAAGCTTGCATGGCCACAAAGTGATAGGGGCTATTGTAGAACTGGTGATAGACGGAGTGGAACCGCCCGTTCTTGACGGCTGACAATTCGGGCCAGCCTTCACGTGCCGCAAGGGCGCCAAGCCTGTCTTGCACGGCGGCTTCATCCGCCTCATAGCCAAACAGAACGGCGGTTGTCGCGGGATTGGCTTCGGCCCAGTTGGCGCCTGTGCCGATAATGACATCGGGATCGTCTGCAAAGATCGCTTCCAGACTGACAGCTGTTGAGAAGCCCGGCGATTTCAGCGAGCCCCAATTGATCCCACCGGACAGATCAACCAAACGGCCCAGATTGGCCGCGCCAAAGGTGCTGCAACACTTCGCAGGGTTATAGCCTGCGGCCCGTTCGATGAAGACAATCGGACGATCTTCATCCGCTATGCCCTGCACCCGCGAATAGATCAGCTTCATCTGCGCCTGGTAGTAGTCGCCAAAGGCGTCCGCCTCATCCCGCCGGTCGAAGATACGCCCCAAAAGCTGGATGCTCGGCACGGTGTTCTGCGTTGGGTCCTGTCGAAAATCAACAAAGACAGTAGCGACCCCAGCCTCTTCCAGCTTGTCGATGATCCCGCTTTCCTGTGCTTTCAGAAGATTGCCGAGGTTCATCAACACGACCTCAGTCCCAAGCGAGATCACGGCCTCCAGATTCCATTCGTCGGTATAGGGACTGCCGAAGCTGGGGATATCTGCAGCCTCTGGGAAGGCGGCCTGATATTTGCGATAGGCATCTGGATCGAAGTTGATCATGTCATCCTTCCAGCCAACAATTCGCTGGAACGGGTTGTCTTGATCGAGAAGCGCGATCGAATAGATCATGCGCCCTTCGCCAATGACAACTTTGGACGGATTCTTTTCAACTTCGACAACGCGTCCTGCGATGTCGGTTACGGTTATCGTCTCTGCATTGGCGGACGTGGCAGACGCTATGGTAAGCGTAATAGCTGCGGCAGCGGAGCAAAGACCCCGCGTCAGTGACCTGACATTCATGGGTCTCTCCTTGATGATGTGGCGGCAAACGCCGCTCACCGGGTGGAGCAAATATTAGCTGACAGAAATTGTCAACTTAGTGATGAATGTCAGTCTCCATCGCAGCGCCGCACAAGGTCTGTTTCGCAGCATAAGTTACTTTGGGCTCAATCTGGGATTTCGCCGCCGGCGTCTATGAATGGCAGGTTCGGTGCTTCGCGGCCATTCGTCGCGTAGCAGGGCCCGTCTCCCGCGACTTTCCCGACGATGGCGACGACAACCCAGTTTCGCCAACAAATGACCGGACTACGGGGGCACTGTGAGCGTGTGTAGGGGTAAAGCGATGCCGCTCTCACCGTAAGTCTCCGCCCGGCTTTACCGGGCTTGCGATGGTACAGGGCGCCAGATGGTTCGACGCCAAAGTGGGGCTGGAACAGGACTTCAACTCGCTCGATGCACAACGCGGGGCCTGCGCGGCATTCATCGCCAATCAAAGCCACAAGGGCTGGGTGCTGGTCAAAGGGCGCTATGATGATGGTAGAATCTCGGGCGGGCATCTGGATCGCCCGGCACTCCTGCGCCTGATGGATGATGTCGAGGCAGGCCGCGTCGACCGGATCATCGTCTACAAGATCGATCGGCTGACACGGTCGCTTACGGACTTTGCGAAACTGGCGGACCGGCTCGACGCGGCAGGGGCGTCGTTCGTCTCGGTCACTCAGGCGTTCAATACGGCGACCAGCATGGGGCGGCTCACGCTGAACGTGCTCTTGTCCTTCGCCCAGTTCGAGCAGGAAGTGACCGCCGAGCGCATTTGGACGAAAGCGCTGGCAATCGGGTATCAATGTCGGTCTCTGGATGCACCACCAGCCACTAATCCCGGAAATGCGGGACTATTCTGGCGCCGGCGGAAATCGACTGGCGAGGCAGAACTGTGTGGCGGAGAGACAGGGATTCGAACCCTGGGTGCCCTCGCGGGCACAACGGTTTTCGAGACCGCCCCGTTCGACCACTCCGGCACCTCTCCGCGCTGGCGTGTCGCCTGGGGCGGGTGTTTAGGCATCGTGTCGGCGTGGCGCAAGGAAGAATTGGCGCCTTTGCCCGCGGCGTTCGCCGGATCCGGCTTTGGTGTTGACTTGGCGCGCGGCCGGACCCATACACCGGGCCTCGACAACGCCCGCATTTCGCGGGTGTTGATGTCTTCGCGGGGCTGAGCCCTGCGCGCTGTCCCAGGCGCCGACAGGCATGAACCGCGCAGGCGGGCCGCAGGACGCGACAAAGAAAAAGGAATGCGCGCATGTTCGCGGTGCTGAAGACGGGCGGCAAGCAATACAAAGTCGCCGTCGACGATACTTTCGCAGTGGAAAAACTGGCCGCCGCCCCGGGCGAGACGGTGCAGTTCAACGACGTGCTGATGCTGGGCGGCGACACGCCGACCGTAGGCGCGCCGCTGATCGCGGGCGCTGCCGTACAGGCAGAGGTTCTGGACCAGTTCAAGGGCCCCAAGACGATTTCGTTCAAGAAGCGTCGGCGCAAGCATTCCTCGCAGCGCAAGCGCGGCCATCGCCAGCCGCTAACCATGGTGCGGATCACCGAGATCCTTACTTCGGGCGGGGACAAGACCGGTATCAAGGCCGCGACCGGCAAGGGTGCGATCCCCGACGCTGCACCCGCGGCGGACAAGCCCAAGGCGGCCAAGGCCAAACCCAAGGCCGAGAAGCCGGCGGCTGAGCCGCAGGCGGCAACCGCGACCACGGCGACCACAGCGGCCCCGGACAATCTGCTGAAGGCGCCGAAGGGTGATGCGGATGATCTGAAAAAGATCACAGGCGTCGGCCCTAAACTGGAGAACACGCTGAACGAGGTCGGCGTCTATCACTTCTGGCAGATCGCGGCCTGGGGCCCCGAAGACGTGGCACACATGGACGATCTGCTGTCCTTCAAGGGCCGGATCGACCGGGACGGCTGGATCGACCAGGCAAAGGCCTTCGCGGCCGAGACCGAGTGAGGAGAGAGACATGGCACACAAGAAAGCAGGTGGTTCCTCTCGCAACGGGCGCGACAGCGCCGGGCGTCGGTTGGGCGTCAAGAAATTCGGCGGAGAGGCCGTGATCCCGGGCAATATCATCGTGCGCCAGCGCGGCACCAAATGGTGGCCGGGCGAGGGTGTGGGCATGGGCCGCGATCACACGATCTTTGCCACCGACACCGGTAAAGTGACGTTTCACAAGGGTCTGAAGGGCCGCACCTTCATCTCCGTCACGCCAATGGCGAAAGCCGCCGAATAGGCCGACGTCCCGTTTCGGAATTTGGGGGGATCGGCCGGCGGGCCGGTCCCTTTTTCGTTTCGCGAAAGGTCCGGCCCGAAAGGGGTCAAAGGATCGGACGCATGAGACACGGCAGGGATCATCCGACACGGCGTCTTCGGCCCCGGGCAGGGGGCGGCGATGGGCGTTGATGTCGGCCTGTTCCTGATGTTCGCCGCCGCCATGGTCGGAACGCCAGGGCCGGCGAACATGGTCTTGCTGGCCGCCGGTGCACGCTTCGGGCTGCGGCGCGCGCTGCCGTTCGTCGCCGGGGTCGCGCTGGGCAAGCAATTGATCATATGGCCCATGGGCTTTGGTCTGATGGCGCTTTTGACCCAGATGCCCTTGGCCTTTGCGATCCTCAAATATGCCTCGGCCGCGTATATCCTCTACCTCGCCTGGCGTATTGCCGGCGCGCGCATCGCGCCCGGTGGCGGTGGCGATACGCCGCCGCGCTTTGCCGCCGGTCTGATCGTGCACCCGCTGAACCCAAAGGCTTGGGCGATGATCTCTGCCAGTTTCACCAACTTCGTGGCAGCGGGCACGCCGGCCTTCTCGGCGACGCTGATCGTGGCGGTGTGCCTTCTGCTGATCCAGGCGATCCTGCATCCTTTGTGGTGTTGGGGCGGCAGCCGGCTGGCACGCCTGGTCGCGGGCCGCCCGGCGGAACGTGTGCTGATGGTCACGCTGGCGGTGCTGACCGTGGCCTCCGTGCTGCTGGTTCTGGCGGAGCGTCTGTGATGCCGGCCGTGGTGCAAACCCCGCGCTTGTGCCTGCGCCGGCGCCACCCCGGCGATCCCGGGCGGATCGCGCCGTCTGTCGGCACTGCGCCGGCCGCCTTGGCGCCGGTATGGATCTATGTGAAGGAGCGGGGGGCATGGGCGGCAGCATCCTGACAACCGCGCGGCTGGTACTGCGGCCTCTGGCGCCGGCGGATGCCGCGCCGATCACCCGCTTGATCGGCGATTGGGAGGTCGCGCGCTGGCTGACCCAGGTGCCCTATCCCTACGGGCTGAGCGACGCCAAAGACTTTCTTGGCCGCACGGCAGAAAAGCCTGGGTATTGGGCGATCACGCTGGGCACTGAGCAGGCGCCGCCGATCGGCGTCATTTCGTTGCGGCCGGGGCAAGGGCTGGGCTATTGGCTGGGCCAGGCGCATTGGGGCCAGGGTTATGTGCCTGAGGCCGCGCGCGCGGTGCTGGCAGCGCATTTCGCGAGCGCCGACCGGCCGGTGCTTTCGGGCCATCACAGGGGCAATGCGCGTTCGCGTCATGTGCTGCTGAGCCTGGGGTTCGTGGACACCGACCGCATCACGGTCGAGGGGGCAAAGGGCCCAGAGCATCTGCAACGCATGCAACTCACCCGCGCCGGCTGGCAGTTCGCCCGCGACCCGCGGATTGAGACGCCCCGGCTGATCCTGCGCCCGCTGATGCCGGACGATGCCGCCGCCATCGCCGCGCTGGGCAATGACGCGGAGATGGCGCGCATGCTAGCGAACGTACCACATCCGTTCTCGGCCGATCAGGCGCGCGACTGGATGGGCGACAATCGCTGGCGCGGCCGGCCCGGGTTCCGCTGGGGCATTGCCGCAAAGCACGGCACCTTGATGGGCATGGTCGCTCTGGGAGGGGCGGCGATGAAGATGACCGGCGGCGACACCGTGCCCTCGGTCGCTTATTGGCTGGGTCGGGCACATTGGGGTCAGGGCTATGCGACCGAGGCGGTGGCGGCGTTCCTGGCCGATCTGATGCCGCGGCTGGGGCTCGATGCGGTCGATGCCGACGTGTTCGAGGAAAACGCCGCCTCTCACACCGTCATGCGCAAGCTGAGCTTCCGCGCCACCGGCATCGCGCTGGGCACATCCGCCGCGCGGCTTGAGCCCGCGCCCGTGGTCACGTATCGCTTGAGCTCCGGAGGGGGCGCCGCGCGATGAAGTTTCTGGATCTTGCCAAAGTCTATGTCCGATCCGGGGCGGGCGGCAGCGGCGCGCTAAGTTTCCGGCGCGAGAAATTCATTGAATTCGGCGGCCCCGATGGCGGTGATGGCGGCCGCGGCGGCGATGTCTGGGTCGAGGCGGTAGAGGGCCTGAACACCTTGATCGACTATCGCTATCAGCAGCATTTCTTCGCCCAGAACGGCCGCGGCGGCGCCGGGCGCCAGCGCACCGGGCGCGATGGCGAGGACAAGGTGTTGAAAGTGCCGGTGGGCACGGAGATCCTGGAGGAAGACCAGGAAACCGTGATTGCCGATCTGACTCGGGTGGGCCAGCGGGTCTGCGTCGCGCAGGGCGGCAATGGCGGCTTCGGCAACCTGCATTTCAAGACCTCCACCAACCAGGCGCCGCGGAAGGCCAATCCAGGCCTGCCGGGGGTGGAGCGCACGCTGTGGCTGCGGCTGAAGCTGATCGCCGATATCGGCCTGCTGGGGCTGCCCAATGCCGGCAAATCGACCTTTCTTGCAGCCACCTCGAACGCGCGCCCCAAGATCGCCGACTATCCGTTCACCACGTTGCACCCCAATCTGGGCGTCGTGGCGGTGGATGGCACCGAGTTCGTGGTGGCCGACATTCCCGGCCTGATCGAGGGCGCGCATGAGGGCCGCGGCATCGGCGACCGGTTCCTGGGTCATGTCGAACGCTGCGCGGCGCTGTTGCATCTGGTGGATGGCACCGGCGAGGACCCTCTGGCCGACCATGCGACGATCCTGGCCGAGTTGGGCGCCTATGGCGGCGCCTTGGCGGACAAGCCCCGGGTGACTGTTCTGAGCAAGGCCGACGCGGTCGCGCCTGAGGATCTGGAGGCGCATCGCGCCGCGTTGTCCGCCGCGACCGGCGGGCCGGTGCTGTCGATGTCGGCGGTCAGCGGCGACGGCGTCACAGAGGTCTTGCGCGCCTTGCGCGGCCTGATCGATGGCGTCGGAGCACAGCCGGAGGCCGCGCCATGGACGCCGTGACCGGTGCGGACGCGCTGACCGATGCGCGGCGCGTGGTGATCAAGATCGGATCGGCGCTGTTGGTCGATGCGGCAGGCAAGTTGCGCCGCGACTGGCTGCGCGGCCTGGTGGAGGACGTGGCCGCGCTTAAGGCCCAGGGCCGTGACGTGCTGGTGGTCAGCTCCGGCTCTATCGCTTTGGGCCGGGGCCTTTTGGGATTGCCCCCCGCTGGCCGGCTGGATGAGGCGCAGGCCGCCGCCGCGGTTGGCCAGATCGCGTTGGCCCAGGCCTATCGCGACGGGCTGTCGGCGCACGGCCTGACCGCGGCGCAGGTGCTGGTGACGCTGGAGGACAGCGAAAACCGCCGCCGTTATCTAAACACCCGCGCAACCCTGCGCACGCTGCTGGCGCTGGGCGCGGTGCCGATCGTCAACGAAAACGACACCGTCGCCACCGATGAGATCCGCTATGGCGACAACGACCGCCTGGCGGCGCAGGTCGCATCGCTGGCGCAGGCGGATCTGCTGTTGCTGCTGTCCGACATCGATGGGCTTTACACGGCCAATCCCGCCCAGGATCCCACAGCCGTGCATATCTCGCGCGTCCCCCGCGTGACGGCAGACATCGAGGCGATGGCGGGCGGCGCCGGCAGCGCGGCCGGAAAGGGCGGCATGGTCACCAAACTGCAGGCGGCCAAGATCGCCACCCGCGCCGGCGCCACCATGGCGATTGCCCGCGGCGATGTGGATCGACCGCTTTCCGCGCTGCGCGGCGGCGCGCGCGCGACCTGGTTTCCGGGGCAGGGCGACCCGAAAGCGGCGCGCAAGCAGTGGATTTCCGCAATGAAGCCGCGCGGGCGGCTGATCGTGGACGCTGGCGCTGCGGCGGCACTTGCGGCGGGCAAATCGTTGCTTGCGGCCGGGGTCACCCAGGTGTCCGGCGATTTCCAACGCGGCGACCCGGTGGAGATCGCCACCCCGGAAGGGCAGATCCTGGGCTTGGGTCTGGCCGGGTATGACGCCGCAGAGGCCGCGGCGATCCGAGGATTGAAGTCGCAGCAGATCGCCGGGAAACTGGGCCATCCGGCCCGCGCGGCGCTGGTGCATCGGGATGAAATGGCGGTGTAGGAGAGGGATCATGGACGGATCGGACACGGATATCGCCGGCTTGATGGACGGTTTGGGCCGGGCGGCGCGCGCTGCCAGTGGCGCGCTGGCAGAGGCCAGTGCCGAGCGTAAGCATGCGGCCCTGATCGCCGTGGCCGATGCGGTCTGGGCCGCGCGCGACGTCATCGTCACGGAAAATGCCAAAGACATGGATCACGGCACGCAGAAGGGTCTGAGCGCCGCCATGCTCGACCGGCTGCGCCTGGATGAGGGCCGCGTGCGTGGCATTGTCGACGGGTTGCGCGCGGTGGCAGAACAGGCCGACCCGGTGGGCCGGGTGCTGGCGGAATGGACCCAGCCCTCGGGTCTGCACATCCGCCGGGTCTCCACGCCGCTGGGGGTTATCGGCGTGATCTATGAAAGTCGGCCCAATGTCACCGCCGATGCCGGCGGGCTGTGCCTGAAGGCCGGCAATGCCGCGATCCTGCGCGGCGGGTCGGAGAGCTTTCATTCCTCCACCGCCATCCATGCCTGCTTTGTCGAGGGGTTGCGCGCAGCAAACCTACCCGAAGCGGGCATTCAACTGGTGCCCACCCGTGACCGAGCCGCCGTGGGGGCGATGCTGACCATGACCGACCATATCGACGTGGTCGTGCCGCGCGGCGGCAAGGGCCTGGTCGGCCGGGTGCAGGCCGAGGCGCGGGTGCCGGTGTTCGCGCATCTGGAAGGCATCGTGCACATCTATGTCGATGCCGGCGCCGACGCGCAGAAAGCACGCGCTGTGATCCTGAACGCCAAGACCCGCCGCACGGGCATTTGCGGCGCCGCCGAGTGCCTGCTGTTTGACCGAGCCTTTCCGGCCGAGGGTCGCGCGGCGATCCTTGAGGATCTGCACGCCGCCGGCGTGGAAGTGCGCGGCGGCCCGGGGATCGAGGGCAGCGTGACGGCGACCGAGGAAGACTGGGGCCGCGAGTATCTCGACATGATCATCGCCGCAAAGCTGGTCGACGGGGTGGAAGGGGCGATGGCCCATATCCGCCAATACGGCTCGCATCATACCGACTGCATCCTGACCGAGGATGACGCCACCGCCGATCGGTTCTTCGCAGGGCTCGACAGCGCCATCTTGATGCGCAACGCCTCCACCCAGTTCGCCGATGGCGGTGAGTTCGGCATGGGCGCCGAGATCGGCATCGCCACGGGCAAGATCCACGCCCGCGGGCCGGTCGGTGCGGATCAGCTCACCAGTTTCAAATACCTGGTCGAAGGCGACGGGACGCTCAGGGATTAGCGCCGCAACTCCTTGCGTATCATCAGCTTCAGCCCCGACCAGGTGGTATCGATCGCGCAGACTTTCACATCCACCAGGCCCATGGGCAGGGCGATCGCGCGGATTTCGTCCTCGGTGATGTCGGTGGGCATCTTCGACGGCTTCTTGGGCCAGGACACCCAGATGAACCCGGTCTGCGCGATCTGATCGCGGGCGGCCGTCAGGCGGGCGCGCAGGGCGGCGGCGTCGGTCGAAAAGATATGCAGTGCATCCAGGGCGCCGGGGCTTCCGTCCCAGTCGGGCAGGGACAGATCGGCGGCCTCGATCTCCGCCCGCACGCTGTCGGGCATAGCCTCGAACCGGGTGCGCAGCCCGTCTTTCAGCGACAGTTTCTTCGCCAGAGGCGTCCCGCTATAGCCCGCCATCGCTCACTCCGGGATCAGGAACAGATCGGTGTCGTCCGGCGCGGCGCCGGCGGCGGTCAGCATCGCGTGGATCTGCCCACGATGGTGGGTTTGGTGGTTAAAGAAATGCGTCACCAGCAGTGCCTTGGGTTTGGTGACCTCGCGCTGCACCGCGCCGGAATACCAGGTCAGATCCCCAGCCAGATCGGCATCGGTCAGCGCCGCGGCCCAGTCAGCGATACGGGCATCGTGGTCGCGGCGGGCAGCGGTGAAGCTGGGCCAGTCCGGCGTCGCGCGCACCGTATCGGCGATGGTCTTGCCGGCGGGTTTCGGCGTGCCGGCGAAACGATGCAGCCAAACTTGATCGCCCCAAAGCAGATGGTTGAGCGTGCCGAAGATGGAGCCGAAGAAAGCGCCCCGGTCCTGCCAGCGCGCGGCGTCGGTCAGACCGTCGGCGGCCGCGATCTGGCTCGCGTTCTGCCAGGCGGCGTAGCGGGCCATGGTGCGGGTGAAATCGGCTGTGATCATGGAACCTCCCCGCATCAGACTAGCCGCGGCCCCGGGCGGCGGCAACGTGCCGCCCGGGGGTAGGGGTCATCTGTCGGTGGCGAATTCTTCCAGCATCTTTTCGCGGTCTGCGCCGCCTCAATCCGATTGATCCGGTCGCGGCTGGCGCGGTCGTCGATGCGGTCCTTTACGAAATTGACCAGGCTCAGCGTCAGCAGGCCTTGGCTGACGTCTGCGCCAACCAGGTTAAAGATCGCATATATAATATTGATTTCGTTACGAAGTTTCGGCTACACCGTATCCGGGTGTCGTCAGATTTCGGGTCGCAACCGCGCCAGCATATCCGCCGCGCGCGCCGCGGCTGCGACGAGGCGCAGGCGCGGGATGCGCTGGCCCAGTCCCCCGGGCGTCACGAGCCGATGCGCCGTCTGGTTTTCGTGAAGGGCGCCTAAGAAAAAGCGAGCGCTATTCAGTTCGGGTCAGGCACCCGTGTCGCAGCCCTTAGCATCATTGCCATCACTGCGTTGACTTGATCGCGTGGCACCGCTGACAGGCGCGACTGCACGGACAGCAAGACGATGCCGTGAACGGACGAAAACAGCCCCCGCGCTAGCAGGTCGACCTTGTCGCCGGCCAGATCGGGGCGCAGCGTGCGCACCGGTTCTGCCACGACCTCGAACAGCCGCGCGACCTCGGCGGTGTACCATTCCGGCACGTCGCCCTTCACCGAGAGATCGCTTTCGAACACCGCTTCCCAGCGCGCGGTGTTGGCGGCGGCGAAATCGTAATAGGTTTCCGCCATCGCTATCAGCCGTCCCACCGGGGGCGCATCGCGCAACTCGGCGATGCGCTCGCCCACCTGCCGGCCGATCTCGGTGAATGTGCGCGCGTTGACCTGCAGCACCAGATCGTCGAGGTCGCGAAAGACGGTGTAGATCCCGCCGACCGAACAGCCCGCCTCGGCTGCCAAATCCCGCGCCCTCAGCGACGACACCCCGCCGCTGTCGATCCGCGCCTCGGTCACCGCGATCAGGCGGTCGCGCAGGTTCTGCCGTTTCTCTTCCCGTGTCATCGCGTCTCGGCTAGCCGGGCGGGGCGCGATTGGCAAGCGCGTCTAGACGATGATGTCGTCTTCCAACGCACCCAGCGATGTGTTGCGAACCGTCAGCATGTCGTTGTCGCCGAACTCGAAGATCACGTTATCCCCGGCCTGGCGCGCCGTGTCCAGGGCCTGGGCGGCGTTGCCGAAGCCGAACCCCTTCAGCAGCAGAACGTCGATATCATCCTCGAAATCCATGACCTTGTCGTTGTCCCATGTCTTGCGGAACATGAACCGATCGGCATCCGCGCCGCCCCACATGGTGTCGCTGCCCTGACCGCCCCGCAGCAGATCTGCCCCGGTGCCGCCTTTCAGTTCGTCGCGACCGCCGCCGGCGAACATCTTGTCATTGCCGGTCTGGCCCTCCAGCGTGTCAAAGCCGCGGCGCCCGACAAGCTTGTCGTTGCCGGCGCCGCCTTGCAGCAGGTTGGCGGACTGGTTGCCATAGACCTCGTCGGCGCCGCCGCCGCCCTTGGCGTTTTCGATCACCGTGCCGAAGGCGATGGAGACGTCTTCGTAGTTGCCGAATTGCGAAAAGGCGCCCTCTTTCAGCCGCAGCGTCACGCCGCCGTTGAAACCCGTGGCATCCAGCGTGTCGGTGCCGCCCGTGTCCCAGATCGAATCGACCGTGGTCGTGCGCCGGCCGTTATAAGTGGTGTTGCCTTCGTTGTTCTCGGCTTCTCCCCACAGATCCTGCAACGCGACAATGTCATAAAGCATCAGCGCATCGCTGTCCCGGCCATTGTCCGGATTGGCGCTGTAGGACATCACAGTGTATTTGTTGTTTTCCTCGTTTGCGGGCAGGGATGGCCCCTCGAACGGGTGTTTGAGCCCCAGGCCATGGCCGATCTCGTGGATGATCAGGCTAGGCAGGCGCGTGATGTCGAGCGTCTTGTCGAAGGCCGCGAAACTGTCCAGCACGATCTCGCCGCCGGAAAAGCTGGCGTTCCATCCGCCCTGACCGGCGACCGGGCCGGGTAAGCTGATCATGCCGAAATTGAAGTCTGGATCGGCCGCGCCCGACACCTCGACGAAGTCGACATTGATGATGGTTTCGAAATGCGCCAGCGCATCGCGGATTGCGGCCTTTTCGTCGGCATCGAACGCCCGCCACCCCGACAGGCTGTTGGTCCACAGATCGTCCGGTTTGGAATTGCCTGCGAACTCATAGGTGATGGTGAGCGCGGGCGCGTTTGTGGTGTTGAGCGTGCGGCCCGCCAGTTGGCTGAACTGCATCGCTTCGAGAATCGCGTCTTTGCTTGTCATGTCGTGCTTGCTCTCCGCTCACCGGCCCTGGGGGATGGTAAGCTCCCTGTTGTGTGCTGCGCTGTGTCCTTTGCCAGCGGCAATCCCGATGCTGGCCCTGCGGCCCGGCGTGATCTTTTTGCAAACCGGCCCGAACCCTCGTATCTGGGGCCAGAATGCCGTTAATGTGTTGGGCAAATAAGGCAAAAAGGAGATTGCCGCCGCCATGAGCGAGATTTTGCGAGAGTTGGAGACCCGCCGCGCCCAGGCTCGGTTGGGCGGTGGGCAGCGGCGGATCGAGGCACAGCACGCCAAGGGCAAGCTGACGGCACGCGAGCGGCTGGAGTTGCTGCTGGACGAAGGTTCGTTCGAAGAGTTCGACATGTTCGTGACCCATCGCGCGACCGATTTCGGCATGGCGGAACAGAAATTCGCCGGCGACGGCGTTGTCACCGGGTGGGGCACGATCAACGGCCGCATGGTCTATGTCTTCAGCCAGGATTTCACCGTGCTGGGCGGGTCGTTGTCCGAGACGCATGCACAAAAGATCTGCAAGGTCATGGACATGGCCATGAAAAACGGCGCGCCGCTGATCGGGCTGAACGATTCGGGCGGCGCGCGGATACAAGAGGGCGTGGCCAGCCTCGCCGGCTATGCCGAGGTATTCCAGCGCAACGTGCTCGCCTCCGGCGTCATCCCGCAGATCAGCCTGATCATGGGCCCCTGTGCCGGCGGCGCGGTCTATTCCCCCGCGATGACCGATTTCATCTTCATGGTGCGCGACAGCTCCTACATGTTCGTTACCGGGCCGGATGTGGTCAAGACGGTGACCAACGAGGTCGTCACCGCCGAGGAACTGGGCGGCGCCAAGACCCACACCACAAAATCCTCCGTCGCCGACGGTGCGTTCGAAAACGATCTGGAGGCGGTATTGGAGGTGCGCCGCCTGATCGATTTTCTGCCGCTGTCGAACCGAGAGAAACCGCCGATCCGTCCGGTTTTCGATGCGCCAGATCGGCTGGAGGACAGTCTGGACACGCTGGTGCCCGACAACCCCAACCAGCCCTACGACATGCACGAGTTGATCACGAAGACCGCCGACGAGGGCGACTTCTTCGAGATCCAGCGCGATTTCGCAAAAAACATCCTCACCGGCTTCATTCGATTGGACGGCGCCCCGGTGGGGGTCGTGGCCAATCAGCCGATGGTGCTGGCCGGCTGTCTGGATATCGATTCCAGCCGCAAGGCCGCGCGTTTCGTGCGGTTCTGCGACGCGTTCGAGATCCCCATCCTGACCCTGGTCGACGTGCCCGGGTTTCTGCCCGGCACCGCGCAGGAGTATGGCGGCGTGATCAAGCACGGGGCGAAGCTTTTGTTCGCCTATGGCGAGGCGACGGTGCCCAAGGTGACCGTTATCACGCGCAAGGCCTATGGCGGTGCCTATGACGTCATGGCCTCCAAGCACCTGCGCGGCGACATCAACTACGCCTGGCCCACCGCCGAGATCGCGGTGATGGGCGCGAAGGGCGCGACGGAGATCCTTTATCGCTCCGAGCTTGGCGATGCGGAAAAGATCGCGCAGCGCACACGCGACTACGAAGACCGGTTCGCCAATCCTTTCGTGGCCGCGGAAAAGGGGTTCATCGATGAGGTCATCATGCCCCACTCGACCCGCCGCCGCGTGACCCGCGCTTTTGCGACACTGCGCGGCAAGCAACTGCAAAACCCGTGGAAGAAGCACGACAATATCCCGTTGTGATTCCTCTGCGACAGGCGTGCGCGACTTTCTGCCGACCTCATGCGCGGGCCACGACGGATCATGCGAGCGGCCGACCGTCCGGGGCTGGCCGGGGGATCGACGGCACGATGCGCCTTATGCCGTTGATAATTCGGTATTCGACGTCGGATCGGGATGTCGGGACCGTGCGGCGGGTGGCCGGCACACGATACGGTGTTTCTAATGCCTCATTTCCGCCATATTTCTTGCTGCGCCGCGCTATGGCGGATTGCATGCGCCGCAATCGGCGTTAGGGTAGGGTGCGTCGCGGCTGCGCATCGCAACCGGCGGCGAAGCATTGCGCCAAAAGAAGGAGCATAACATGTCCCGTATCACCCAGCTTTCGCTTGCTGTGGTACTCGTCGGTCTCGCCGCGTGCGCCCGTCAGGAACCGCCCCCGCCGCCCGCGCCGGCGCCGGTGATTACGGCTGAGCCGGTCTTTACCGGTAAGCCGTAACAGCAAATTCCGGCGCGGCCCCCAACCGGCGGGCCGCGCCAAACACCCGGCCACGCGCCGCTTTCCCATCACAATTCGTCTTTCCGCTCACGCACCCATCGCTGGGTGCGGTTGGTTTATGCACCCTGATTTGCAGGCACTTCCGACGCTCGCAAAAGTGCAATAGATCGCAATATTTCAGTACCTTGCAGTTTGATGTTCAAATGTGACGGGCGCCACCTGTCGCTCTCGGCTATCTCCTCCGTGGAAACATAACGGACGCGGAGAAGCACGATGTCGACACCCTTGAAATGCCTTGCCGCGGCAGCGTTGATGGCGCTGTCTGCCTGTGGCGACACCTTCGCCGAGCAGTCGCTGTTCGGCGCCGGCGTGGGCGCCGCGACAGCCGATATCACCGGCGCCAATGCGGGGACGGGCGCCCCTGTCGGCGCCGCGCTGAATGTCGGCTTTTGCGATCTTTACCCCCGCGATTGCGCCAGCCGCGGCTTCTGAGGCTGCCAAACACCGGGAATGGACCCGGAAAACACTGGGCCGGCGGGGCGTTCATGTCTTGCCGACCCGCCCGTTCCGCCGCTATCCCGGGCGGATGACGTTCAAGAAGCTTCTGATCGCCAATCGCGGCGAAATCGCCTGCCGGATCATCAAGACCGCCCGCAAGATGGGCATCGCCACCGTCGCCGTCTATTCCGACGCCGACCGCAACGCGCTGCATGTGCGCATGGCGGACGAGGCGGTGCATATCGGCCCGCCTCCCGCGGCGGAGAGCTACATCGTGATCGACAAGATCCTTGATGCCATACGCCAGACCGGGGCGGAGGCGGTGCATCCGGGCTATGGCTTTCTCAGCGAGCGCGCCGCCTTTGCCGAGGCTTTGGCCACGGCCGGGGTCGCTTTTGTCGGCCCGCCGCCGAAGGCCATCGAGGCGATGGGCGACAAGATCACCTCCAAGAAACTTGCGGCGGAAGCGGGCGTGTCCACCGTGCCCGGCTATATGGGCTTGATCGGGGATGCCGAGGAGGCGGTGCGGATCGCCGGCCAGATCGGCTATCCGGTGATGATCAAGGCCAGCGCCGGCGGCGGCGGCAAGGGCATGCGCATCGCCTGGACCGACGACGAGACACGCGAGGGGTTTCAGTCGTCCAAGAACGAAGCCAAGGCGAGCTTCGGCGACGATCGGATCTTTATCGAGAAATTCGTCACTCAGCCCCGGCATATCGAGATCCAGGTGCTGGGCGACACCCATGGCAACTGCATCTATCTGGGCGAGCGCGAGTGTTCGATCCAGCGCCGCAACCAAAAGGTCATCGAGGAAGCGCCGAGCCCGTTTCTGGACGAGGCGACCCGCCGCGCGATGGGTGAGCAGGCGGTGGCGCTGGCGAAGGCCGTCGACTATGCCTCGGCCGGGACGGTCGAATTCATCGTCGATGGCGACCGCAACTTCTATTTCCTGGAGATGAACACCCGGCTTCAGGTCGAACACCCGGTGACCGAGTTGATCACCGGCGTCGATCTGGTTGAACAGATGATCCGGGTCGCCGCGGGTGCGCCTTTGTCCATGAGCCAGTCGGATGTGCAGCTGCGGGGCTGGGCGCTGGAAAGCCGGCTGTACGCGGAGGATCCGTATCGCAATTTCCTGCCCTCCATCGGCCGGCTGACCCGCTATCGCCCGCCGGAGGAGACCCCCGATTACGCGCCCGGGGACCGGCCCGCGGCGCCGGTCGTGCGCAACGATACCGGTGTCTACGAGGGCGGCGAGATCAGCATGTTCTACGATCCGATGGTCGCCAAGCTGTGCACCTGGGCGCCGGATCGCGAAACGGCGCTGGAGGAAATGCGCCGGGCGCTGGACGCATTCGAGATCGAGGGGATCGGGCACAACCTGCCGTTTCTCAGCGCGGTGATGGATCATCCCAAGTTCACCGCCGGCAATATGACGACGGCCTTTATCGAGGAAGAGTTTCCCGACGGGTTTGCCGGCGTGGCGCTGCCGGGTGCCGTGCTGGGCGAGATGGCCAAAACGGCCGCGGCCATGCAGTATGTCAGCGACTGCAGGGACTTGCAGATATCCGGCGCACTGCGCACCCGAACGCAGGATATCGACCGCACCTATGTGGTTTCCGTCGGCGGGCAGCAGGCGGTGTATTCTGTCGTCATCGAGCCTCCGCAGTACTATGTTCACGACACGCAGAACGGCATTCCCGAAACCGTCTCTCTTCTGGGCGAGGACGGCACCCAGCACGAGGTGAACCTGGCTTGGAAAGCGGGCCAGAGCCTCGCACGGGTGCATCTTGAAAACCGTGTCGAGACGGATCCGGCGGGTCAGGCGCAAGCCGAGTGGTTTGGCGGCGTGGCTCAGGTCTATAAGGTCGAGGCGCGGATCGACGGCTACCGCTTCCGCTATCGCGGTGCGGATCTGTCGGTCAGGGTTCTGACCCCGCGCCAAGCGGAGCTTGCGGCGCTGATGCCCGTCAAGGCGCCGCCCGACACCTCCAGGATGCTGCTCTGCCCTATGCCGGGGTTGGTCGTCAGCCTGGCCGTGGCCGAAGGCGACACGGTGGAGGCGGGCCAAGCGCTGGCCACGGTGGAGGCGATGAAGATGGAGAACGTGCTGCGCGCCGAACGCCGCGCCCGTGTGGCCAGGATCCATGCCGTGCCCGGCAAGTCGCTGGCTGTGGATGAGATCATCATGGAGTTCGAGGCGCCTTAAGGTGGATGATCGCGTGCTTTCGGCGCTGATCGGCGCGATCGTCGTCGCCCTGGGCTGGTTCTTCAACGCCCGCCGTGACGCGGCGCGGCGCGAAGCCGCCCGCCGGCAGCGCCAGGTCGATGTGCAAAAGGCGCTGCGCGCCGAGATCCGCGCGATCGTCGAAGCGCCCCAGAATGCCGATCTGGAGGGCTCGCTGGCGCGCGGTCTGGCGCGGTTCGACGACGAGGATGTCAACAGCCCCTACGTACCGCTCATCCCGCATGAGAAGCACGATACGATCTATCAGGCGCTGGTGGGCGAGATTTACGTGCTGCCCGCGGACGCGATCGAGCCGGTGGTGCGGTACTACAATCAGACCGTGTCGATCGCGCTGATGGCGACCGATATGCGGTCGGACGGGTTCACCGGCGCCGGGGTGGCGCGGCGGCGCAAGATGCTGCGCGACTATATGGTGATGAAGATCGAAGCCAAGCGGTTGGGGCTGGCGGCCATCGCGGCCCTGGATGCGACCATCGGCGATGGTGGCTGAGGGTGCGCCGGCGGGGGCCAGCCCCCGCACCCCCGGAGTATTTTTGGAACAAAGAAGCGGGGTGGGGGCTACGGTCGCCGTTTCGCGACGGGGCGGTTTGGGAGCGGTGTGGGGGCGGGCCTTTACGGCGCGATGCGGGTGATGCCGACGGCGGCGCCGCGGGCGATGGCGGGGTCCATGGACATTGAGACGTATTCGCCGCGGCGCCAGAGCACGCTGAGGTCGTCGTAGTGGCGCGAGAGCACATGCCCGCTTTGCCCGGTCGAGGTGATATAGACCGAGGCTTCCGGGTCGGCGAAATCGATCACCGCGCGGAACACGCTGGCATGGATGTTGCGATAGGGTTGGTCGCCGCCGCCCGCCGTCTGCCCCCGCAGCAGGGTGGTGTCGCCGCCCGGGGTTTCCTGTTCGATATTGGTGAGCCATCCAAGCGCCGGTTGGTGGCCCAATACCGGGTGACGGTGAAGCGCGACATGCGCCGCACCCCAGCGCCAGGCTTCGACCCGGGCGCCATAGGTCTCGGTCAGTTCGGCCAGCGCGGCGTCGAGTGCCTGCCGGGCGATTTCCTGACACGGTTCCACCCGTTCGGATTGGGCGATGTCGCACCAGGCGGCGGCGCCGTCGACATCGCGGAACACCCGTTCCAGAAACAGCGGGTCGGGGGTGGCGAAGGCGCTGGTCAGCGGGCCGAGCTCGTCGAGCACCAGGCGGCGTTGTAGCTGGCGCAGCCAGGCCGAAAAGACCAACGGCTCGAAACTGTGCTGATCCATCTCGCCCGACCAGACCGCCAGCGCCTCCAGCACTTGCTGGCGCTGACGAAAGGCGGCGGTGTCGGCGCTGGCGCTGTCTTGGTACCACAGTTCCTGCGCGATCAGCGGCAGCACCGCGCGCGCCACCGGTGAGACGATGTCGAGTTGCACCTCGATGAAGCTGTCGAGCGTATGAAACTCGCGCGCGTTCAGAAGCCTCTGCGCCCGGGCGATCCGGTGGCTATCGCCCCAGTCGAACGTCCAGTGCTGCGGGAAGTCGGCCTGGGTGGTGCGGTTGTTGGTGTTGACCACGATGCCGCTGCCCGGATTGGCGAGGCCGGGATTGCCCAGTGGGTCCAGATAGCCCTGCCAGTCGTTTTCCGCGACCCAACCGGCGGAAGGGATCCGGCCCTGGCCGGCCTGCGTCGTCTGCCGCGCCGGCGCGGCGCCGATCGCGTATTGGGCGATGCCCTCCGCATCCGCGGCGACCAGATTGAAGGACGGGCTGTGGAACAGCGGGCGCAGCGCCGCCAGGTCATCCAGCGACTGGACGCGCATCAGCGCCAGTGCGCCCTCGATCGTGCGGTCCTGCGCGTCGAGAGCGGTCCATGCCAGCGCTGCGACATGGCCCTGCGGCGTGATCGCGTCGACGCCGAAATGCGGCGGTGGGATCACCGGACCGTGCCGCGACCAGCGCAACTGGCGGGTTTCGGCCGGTGCGCCGGCGACATTGATCACCGCGTCGCGGGTTTCGAACAGCGCGGTGCCGTCGGGGGTCAGGTACGCCTGCGGGTCGTCATCCGCCAGGCGCTCGATAAAGATGTCCTGGTCGTCCAGATAGCTGGAGGTTAGCCCCCAGGCGAAGCGCTCGTTTCGGCCCAGCAGCACGCCGGGCACGCCCGGAAGGGTGGCGCCGATCACCGGGCCGGTTTCAAGGTCGAGCTGGGCGAGGAAGAACGGCCCCGGTGCGGTCAGGCTCAGATGCGGATCGGTGGCCAGCAGCGGGGCGCCGGCGGCGGCGCGGTCGGCGGCAGCGGCAAAGGCGTTGGAGGCGCCGGCGCGGCCGCGCGGGGGAAGAACCGCGCCATCCGGTGGCAGCGCGGCGCTGGTCCAGCGCGGCACGCCCAGGGTGCCGGCATAGTCGGGTGGAGCAATCACCGCACCGGGCGGCTCTGGCAGGATATCGGCCAACCGCTCCGGCGGGAGGCGCAGCGACAGGCGCGCGCGCAGCGCCTCCACCTGCGCCTGGTCGGTCAGTTGCAGCGCCATCACCTTTATGACGGCGATGCTGTCGGTCGGCGTCCAGGTCGCTATCGTCGGCTCGAACAGAAAGAATTCCGGCGCACCGCGGCCCAGGGCCTGTTCGCGCACCAGATCGACATAGGCGTTCACCCCGTCGGCATAGGCCTGCAACTCGGCGATGACCTCCGGCCGCTGGACCCGCGCGGCGGCGGCGGCCGCGCCGTAAAGATCCAGCGCCCGCAGCAGATGGTCGGTTGAGACCTGTTCCGGCCCGAACAACTCCGCCAGCCGGCCCTGCGCCACGCGGCGGGCCATGGTCATCTGCCACAGCCGGTCCTGGGCATGGGCGAAACCCAGCCCGAACAGAACGGCGGCGTCGGTGTCGCCGGTGATATGGGGGACGGCAAAGCGGTCGCGTACGATTTCCACCGTGCCGGGCGCACCGGCGATCCGATGGGTGGCATCGTAATCGGGCAACGACCGCGCGGCCAGGTAATAGGCCAGCCCGCCGGCCGCGGTGGCCAGCATGACGGCCAGCAGCAACAAGCGCAGGGTCCAGCGGAACAGAGTGCGTGTCATCGGCCCAACCTCAGACCAAAACCATCTCAGACCGGCTCAGCTTGAAACGGGTTTCGATCCGAAATCAATCGTTCGAGCCGGGACCCGGGATCAGGTCCTTTCAACCCGAACCGTTTTGGCTTGGGCGCGGGTATCCGGGCGGGGGCATCCGCGCCGCCGATGGCGGTCAGCGGATCAGGCGGCTGTATTTCGCGCCTTCCAGCGAGGCCCCCGCGATCAGGCCCTTCTGTCCATAGATCACCTGATAAACCGGCTTGGTGAGCGTGGTCGAAGAGGTGCCGATGGACGCGCCTTCGGAAATCAGCGCCACCTCGGCATCGACGCCCAACTCGAACCCGTCCGATTGGCGGAAGCGCGCCAGCGTGTCGGGGGTGGAGAAGAACAGCGCCTGCGAATAGGACTGCGCGCCCGCCTGAAAGCCAACGGCGGCGGCGGTGACCGAGATGTAGTCGACCGTCGCCTCGCCGACCATTAGCGCGCCCTCGCCATAAGCGCCGGTCAGCACGAAGCCGCCTTCGATGATGTTGGGGATCACCAGCATCCCGGCGGACCGGGTGGACAATTCCTGCGTGCCGGGCACGGTGGAAAACAGCAGCGATTTGCTGGCGGCCACCTGTTGATCGATCTGCGCTCCGCTGGTCTGCGAGACACAGCCGCCCAGCGCGGCCGCGCCGGACAGCATCAGCGTGCGTCGGGTCATGGACATGGGGGTTGTTCCTTCTCGATGTTTCGAAAACGCCTCTTGGCGCCGGTCTTGTGCCGGCTGATAACATACCTACACGATTTTGGGGTTGCCTGTCACCCCAAAGACGCAGCCCAGGGTGTCATAGAAGCGGTGCGACCTGCGGTGCGAAATAGCTGAGGATCCCATCGCACCCGGCGCGCCGGAACGCGGTCAGGCTTTCCAGCATGACCCGGTCGGCATCGATCCAGCCATTTTGCCCGGCCGCCGCGATCATCGCGTACTCGCCGGACACCTGATAAGCGAAAGTGGGCACGCCGAAGCGGTCTTTGACCCGCCGGCAGATGTCCAGATAGGCGATGCCGGGCTTGACCATGACCATATCCGCGCCCTCGGCCAAGTCGGCGGCGACCTCCTGCAGGGCCTCGTCGCCGTTGCGCGGGTCCATCTGATAGGTCGTCTTGTCGCCCTTCAGCGCGCCGCTGGCGCCGACCGCGTCCCGGAACGGGCCATAGAAGGCAGAGGCATATTTGGCGGCGTAGCTCAGGATCACGGTATCCTGATGCCCGGCCTCCTCAAGGGCGCGACGGATCACGCCCACGCGGCCGTCCATCATGTCCGACGGGCCCAGGATATCTGCGCCGGCGTCGGCATGGCCCAGCGCCTGGCGTTCCAGCGCCTGCAACGTCTCGTCGTTCAGGATCACGCCGTCCCGCACCAGCCCGTCATGGCCATCGGCGTTGTAGGGGTCCAGCGCCACATCCAGCATCACGCCCAGATCCTGCACCGCCGCCTTCACCGCCCGGGTCGCGCGGTTGACCAGGTTGTCGGGGTTCCATGCCTCTTCGGCCCCGGGCGACTTCAGATGCGCATCGGTGTAGGGAAAAAGCGCGACACAGGGGATCCCCAGGTCCACCGCCTGCCGCGACGCCTCTACCGCCAGATCGACGCTCAGCCGGTCGACCCCGGGCATCGAACCGATAGGCTCGCGCACCCCCGACCCCTCGCGTACGAAAATCGGCCAGATCAGATCGGCCGGCGTCAGCCGAGCCTCTGCGACCATATCGCGAACCCAGCCTGCGCGGCGCAGGCGTCGGGGGCGGGAAAGCGGGAAGGGCGCAGGCAGATCTGTCATCGCGGGGTCACCGGCAGTGTCACCTTTGCATGACATGCGCCGGGCCTTCGGGGCAAGCGCCAAAGGCGCCACCTTGCGCCGGCCGGTATTTCCGCTAGGCCGATGGGGCAGCGCAAAAAGCGGGGCGGCGTGTGTTCGACATCCTGAGCGAATTGATGATCTTCGACAGCTTTTGGACGCTGTGGTTCTGGATCGCGCATGTCATCGCCTGGTCGCTGGTCAGTCACTTCACCCTGGGCGTGCCCTACGACCTGGTGCAGGAAGCCTATCGCGAGAAGGACCCGCACGGCCCCTATGCTGAGGCGACCGAGGCGATCATTCTGGCGCAGATCTTTCGCTTTACCGCGGTCTATCGGCGCTACGGTGTCGTTTTGGTGGGGTTTTCGGCCTTTCTGCTGACGATGCTGGCGACGCTTGGCCTGCTGGCGGGGTCCGAGTTTGCGCTTGCCGTGCTGTCGATCCTGGGCCCGCTGACCCTGGTCTATGCGCTGACCGTGCGGGCGGCGTTCCGAATGGAAGCGCGGGCGCTGCGCGGCGCGGCCCTGCGCCATGCGCTTTCGGTGCAGCGGCGGATTAATCAGGCGGTCGGTGTCTTTGCCGTCGTCCTGACTGCGGCGGCTGCGATCTGGCTGGCGCTGCTGCGGATTCAGCTCATGGGCTTCTGACGCCCTTGCGGCCACCTTGGCCAGGGGCTACCTGCGCGGCCATGACCGACATGTCCAACGCGCCACGCCACATCACCGTCTCGGGCGCGCCCGAGGGGTTCGACGCGCGCCTGGTGGCCGATCTGGCCGCCCGCGCGCAGGGGTTGGTGGTGCATGTCGCCCGCGACGCGGCGCGGCTGGAAGCGATGCGCGCCGGACTGGGCTTTTTCGCGCCGGGTCTGCCGATTCTGGATTTCCCGGCCTGGGACTGCGTGCCCTATGATCGCGTCTCCCCCGCGGCGGAGGTTTCGGCGGCGCGCATGTCGACCCTGGCCGCCCTCGCGGCGCTGTCGCCCGCGCCCGCAGTGCTTTTGACCACGCTTGCCGCCGCCACCCAGCGCGTGCCGGCCCGGGCGCTCATCGGTGCGTCGGGGTTTTCGGCTCGGGTCGGCAAACAGATCGATGTGGACGCGCTGCGCGACTATCTGGCGCGCATGGGCTTCGCCCAGGCCCCAACCGTCACCGAACCGGGCGATTTCGCGGTGCGCGGCGGACTGATCGACATCTTTCCCGCCGGCGCCGCGCAGCCCCTGCGGCTGGACCTGTTCGGCGATGTGCTCGATGGTATCCGCCGGTTCGACCCGGCGACCCAGCGCAGCGGTGCGGCGGAAGATGCCTTCGCGCTGTCGCCCGCCTCGGAGGTTATCCTCGATCCCGCGTCGATACAGCGGTTCCGGCAGAACTACCGCATCGATTTCGGCGCCGCCGGAACCGACGACCCGCTTTACGAGGCGGTCAGCGCCGGCCGCAAGCACCAGGGCATGGAACACTGGCTGCCGCTGTTCCACGACACGCTGGAGACGCTGTTCGATCATGCCCCCGGCGCGCCGGTGGTGCTGGACGACCAGACCGAGGCCGCCCGCGCCGCGCGCTGGGATGCGGTCGCTGACCAGTACGAGGCGCGCGCCGCCGCGCTGGCTGAACGCGGCCGGATGGACACCGTCTATAAGCCGGTGCCGCCCGACCGGCTGTATCTGGACGAGCCCGCGTGGACCGCGGCGCTGGCCGACCGGCCGCTGCGCCGTTTGTCGGTGCTGCCGCAACCCACCGGGCTGGGCGTCACCGATGCCGGCGCGCGGGTCGGGCGCAGCTTTGCCCCGGAACGCCAGCGCGAAGAGGTCAGCCTGTTCGGCGCGCTGGCCGATCACATCAAGTCCCGCCGCAAGGCGAGCCATGTGGTTCTGGCCAGCTATTCGGAAGGTGCGCGCGAGCGTATGGGCACGCTGTTGGAGGACGCCGACGTCACCGATGCCCGCCCCATCGCGGACGCGCGAGATCTGCCCGAGGGGCGGGGCGGGTTGTTCCTGGCGGTGATGGCGTTGGAGACGGGGTTCGAGACCGCCGACCTTACGGTGATCTCGGAACAGGACATCCTGGGCGACCGGCTGATCCGCGCACCCAAGCGCCGCCGCCGGGCGGAGAACTTCCTGACAGAGGCCGCCAGCCTGTCGCCCGGCGATCTGATCGTACATCTCGAACATGGGGTCGGGCGCTACAACGGGCTGGAGACCATCACCGCCGCCGGCGCGCCGCATGAATGCATCGCGCTGGAGTATGCCGGCGGCGACCGGCTGTTCCTGCCGGTGGAAAACATCGAATTGCTCAGCCGCTATGGCCACGAAGAGGGGCTGCTGGATCGCCTGGGCGGCGGCGCCTGGCAGGCCAAGAAAGCGAAGCTAAAGGAACGCATCCGCGACATGGCGGACCGGCTGATCCGCATCGCCGCCGAACGCGCGCTGCGCAGCGGCACGGTGATGACGCCGGTGGAAGGCGCTTGGGATGCGTTCTGCGCCCGCTTCCCCTATCAGGAAACCGACGATCAGTTGGCCGCGATCGAGGATGTAGTCACCGATCTTGCCGGCGGCACGCCGATGGACCGGCTGATCTGCGGCGATGTCGGTTTCGGCAAGACCGAGGTCGCGCTGCGCGCCGCCTTTATCGCCGCGATGTCGGGCCATCAGGTCGCGGTCGTGGCCCCGACCACGCTGCTGGCGCGCCAGCACGCGCACGCCTTCGCCGAACGCTTCCGCGGATTGCCGGTGAAGGTGCGTCAGCTGTCCCGTTTCGTCAGCGCCAAGGACGCGGCCGAAACCCGCAGCGGTCTGGCCGAGGGCCGGGTGGAGATCGTCGTCGGGACCCACGCGATTCTGGCCAAGACGGTGAAATTCGCCCGCCTTGGCCTGGTGGTCATCGACGAGGAACAGAAATTCGGCGTCACCCACAAGGAACGGCTGAAACAGCTGCGGTCCGAGGTTCATGTGTTGACCATGACCGCCACGCCGATCCCGCGCACGCTGCAACTGGCGCTGTCGGGCGTCCGTGATCTGTCGCTGATCGGAACGCCGCCGGTCGACCGGCTGGCGATCCGCACATACGTCTCCGAGTTCGACGGCGTCACCCTGCGCGAGGCGCTGCTGCGCGAACACTACCGCGGCGGGCAGAGCTTCTTCGTCGTCCCCCGCATCGCCGATATCCCGGAAATCGAAGCGTTTCTGCGCGACCAGGTGCCGGAAGTGTCGGTTCAGGTCGCCCATGGCCAGATGGCCGCCGGCGAGTTGGATGACCGCATGAACGCGTTCTATGACGGCCAGTTCGATGTGCTGCTGGCGACCACGATTGTCGAAAGCGGGCTGGACATTCCCGCAGCCAACACGCTGATCGTGCACCGGGCGGATATGTTCGGCTTGGCGCAACTCTATCAGATCCGCGGCCGGGTCGGGCGGTCCAAGATCCGCGCCTATGCCTATTTCACCACCAAGCCGCGGCAAAAGCTGACTGCAACGGCGGAGAAACGGCTGCGGGTGCTGGGTTCGCTGGACAGTCTGGGCGCGGGCTTCACGCTGGCCAGCCAGGATCTGGACATTCGCGGTGCGGGGAACCTGCTGGGCGATGAGCAGTCGGGGCATATTCGAGAAGTTGGATACGAACTATACCAGGACATGCTGAACGAGGCGATCGCCAAGATGAAGGCCGGCGGGCTGGAGGGCTTGAGCGAGGCGGACGAGGGTTGGGCGCCGCAGATCAATCTGGGCGTGCCGGTGCTGATCCCCGACACCTATGTCCCGGATCTGGACGTGCGGCTGGGGCTCTATCGGCGCCTGTCGGGTCTGTCCTCGAAGGTGGAGCTTGAGGGCTTCGCCGCAGAGTTGATCGACCGGTTCGGCAAGCTGCCCAAAGAGGTGGGCACGCTGATGAACATCGTGCGCATCAAGGCGATGTGCAAACGTGCCGGAATTGCGAAGCTCGACGGGGGCCCCAAGGGCGCGGTGATCCAGTTCCACAACGACAAATTCGCCGATCCAGAGGGTCTGGTGACGTTTCTGCAGGGACAGAACGGGCTGGCGAAAGTGCGGGACAACAAGATCGTGGTCCGGCGGGACTGGAAAAAGGACAGCGACAAGATCAAGGGCGCATTCGCCATCGCGCAGGATCTGGCGAAACTGGCCGGCTGAGCCCCAGGTCTCACGCGCCCCGGACCCCGATCCGGCGCCTCCTGGCTCACCGAAAAGGCAGGGATCGCGGCCCGGCGGCGGCAACGCCCCGGAGAAACTCCGGGGCGCGTCGGTGCCGGCCGACAATTCGCATCGCTAGAACAGTCGGGGCAGTCGCCCGGCGAAAACCGATCCCAAGACCGGTCGCCGGGCGACCGCATCAGCCCGGGTGACCATGGTCGCAGTGGCGCAAACGTCCGGATCCGACAATTCGCCTGCCGCGCAAAGCGCGGCCGTATCGTACAGCAGAATGGTGTCCGCCGTGGTCACCTCCTGTTCCGATACGGTTGAGCAAGCCGTTGCCAGACCGGCGAATACAAGCGCCGATACCACCCTGATCATCGAAGCGTCCCCTCATGTGCGCAGCGTAAGCTGCACCAGCTATGCGGGAAAGAGTGGACGAAAGATGAAGGGATTGAGGCCGGAATCCGGCAAAGCGCCGCAAAGATAAACAATTTATGAAGAATTATCCATAAGCTGTTCAGTTTTATCGGAAATCTCGTCGATGATTTTTATCCAGGTTTCGACGTCCTGCGCGCCGGTCACGACGTATTTGCCGCCGATCAGAAAGGTCGGCACGCCCTGCACGCCCATTTCGCGGGCCCGCGAATCCTCCGCCGCCACGGTGTCGCGGTCGGCCTCCCCGGCCAACAGCCGCGCGAACAGCGCCCGATCCAGCCCCGCCTCCGCCGCCGCGTCCGCCAGGATGTCGGCATCGCCGATATCCTCGCCGCGCCGGAAGTAGCGGTCGAACAGAATGTCGGCCAGCGCGCCCTGCCGCCCCTCGTCATAGGCCCAGCGCAAGGCCCGGTGGGCGTCGATCGTGTTGGGTGTGTGGTCAATCCGCGCGAAGTCCACATCCAGCCCGGCGGCGCGGGCGGTGTCCTCGATCCGACCATAGACCTGTGCGGCGCCGTCCTTGCCGCCGAACTTCGCCTCTAGATACGCGCGCCGATCCATCCCCGCGCGGGCCATGTCCGGGTTCAACTGGAACGGCCGCCAGGCGATGTCGAACGGATGACCCGGCCGCTGGGCCAGCGCCGCGTCCAGCTTGGTCTTGCCGATATAGCACCAGGGGCAGATCGGATCCGAAATGATGTCGAGCGTCATCGTCATGGGCGGTCTCCGCAATGGTCCCGTCTTAGGGTTACCCGCCCCGGAACGGTGGCTCAACGGGATATCCAGGCACAAATGCGAGAGCTGTATCCCGGCCCGAGGGCGGTCGGGCGGAAATCAGGAAACCGGGCCCGCCGAGGCGCCTTTGCCGCGCGCATGTGCGGGTGCGGTTGCGGTTGCAGTCGGCCGGTGTCTGCGCGTGCTGCGTCATCGGCGGTCGCCGGGTTGCGTCGCCGCCGTCCCTCTGCCCCCGCGCGCGGCGCGTTCACATGACTTCCGCGAAATTGAACTCGGGCGCCGGTGCGCCGGTTTCCGTCATAAGCGTCAACGCATCGTCCAGATCTTCGACAACCTCAGACCGCCGGTCGCGCAGCAAGCCGAGCCTCGGTTTCTCGGCTTCCAGATGCTCTTTCAGGCGTTGCAGTGCTGCCGGGCCGGCTCAAAGTCCACCCAGCGGCCCTGCTGGATCATAAGCTCGCCAGTGGACACCATACCGTCGGGCATCTCTGTAAGGTCCATATTGACCCCGACATCGGTCGTGTCGATCATCGCGTTCAGCGTCGGAAGCCCGAGATCCTTCATGATCCTGTCGAGATCGGAGGCGTTGTCATAGAGCGCCCCGAGATCCGATTGCCCGGCATGCAATGCGCCGTCTTTCAGAACGTTAGCCCAAGAACGGTGCCCATGGTGGTCCTCACCTGCCGCTCTTCGCGGTTGTGACGCTGTTTGCGGGCCGCAGCAGGGCGGATCGAACAGCTAGGTCCAACCGTTGTGGCGGCGCGGCCGTGGGACGGGGCGGGATGGGGCAGGATGGGTAAAATACCCATCCTACGCGCGATCGCGGGTGGCCCGACCGTCGACCGCTCAGGGCCCGGCCGATGCCATGTGCTCCAGCATCCGACCCAGGTCTCGCCGCTTTAGCTTTCCGGTGGCGGTCCGGGGCAGGGCGGCCAGCATGACGTAGCGCCGCGGAATTTTGTAGCGCGCCAGCCGCTCGGCGCAGTGCGCGGCCAGCCCGTCGGCGCCCACTTTCATGCCCGGGGCCGCCACCACGACCGCGGTCAGCACATCCACGCTGGCGCGGACAGGTGCGGCGATCACCGCCGCTTCGGCGATATCGGGGTGCTCCATCAGCACCGTCTCGACCTCGGTCGCCGACACCCGATAGCCCTGCGCATTCAAAATGTCGTCGCGCCGGCCGCGATGGCGCAGCGCCCCGTCCTCGGCCATTTCGGCACGGTCGCCCGTGACGAACCATTCGCCGGTCAGCGGCAGATCCAGCGGCAGATCCGGTCCCTGCGCCGCCCAATAGCCCAGCATCAGACCCGGGTCGCGCGCCGAAACCGCCAGATCCCCGATCCGTCCCGAAGCGACCGGCGCGCCGTCCGTGCCCAGCACCGCCACCCGCCGCCCGCGCTGGGGCACCGGAACCGGGCGGCCGGGGCGGGCTGAGGCGTAGGTGGACACCTCCGACATGCCCAGCG
>JBCDDF010000041.1:0-30869 GCA_039180525.1 Pseudomonadota bacterium
GCTGGACGGGCAGACGCCCGATCAGGCATATAAAATCAAACCGCAACCAATCCCGGTCGCGGCGTAACCGAGCGGGAAATCCACTTAGGAAACGGCTCAAAACTGTTCAAACAAACCGAGCCACCTCTTTCTGCACTGTGTCGGTGGTCAGGAAATCGCCGCTATTATTCTTCACGTACCCAACAAGGAAGTGTTTGTACTTGAGCAGGTCGGCTTCGTTTGCCGAGAATAGATCAAAGCTGTAGGGCGGTTCAGGGCGGCTTCTGTGAAAACTATCAAAAAAAACAACCCATTGCTTCAAATCAGTGGCCCATGAGGCCGAAGTCTTCCAGTCTTGCCTACTTCGCGACACTTCCCGAAGAGACAATGAAACTGGCAAAACAACGCCTTGGTTGTTGCTGATGTGATAACCACCAAGAATAGGATAGCTATCGCGACCTGCCTGCATAGAATGCGATATCTTGTAGGAAGGGAAATTCCTGTGAGGGTTGCGAAACACATCTACTAAACCTTCAACTCTCCCCGTCCTCCCTCTTTTGTTCACCTTGTTTTCCCTGCCAATTATGTACCTCTAGGTGTATAGTACCAAATAGAGATGTTACCACGCTATCTGCAACGCAACTCTTTAATACTAAATGAAATAAGGTATTTTCGTATTCATGTTCCTAGTAAGACATATAACGGCGGCAAGGACAGCTATACGCTGCTGGCTGTGCTCTACGAGTTGCAATGGCGCGGGCTGCTGCCGGTCGACCTGCTGGCCTGCAATCTGGATCAGGGGCAGCCGGGCTTCCCGGCCACCGTGCTGCCCGCGTTTCTGACCGAACGCGGCGTGCCGCACCGCATCGAATACCGCGACACGTTTTCGGTGGTCATGGACAAAGTGCCGCAGGGCCGCACCTATTGCGCGCTGTGCTCGCGGCTCCGGCGCGGCCACCTCTATCGCGTCGCCCGCGAAGAGGGGTGCAGCGCGGTTGTCCTTGGCCATCACCGCGACGATATTCTCGAAACTTTCTTTATGAACCTTTTCCATGGCGGCAAGCTGGCCGCGATGCCCCCCAAACTGTTGAACGACGAAGGCGATCTGCTGGTCTGCCGCCCCTTGGCGCACGTGGCCGAGGCCGATTGCGACCGGTTCGCCAAAGCCATGGGCTACCCGATCATACCCTGTGATCTGTGCGGCTCTCAGGACGGGCTGCAACGGCAACAGATAAAGCGGATGCTGGACGGGTGGGAGGCGCGCAGCCCAGGCCGGCGCCAGGTGATCTTTCGCGCGCTCACCAATATGAACCCAAGCCACATGCTGGATCCGGCGCTGTTCGACTTTCAGGGGCTGCGGCCGCGCTGAGGACCGACATCTTTACTGATTTTTCGGAAATTTGACGTTCTGTTGCATCTAATCTGCAACGCGGAACCGATCATGCGCGCGCCCTCTTTCACGTTCAAGTTCACGGCGATGGCCGCCTTGGCCTTTCTGATGGCGTTGCTGGGCGGGGTGTATGTGGTCAAGACGCAGATCCGCGACGAAAGCGACCATCTGCGCAACTTGGCACGCAAATCGATGCAGCAAACGCTGTTGGCGTTTCATGTGGGCGAATTGTCGGGGGAGTTGCTGCGCACCGCCGATCCGCAGCAGCGGATCCGGCTGATCAATAGGATCCTCGATGACGTGATCGAAATGGATCGCCTGCAGGCGATCTTGGTCACTCGCAGCATTCCGGGCACCGGCCTGGTGCTGCCGCGCGCCGCCGGCGATATCGACCTCAATCTGCTCCATCGCGACATGCAACCGGTCTTGATCGAATTCTACGCATTGGTGGCACAGGTGACCGGGGCCGAAGATGAAGTGGCCATGCGTCGGGCCGTCGGGGAACTGAACCAGTTCGGTGTGTCAGAGGTGTTTCCAAGGCTCGGCTTGATCGACGGGCAGTACATCGCCGAGGAAAAGCAATTCCGCCAGGGCGTGGTGCTGGTCGAGAATGGCATGATTCTGCTGCTGTTGAGCGCCATCCTGGCGGAGGCATTGTTCGTCTTCCGCCCCCTGGCCCGACAACGGGATGCAGAACAGCGGCGGCACGCCAAAGCGGTCGACGAACTGCAACGGCGAATGTGGACCGACCCCCTGACCGGGCTGCCGAACGAGGCGGCGCTTCAGCGGTTTCTGCGCCAGGCCGATATGGATGCGGTGCTGCATGTCGTGTGTTTCGAGGTCACGCCCGCGGCGGTTTTGTCCCAGGAAAGCCGCACCGGCATCATGCTGGCAGCGGCGTCTGCGGTGGCGGAAAAGCTCGACGGGCTGGATCTGAGCGCGTGCTATCGCAGCTTTGCGCAGAACCACGGGTTCACCTTGATCTGGCAGGCGCGATCGGCCGCCCGGGCGGGGCCGACAGAGGCGGCGCTTCATGCGCATATGGAACGCATCGCGGCCCTGGCGGAAACGCCGCTCGATCTGATGGAAACCAGCATGCGTCTGCAGATCGCGATCGGCTTGGCGGAGAAACCGGCCCGGCAATCGGCGGTCAAGGCCGTGGACGATGCCCGGCTGGCGCTGCGCGCGGCGCGCGGCTCCGCCGAGGGGCGCGCCGTCTACTCGCCGGAGATTCGGCGTGATTTCGTGCGCGACCGCCGCCTGGGCTCTGAATTGCGCAGCGGCATCGCGGGCGGAGAGATCTATGCCGCGCTGCAGCCGCAACTGGATCTCAGCACCGGCGCGATTTCGGGGTTCGAGGCGCTGGCGCGCTGGCGCCACCCCGTACGCGGGGAGTTGAGCCCCGGTGCGTTCCTGCCGCTGGCGAAGGAAACCGGGCTGGACGAACCCTTGGGCGAGGCGATTCTGCGTCAGGGGCTGGAAGCGTTGCGCGCCTGGGACGCGCGCGGGTTTTCTGTGCCCAATATCGGCATCAACATGGCACAGTCGCATCTCAGCAACCCGCGTCTGGTCGATCTGATCCAGTGGGAGTTGGACCGCTTCGATCTGCCGCCCGAACGGCTGTGTCTGGAGGTCTTGGAAAACGTACACGCACCCCATGACGATGACCCGATCCTGCGCAACCTGGCCGGGCTGTCATCCTTGGGTGTGCGGATCGACCTGGACGATTTCGGAACCGGCAGCGCCTCGATCAACGGGATCCGACGGTTCCATGCCAAGCGCGTCAAGATCGACCGCAGTTTCATCACCGCCCTGCACCAGCGCCCCGAACAGGCGACACTGGTCACCACCATGGTGCGCATGGCGGGCGGTCTGCATGTCTCCACCCTGGCCGAAGGGGTGGAGACGGATGACGAAATGGCGTTTCTGGCCGGCATCGGCTGTGGCCATGTCCAAGGCTTCCGCATTGCGCGCCCGATGCCGCTGGACCAGACCTTTGGCTGGATCGAAAACCACCGTCCACACATCTGGACCGGCGCAGCGATCGCTTCCGCCTGACCGGCAGCCCGCCTGGCGGCGCGCAATTCTCGGACCAGCCGGCCGCGGCGCCGCTTCGGCTGAGTGCGACGGCGCCCGCTTCGGTGCCGACCGGCGACTGTGGCGCCGCCCATCTGGCAGCGCCCGTTCCGGTATCGTTGTGGCGCCACTTCGGCTAAGTGCGGCGGCGCCCGCTTCGATGCCGACCGGCGACTGCGGCGCCGCTCATCCGGCAGCGCCCGTTCCGGTATCGTTTTGGCGCCCTTCGGCTGAGTGCGGCGGCGCCCGCTTCGCCGCCGACCGGCGACTGTGGCGCCGCCCATCCGGCAGCGCCCGTTCCGGTATCGTCGCCGCGACCGCGGCAGCAGCCGTCGCGACCACCGCGGCGGCAGCCGCCGCGGCGCCGTGCCGGCCACTGTGGCACCGTCCGCTCCGGTGACCGCGACGCCCCCCGCGGCGGGGTCGACCGCCCACCGGCGCGTCGGCTCCCAACCGCACCGCCGGTCGAAACCGACAGCCGGCAGACCTCGCCACCCGCACCCGACACCCCACGCCCTGTCGCCGACCAACCGTCGCACCCGCCACGCCGCCCGCCCGGTTGTGCCCGGCTTTACGCTGCCTACATCAACGGCCAGGCGATGCCCCGGCAGCCGCGGCTTGGGCTGGGCCCTTGACCTTTGGGCTCTGGGCTTGTTGATGGCGGTGGCTTTACTGACGGGGCGCGAGGCGCGGAATGGATGACCAGAACAAGAATTTGATCCTGGCCACCGCGCTCAGCTTTTTGGTGATCCTGGTCTGGTTCCTGCTGTTCCCGCCGCCGACCACCGACCCGAACGCGCCGCCGCCGCAAACCACCGCCAGCAGCGACACCGGCGACCTGGCCCCAACCGCCACCGACCCGACCGCGACCGCGGGGGCGCCGGCCAGCCTGACCGCCCCGGGCGCCACGCGCGACGCGGCGATGGCTGCAAGCACGCGCATCCCGGTGGAAACCCCCCGGCTCAGCGGCTCGATCTCGCTCACCGGCGGGCGCATAGACGACCTGAAACTCACGGATTACCGCGTCTCGACGCAAGACGACGCAGAGATCGTGACCCTGTTCAGCCCCGCCGGCGCGCCGGATGCCTATTACGCCCTGCACGGCTGGACCGCGGGCGGCGGGCTGGCGCCCGACCGGGTGCCGGGTCCAAACACCGAATGGCAGGTCGACGGCAGCACCGGGCTCAGCGAAAGCGGCCGCCTGCGCCTGGTCTGGGACAACGGCGCGGGCCTGCGCTTCACCCGCACCATCAGCATCGACGAAAACTACCTTTTCACGATCACGCAGGCGGTCCAGAACATCTCCGGCCAGACCGCGCGGCTGCGCCCCTATGGCATCATCGCGCGCGAGGGTCAGCCCGACACGGTGGGCTTTTTCGTCCTGCACGAGGGGCTGATCCAGGCCGCCGATGGCGAGTTGACCGAAGACGGCTATGGCGGCATCCGCGACTACGACCAGAACGCCACCGAACGCGCTGCGGCCCAGGTGACCGAGGTGGCCGACAATGGCTGGGTGGGCTTCACCGACCACTACTGGATGGCCACGCTCATGCCGGGCCCCGAACGCCCGTTTACCGCGGTCGCCAAACACACGCCCGGATCCGACATCTATCAAACCGACATGCGCCTGCCCTGGGTGGAGGTCGAAAGCGGCACCAGCCACGAGGTCACCAGCTACGTTTTCGCCGGCGCCAAGGAATGGGAGGTCATCCGCGACTACGAGGAAGCGCTGGGCTTCGACCAATTCGTCGACGCGATCGATTGGGGCTGGTTCTATTTCCTGACCAAGCCGATCTTCATCGCGCTGCACTACCTCAATCTGCTGATCGGCAATATGGGCTGGGCGATCCTGGCGCTGACGCTGATCATCAAGGCGATCCTGTTCCCGCTGGCCTATAAATCCTACGTCTCGATGTCCAAGATGAAGGCGCTGCAGCCAGAGATGGAGAAGATCAAGGAACGCGCCGGCGACGACCGCACCAAGCTGCAGCAAGAGATGATGGCGCTCTACAAGAAGGAAAAGGTCAACCCGGCTTCGGGCTGTCTGCCGATCCTTGTACAGATCCCCATCTTTTTCTCGCTCTACAAGGTCATTTTCGTGACCATCGAGCTGCGCCACGCGCCCTTTTTCGGCTGGATCCGCGACCTCAGCGCCCCCGATCCCAGTTCATTCCTGAACCTCTTCGGCCTGCTGCCCTGGGGCACGCCGGGGCCCGAAAGCTTGTTCGCGATCTTTTCCATCGGGATCCTGCCGATCCTGATGGGGGTCACGATGTGGATGCAGCAAAAGCTGAACCCCGCCCCCACCGACAAGACGCAGGCGATGATCTTTGCCTGGATGCCGTGGGTATTCATGTTCATGCTGGGCACGTTCGCCAGTGGGCTGGTGCTCTACTGGACCGCCAACAACATCATCACCTTCCTGCAGCAATACCTGATCATGCGCAGCCAGGGCGTGAAGCCGAACGTCTTCGGCAATATCCTCGCCGGGTTCCGCCGCGACAAGCAGGCGGAATAGACATGGCGGAAATCGCCCGGCTCTATCGCCACCCGATCAAAGGCGTCGGTGCCGAGGAACTGCCCGCCACCGATGTCCGTGCCGGTCAGACCCTGCCGGGCGACCGGCTTTGGGCGGTCGCGCACGAAGCCGCCAAACTGACCGAGGGTTGGAACCGCTGCGCCAACTTCATCCGCGGCGCAAAATCCGCGCAACTGATGGCGATCACCGCGAAAACCGAGGCCGACACCGTGACGCTGTCGCATCCCGACCGGCCCGATCTGCGCCTGAATCCCGACGGCGACCCGCAGCGGCTGATCGACTGGGTCCGCCCGCTTTGCGACCCGAACCGGGCCCAGCCGTCGCAGGTGATCAAGGCCACCCAGCAGGGCATGACCGATGCGCCCTTCCCGTCGGTCTCCATCCTCAACTACGCCTCGCTTCGGGTGTTGGAAGGCCGCGCCGGTCGCAGCCTCGACCCGCGCCGCTTCCGCGGCAACATCTGGGTCGATTTCGCCGATCCGTGGGAGGAGTGGGAATGGGTCGGCAATCGCCTGCTGATCGGCGGCGTCGTCTTCGAGGTGCGCGAACGCATCACCCGCTGTCTGGCGACCCATGCCAACCCGGAAACCGGCCAGCCCGATACCGACATGCTGGGCATCCTGGAGGAGACCCTGGGCGAGCGTGATTTCGGCGTCTATGCCGTGGCCGAAACCGGCGGGCGGATCGCAGTGGGCGACCCCGTCGCGGTGCAATGACCGCGCCGGACCCGACGCGGCTCCACCCCCTGCCCGACCATCCGCGCGTCGTCGCCCTGCAACCGCTGGCCGCGGGCCGCAAGAACGTCACCGTCGGGCATTTCGCCTATTACGACGACCCCGATGACGCCACCGCGTTTTTCGACCGCAACGTGCTGCATCACCATGATTTCATGGGCGATCACCTGACCATCGGCCCGTTTTGCGCGCTCGCCACCGGGACCACCATCGTCATGAATGGCGCCGCGCACGCGATGGACGGGTTCTCCACCTTCCCCTTCGATATCTTCGGCGGCGCCTGGGGCGCGTCCTTTGATCCGGCGCGCTATGCCGCCGCCGGGCGCGGCGACACCGTGATCGGGGCGGACGTCTGGTGCGGGATGCAGGCGCTGATCATGCCCGGGCTGACCATCGGCCCCGGCGCGATCGTCGCCGCGCGCGCGGTGGTCAGCCAAGACGTGCCGCCCTTCGCCGTCGTCGCGGGCAACCCCGCGCGCATCGTCCGCCATCGCTTTGACGACGCCACCATCGCTGCGCTGCTGGATCTGGCCTGGTGGGACTGGCCGCTGAACGCGATCACCGCAGCCCTGCCCGCCATTCGTGCCACCGACCTTGCGGCCCTGACCGCCGCCCGGCCATGAGCCTGCCCTTTCCCTTGGCCGACCCCGACGCCCCGGCGCGCGAGGCCGGACGCAAGCTGTTTGCGCAGGAAACCGCGTTTCTAAAGGGCGTGGTCGACATGGACGGCCTGCCGCCGGGCGACCGGGCAGAGGTCTGTTTCGCCGGCCGGTCCAATGTGGGCAAGTCCTCGCTGATCAACGCGCTGACCGGCCGGCGGGCGCTCGCGCGTGCCTCCAACACACCCGGCCGCACGCAAGAGGTCAACTTCTTCACCTGCGGGCCGATCTATCTGGTCGATCTGCCGGGCTATGGCTTCGCCAACGCGCCGGTGCCCGTCGTCGCGCGCTGGCAAAGCCTGATGCGCGCCTATCTGTCGGGCCGGGCCGCGTTGCGTCGGGCGTTTCTGCTGATCGACAGCCGCCATGGGCCGAAACCCGTGGACCAGGAAATCATGGCGCTGCTCGATGCCGCCGCGGTCACCTTTCAGGTCGTCCTCACCAAGGCCGACAAACCCAAGACCGCCGCCTTGGACGATGCCATCGACCGCACCCGCACCACACTGCGCGCGCATGCGGCGGCCTTTCCGGAACTGATCCTGACCTCGTCCGAAAAAGGCACAGGCATCGACGTGCTGCGGGCCGAAATCGCGCTTATGGCTCGTTGACCAGGAAATAGGTGCTGGGATAGCCCAACCGCACCGCCAGCGCCTGAGCGCCGCGTTTGCTTTCCACCGTGCGGAACGGCCCCATGAAGATCCGCCGCCCGGTGCGCGGCGCGGCGCGCACCACGACCGAATAGCCCAGCGCATTGGCCACCTGGCGAAACTCTCCCTCGATCCGGTTCGACGTCACGATCCCCACATGCAGAAACTCGCGCGGCGCGGGCGTGGTGCCGCCGGGGTTTTCCAGCCCGGTCACATCCACGGTCGTCGCCACCGGCACATCGCCCGGCCGGGTGATGCAATCGAACTGTAGCAGCGCGTTCTCCGCCGCCACCGGCCCGGGCACGGTGCGCGGCAGGCCCGGCACGACATCGCGGATGAAAACCAGGTTCGGCTCCACCTTCAACTGCTGATCCAACCGCTTGAACAGCGTCCGGCATTGCGCCGCCTTCGCCGCCGGGTCCAGAACCGGCGGCGCGCAGCCTGCGACCCAGGCCAGACACGAGATCGCTAAAACCAGCCGCATGGCGCAGGCTCCCTTTTCGATGGCACCGCGCGGCGATACTAGCTAAACCGCCGCCATTTGCAGACCCCCGGGGGGCACCGACATGGACAAACCCACCGCGCCGACCCGCGACTGGATCGCCACCGCCCGCACACTCAGCGAGGCGCTGCCCTATCTGCAGCGCTATGACGGCGCGACGGTGGTCATCAAGATCGGCGGGCACGCCATGGGCGACGATGCCGCGATGGACCGGTTCGCCCGCGACATCGTGCTGATGAAGCAATGCAACGTGAACCCGGTTCTGGTGCATGGCGGCGGGCCGATGATCGACGGCATGCTCGACCGGTTGGGCATCGAAAGCCGGTTCGTGGGCGGCAAGCGGGTGACCGACGCCGCCGCCATCGACGTGGTGGAAATGGTGCTGTCCGGCAGCGTCAACAAACGCATCGTCCGCGCGTTGAACCGCCAGGGGGGCCGCGCCGTGGGGCTGTCGGGCACGGATGCGCATCTGCTGCAATGCGACCGCGCCACCGGGCCGGACGGCGCCGATCTGGGCCATGTCGGCCAGCCCGCGCGCGTCGATCCGGCGGTGCTGCGCACGTTTCTGGAAAGCGACTTCATCCCCGTCGTCGCGCCGCTGGGCGTCGGCCGCGGCGGCGAAACGCTGAACGTCAACGGCGACACCGCCGCCGGCGCCATCGCGGCCGCGATGCATGCCGACCGGTTGCTGCTTTTGACCGATATCGAAGGCGTCAAGGACGCCGACGGCGCGGTCCTGACCGATCTGACCGCGGACGATGTGCGCGGGCTGACCGCCACCGGCGTGATCGCCGGCGGCATGATCCCAAAGACGGAAACCGCGCTGGCCGCCCTGGAAGGCGGCGCCCGCGCGGTGGTGATCCTGGACGGGCGGGCGCCGCATGCCTGCCTGTTGGAGTTGTTCACCGAACACGGCGCCGGCACCATTATCCGGCTTTAGACCGAAAACGTTTTAGACTGAATCAGTCTGAAAAAGGATTTCGGTCCAGATTCTATACATTGAGCAAAATCCTGGGTTCTGATTGTTTCAATCAGAACCGTTTTTGCTCCAGCGAAAAGGGGACCGCCCATGCGCACGCTGATCCTGATGCGCCACGCCAAGGCAGAACCGCCCGCCATCGGCCAGCGCGACCATGACCGCGGCCTGACCGAGCGCGGCCGGCGCAGCGCGGTGGCGCTGGGCGATTGGCTGCGCGCCGGCGGGCACCTGCCCGACGCGGCGTTGGTGTCCTCGGCCCAGCGCACCCGGCAGACCTGGGACGGGCTGGCGCTGGAAGGTGACACGCCGGTCACCTTTCTTGACACGCTCTACAACGCCGTGCCGGCGAGCTACATGACCCTGCTGGCCGCCAAAGAGCAGCCGATCATCCTGGCCATCGGCCACAATCCCGCCTTTGCCGCGCTCGCCAGCCATGTGCTGCGCGGCACCGATCTGCCGGCCAATCTGGCGCGCTTTCCCACCGGCGCCACCATCGTCGCGCAATGGGACGCCGACGATTGGGAGGCCGCGCTCGCCACGCCCGCGACCCTGAAAGCCTGGACCATCCCCCGCACGCTGACCGACTGACCCCCGCGGCCCAGAGGTTCCGGGTCAGGCCCGGAACACGCCCCGCCCGGGCCGCACGGCACCTCGCCAGGCAGCAGCGCCTTGCCAATCCGCCGCCGCCGCGCCATCTGCGCTCCATGCCCGACACTGCGCCACCGCTGCTGCCGCCCGCCCTGACCGACTGGTTCGCCGCCCGCGGCTGGGCGCCGCATCCGCACCAGTTGGACCTGCTGCGCCGCGCCGCCGACCCCGCCACGCTGCTGGTCGCGCCCACCGGCGGCGGCAAGACGCTGGCGGGCTTTCTGCCCACGCTGACCGCGCTCAGCCAGGCGCCGCATACCGGGCTGCACACGCTCTATGTCTCGCCGCTCAAGGCGCTGGCGGCGGATATCCGGCGCAACCTCGACGTCCCGGCGCGGGAGTTGAACCTGGACATCCGTATCGAGGATCGCACCGGCGACACCTCCCAATCCATGCGTGCCCGCCAGCGCGTCGACCCGCCGCAGATCCTGCTGACCACGCCCGAAAGCCTGGCGCTTCTGACTTCCTACGAGGACGCTCCGCGTATCTTCGCCGGTCTGGAACGGGTAATCGTCGACGAAATCCACGCGCTCGCCGACAGCAAACGCGGCGACCAACTCATGCTGGCGCTGTCCCGCATCCAGGCCTTGCGTCCGGGCCTGCGCCGCGTCGGCCTGTCGGCCACCGTCGACGATCCGGCGCGCATCGCGGCCTATCTCTCCGCCGGCAGCCCGGCGGGCATCGTCCACGCCGATCCCGGCCCCGACCCCGACATCCGGCTGCTGGAAACCGAGGATCCGCCGCCCTGGGCCGGCGCCGGCGGCCGCTATGCCGCGCCCCAGGTGATGGAGGCGATCCGCGCCGCCCGCACCACGCTGGTCTTCATCAACACCCGCGCCCAGGCGGAACTGTTCTTCCGCGCGCTCTGGGCCGTCAACCATGACGATTTGCCCATCGCCATCCACCACGGCTCGCTGGCCCGCGAAGCCCGCCAAAAGGTGGAGGCCGCGATGGTCGCGGGCGAACTCAAGGCCATCGTCTGCACCGGCACGCTCGATCTGGGCATCGACTGGGGCGATGTCGATCTGATCATCCAGATCGGCGCGCCCAAACACGTCAAACGCCTGGTCCAGCGGATCGGGCGCGCCAATCACCGCTATGACACGCCGTCGCGCGCGCTGATCGTGCCCGCCAACCGGTTCGAGGTCATCGAATGCCGCGCCGCGCTGGACGCGGTGCAGCAACGCGACCTCGACGCCGATACGCCCCGCGGCGGCCCGCTGGACGTGCTCTGCCAGCATATCCTGCTCTGCGCCTGCGCCGCACCCATCGAGCCCGACGCGCTTTATGCAGAGGTTCGCGCCGCCGGCCCCTATCGCAGCTTGACCCGGATCGATTTCGACCGCTGCCTCGATTTCTGCGCCACCGGCGGCTATGCCCTGCGCGCCTATGACCGCTGGCAACGCCTGCGCGAACAAGATGGGGCCTGGGTTCTGCGCGACCCCCGCGCCGCCCGTGCGATCCGCATGAACATCGGCACCATCACCGAGGTCGAAACCCTCGCCGTGCGCCTGCGCGGGCGCGGGGGCGCGCCGCTCGGCGAGGTGGAGGAGGCCTTCGCCGCGACCCTCAGGCCCGGCGACAGCTTTCTGATCGGCGGCCAGACCGTGCGCTACGAGGGGCTGCGCGACATGACGGTCGAGGTCTCGCGCCAGGGCACGCGCGAGCCGATGATCGCGGTTTTCTCCGGCATAAAGATGTCGACCTCGCTGGAACTGTCGCACCGGGTGATCGACATGCTTGCCGACCCCGCCGCCTGGGAAAAGCTGCCCGATCACACCGCCGACTGGCTGCGGCTGCAGCGCGACATCTCCGCCCTGCCCCGGCCCGACCGGCTGCTGGCGGAAACCTTCTGGCGCGGCGACCGCGCCTATCTGGCGCTCTATACGTTTGCCGGGCGCAACGCGAACCAAACGCTGGGTCTGTTGCTGACCCGCCGCATGGAGGAGGCAGCGCTCGGCCCCATCGGCTTCGTCGCGAACGATTACGCGCTGCTGATCTGGAGCCTCGAACGGGTCGACGACCCCGCCCCCCTGCTCAGCCCCGACAATCTGGCGGCGGGGCTGGAAACCTGGCTGGGCGAAAACGCGGTCATGAAGCGTACCTTTCGCAACGCGGCCATCATCGCGGGGCTGATCGAACGCAACCTGCCCGGCAGACGCAAGACCGGGCGGCAGGCGACGTTTTCCTCCGACATCCTCTATGACACGCTGCGCAAATACGACCCCGATCACCTGATGCTGCAGATCACTCGCGACGAGGCCGCCCGCGGCCTGGTCGATTACGGCCGGATCGAAGCCATGCTGGCGCGTATCCAGGGCCGTATCGACCGGGTCGCAGCGCCGCATGTCACGCCGCTCGCCGCGCCGCTGCTGCTAGAATTGGGCCGCGTTCCGATCAGGGGCATGGCCCAGGACACCGCGCTGGAGGAGGAAACCCAAAAGCTCATGGCAGAGGCTGGTCTCGCCTAGAGCAAAAACGGATCAGATCGAAACAATCTGATCCTAGGATTTTGCTTAAATTATTGAAGCTGGGCCGCGCAGAGGCCCCGGCTCAAAGGCCGGGGCGCATTGGTGACGGCCCCCAAGCGTCCGCGGCCAAAGCGCCCGTTGCGCCTTGCGCGCCACACCGCAAGATCGCAGCGTAACGGCCTGTTGCCAAACGCCATCTGTTCCTGTTTTGTATCAGCCATGACAGCGCAGGGCTCAGGGTTTCAGTTCACGGTCGCCGGTGTATCGCTACTCGCTCTGCCGAGCGGCGCGTTGTGGTGGCCAGAGGCCGGGATTCTCACCGTCGCCGATCTACATCTGGGCAAGTCCGAACGGCTCGCGCGGCGCGGCGGCACGCTTCTCCCGCCCTACGAGACCCGGGAAACAATCGCCCGGCTGACGTCGGAGATCGACACGCTCAGCCCGCGCACGGTGATTTGCCTCGGCGACAGTTTCGATGATGCGGAAGCTGCGCGCCAACTGGGCGAACCCGCTCGCATCGCACTGGCCGGGCTGATGGCGGGGCGCCGCTGGATCTGGGTTGCGGGCAATCACGACCCCGACCTGCCCGATCTGGGCGGCAGCCATATGGAAGAGGTCGCCCGCGGCCCGCTCACCTTCCGCCACATCGCCCGCCCGCGCGCCGAAGCGGGTGAGATTTCTGGCCACTATCACCCAAAGATGCGCCTGCCGACCCGCGCCGGCCTGATCTCCCGCCCCTGTTTCGTCACGGACGAAACCCGCGCCATCCTGCCCGCCTTCGGGGCCTACACGGGCGGTCTGACCTGCACCTCCGGGCCCATCCGCACGCTGTTTGGCGAAGACGCGCTCTGCATCCTCACCGGCACCACCGCCGCGCCGGTTCCACTCGCCACCCGCGCCACCGCCTGACCACCCAAGCCGGCGCCGGCATCGGCCGAGGATCGCACCAGCAACCGCACATGCGCGGCGCGCCGAACACAGCACGGCGCCCGGACCGGCCAGAAGCCACGCCAGCAACCCGCGCGTCCTCGACCCGTCTGACCTAGCGCCGGCGGGATCGGTCAAGGATCGCGCTAGCGACCCGCGCCAGCGGGCCCGTCCTTGACGGATCCCGCCGGTGCGACACGCTCAAGTCAGACCGGCCCCCAGGCTGGTCCTCTCAGCGAAAAGTCCTCTGACCCACCACAAACACAGGGTCGCAAAGACAAGCGAGACACCAGCCCGACGCGGCGGGCCCCATCGCAGGCGCAAGCCGAAGATGGGGAGAAAAACCTGGCCCGCAACGGGCCGCCGCCAGGTTACCGATCAGGCGGTCAGCCCCTCGGGCACCGGCGCGCCGACACTGCGGCAGCAGGCGGTCAGCGTGTTGGCCAGAAGGCAGGCGATGGTCATCGGCCCCACGCCCCCCGGCACCGGCGTGATCGCGCCGGCCACCGGCGTCACGGCGTCGAAATCCACATCGCCCACCAGCCGCGTCTTGCCCGCACCGCGCTCGGGCGCCGGCACGCGGTTGATGCCCACATCGATCACCGCGGCGCCGGGTTTCACCCAATCCGCGCCGATCATTTGCGGCCGCCCGACCGCGGCCACCAGAATATCCGCTCGCCGCGCGACGGCGGGCAATCCTTGCGTCCGCGAATGCGCCACCGTCACCGTGCAGCTGTCGCGCAGCAAAAGCTGCGCCATCGGCTTGCCGACGATGTTCGACCGGCCCACGACCACCGCCTCGGCCCCGGTCAGATCGCCCAGCGTGTCGCGCAACAGCATCAGACAGCCCAGCGGCGTGCACGGCACAAGCGCCGCCTGCCCCGTCGCCAGCAGCCCGACATTGGTGACGTGAAATCCGTCCACGTCCTTTTCCGGCGCGATCGCCGCCAGCACCCGGTCGGCGTCGATCTGCGGCGGCAGCGGCAGTTGGCACAGGATCCCATGGACGCCCGGGTCGGCGTTCAGCCGCGCGATCAGCGCCAGCAGATCAGCCTCCGTGGTCCCCGCATCCAGGCGATGCTCGAAAGAGGCCATGCCGGCCTCGCGCGTCGCCACGCCCTTGTTGCGGACATAGACCTGGCTCGCCGGATCTTCGCCGACCAGCACCACGGCCAGCCCCGGCGTGACACCATGAGCGGCCCGCAGCGCCGCGACCTCCGCGCCGATCCGGGCCCGCAGACCGGCCGCGAACGCCTTGCCGTCGATGACCCGGGCGCTCATGCGCGCGTGCCCGGCGGCGAAAACCTGCCATACGCATGCCATACGCATGCCATACGCATGCTGGCAGGCGTTTTTCGGTCAGAACAGCCCATCGATCTGCCCCATCTCGTTCAGCCCGATCGCCTCGGCCGAGGGCACCCGCGGCAGCCCCGGCATGGTCATGATCTCCCCGCAGATCGCCACCACGAACCCGGCCCCCGCGCTCAACCGCACCTCGCGGATCGGCACCGAATGGCCCACCGGCGCGCCACGCAGGTTGGGGTCGGTGGAGAAACTGTACTGCGTCTTGGCCATGCAGACTGGCAGATCGCCATAGCCCTCCGCTTCCCAGGCGCGCAACTGGTCGCGGATCTTCTTGTCCGCAAGAACCTCGTCGGCGCGATAGATCCGCTTGGCGATGGTCTCGATCTTCTCGAACAGCCCCATGTCGTCGGGGTAGAGCGGCGCGAACTGCGCCGCGCCGCTCTCGGCCAGATCGACCACGCGCTCGGCCAGGTCCACGATGCCCGCGGACCCCTCCGCCCAGTGCCGGCAGACCACGGCTTCCGCACCCTGAGCGGCCACGAAGTCCTTGATTGCGTTCACTTCCGCATCGGTATCCCCGGTGAAATGGTTGATCCCCACCACCACCGGCACGCCGAACGATTTCACGTTTTCGATATGCCGGCCCAGATTGGCGCAACCGGCCTCCACGGCGGCTACATTCTCTGCGGCCAGGTCGGCCTTGGCCACACCGCCGTTCATCTTCATCGCGCGCACCGTGGCGACCAGCACCACGGCATCGGGCGCCAGCCCGGCCTTGCGGCATTTGATGTTCATGAACTTCTCGGCCCCCAGATCGGCGCCGAAACCGGCTTCGGTGACCACGTAATCGGCCAGGCTCAGCGCGGTCTTGGTGGCGATCACCGAGTTGCAGCCATGGGCGATATTGGCGAAGGGTCCACCATGCACAAAGGCGGGCGTGTGTTCCAGGGTCTGGACCAGATTGGGCTGCAACGCCTGCTGCAGCAACACCGTCATTGCACCATCCGCCTTTATGTCACGGGCATAGACGGGCGTGCGCTCGCGGGTGTAGCCGATGATGATCGCCCCAAGCCGCGCCTGCAGATCGGCAAGATCAGTGGACAGGCAGAGGATCGCCATCACCTCGGAGGCGACAGTAATGTCGAACCCAGCCTGGCGCGGGAAACCATTCGCCACACCGCCCAGACTGGTCACGATATCGCGCAGCGCGCGGTCGTTCATGTCCATCACCCGGCGCCAGGTGACGCGGCGCTGGTCGATGGCCAGGGCGTTGCCCCAGTAGATATGGTTGTCGATCATCGCACTCAGCAGATTATGCGCGGCGGTGATGGCGTGAAAATCGCCGGTGAAATGAAGGTTCATGTCCTCCATCGGCACGACCTGCGCAAAGCCCCCGCCCGCGGCACCACCCTTCATGCCGAAACAGGGGCCAAGCGATGCCTCGCGGATGCAGATGGCGGTGCGCTTTCCCAGCCGCGCCAGCCCGTCGCCCAGGCCCACGGTGGTCGTCGTCTTGCCCTCGCCGGCCGGGGTCGGGTTGATCGCCGACACAAGGATCAGCTTGCCCTGTTCCGCGCCCTTGCGTCCGGCGATGAAGTCTTGTGCCACCTTGGCCTTGTCATGGCCGAAAGGGATCAGCGCCTCTGGCGGGATGTCGAGCTTCGCGCCGATCTCTTGGATCGGGCGCTTTTCGGCGGCGCGGGCAATTTCGATATCGGATTTGGCAGCCATGCGGGCCACTCCTCTGGCGCGGGGATCGGGCCGGGACAGCTAACCGGGAAGCGGCGCGGTTTAGGAGGCCGTTTCCGACACCGGGAAGCGGAAAATCGACCCGGCGGTCTCGCCGCGACACTCCTGCGTTTCCAAAACGAAACCCGCGTGGCCGATCGGCGCCACGTGTCGGAACGCGGCGGCCCGTTCCGGGCCAAGAAGGAACCCCCATTTCCGGCGTGCGCCGTAAACGGGGCCCGCCGCACGAGTGTCGCGGACAACAAACGCGCTGCCCGCAACCCGGCTTCTTTGTTCCAAAAATACTCCCGGGGGCGCGGGGGCTGGCCCCCGCTGCACGGGATATCCGAACCCGAACGCCCGATCAGGTGGGCTCCGGCTCCATATCACCGCTGGGCTTGTTGCGCCGCGGGCGGCCGGTTTTCGGGATCGCGACGATGCCGGGCGTCCCACTGTCCGCGCGGGGGTCGTCCTCGTCGGAGCCGCGGTTCAGCGGCTCGCCATTGATCACCTTCATGATCTCGGGCCCGGTCAATGTCTCGTACTCCAACAGACCCTCTGCCAGACGCTGCAGGTCGTCGGCTTTTTCGGTCAGGATGCGTTTCGCGGTCTCGTAGCCCTCGTCGACCAGCCCGCGCACCTCCTGATCGATGGCCTCGTGCGTGTCGGGGCCGGCATTCACGGCACCCTGCTGCGGGCCCAGATAACTGAACTGCTCGTTGGCGTAGTCGATGTTGCCCAACTCCTTGGACATCCCGAACCGGGTCACCATGGCGCGTGCGATCCGCGTCACCTGCTGAATGTCAGACGCAGCGCCCGAGGTCACATTGTCAGGCCCAAAGGTCAGCTCCTCTGCCACCTTGCCGCCCATCGCCATCGCGATCTGCGACTTGTACTTGGTCTTGGTCACCGAAAGCTGGTCCCGCTCCGGCAGGCTCAGCACCAGGCCCAGGGCGCGGCCGCGGGGGATGATCGTGGCTTTGTGGATCGGATCGTGCTGCGGCACGTTCAGGCCCACAATCGCATGGCCCGCCTCGTGATAAGCGGTCAGCTTGCGCTCTTCGTCGGTCATCACCATCGAGCGCCGCTCGGTGCCCATCATCACCTTGTCCTTGGCGTTCTCGAAATCCTCCATGGTCACGAACCGCTTGCCGGTGCGCGCGGCCATCAACGCGCTTTCGTTGACCAGGTTCGCCAAATCGGCGCCGGAGAAGCCCGGCGTGCCGCGGGCGATGATGCGCAGGTCCACATCCGGGCCCAGCGGCACCTTGCGGGCGTGTACTTCCAGGATCTTCTTGCGGCCGTTGATATCCGGGTTGGTCACCTGCACCTGGCGGTCGAACCGCCCGGGCCGCAACAACGCGGGGTCGAGCACATCGGGCCGGTTGGTCGCGGCCAGCAGGATCACACCCTCGTTGGCCTCGAACCCGTCCATTTCCACCAGCAACTGGTTCAGCGTCTGTTCGCGTTCGTCATTGCCGCCGCCATAACCGGCGCCACGATGACGGCCGACCGCGTCGATTTCGTCGATGAAGACGATACAGGGCGCGTTTTTCTTCGCCTGTTCGAACATGTCGCGCACACGCGACGCGCCGACACCCACGAACATCTCGACGAAATCGGAGCCGGAAATGGTGAAGAAGGGCACCCCGGCCTCCCCCGCGATCGCGCGCGCCAGCAGGGTCTTACCCGTGCCCGGCGGGCCCACCAGCAACGCACCTTTCGGAATCTTGCCGCCCAGGCGGCTGAACTTCTGCGGGTCGCGCAGGAATTCGACGATTTCCTCCAACTCCTCCTTGGCCTCGTCGATGCCAGCGACGTCGTCGAACGTCACCTTGCCAGACTTCTCGGTCAGCATCTTGGCCTTGGACTTGCCAAAGCCCATGGCCCCGCCTTTGCCGCCGCCTTGCATGCGGTTCATGAAGAAGATCCAGACGCCGATCAGCAGCAGGAAGGGCAGCCACAGACCCAGCGTCGCCATAAAGGCCGATTGTTCCTGCGGCACCGCGTTGATGGTCACCCCTGCGGCGCGCAACTCGGGCAGCGGATCAGAGCCGCGCGGCTGGATCGTGCGCATGCGGCCATTGTCAGTGGTCGAATAGGTGATGTTCTCACCATCCAGTTGGACGCTGGTGACCTGCCCGGCCTCCACCTGGTCGAGGAATTCGGAGTAGCTGCGGTCGGTGGCCGAAGAGGCCGGCCCGCCATTGCTGAATACGTTGAAGAGTGCCAGCACCAGGACGAAGACGATCACCCAGAATGCGATGTTTTTCGAGTTGCCCAACAGGAAATCTCCCATGACGGCGCCGCGTGGCGACGGTGCCTTTCGTGCGACATCTACATAAGAGGGGTTAGGAAGGTTTCAACGTAAGGTCAGCCGGCTGAAATACCCCTCGGTGCCGGTCCAAAGCGCAGCATGGCAGCCTTTGACGGGCATTGCAAAGGGTGCGGCAATCAGCGCGCCATCGGCATCGCGAAAGGCCGGCGTGCTGGAAAGGGCGCGGCGCAGCGCCGCATCCACGGGCGTCGGAACACGCGAAAGCTCTGGTCCCAAGGCAGAGACGGTCAGCCCTGGGCGGTCTGCGCCGGTGTCCCACCGGCGATCCCACACCGCACCGGCGGGCACCGGCGGGCCGCAGCGCGCGGGTTCGCGGAAGACATGGATCGCCCGCGCCTCCGCGCGGATCAAACAGCCGTGAAGCGTGTGATTGCCCGTCTCGGTCCGCAGATGGCCGGCCAGCGCCTCCAACGCCTCCAGACGCGGGGTGTAGTCGGCGGCCGCGACCCAGCGCAGCGTCTCGGCCAACAATCGCAGCCGCAGTTCGGGCAGCGCGTCGTCGAACGCGGCGCGGTCCAGGGCAACCCAGCCGGCGGGGTGGGGTCGCGCGGCGCGGCGCGCCAATCGCTCAACCTCCGCGCGAACCACATCGCCGGCACGGGCCAGCGCCGCGGCGGTCCCGGCCAAGCGTGGAACGGTGAGGCCCAGCTTGGCCAACATCGGCAAGGTTTCGCGCATGCGAACCCGTTCAAAGGCCGGATCGGCGTTGGAGGGGTCTTCAGCCCAGGCGATACCGCGCCCGCGCAGAAACACCCGCAGCGGTTCGCGGTCGATGCCCAGGATTGGGCGCGCCCTGATCAGCCCACCCCGGGTCGAAACCGGCGCCATCGCCTCCAACCCATAGACGCCGGAGCCACGCGCCAGCCGCATCAGCAACGTCTCCGCCTGATCGTCGGCGGTGTGACCCAGCGCAACGGTGGCCGCGCCGGCGGCGCGCGCCGCCTGGGTCAGCAGATCCCGGCGGGCGCGTCGCGCGGCATCCTGCAGGTTGCCCTGCCCGTCCCAGCCGGACCAGTCGAGAACGTGGTGCGGCACGCTCAACGCAGCGGCCGCGCGGGCGGCGGCTTCGGCCTCTGCCGCGAAGCCCGGGCGCAGTCTGTGATCGACGGTGATCGCGGTCAGCCGCTCAGGCCCGGCCCAGGCGGCCAGCAGCACCAGCAGCGCGATGGAATCCCCCCCGCCCGACACGGCGACGCAGATCGGCCCGTCGGGCAGCCGTTCCAGCACTGGCGCCATGCGCGCCAGAAGCGGCTCCGCATCGCCGGGCGCGGTCAGGGGCAGGCCAGGGCCCGGGTTTCCGACCCGATCTGATCCGTCAGCGTCTGCGGGATGGTCTGATAGCGTCGCGGCACTTCCGCCAGCGTCAGGCAGGCTTCCTCGGTCTGGCCGAGCCGCGCCAGGCTGACACCCAAACGGTACAGCGCCTCGGGCGCCTTGGCGCCCTGCGGCGCGCCGGAAAAGCTGTTCAGATAAGACCGAGCGGCTTGATTCCATTGACCTAAAGCGGCCAGCGCCTCGCCCCGCCAGAACAGCGCCTCGCCCGACAGGCTGCCATTTGCATAGGTGTCGAGCAGGGTTTCGAAGTCTTGTGCGGCGCCCTGATAGTCGCCGGACTGATAGCGGGCCAGCGCGGCCTGAAAGGCCTCGGCTTCGGTTGCCGGAACGCCCGTGGGCGCGGCGGGTGCGGCCGGTGCGGAAAGCCCGGGATCCAGGCCCAGGGTCGCCGTCTCGCTTTCGCCCGCCTCGGCGGGGGCGGAACGCGGGGCGGGAGGTGCCGGGGCGGCGGAGGCCACTGCGGCCTGCGGGTTTTGCGGATCGCCGGGATCGGCACCCGGCAGACTGCCCAGCGGCGCCGGTTCCTGGTAGTTGGCATAGTCGCCACCGCTGAGTTCCAGCAGGCGAAACTCCAGATCGCCGATGCGGTTGTTGCCATCGGCGACGACGGCCTCGATGCGCTGTTCGGCGGCCTCAAGCGCGGCCTGAAGGCGGGTGACCTCGGCGGCGGTTTCCTCGACCCGGGCGCGCAACGGCGCCGGGTTCTCGATGCCGGTGGACAGCGGATCGGGGGCGACCAGTTCCTGCGACAGGGCCTGTAGCTGGCGCTGCAGTCCTTTGATCTCCGCGCTGATCTCGGCCAGGATCTGGCCATCGGGCGGGGACGTGTCGGCGGATTGCGCCAGACCGGGCGATGCGATCAGCACCGCCGCGCTTACGGCCAAGGCCGTACCTCCCCCTCGAACCCAACTCCACATGCGCGGGAGCCTAGACGCCCAGCCCGCCGGTGACAACGGTGACCGCGCGGCGGTTCTGCGACCAGCAGCTTTCGTTGGAGCACACCGCCTCGGGCCGTTCCTTGCCGAACGGCGTGGTGGACAGTTGACCATCGGACACGCCCTTGGTCACCAGGTAGTCGCGCACCGCGCTGGCGCGGCGGGCAGACAGGCGGAAGTTGTATTCGCGGGTGCCCTGTTCGTCGGCATGGCCTTCGATCACGATCTGCGCGCCGGGGCGCTGGACGAGCCACGCGGCCTGTTGGTCCAGCGTCGCCTGCGCCTGCGGCGTCAGCGTGCTTTGATCGACGGCGAAGAGAACGCGGTCGCCGATGACCTGGTTGAAATAGGCCAGCGAGTTGACCTCGATCGGTTGACCGTCGGGGCCGAGGACGGTACCGCCGGACGCGCCCGCCGCGGCGTCGATGCCGGTTGCGCCGCCGAGGCCGCCGAACAGACCGCCGGGGTTTTCGCCACGCGAACAGGCGGAAAGCGCCAGTGCGGCGCAGACGACAAGAACCAGTGATTTCATAACGCTCTACCCTCAATCATGCCCGGTCGCCCCGTTATCGCCGGAGCTTTCGCGTTTGTTTAGCATATCCTGACGCGCGCGCCCATAGCCGGTGACCCGAATGCGGCCGCGATTCGCGGCCAAGTGACACCCCCCGGATCCGGCTTGCGCCGTCTCCGGGGCCCGCCGCCGGGGCAAGTGTCGGATTTGCCGGGGCACGTGCAGCACTTCGGGCGGTCGGGGGCCTCCGGCGGGGATACTTGAGGACCGAAGAAACCTGCGCGGTGCGCCCGGTGCGGCAGGGTGGGTGCTTGGGACGGTGACACCGGTGCGAGGCTGGCCTGGGTGGGCCGCGCCGGGCGCGCCGGATCCGGAGCCACCCTCAGTCCTTGTCGTCGGGCAGGTTGAAGAGGCTGTCGGCATCGACCTCGGGCATCGCATCTTCGTCATCCTTGCCGCTGCCCAGCGAGAAGGTCTCGAAGCCGGCGATGTTGGAGGGCATGCGCGGCTCGTCGGCCATGGCCAGCGACTGTTCGGTGGAGACGAGTTTGCGCCGCTCTTCGTCGTCCATCGTCGTTCCGTCTTTGGCTGCCTTGGCCGCCGCCTTCGCCACGGCGCCGTCGAGTTCCCCTTGCTTGGTCAGGCCGAGTGCCACGGGGTCGACCGGTTGGATATTGGGCATGTTCCAGTGGGACCGGTCGCGGATCGACTGAATCGTCGGTTTGGTCGTCCCCACCAGCTTGGAGATCTGCCCATCGGTCAGTTCCGGATGGAATTTCACCAGCCAGGCGATCGCGGCGGGGCGGTCTTGGCGTTTGCTCAGCGGGGTGTAGCGCGGGCCGCGGCGTTTGCTTTCTCCGTCCGCCGCGGGGTTGTGCATCAATTGCAGCTTGGCCCGCGGATCGGCCTCGGCGCGCTTGATCTCTTCCGCGGTCAACTGGTTGTTGGCGATCGGATCGAACCCCTTGATGCCCTGACCGACCTCGCCATCGGCGATGCCGGACACCTCAAGATCATGCAGACCGCAGAAATCCGCGATCTGTTTGAAGGTTAGGGTGGTGTTGTCCACAAGCCAGACGGCGGTGGCCTTGGGCATCAGCGGCAGGGTCATGGGCGCATCTCCAAACGTCATCCAAATGCCCCCGGGCGGTGGCGGGGGCGTGGCGCCCGGATCGTCCGTTTTCGGGGGAATTAACGCGGTATATAGAGAGTGGCGGCGAAAAGGGGAAGGGCTGGCGATGCTTCGATGGATTATCGCGTTGCTGCTGTCGGCAGGCGTGGCGCGCGCCGAGGGCGAGCCGGCGGGCGCGTTCGACTATTACGTGCTTGCGCTCAGTTGGAGCCCAGGCTGGTGTGCGGCCGAGGGCGACGCGCGCCGGGCGGAGGTCTGCGAGCCGGGTGCGGCGCGCGGGTTCGTGCTGCACGGGCTTTGGCCGCAATACGAGACCGGCTGGCCATCCTACTGTCGCACGGGCGCGCGCGACCCATCGCGCCGGCAAACCGCGGCGATGGTCGATATCATGGGCAGCGACGGGCTGGCCTGGCACCAGTGGAAAAAGCACGGGCGCTGTTCTGGGCTGAGCGCGGCCGCCTATTTCGAGCACGCGCGCGCCGCCTTTGCCGCCATTGAGCGGCCGGACGTGCTGCGCGCCATCCCGCGGCCTCTGGCCGTGGCCCCGGCCGTGGTCGAGGCCGCGATCCTGGAGGCGAACCCGGATCTGGTCGCGGACGGCGTCACCGTGACCTGCCGCGACGGGCGCCTGCGCGAGGTGCGCATCTGCCTCACCCGCGATCTGGCGCCCCGGGTCTGCGGCGCGGATGTGCGGCGCGATTGCGGCGCCGACACCGTCGAAGTATTGCCCCTGCGCTGAGGCCGGAGGGGTGCGGGCGACCGTATGCCCGACCGCGCCGCGAGGGGGCCATAGGGACTGCACTTAGGGACTGCGCATCGCCGGGCGCTGCCAGCAGGGCGCCGGCGGCGGGCCGTCGGTTGACGATCCGGTCCCGGAGGCCGTCGGGCGTCCCTGAGCTGTGGCAGACGCTCCTCGGCCCGATCCGGCTTTCGGGGCGATCGTATCGACCGGGCCATGGTGGCCCCGACCCGCCCCGACCCGCATCGCAAGACACTTCGTCACCTCACGGCGCCGAGGCCGGGCTTTGCACCCCCTTTTTGCGGGGTCAGCTGCCGCTCATCACGTAATTCAAACCCAGACGGCCGCCGTCGACAAAGATCGTCTCTCCGGTCACATAGCTCGCCTTTTTCGAACAGAGGAATGCGACCACGTCGCCGATTTCCCGCGCGGTGCCGGCGCGGCCCAGCGGCGTGCGCGACATCGCCATGCGAAACGCCTCTGGGTTCGCATTCACCCCGGCCATCATCGCGGTATCGATGGAACCCGGACCGACCGCGTTGACGCGGATGTTCTTTGGCGCCAGGGCCAGAGCGGCGACCTTGGTCAATTGCGTCACCCCGCCCTTGGAAGCGCAATAGGCCGGGATCGCCGGGATCGCCACCTGCGCGTTGATCGACGACATGTTGACGATGGCACCCTCGATGCCCGCCACGACCATCGCCCTGGCCGCGCGCTGCATGGCCACGAACACGCCGCGCAGATTGATGCCGATCACCTTGTCAAAAGTCGCCAGGTCGTAATCCAGGAAATCGCCGGGTTCGGCGATACCGGCATTGTTGACCAGCGCCGCCACCGGCCCGTGCGCGCGCTCGACCCGGTCGAACATCGCGTGGATCGCCGCCGCATCGGCCATGTCGCAGACTTCCGCCGCCACGCCCAGTTCCGCTGCCGCCGCAGCCAATCCGTCGGTGTTCACATCCGACAGGATGACCTGGTAGCCATCCTCCTTCAGCGCCGCGCCGCAGGCAAAGCCGATGCCTTGTGCGCCGCCGGTGACCAATGCCAGGGGTGCCGTGCTCATGTCTTGCTCCTCGTCATCAAGCGCGCCGCCAAGATGAACCCGAAGCCGCCGGATTGCGCAATGGAGCGGCTCACAAGCTTTTGAGGATCTGGTTTGCGGTGAACGCGGCCTGGCAGAGCCGCGCCTTGATCTGCGCCGCCGGCACGGTGGCCATATCGGTTATCGGCAACGGCAGATCGGCCGGGTCCGTGCCGCTCAGCAGCCCCGCCATCGCGCGACCGAAGAGCGTGCCGGTGGTGATGCCGCGGCCATTATAACCGATGGCGGTGAAAAGCCCTGCGTCCAGCCGATAGATCCGCGGCAGATGGTCGGGGGTCATGGCGATCTGGCCGTGCCAGGCCTCGGCAAAACGCACCGGCCCCAGATCGGGAAACAGCCGCCGCAACTTCTTGCGCGCCCAGCGTTGCGACAGACCGCGCCCGGCACCGCCGATGACCGTGCCCATCGACCCGATGATCAGGCGGTCCGCCATGTCGCGGCGCAGCGAGAACATGATCTTACCGGTATCCCACAGCCCCTGCCGATCGGGCAGGATCGCCGCCACCGCATCCGCCATCGGTTCGGTCGCCAATTGGAAATAGTGGATCCCGGTAAAGACCCGCTTCAGCCCCGGCCACAGATCATCGGTATAGGCATTGGTGGCCAGGATCACCGATTTCGCCCGCACCACGCCGTGATCGGTCTCTACGATCCAACCGGCGCCGTCGCGGGCCAGCCGGGTGGCGCGCACGCCGGTGCTGATCCCTGCCCCAGCCCCAAGCGCCGCGCGGGCCAGACCGCGGCAATAGCCCATCGGGTTGATCGTGCCGGCGCGGTGATCCCGCAGACCGCCGAAAAAGGCCCGTGTGCCGGTGGCCGTTGCCATGTCCTCGGGGCCCAGCAAATCCACAGGCGCACCCAACCGCACCCATTCCCGGTGCCGCGCCCGCAGATCATCGAACCCCGCCGGCGCGTGGGCCGCGTGCAAGGTGCCGGTCTTGGTAACCTCGCACCGGATCTGATGCTTTTCGATCAGCGCAAAAACATAGTCCGGCCCCGCCCCGAAGGTTTCCACAAAGCGCGGGCCGTAGGTATCGCCCAGTTTCTTGCGCACCTTGGCCGGCGGGTGCCAGACGCCGGCATTGACCAGCCCGACACTGCGCCCAGAGCCGCCAAAACCCAGCTGCCGCGCCTCCAGCACATGCGCGGACAGCCCCCGTTCGGCACAGTGAAGCGCGGTGGAAAGCCCGGTGAACCCGCCGCCGACGATGGCGACCTCGACCGCCACGTCCCGTGTCATGGGCGCGCTGTGATCGGGCTCCCGCGCCGAGATGTCCCAAAGCGAAATGGGGGGTGCGGCACTCATTCCCAGTCCCATATCTTCCCGATGCACAGCGTGCCACAATGGGTGAACGCGCGCCCGGGTGGCGTCAACATGCGACACACCTGTTTCGCATGTGCGCCCGATGCCGCGATTGAACGGGAGATCCCATGCCGCTTAAGAAAACCGCCGCAGATATGGTCGCCGAAAGTCGCGCGCGCATCGAAGAGGTCGAAACCAAGACGCTGATCGCGATGTTGGACGACCCGCGCGTCGTCGTGGTCGACATCCGCGATGTGCGCGAACGCCAGCGCGGCGGTTACATCCCCGGCAGCGTGCACGCGCCGCGCGGCATGGTCGAATTCTGGGTCGATCCCGACAGCCCCTATCACAAGGAGGTATTCGCCCAGGAGGGAAAGAAATACGTCTTTCACTGCGCCTCCGGCTGGCGGTCGGCGCTGACCGTGGCGACGCTGCAGGATATGGGCTTCGAGGCGGCTCACCTGAAAGAGGGGTTTTCGACCTGGGCCGAGCACGGCGGTCCGGTGGAGATGCCCGCCAAGAAGGAATAGCGCCGGCACAGCTGTGGTGACACGTCTGGGCGGCATGCAGAACCGGTGTCTGCATCCTGTGGTCGCCGTCTTCGGGCGATCGTAGGTCGGGCAGCGGCCTCCGGCACCGCGCCCCCCCGTCGGGCAGGTTGGTGCACCGCCCGCCCGGGAGCGGGGTTTCCGAACGCTCAAAGCATCCGGATACGCGCGCATATCCGCCTGCGACCGGTTTTCCAGGTCGGGGCGGTCCGGAGTATCAGGGGAACAAACAGCGCCGGGATATCGCGCAGCAGGGCGCGCCCGCGCGGTCAGTTGATCCGCAGGATCATCTTGCCGATATGCGCAGAGCTTTCCATGCGCGCATGCGCGTCGGCGGCCCGGTCCAGCGCAAAGCTTCGATCCATCACCGGTGCGATCCGGCCGGCCGCCAGGTGCGGCCAGATCTCACAGCGCAGATCCCGTGCGATTGCCGCCTTTGCGGCAATCGATTGCGGGCGCAGCGTGGACCCGGTGAGCGTCAACCGCTTGACCATCGCCGGGGCCAGGTTCAGCGTCACCTCCGACCCGGACAGAAAGGCGATCATGACCAGCCGCCCCTCGGGCGCCAGAAGCCGCACATCGCCGGCAATCGTCGCGCCGCCGACCATGTTGAGACTGACGTCGAGCCCCGGCTTGCCGACCGCGGTGCGCAGGGCCGCCACGACATCCTCTTCGCGATAGTTCACGGCGCGTTCGGCACCCAGATCGGCACAGGCGCGGCACTTCTCTGCGGTTCCGGCAGTGGCGAAGACGCGCGCCCCGCGCAGGGCCGCGAGTTGGATTGCGGTCGTGCCGATGCCCGATGATCCGCCATGCACCAGGAACCGCTCTCCGGCCTTGAGCCGGCCGCGCTGGAAGACGTTGTGCCAGACCGTGAAGAAGGTTTCGGGCAAGGCAGCGGCCTGGTCCAGCGACAGCCCGTCGGGGATCGGCAGCGCGTGGCCCGCCGGCGCGGTCGCGTACTCGGCATAGCCGCCGCCGGGCAACAGCGCGCAGACCGCATCGCCCTCGCGCCAGCCTTCGGCCCCAGCGCCAACCGCGGCGACATGGCCCGCCCCCTCCAACCCCGGCAGATCGGAGGCATCGGGCGGCGGATCGTAAAGCCCCGCGCGTTGCAGCGCGTCGGGGCGGTTGACCCCGGCGGCGGTCAGCCGGATCAGAATCTCGCCCGCCCGCGGCCGCGGCACGGGGCGCTCGACGGGGCGCAGAACCTCCGGCCCGCCCGGGGCGGTGATCGCCACCGCGCGCATCGTTGCCGGCAGGCTCACTCCGCCGCCCGCGGCACCGCGTGCGCGTAATCCCAATATAGTGCCCGCGCCCGCGTCGCCGCCGGGCCGATGGGCAGGGTGCGGTCCTCGAACCGCGTCACCGGCAGGATCTTCGACGCGTTGCCGGTGACGAATATCTCGTCGGCCGCGGCGAAATCGGCCACGGTCAGCTGGCTTTCGCGCACATCCCAGCCGTCGCCGCGCAGCAGCGCCAGCGTGCGCGCGCGCGTGATACCGGCCAGAAACGTGCCGTTCGGGATGGGCGTCTCAACCACGCCGTCGCGGACTAGGAACACATTGGTCGACGCCGTTTCGGCCACGAAATCCTCAAGATCCAGCGACAGCGCGTTGTGAAAGCCGCGCGCGCGGGCCTCGCGCACGATGCGGGCGTTGTTGGGGTAGAGGCATGCGGCCTTGGCCTCGGTCAGCGCGGTGTCCTGGCGTGGGCGCCGGAACGGAGACACGGTCAGACGCAGATCGCCCGGCTGGGGCATCGCCAGATCTTCGATGCAGATCGCGAACGCCGTGGCCTCCGGGCGCGCATCGATCAGCGCGGGCGAGGCCTCGGTCGACCACATCATCGGGCGCAGATAAAGCGCGGCATCGGCGGGGAACCGGGCCACGCCCTGGCGGATCAGGGCCTCGATCTCCTCCGCGGTGGCGGGTGCATCCATGCCCATGCTGCGTGCCGAGCCGACGATGCGGGCGCAGTGCAGGTCAAGATCGGGCATCACGCCCTCGAACGCGCGCGCCCCGTCAAATACCAGCGTGCCCTGCCACGTGCCGTGATCGGCCGCACCCAGAATGGGTGTGTTGCCCTCATGCCAGCGCCCCTGAAACCAGGTGAGCGCGGTGGTGCCGATGGCCATGGGCGACCTCCCCTCGCGAAACCCGAGGGATGGTCTAGAGCAAAAACGGATCAGATGGAAACAATCTGATCCGTTTTTGGTCCGGGTCCCAAATCCGACCCGAAAGCCCGCGTCAGTCGCGCCAGCGGCCCGGAAAGCCGGGCTTGCCGCCCTGCGGCTTGCGGATCTGGTCCAGGATCCGCCCCGGCCCGGCCATCACCGCCTTGCCGATCGGGTTGTCGCGCACCGCCGCCTTCACCTTTTCGAACTGCATGACGTCCTCGATCCGCCGCGCGACGAAGGCCCGGGTCTTCGCCATGTCCTCGCTTTGATCGCCCAACCAGTAAAGCACGGCAGAGGAATAGACGCCGGACAGGATGGCGCGTTTGGTATACCAATTCACATCGTCCGATGTGTCGCCCAGCGCCGTCCAGATCGCGTCCGCTGTGTGCCAGACCGCGCGCGCGCCATCCGCGGCATAGACCGGCAGCGCGAACATCGCCGCCGCACGGCGAACGGCCTCCTTGTGCGGGGCGATCATTTCCAGCCGGGTCTCCACCGCGCGGGCGACCTTTTCGGAATACCGCATCGCCTCCATATCCTGGGCCGCAAGCGCCGCGGCCAGGTCGTCATCGGTTTGCATGTGGAACGCCAGCGCCAGATCGACCCCGCCGCGCGGAAACGCCAGCCGCCCCATCGCCGGGTCGACCATCGCCCGCTCGACCGCGTCGGCCAGCGTGCGGTCGGTCCAGCCGTCGAAGGCAACATCGGGCAGCGCGGCCTCGACCACGCGACGTTTCGTGTCGTCCAGGCTCTGATCGTCGGGCTCTTCCGTCATCGCGTTCATCGGCTCTCTCTCTTGTCAAATACAAGTGTCGCTCACAGCGGGCGCGCGGCCCCACCGGGGGGTGTGGACAGCCCCCATTGACGTTGGTATATAGCGGCGCTGGTTGGGAAATCGACGCAGACATCTTGGAAAGGTGGTGAAACTCAGTGCAGGTTCAGGTTCGTGACAATAATGTCGATCAGGCGCTGCGCGCGCTCAAGAAAAAGCTTCAGCGCGAAGGCGTGTTCCGGGAGATGAAGCTCCGGCAACACTTCGAAAAGCCGTCTGTGAAACGAGCCCGCGAAAAGGCCGAGGCCGTTCGCCGCGCCCGTAAGCTGGCGCGCAAGAAGGCACAGCGCGAAGGGCTCTAGACTGAAACCGTTTCAGACATAACCAGTCTGAAAAAGGGTTCTGGTACAGATTCAATAGTCTGAGCAAAATCCTATGATCAGCGTGTTTTGATCCGATCCGCTTTTGCTCTAAGCTCCGAGACGCAGCTTTTTCCGCACGAAGTCAGCCCCGCGCCCGTCGCGGGGCTTTTTATTTCCGGGCGCATCTCGTCGCGGATGCGCCCATCCCGGGGGTGCGATGCATCTGACAGAAAACCGCCGTATCTATGCCATCGGCGACGTGCATGGCTGCCGCGATGCGCTGGATGCGCTGTTGAGGCAGATCGACGCGGATCTGGCCGTGCGCCCGCACGACCGCCCGCTTTTGGTGCTGCTGGGCGACTACACCGACCGGGGGCCGGACAGCCGCGGCGTCCTCGATCGGCTGATCGCCCGGATGCGGGGCCCGGTGCAGACCGTGTGCCTGCTGGGCAATCACGACCACAGCTTTCTGCGGTTCATCCAGGAACCCCAGACCATGATGACCCCGAAATACCACTGGCTCGACACGGCTCTGGGCGGCCAGGCCACGCTCGCCTCCTACGGCGTGACCGATCTCACGGACCGCGACGCCGCCTATGCCGCCTTCACCGAATCCGTGCCCGCGGAACACCTGACATTTCTGCAGGACCTCACCCCAATGCTGCGCCTGGGTGGCTATGTGTTCGTCCATGCCGGCCTGCGCCCCGGCGTCGCGCTCGACAAACAGGACATCGACGACCTCATCTGGATCCGCGAACCCTTCTTGTCATACCCGCATGATCATCCTGGCATCGTGGTGCACGGCCATACCGCGGTGCCTGAGGTCGAACATCACGGCAACCGCATCGCGGTCGACACCGGCGCTGTCTTCGGCGGCCGGCTCTCCTGCCTGGTCCTGGAGGGCGGCGGCGTCTGGACCCTGCAAGACGGCACGCTCCACCCCTGTCCGCCGGGCACGGGGCTCGCCCCCTGATCCTTACGCTTCTTTGGTCCAGAAATATCCCGGGGGGTGCGGGGGGCTGGCCCCCC
>JBCDDF010000042.1:0-30853 GCA_039180525.1 Pseudomonadota bacterium
GACATGCCGGTCAGCCCCGGGATAGAATTCAATACCTATGAGATGGTTTTGCGATCGGCCGCCAGTGGGCAGGGGATCGCGCTGGGCTGGGACCGTTTGGCGGACGCTTATGTCTCGTCGGGTGAATTGGTCCACATATTGCCCGACGTCGTCCGGTCCGGTGCCGGCTATTTCGCGCAGACGACATCGAAAGAGCCGTCGAGACAGGTGGTGGAAATTTTGAATTGGATTCAGACCGAAGCCCACGCCAACGGTCGCGCCTAAAGGGGTCGCCCCCCTGCGCGCGCCATCAAGGGCCGCGGACGTGGGAGCCCTGACGCCCGCGGGGGCGGGCCACCGGCCGTCAGGCGGCGCCGGCAATAGCGCGACAGCCGGCCCGCACCGTGGCTAGAGCAAAAACGGATCAGATCGAAACACTCTGATCCTAGGGTTTTGCTCAGACTATTGAATATGGGCCAAAAATCCCCTTTCAGACCGATTCAGTCTGAAAGGGTCTTGGTCTAGTTCGTGGGCGCGTATTCCGGCATCGCGCGCACCTGATCCTCGGTCAGCGGCAGTTTGACGATCAGATCGTCGCCGGTGTCCACATCGCCGGGCTCGACCTGAAGGTCATCGACCGGAATCGCCACCGAATGGCGCCCGAACCCCAGGAACCCGCCGACCGACACGACCGCGGCGCTGATGTCGCCCGCCGCGGTGAAGACAATGCCGCTGACGGTACCGATATCCTCGCCATCCACGCTGAGGACATCGGCGCCCGCCAGAGCCTCCGCCGACAACCCGGTCGAGTCGCCGCCGGGCGTGGCCGGTGTCGGCGTCGGTGTCGGCACAATCGTTTCGCCTTCCGCTGGCGCCTGCGCCAGCTTGCGCAATTCCAGCACATCCAATTGCGGGTCAGCGGCCCAAAGAGCCGCCGGTGCGAAGCATGTGGCCAAGACTAAACCGGCGCAAAAACTGCGTTGCATAAGAAACCCCCTTTCATAAAACGACCCACCTCGTCCGAGCCCAAATGGCCGGACCGTTCTTCTTTGCATTCTTGTTACAGAATATGTCGGCGGAAGGCTCTACGCCGGAAATCGCGCATGGGGTTGACTTGCCTAAACCCCTGAAACTTGGGCATGTGGATGCGCGGATTTCCGCAAAAAAGACGATCACGCGCCGGTTTGCGGCAGACGGCGCAACACCGTCTCAAGTTGCCCGGCAAAGCGTGCGCGATCTGCGCGGGTGAAGCTGCGGCCGCTGCCGGGCAGAAACGGATCGGCCGCGCGCAGATCGGCCATCAGATCGCGCGTGGCAAGCCGGGCGCCGATATTGCGCGGATCCAATTCCTCGCCCATGGGCGTCAGCACCGCCGCCCCCGCCGCCACGCAGCGCGCTGCCAGCGGCAGATCCGCGGTCACGCACACATCGCCCGCGCCGGCCCGCGCCGCGATCCAGTCATCGGCGGCATCCGGCCCCTGATCGACCACCACGACCCGCACCAGCGGATCGGCGACCGGGCGCAGCCCGCCATCGCAGACCAGCAGGGTCGGCACGCCATGCCGCCCGGCGACCCGCTGCACCTCTGCCTTTACCGGGCAGGCGTCGGCATCGACATAGACCGTCACCGGCTGAGCGCGGCGGCGTGAAAATCGATGTGCGCGCCCATGAAGCTCGCGACGAAGAAATAGCTGTGGTCATAGCCGGGCTGCAGCCGCAGCGTGGCCGCGCTGCGCGTCTCGGTCAGGGCGGCGGCCAGCGCCTCGGGGCGCAGCAGGTCGATGAACTCGTCCGCCGTTCCCTGATCGACCAGCAGCGGCCAGGGCACGCCCCGGTCGCGGATCAGACGCGCCGCGTCATGGCTCGCCCAGACAGCTTCATCCGTGCCCAGATAGGCCGAAAGCTGCTTGCGCCCCCAATCCGATCCAGAGGGGTTGGCGATCGGCGCAAAGGCCGACACCGACCGGAACCGGTCCGGCCGGCGCAGCGCCACGGTCAGCGCGCCATGCCCGCCCATGGAATGGCCGGTGATCGCCTGCGCATCCCGTTCCAGCGCGAACCGGTCGAATACCAGATCCGGCAGCTCTGCGGTGACATAGCTCCACATGGCGAAATGCGGCGCCCAGGGCGCTTCGGTCGCATCGACGTAGAAACCGGCCCCCTGGCCCAGATCATAGGCTGGATCATCGGCCACCGCGTCGCCGCGGGGCGAGGTATCGGGAAAGACCAGCGCGATCCCGGCGCGCGCCGCATGGGCCTGGGCGCCGGCTTTCAGCATTGCGTTCTCATGCGTGCAGGTCAGCCCCGACAGGTACCACAACACCGGCACCGGCGCGGCGCCGCCGGGATGGAACAGACCAAAGGTCATGTCGCAGCCGCAGAGCTCCGACCGGTGGCGATAGACCCCCTGCACCCCGCCGAACGCGCGCGTTTCGCTGATCGTCTCCATGCCGTCTCCTTACCTCACAAGCGCGATCACCGCCGACAGCGTCACCACGCTGATCGCGGTGGATACAAGTATCGTCGACGACGCGCGCATCGGCGCCACCCCGTAGTGCTGCGCCACGATATAGACGTTGCCCGCGGTCGGCATCGCCGCCACTGCAACCAGCACCGCCACGGTGAACGGCGGCAGGCCAAAGACGAACAGCCCCAACACCGCCGCCAGCGCCGGGTGCAGCGCCAGTTTGGCAAAGCTGAGCCACAGCGCGACGCTCAGCCGCTCGGCCGAGCGCGCGGCCAGCGACGCACCGATGGCGAACAGCGCGCCGGGCGTCGCCGCCGCTCCCAGAAGGTCCAAGAAATCCGCCGCCGGACCGGGCACCGGCAACGCCAGTGCCGACCAGATCAGCCCGACGGAAATCGACATCACCATGGGGTTCTGCACCAACCCAAGCAGCACACGGCCCACCGCCGCCGGCCCCGCGCGGCCCCGCGCGCCGACCAGAAGGATCACCAACAGCGATCCGAACAGGATCAGATCGATGCTGAGTATCATCAGGATCGGCCCCGCCGCGGCCTCCCCCATCAGCAACACCAGCATCGGAAGGCCCAGAAAACCCACATTGCCGATCACCCCGCACTGCGCCTCCACCGCCGCCTCGGCAATGCCTGCCCCGCGCCGGCGCGCGGCGATCGTCACCAGGACATAGACCGCCGCCGTGGCCAGAAAGTACGCCGCCGCCAGCGCGGGGTCGAAGATCTCGCCGAACGGCAGGGTGGCGGCGAAGTTGAACAGCATCGCCGACAGCGCGAAAAAGAACACGAACCGGGTCAGCGCCGCCACCGCCTGCGGCCCGAACAACCCGGCCCGCGCCGCGCCGTACCCCAAGCCCAGCAACAGGAAGAACGGCAGCGTTTCCAAGAAGATTTCGATCACGTCAGCACCCGATACATCACCAGCGCATCGACGAAACTGCCGTCGGGCCGGCGGAACGCGCCCGGCAGCCGGCCGACCGTATCGAACCCGTGCCGCGCCCAAAGCGCGATGGCGCGGGTGTTGGTGGCGATCACGAAATTGAACTGCATGGCCCGGAACCCAAGCGCCCGCGCATGGTGCAGACTGTGGCGCAGCATCGCCCCGGCCACACCCCGCCCCTGCGCCTCACCCGCGGTGACGTACCCGCAATTGCACACATGCGCGCCGCCGCCCGGCTGGTTCGGACCGATGAAATACGTCCCCAACACGCGCCCGCCCGCCTCCGCCACGAACACCTCGTGCCCGCCGCGCCAATAGGCCAAACCGGCATCCCGCCCGACATCCCGCGGCTGGCAATAGGTCTCCCCGGCGGCGAACACCGGCGCCAGCAGCGCCCAAAGCGCGTCGTCGTCGCCAGGCGTCGCGGGCCGCAGGGCAAGATCGTCCATGCCCACCGTCTCAACCTCGCCCCGAAATCCTGCCATCGCATCGCCGGCCATACCAGCCGTGCCGCACCCAAGCAACGCCGGCCCACCCCCGCTTCTTTGTTCCAAAAATATTCCGGGGAGCGCGAGGGGCTGGCCCCTCGCTTGCAAACCGCTTGCCCCGCGCGCGCCGCCGGATTACCTCAGATCCATGGCCGACGCCCCGCTCATCGATCCGTTCGCGCGCGCAATCACCTATCTGCGCGTTTCGGTCACCGACCGATGCGATTTCCGCTGCGTCTATTGCATGTCGGAAAACATGACCTTTCTGCCGCGCAAGGAACTTCTGAGCCTGGAGGAGTTGGACCGTCTTTCCTCGCGCTTCGTTGCCTTGGGCGTGCGCAAGCTGCGCATCACCGGCGGCGAGCCGTTGGTGCGCAAGGGCATCCTGACCTATTTCGAGGCGATGTCGCGGCACCTGGCCTCGGGTGCGCTGGACGAACTGACCCTGACCACCAATGGCTCGCAACTGCGCCGCTTCGCGCAGCCACTGGCCGATTGCGGGGTGGGCCGCGTGAATGTCTCGCTCGATACGCTCGACGAGGCGAAGTTCAAGGCGATCACCCGCTGGGGCCGGTTCGCCCAAGTGATGGACGGCATCGATGCCGCGGTCGAGGCCGGGATGCGCGTCAAGCTGAACGTCGTGGCGCTGAAGGGCACGAACGACGACGAGGCCTATAAGATGGTCGAATGGTGCGCGGCGCGCGGGTTCGATCTGACCTTTATCGAGGTCATGCCCATGGGCGAAGACATGGGCGACGGGCTGCGGCTGGATCAGTACTGGAGCCTGGAGGACGTGCGTGCGCATCTGGCGCGCCGCTGGACGCTCGCCGATCTGCCGCTGACGACCGGGGGGCCGGCGCGCTATGTCCGGGTGCAGGAGACCGGCCAGAAGATCGGCTTCATCACCCCGCTCAGCCACAATTTCTGCGAAAGCTGCAACCGTGTCCGACTGACCTGCACGGGCGAACTCTACATGTGCCTGGGCCAGGAGGACATGGCCGACCTGCGCGCGCCGCTGCGCGATGGCGGCGGCGACCGCGCGCTCGACCGCGCCATCCGCGCCGCGATCGCGCGCAAACCCCGCGGCCATGATTTCAACTATTCGCGCCGCGACGTCGCCGGGCGCATGACCCGCCATATGAGCCATACCGGCGGCTGAGCGCGCATGTGGGTCGCGGCGCTGACCGCGCTGGGCCGGCGCGCCCGTTGGATCCTGGCGCTGGGCGCGGTGGCCGCGCTGTTCCTGCCCGGCCTGTCGGGCGCGCTGCGCCCCGCCCTGCCCTTTCTGGTCGCCCTGGTCCTGGGGCTGTCGATGGCACGCATCGACCTTGGCGCGACACTGCGCGGCGCGGTCCGGCCGCGGCGGCTGGGGCTGCTGCTGGCGGTCTCTGCACTGCTGATCCCGGCCACGGCGCTGGTCTATGGCACGCTGGGCCGGCTGTTCGGGCCAGAGATCGCCGCCAGCCTGGTCTATCTGGCCGCCGCCCCGCCCATCGCCTCGGCCGCGGGGCTGTGCTTCATGCTGGGCTACAACGCCCGACTGGCGTTGGAGGTTACCGTTGCCGCCACGCTGTTGACGCCCATCCTCGGGCCGCTGGCCACCGGACTTGCGCTGCCGACCTCGCCGCTGGCCGTGGACCCATTGCGGCTGGGGCTCCGGCTGGCGGCAATGATCGCGGGCGGCATCGCGGTCGGGCTGATCCTGCGCCGCGGCATCGGGGCGGACCGGATCGCCCGGCACGCGCCGATCTTCGACGGGTTCGCGGCCCTGGGCATGCTGGTTTTCATCCTGCCGCTGTTCGACCGGGTCGGCGCGCTGATCCTGGACGCCCCCTGGCGCGCGGTCTGGATCCTGGCCATCGCGGCGCTGTTCAACCTGGGCGCCAATCTGGCGACCCGCACCGCCCTGGGCAGCTTGCCCGCCACCGACCGCGGCGCGGCGGGGGTCGTGATGGGCAACCGCAACGTCGCGATGTACCTGGCCGCGCTGCCGTTCGAGCCGACCTTTGCCCTGTTCGTGGCGCTCTATCAGTTCCCGATGTACTTCACCCCGCTGATTTTCGGCGCGCGCACCCCCCGTGACGCCGGCCGCGCGGGCGCGTAACCTCGCGCCGAACTGACTCGGCGCCGGCGGCGCGCAAGACGGGGAGCCGGCAGCATGCCTTCGGATCAGACACGCCCAACGCTGTTCTCTGCCCGCGTGGAGGCATCGCCCATCGAGACCATGCGCGCGATCGCCGTTCTGCTGCTGGTCACCTATCACGTCATCGGCGCCGGCCCGCGCGACGGGCTGGCGGTGGACTACCCGCACGGGCTGCGGGTGTTTTCCGATTTCTTCATCGATCTGCGCATGCCCGTCTTCGCCTTCGTGGCGGGCTTCGTCTATGGTCTGCGACCGGTCGCGCCCAGCGCGCTCGGCCGGTTTCTGACCGGAAAGCTGCGCCGCCTGGCCATCCCCGGCGCCATCGCGGCGACGCTGTTCTTTCTGGCCCTGACGGTGATGGAAGGCCGCCCGATCGCAGAGATCTGGCGGATCTATCTGTTCCCCTTCGCCCACTACTGGTTTCTGCAGGCGATCCTGGTTATCTTTGCCGTGTTCTGCACGCTGGACGTGGCCACCCGCGGCCGCTTTGCCGAGGCGTTTCTGCTGGTCGCCTGCGTTTTGACCCTGAGCCCAATCGATATCCCCGGCGGCCCGTTTTCGGTCAACAGCGCGATCTATCTGCTGCCCTATTTCATTCTCGGCACGGTGGTCGTTCGCCGCTATGCGCTGCTGCGCCAGTACATGGTGGTGATCCTGCCGATTGCGCTGATCGCCGCGGCGGCGGCCACGTGGCAGAACCTGGGTCTTCTTCAAGAGACCGGCGCGCTGTCGACCGAACGGCGCGACCTGCAAAGCCTGAGCTTCGGCATCGCGGCCTGCGTGATCGGCATTCTGGTCTTGCCCCGGTTGGGTTGGCTGGCCTGGCTGGGCCCGCCCTCGTTCACCATCTATCTGTATCACGTCTTCGCCACGTCGGGCATGCGGCAGGCGCTGGAGGCGGTGGGCGTGACCCAAACCGTCCTCTTCATGGTCTGCGGCATCGCGGCGGGGGTTCTGCTGCCGATCATCCTGCACTGGATGGCCGGGCAAACCGCGCTGACGCGGCGGCTGGTACTGGGTCAGCGCAGGTAGAGCAAAACCGGTTCTGGTCGAAGCAATCAGAACCCAGGATTTTGCGCAATATATTGAATCTGGACCAAAATCCTTTTTCAGACTGATCCAGTCTGAAAAAGGGCTTTAGTCTAGCGGCCGCGGATCCGCGGGTCGAGCGCGTCGCGCAGCCCGTCGCCCATGAAGTTCACCGAAAGGACGGTCAGCGAGATCATCAGCCCCGGCCAGATCACGCGCGAGGCGTTCAGCGTCATGAAGTCCTTGCCGTCGAACAACAGCCGCCCCCAGGTGGGAAAGTCGGGCGGAAAGCCCAGGCCCAGGAAGCTGAGCGCGCTTTCGGTGATGATCGCATTGGCCACGCCCAGCGTCGCCGAAACCATGATCGGCGACAGGATGTTCGGCATCACATGGCGCCCGATGATCTTGAGCGGAGAGGTTCCGATGGACCGCGCCGCCAGCACGAACTCCCGCTCTTTCAAGGCCAGCACGTCACCGCGCACGATCCGCGCGGTTTGCATCCAGGACGTGATGCCGATCACGAAGACGATCAGGAAAAAGATCCCCAGTTCCGGCCCGAACGCCACCCGCAGGCTGTCGCGAAACAACAGGATGATCACCAGCAGCAGCGGCAAGAGCGGCAGCGCCAGGAACAGATCGGTCATCCGCATCAGCGGCCCGTCGAGAAACCGGAAGAACCCGGCCAGAACACCGATCAGCGTGCCCAGCACCAGGCTGAGCAGCATCGCGGTGATGCCCACCGCCAGCGAGGTGCGACCGCCATGCAGCACCTGGGCGAACATGTCCCGGCCCAGGTTGTCGGTGCCCATCGGATGCGCCAGCGTCATGCCGGAGTTGCGCGCGGCCAGGTTGTTGTAGCCCGGATCGACGGTGTGGATGAACGGGCCCAGCAGCACCATCAGCACGATGGCCACGAAAACCACCGTGCCGATCATCGCCCCGGAATGGTTGCGGTATTCCACCCAGACATCGCCCCAGAACGACCGGTGGCGGACCTGCGGGGCGGCGCCGTCCAGTGCCGCGGGGTCGAGCGCCGCGTTAGTCATAGCGGATCCTTGGGTCGAGAATGCCGTAGAGCACATCCGCGATCAGGTTGAAGACCACGATCAGCAGGGCGAAGATGAAGGTCAGCGTCTGCACCAGCGGGATGTCGGCGCCCTGGATGCCGACGATCAGCAACTGGCCCAGCCCGTTCACGCGAAAGATCTGTTCGGTGATGATCGCGCCGCCAAAGATCTGCGGCACGCCCAATGCGATCACGGTGACGACCGGGATCATCGAGTTGCGCAGCACGTGGATCAGCAGCACCGCGCGCTCGCGCAGGCCTTTGGCGCGGGCGGTGCGCACATAGTCCTGCTGCAGGTTGTCCAGCATCGAGGCGCGCATGAACCGGCTGATCTGCGCGGCATTGAACAGCGCCAGCACCATGACCGGCATGATCATCTGGCGCACCTGGAACCAGAAGCTGCCCCAGTCGGTCACCCTATGCGTGGTGTCATAGACGGATGGAAACCACTGCAGGTTCACCGAGAAGATGACGATGAACAGCAAGCCGGTGAAGAAGGTCGGCACCGAAAACCCGGTCATGGAGAACAGCGTGCCGAACTGGTCGAACCAGGAATATTGCTTATAGGCAGAGATCACCCCGATCGGGATCGCAATCAGGATGCCCACGACATAGGACATCCCCACCACCCACAGCGTCTGTGGCATGCGTTCGACGATCAGATCCACCACCGGAGAGCGGGTCTGCCAGGAGATCACGCGCAGCCGTTCCTCGGAATTGCCGATCGTCCAGCCGGTCCATTGTTCGATCAGGTTCAGCGGCTCGTTCACGAAGAACTGCTGCAGCCAATAAACGAACCGGATCGGGAACGGCTGGCCGAGCCCCAGGCTTTCGCGGATCTGCTGACGTACCTCTGGCGGGATGGTCAGCGGCAGGCTGGCGGTGGGGTCGTTGGGCGCCAGATCGAGGATGGCGAAGATGATAAAGCTGATGATCAGAAGCGTCGGGATCGCGAACATCAACCGGCGCAGGGTGTAGGTGAACATCGCCGGCGTTCCTCAGCCCGCACCGGCGCCGAACAGCCGGCGCGGCGCCGCGTTCGGCGGCAACTGACGCGCACGGATAAGCGAGCTTTTCAAGGGACGCGTATCGGCACGCGGTCGCGTGCGGACCGCCGCGTTCCACCCGCGGATCTGGACATCTTCACCGGCGGCGCGGGCGGTGGCGGGTGACATCTTGGGGATCGTCGAGACCCGGCAACGAACCGCATCCAGGGTCGGGACCGCAAAGGCTGGCTGCCGCGGCGTGTAGGCAAGCATGTTTGTGCAGTCCTCCGAATAGGTACGCCGCGCCCCCGGCGTGACCCGGGGCGCGGCGCGGTGTCGTCGTTACCGGATCACTCCGCCCGGCTCCAATCGGCGATGTTCCACAACTCGCTGTCCCAGTCGGTCATGCGCACACCGGCCAGGCTGTTGGCATGGGCCGAGGTACCGCCGCGGTGAACCAGCGGGACGATCGAATAGCTTTGCATCAGCATATCGTTCATCTGCTTGGCCAACTCCCCGCGCTGCTCCAGATCCGCGGTTTGGGACATTTCGGTGACCAGCGCGTCATAGGCCGGGTCACAGAAACGCTGGATGTTCGACCCCTGCCACTGCGTGTCGGGCCCCGGGATCTCGCTGCAGCGCCAGTTCGCCATATACGCCTCTGGATCGGCGCCCGAGAAGTTGTTGGTGTACATTTCGATATCGGCATAGAACTTCTGGAACGTGTCCGGGCTGGCGGGATCGCCGCCGAAGAACACGCTGGCATCGATATTGCGCAGCTCGACCTCGACGCCCAGTTCTTCCCACCACTGCTTGATCAACGCCTGCGTGCCCTGCCGCACGGAGTTGGTGGAGGTCTGGAACAAAACGCTCAGCCGCGTGCCGTCCTTCGCGCGCACACCATCCCCACCCGGCACCCAGCCGGCTTCGTCCAGCAGCGCCTTGGCACCGTCCAGATCCTGCACCTTGCAGCCGTCATTGGCGGTGGAGGCGTAAAGCTCCGGCGCCGGCAGCACGTTGCAGGTGACCTGACCGGTCTTGCCGTACCCGACATCGACCAGCAACTGGCGGTCGATGGCCATGGAAAGCGCCTGGCCCACCTTTGGGTCGGTCAGGAACGGATGCGGGTTGCTGCCATCGGCATAGACCGACCGCTGATCGGGGCCAAGCGCGGCATCCGCGTTGGTCTGGTTCAGGTGCAGACGCTCGACCGAGGTTTGGAAGCTGACCACGACCTGGCCGCGACCGGCGGCCTCCATCTGGGTCAGGATCTCGGGCTCGATCTGCAGGTTCCAGGCGTAGTCGAATTCGCCCGTCTCCAGCACCGCCCGTGCCGCGCTTGCCGCATCGCCGCCGCCCTTGAACAGGACCGAGCCAAAGCGCGGCTTGTCGGCCTCGCGATAGTTGCCATTGGCTTCCAGTGTGATCACGTCATTGGGTTTGAAGTCGGTCACCACGAACGGGCCGGTGCCGATGGGACCGAAATTCGCATCCGTGCATTCCGGCGCCTTCGCACCCAGGCAATCGGCGAATTGCGCCGCCTGCAGAACCGGGCTCTCGGCGCCCACGAAAGCGGTATAGGGATAGGGCTTGGGTTCGGAGAAATTCACCCGCACGGTCAGATCGTCGACCGCTTCCACACTGTCGACCCCATCGAAATAAGACGACTGCGAGCAGCCACCTTCGGGATGGGTGCAGTATTCCCAGGTGAACACCGCGTCCGCCGCGGTGAAGGGCGATCCGTCCGACCAGGTGATGCCGGGCGTGATTTTCCAGGTGATCGAGGTCAGATCCTCTGCCACGCCGCCGTTTTCGACCGTGGGCAGTTCCTCGACAAGGCGCGGATAGATGTTACCGCTTTCATCGAACCCGGCCAGGGGTTCAATGACCATCGAGGCGGCCTCGACCTCTTTGGTGCCGCCGGATAGATAGGGGTTCATGGTGGACGGCGCCTGCCAGTAGATGATGTTCAACTGACCATCGGCGCCCCGCTCGGCCCACGCGCCGCCGGCGCACATGGCCAACGCAGCGGCCGTGCCAAGCAGATGTCTCGTTCGCATTGTTATGGCTCCCTGTTCCCTGATACGGGTTGCGCAGCAGTTTTGCGCAATGGTGACATGCTACGCCAATGGTCGTAGATGGCAAGCGGCACGGGGAACGGGGCAAAACCGGAATGGCTGAGCAGATGAACGCAGAGGAAATGCTGGCCCGGCTGGTCGGGTTCAACACCGAAAGCCAGAACTCCAACCTGCCGCTGATCGATTTCGTCGCCGACTATCTGGCCCGCCACGGGATCGAGGCCGCGCGGGTGATGGACGGCACCGGCACGAAAGCCGCGCTTTATGCACAGATCGGGCCGGCGGAACCGGGCGGCGTGGTGCTATCGGGGCATACGGATGTGGTGCCGGTCGCGGGCCAGCCCTGGGATACCGACCCCTATGTATTGACGCCCCGCGACGGGCGGCTTCACGGGCGCGGCACCTGCGACATGAAGGGCTTTCTGGCGGTCTGCCTGGCCGCGGTGCCGCAGATGCGCGCGGCCGGGCTGCGGCGGCCGGTGCAACTGGCGCTGAGCTATGACGAGGAGTTGGGCTGCCTGGGCGCACCGCCGCTTATCGCGGCCATGCGCGCGGGGCTGCCGCCGGCGGCAGCCGCGATCATCGGCGAACCGACGATGATGCGCGTGGTGACAGGGCATAAGGCGATCGTCGATCTCTCCACCCATGTGCGCGGGTTCGAGGTGCATTCCAGCCTGATGCATACCGGCGTGTCCGCGGTGATGGTCGCGGCCGAACTGATCCAATGGCTGAGCGATCAGAACAGGGCGAACCGCGACGCCGCCGATCCGGCCTCGCCATACGAGCCGCCCTGGACCACGCTGCATGTGGGCCGGATTGAGGGCGGCACGGCGCATAACATCACCGCGCGCGATTGCCGTTTCTCGGTCGATGTCCGCGCCATGCCCGGCGAGACGCCCGAGGACTGGGCCGCGCGTTACCGCGCCCATGCCGCCGAGGTCGAGGCGCGGATCCGCAAGATCCGGCCCGAAGCCTCGATCACGGTCGAGGCCGGGCTGACCGTGCCCGGCTGCCGCCCCGAAACCGACGGCGCGGCGGAGGCGCTGGCCCGCGCGCTGACCGGGGACAACGGCCAGCATGTCGTCGCCTATGCCACCGAAGCCGGGCAATTTCAGGATGGCGGCTATTCGGCGGCGATCTGTGGCCCCGGTTCCATCGAACAGGCGCATCAGCCGAACGAGTATATCGACCAGGCGCAACTGGCCGCCGGCAGTGCCTTTATTGACCGACTGGTGGATCGTCTGGCCGCAGCAGCGTAACCCAGTCAAGGCGCCGGATCGCCCGCATGTCCTGCCGGAACCGGCCGTGCAGATCCTGGCGTTCCTCCTCCGACCACATCCGATAGATCCAGTCGCCCTTGCCACGGGGATGAGCCGCCTGGATCTCCGCGCGGTTCTCGTACATCGCCATCGGCCCGTGCGCGCGGCCATAGGCCAGCATCGCCTCGACCGCCGAATGGCCGAGGCTGGGGCGGCGGTAGACGTAGGACCGGTCGAGATCCGGCAGCGCGTCCAACCCCAGCATCAGTTGCAGGATCCGCGGCTCCAGATCACGGAACTGGTGAAAGGACCACAGCGTGATGGGACTTTGCGGGAACAGCGCGCGGATCTGCTCCAGCACCGCGACCCAACTGCCCGCATGCTCCAGCCATGCCGCCTTGAACGGCTCCGGTTCGTAGAGCGTATCGTTGGGATGCCGCAGCACTTCCGAAAAGATCGAACGCCCGAAATCCGAGAGCGGACGGATGCAGAGGAAAATCTCCACCGCCGTGCCTGACAAGACATCGGCCATCGCCGCCAGATGGCCCCCCAGCTTGGGATAAAGCCGACCGGATTCTACGATCTGCTGCGGCGTACCAAGCAGGTTTTCATCCGAAATCATCAATCGGTTCTGCGCCTGTTCCAGCCGGGCAGCGCACACGCGGCGCAGATCTGCACGATGCGATTGCTGTGCGGATTTCGATCGCTTCGCGGAGGTCCGCCGCGGCAGCAGCGGTGTGACGGTTTGGCGAAACTCAGGTGTCGGCCAGAAATCCACACCTGCGCCGCACAGCGCAGCGCGGTTCGCGCCGAGCATCTCTTGAAGATAGGTCGTCGCGGTCTTGTGCGCGCCCAGATGCAGAGTGACGATCATCGCCTTCGCCTACCCTTTGGACCGGTCGGGCCGCAAGCCGTCAGTTGCCGTAGGCGACCGAGGGCAGCCAGGTGACCAGCGCGGGGTAGTTGAAGACGATGCCCAGCCCGACAAGCTGCAGGATCACGAAGGGTATGATGCCGCGATAGATATGCGCCAGACTGACCTGCGGGGGGCAGACGCCCTTTAGGTAGAACAGCGCGAAACCCACCGGCGGCGTCAGGAACGAGGTCTGTAGCGTCACCGCGGCCAGGATCGCGAACCACACCACCGACGGATCGCGCACCACGTCGAAGCCGTTGATCTCCAGCCCCAGGCTCAAAACGATCGGCAGCATCAGCGGCATGATGATCAGGGTGATCTCGATCCAGTCCAGCAGAAAGCCCAGAAGGAAGATGATGAACAGGATGAACAGAACCACCATATTGGGGTCGGTGAAGGCGGCGGTGACCATGCCTTCGACGATCTCGTCCCCGCCATAGCGGCGCAGGATGAAGGCGAAGAAATTCGCCGCCACGAAGATCCCCACGATATAGCCGGACGTGTTCATCGTCGACCGAGAGACCTCTTTGAGCACCTTGAAGCTGAGCCGGCCGTTGAGCAGCGCCAGCAGCGTCGCGCCCAACGCACCCAGGCCGGAGGCTTCGGTTGGCGTTGCGAAGCCGGCGAAGATCGAGCCCAGAACCAGCAGGATCAGGAACATCGGCGGCACGACCGACAGCAGAACCTCGCGCACAACCGGCCAGCCGATCGGGCCGTGCGTTTCAGGTACCGGCATCGCCTTTGGGTTCAGCAGCCCGTAGATGATGATGAAAATGATATAAAGCGCCCCCAGCAGCAGCCCGGGGAACAGCGCGCCCATGAACAGATCGCCCAGGGAAATCGCCAACTGATCCGACATGATCACCAGCATGATCGAGGGCGGGATCAGAATGCCCAGGGTCCCGGCGCTGGCGATGGTGCCGGTGGCGATCGATTTATGGTAGTTCTGGCCCAGCATCTGCGGCAGCGCCATGACCCCCAAGAGCGTCACGCTGGCACCGATCACACCGGTCGACGCGGCCAGGATGATGCCGATCAGCAGCACGGTCAGCGCCAGCCCGCCGCGCAGGGCGCCGAACAGCTTTTGCATCGAACTCATCATCCGCTGCGCGACGCCGGATTGATCCAGCATCAGCCCCATGAAGATGAACATCGGCAGCGCCACCAGCACCGGGTTCTTGACGATGGATCCGAACAGCCGCCCGCCCAAAGTCCCCAGGCGGCGGTAGTCGATCCCGGTGCGGTCGAATTCGATCACGTCGCGAAACAGCGATCGTGCCGGATCGAGGAACAGCTCTGCGATCAGCGTGAAGATCAGCGCCACGCCGACCAGCGCATAGGCCACCGGCACGCCGCGGAACAGCAGCACGACGAAGACCAGGAACATCGCCGCCACGGCGATTTCATTGACCGTCAGGAACTGTCCCAGAAAACCAAGCGTGCCCATCACACGCCCTCGCGCCGGCGCAGCACCCAGACGAGCGCGATCAAGACCGGCGTGGCGATCAGCGTGGCCAGCATCGTGGGCAGGATCTCGATCCCGGCCAATGCCACCGGTTCGAACGGCGGCTCGCGGGTGACGCGGCGAATGTTCAACTCCTCATCGCCGGTCAGGCGTATGAACCAGTAAAGCGCGTAATAGATCGCCAGATTGACCAGAAACAAAGTCGCCGGCAGCGCATAGAGCAGCTGTTTCCACAGGGCCGGGTGGGTCAACTGGCTGAGGAACCGCACGAACGCCGCCCAAATCGCGACACCGATAAAGGCCAGCGAGAGGTTGAGGAAGATCTTCAGCAGATAGAGCCGATGCAGCCCGTTCGGGCTGTCGGACCCCTCGCCCGCAAGCACCGAGGCGACGGCGTAGTGAAAGGTCACGTCCCAGGCCAGAATGATGACGGGCAGGAACAGCCAGGTCAGGCCGAAGATTTCGATCCGACGCTGACGGTCCTTGGGAAAGCCGGCATAGAGAATGTCCACCCGCACATGGCTGGTGGTGGTGACGGCATAGCCGATGCCGATCATCACCGCGGCGCCGTAGAGCCACCATTGCAGATCGTCCAGCCAGGCTTGGTTGTTGCCCGCGCTTCGCAGAAAGATCTGCGCGACGATGGCCAGCATCAGGACGGGGTAGATCCAGGAAAACACGTTGGAGACGGCGACCGAAAACCTGTCGCCGCGATTGTGTTCCGCCCGCCCGACCTCTCCGGGGTCGGAAACGGCGACGATTTCTTCTACCTTGTCCATGGATCCCCCGCCTGAGCCTGATGCCGCTTCGGATTCAAACGGTCCGAAAGGGCTTTGGCTCACATTCAATCATTCGAGCAAAATCCCGAGGTCAGATCGTATCATTCTGACCGGTCATTCGCTTCGGTTCTTGCCATAGGGGCCCGGCCCGCGGACGCGCCGGGCGATGGCTCGGTCCGCGTTCAGCGCGGCCGCGGCAGGTAGATGGAGTTGCCCCAGATCCTGTAGCCCTCGCGGAACTCCTGCAGATCGGTCCAGACTTCGGCAAAGAACTCGTCCTCCGCGGCCAGTTCCGCGGCGACCTCGTTCCATGTGGTTTCGAAGGTTTCCAGCATTTCCGGATCCCAGCTTTTGATCGTCACGCCGTTCTGTTCGGTGTTCTCGATCATGGCCGAGAAGTTGGTGGCCTCCCCCTCGGCATAGTTGTCGGTGATGTTGGCCATGCAGGCGACCTCGATCTGCCGCTGGGCGCGCTCGTCCAGCCCTTCCCAGACGTCCTTGTTGATCAGCAACTCGAACATCGTCGCCGGCTGGTGCCAACCGGGGAAGTAGTTGTATTTGGCGATCTGGTGGAAGCCCAGACGCGCGTCGATGCGCGGCATGGAAAACTCTGTCGCGTCGATCGCGCCGCGTTCCAGCGCCGGAAAGATGTCGCCGCCCGCCAGGAGCGAGGTGGAAACCCCCAGCCGCTGCATCACCTCGGCACCCAGACCGAAGAAGCGCATGTTGAGCCCTTCGAGGTCGTCGATCGAGGTGATCTCGTTCTTGAACCAGCCGCTGGTTTCCGGCGCAATGATGCCACAGGGCGTGACATGCACGTCGTAGCCGTTTTCGTCATACATCCGCTGGAACAGCTCCAACCCGTCATCATGGAGCATCCAGGCCAGGAACTCGCCCGCTTCCGGGCCGAAGGGCACGGCGGCGAAAAGCGACGCGGCGGTGATCTTGCCCTGCCAATAGCCGGAGGTCGTGTAGGCCGCATCGACGGAACCGTTGGAGACCGCGTCCAGCGCCTCCAGCGTCGGCACCAATTCGCCGGGATCGAAGTGCTCGAACTCCACCGATTCCGAGATGCCGTTGATCTTTTCCACGAAGTTCACGGCGGCCGTGCCCAGGATCGGCAGGTTCTTCCCGAACGCGGAGGTCATCTCCAGCGTTTCCTGCGCCTGCACGGGCAGCGCCGTGGCCAGCGCGATAGCGGCCCCGGCGGCGAATTTGGATGCGGTCATACAAGTGTCTCCCTACTGGTCGCCGGGATTGGGCCCCGGCCTATCGATCGTTTAAATGCGCGCGAACGGGGGGCGGATGCCCCTCACCCCGACCGCGGCACCGGGGTGGAACATGCAAATTCTGCGGGCCGCTTGCAATTGATTTGAATCAACGACTGGCGCGAAAGGCGTCCGCGGCGCCGGTCAAACCGCGCGGATCGTGCCAAAAAACCGCGGCCATTCGCGGCGCGACGGGTTCCGGTTCGGCTTGCGCGGCTCCGGCTTGCCGCTATTTATGGCGGGTGTCGATGGGGGGATCTGCATGCCGATCGCGGTGTTTTTCGTGGTACTGACCGGATCGGTGGCGATCGCGCTGCTTTATCCGCACTTGCGCGTGGTGGCGATCGTGATCGCGGCGTTCTGCGCCGCGCTGATCGGGTTCATCGCGGTCGACCGGGTCGGCGAGGTCGGCCGCGCCGCCGACCGCATCAGCGTCGAAGACATCACGTTGTCCGAGGTCGCGTTGAGTTTCGAGCCGCGCTACATGCGGATGACCGGGCGCGCGGCAAACGCCTCCAACGCGCATCAGTTGCGCGAGTTCACCGTGCAGGCGACGCTGCGCGACTGCCCGGCCGAGGACAGCGCGGCCGATGAGTGCGCGGTGATCGGCCAGGAAACCGGCATCGCCCGCGTCGACATTCCGCCGGGCCAGGTGCGGCCCTTCGCCGTTGTCCTGGGCTTTTCCAACGGTGCCGACGCACCCGAAGGGCTGCGCTGGAATTTCGACATACTCTCCGCCCGGGCCAGCGAATAGGTGTTCGACCCGGCCGCGACACGGGCGCTGTTCGATCTGCCGGACGGCATCGTCTATCTGGATGGCAATTCGCTGGGCCCGCTGCCCCGCGCCGCGGGCGCGCGCGCGCGGGAGGTGATCACGGAGGAGTGGGGTCTGGATCTGATCCGCGGCTGGACGTCGCGCGGCTGGATCGATCTGCCCGGCCGCGTGGGCGACCGGATCGGCGCGCTGATCGGCGCGCCGGCGGGCTCCGTCACGGTCGGGGAAACCCTGTCGGTGCGGCTGTTCCAGGCGCTGTCGGCCGCGCTGGCGGCGCGCCCGGACCGGCGGATCGTGCTGACCGACAGCGGTAATTTTCCGTCCGATCTTTACATCGCGCAGGGCCTGATCCGGGCCCTGGACCGTGGCCACGAGTTGCGTGTGGTCGATCCGGAAACGGTCGCCGATCACCTGGGCGAAGAGGTCGCCGTGGTGATGCTGACACAGGTCGACTATCGCACCGGGCGACGGCACGATCTTGACCGACTGACGGCACAGGCGCGGGCGGCCGGCGCGCTGGCGGTCTGGGATCTGGCGCATTCGGCGGGCGCGTTTCCCGTGGATGTGGCGGGCGCGGGCGCGGATTTCGCGGTCGGCTGCACCTACAAGTACCTCAATGGCGGCCCCGGCGCGCCGGCCTTTATCTATACCGCCCCCGGGCGCGCGGCGAAGACGCTGCCAGCGATCACCGGCTGGCTGGGCCATGCCGACCCCTTCGCCTTTGCGTCCGACTATCGGCCGGCGGCGGGCGCGCGGGGTCTGCGGATCGGCACGCCGCCGGTGCTGGCTCTTTCGGTGCTCGACGCCGCGCTGGACGTATGGGGCGGGGTCGACCTGGCGGCGATCCGCGCCGCGTCGCTGCGGTTCGGCGATCTGCTGATCGCGCGGGTGGAGGCCGCCTGCCCGGAAGTTGCGCTGGCAAGCCCGCGCGACGGCGCGTCGCGCGGGTCGCACGTGTCGTTTCGGCATCCGGAGGGCTATGCGGTGATGCAGGCGCTGATCGCACGCGGGGTGATCGGCGATTTTCGCGCGCCCGATCTGATGCGCTTCGGCATCGCGCCGCTCTACGTCACGCAAAAGGATATCCACGCCGCGGCAGATGCGTTGGCCGAGGTGCTGGCCACCCGCGCCTGGGACCGGCCGGAGTTTCGCCAACGCAAGACGGTGACCTGACCACCGGCCGCCGTCGGCCCAGCCCGGACCCGCGGGCCAGCCCGCGGCCTGGCCGCACGCGGCCAGGAGGATCGCGCCCGCGATCCTGTCCGGGCAATCCGGGCGTGGCACCAGGATCAGCCGCGGCTGCCCTCGGCATAGCGCACGAACGCGAAACTGCGCCCGTCCGGCGACCAGCACGGCACGTTCAACGTTCCCTGGCCGCCATTGAACAACAACAGCCGGCGCCCCGTCCCACCTTCCAGCGGCATCACCCGCAACTCGACTGCGCGGTCCGCCGGATGCCCCACGGTCCCCGGCGGATAGGACAGATAGACCACCCGCCCGCCCAGCGGCGCGGGATGCGGGAACCAGTTCACCCGCCGATCCTGCGTCATCCGCTGCGCGGCGGAACCATCGCGCCGCATTCGCCACAGCTGCGCATGCCCGGACACGTCAGAATTGAACCAGATCCAGGCACCATCCGGGCTGTAATCCGGACCGTCGCAATGCCCCATGTCGCGCGTCAGGCGCCGCTCGCCACCACCCGATGGCGCAATCGTATGGATATCGAAAGCGCCGGCACGCTTGCCGCAATACGCAAGCTCGCCCCCGTCCGGCGACCAGCCGTGCCAATAGGATGGGTTCGTGTCGGTCACCGGCACCGGCGACCCGCCGGTCGCAGGCACCGTGAAGATCGTCGAGCCCGCCGCCGTGGCATGGCTCAGCGCGATCCGGCGGCCATCGGGCGAGAAGCCATGGTCGTTGTTGCAGGCGTCGGCAAAATCGGTGTCGACCGGCGTCAGCGCCGGCGCGGCAAGCGCGACCCGGAACAGCCGCCCGTCGCCGTTTACCAGAAGCGCGCCGCCGCGCGGATCCCAGTTCGGCGCCTCGATCAGCCGATCGGTCTGCAAGATCACGCGCGCGCGGCCCGATGCGATGTCGAACACTTCCAGACTGCTGCGCATCCCGTCGCCTTCCCTTATGCTGCCCCGCGAAACCACCGCTGCGCAGAGCCCGCCCATGACCGACCAAGACGACCGCCTGATCATCTCTCTCGACGTGCCCACCGCTTTGGATGCGCTGAACCTTGTCAACCAGATCGGCGATGCGGGCCGGTTCTACAAGGTGGGGCTGGGCATGCTCACCGGCGGCGGGCTGGCGCTGGCCGACGAGCTAAAATCGATGGGCAAACGCGTTTTTCTGGACATGAAGCTTTTCGATATCCCGGCCACAATCCAGGCCGCGGTGGCCGGACTGACCCGGTATGACATCGATTTTCTGACCGTCCATGGCGACCCGCATGTGGTGGCCGCCGCCGCCGCCGGGCGCGGCGACCGGTCGACGCGGATCCTGGCGGTGACCTTCCTGACGTCGCTGGACCGCTCAGATCTGGATCTGGCGCTGATCCGCCCCGGCAATATCGGCGATCTGGTGACCGAGCGCGCGCGTCTGGCACTGCTGGCCGGGGCCGACGGGGTGATCGCCTCGGCCGAGGAGGCGCGCACGATCCGCGCCTTGCCCGAAGCCGAGGGCCGGCTGATCGTCACCCCCGGCATCCGCCCGCTGGGTGCGGCGCGCGACGACCAGAAACGCATCGCCACCCCAGCGGGCGCCTTGAACCAGGGCGCCGATCACATCGTGGTCGGCCGCCCGATACATCGCGCCGCCGATCCCCGCGCCGCCGCCACGGCCATTCTGTCGGAACTGCCCCAAGCCTAAGCTCTGGGACCGGCGCGGCGGGATGCGTATATTGGCTGTTATGCAGACCGCGACCGATGCCCTGTGCCTGGAGTGCTGCCGGCTGACGCGGCCGGGGCGTTGTGCGGCCTGCGGCGCGCCGCGGGTGGTTGCCCATGACGAGATCACGCAGCTTTCCATCGCCCATATCGACGCCGATGCGTTCTATGCCAGCGTAGAGAAACGCGACAATCCGGAGCTGCGCGACCGCCCCGTCATCATCGGCGGTGGCCGGCGCGGCGTGGTGTCCACCGCGTGCTACATCGCGCGCATCCGCGGTGTGCGGTCGGCCATGCCGATGTTCAAGGCACTGGATCTGTGCCCGGGCGCGGCAGTCGTGCGCCCGCGCATGGATGTCTATGTGGAGGTCTCGCGCCAGATCAAAGCCAAGATGCTGGCGCTGACCCCGGCGGTGGAGCCGCTGTCGCTGGACGAGGCGTTCCTGGATCTGACCGGCACCGCCCGCCTGCACGGCGCCCCGCCGGCGGTGCTGATGGCGCGTCTGGCCCACGAAATCGAGCGCGACATCGGCGTCACCGCCTCAGTCGGGCTGAGCCACAACAAGTTCCTGGCCAAGGTCGCCTCCGACCTGGAAAAGCCGCGCGGCTTTTCCGTCATCGGCCGGGCCGAGACGTTGGACTTTCTGGCGCCGCAACCGGTGGGCCTGATCTGGGGCGTCGGCAACGCCATGCGTGAGGCGTTGGCGCGCGACGGCATCCGCACCATCGCCGATCTGCGCCGCCGCGACCGCAAGGATCTGGGCGCCCGCTATGGCGCGATGGGCGACCGGCTGTGGCGGCTCGCCCACGGCGAGGATGCCCGCGCGGTCAGCGGCCACGGGCGGATGAAAAGCCTGAGCCACGAGACGACCTTCGGCGCCGACACCGCGGATGCGGATCTGCTGGACGGGCACCTGTGGCGGCTGGCCGAAAAGGTTTCCGCCCGCGCAAAGGCCAAGGATATTGGCGGGCGGGTGGTGACGCTGAAGCTCAAGCGGGCGAACCACAAGCTTCTGTCCCGCCGCACCGCGCTGGCCGAGCCGACGCAATTGGCCGACGTCATACATCGCACCGCGGCGCCGCTTTTGGCGCAATCACTGGGCGAAGGCCCGTTCCGGCTGATCGGCGTGGGGCTGTCGGACTTGCAGGGCGCCGCCACCGCCGATCGGGAAGACGATCTGCTCGATCCCGCGGCCCGGCAGCGTTCGGCCGCCGAACGGGCGACGGATGCGATCCGCGACCGCTTCGGCGACACGGCGATCGTCAAGGGGCGTGCCCTGCGCTGACCCCTACGCCAGACCTGGCAAAAGACCCGCTATCGGGCCCGTCATCGCGCCCGGGTTTGATTACTTTTACGGCGGTAGCGGCGATATGCTCACCAGATCGGCAGTTGACGGCGAAAACCGGCCTTCCGATGCCGCCCGCGCATCAAACGCATTGACCGTGCCTGGTGCGAAAGCGTAGCCCGGGGACATGGTGCATTGCACCATGCGCCCTTTCCGGGCGTTTCCTCCCTAGACTTGGGCCGCGCGATCAGCGTGGCCCTTTTTTCTGATCGGGTCAGCCCGGCGCCGGGCCCGGGATCACTCCGCCGCCAGCGGCGCCGCGGCGTCGGCGATCGCACACAGCCCGGCCACCACGCGGGACAGGCGCAGGGCCGTGTCCTGAAACGCGGCGTTCGGGCGCATCGCCCGTTCGTCCATGTAAAGCGCGCGATCGATTTCGATCTGCAGTGCGTGCTGCCCGCGCGAGGGTCGGCCATAGTGCTGGGTGATATAGCCGCCGGCGAACGGCGCGTTGCATGCCACCACGAAGCCCTGCTCGGTAAACAATCGCGCCGCGGCATCGACCACCCAGCGCGCGCAGGCGGCGCCGAACCGGTCGCCCAGGATCACATCCGGCCGCCGGCCGGATACCAGCGGCGCCGCGGTCAGTGCGTCATGCGGCATGGAATGGCAATCGTAGAGCAGGGCGATGCCGAAACGGTCTTTCTGGCAGCGCAGCAATGTATCCAACTGGCTGTGATAGGGGTGATAGCCGACCCGCAACCGACGCAGGGCCTCGCGCAGGGGGATCTTTCCGCTTTGGATCGGCCGCCCCTCGGCCACAACTCTTGGGATGACCCCCAACCCGGCGGACACGCGTGGGTTTGCGCCCCGCCGCTGCGCGCCGGTGATCAGCGCCGGGTCCAGTTCGTCCGCGGCGCGGTTCAGGTCGACATAGGCGCGCGGCAGTTCCGCCGCCAGCAGCGGCGCGCCGCAGCCCGGGGCGGCGGCAAACAATTGATCGACAAAGGCGTCCTCCGACGATCGGATTGCGGTCTTGTCCAGCTCTGTCGCGGCGAGAAACTCGGCCGGATAGTGGCTGCCCGAATGGGGCGAGCTGAACACCGCGGCGGACCCCCAACGCGGGGGCGTGGACAGGGCAAATGCTTGCGTGGAAATTGATCGACTCCCAAAACTCATTAACCAAGGTTAAGACGAAAAGACGCCCGGGCAAAAGCCCTTGAACGCCCCGGCGTTCCCTTCTATACCCCAAGGCCGCGCCCGGCCGGTTTGGCGGGGCGCGCGGAGTTTCGGGCGTATAGCTCAGCGGGAGAGCACTTCGTTGACATCGAAGGGGTCACTGGTTCAATCCCAGTTACGCCCACCATTTCCGGCCCGCGGCATGCCCGCGGGCCTTGACCGTAACAGGCGCAGGCGGCGGCCGCGCGCCGCGAGACAGGAGAGAGACCATGAAGGTCAGAAACTCACTTCGCTCGCTGAAGCAGCGCCACCGCGATTGCCGCGTCGTGCGCCGCAAAGGGCGGGTCTATGTGATCAACAAGACGCAGCGCCGGTTCAAAGCCCGCCAGGGCTGAACCGCGCCGAGCAAGCCGAACACCGGACGCCGCCCTTTGGGGCGGCGTTTGCCGTTTTGGCGTCAGTCCTCGACCGTTGCGATGATCAGCCGCTGCAGCGTGGCGGTGTCCAGATAGCCGGTCGGGGTCAACCCTTTCTGCGCCTGAAACGCGGCGATCGACCGTCGCGTCTGCGTGTCGATCGTGCCGTCGGCGGGGCCTGCGGTATAGCCCAGCGCGGCCAGGCGGCGTTCCAGCACGGCGACACTGGCGACGGTCAGCCCCAGGCCGCGTTCATCCTGGCGATAGCCCTCGATCCGTTCGGCGGCCTCCGCCGCGCTTTCCATCGTCTCGATGCGGTCGCGGGCGCGGGCGGCGAAGCGGCCTTCGGGGAAAAGCTCCAGGAAACCGCGGTAGTCGGCCAGCGTGTCGCGGGTGCGGGCGGCATCCCAGGCGTCGCGTTCGGCGGCGCGCGCGGCATCCTCGGCCGCGATGGCCGCGCGCCGGGCCGCGGCCTGTTCGGTCAGCGCGGCCAGGTGCGTGGCGTTCAGATAGCCGCTGACCGGCCCGCCGATGGTCTGTTGCCATAGCCTGAGCGCGGCCCGGGTACCTTCGCCGAACACCCCATCTACGCCGTTGGTGTCATAGCCGAGCGTGGTCAGATCCTCCTGCACCTGCCGCCGTTCGTCTCTGTCGAGCTGCAACGTCGCCTCTGCCGCGCGCGGTGCCACCTGCCCGGCCGCGACCGCGCCGGCGCCGGGGTTGGGCACCAGCGCAGGGCGCAGGCGCAGCAGATCGCTGACCAGCCCTTCGAAAGTGACATCGGCGGCCGCCGCGTCGATTTCGGTTGCCGCCAGGCCGCCGGCCAGCATCTGCAACGACACGACCAGGTTCACCGGCCGCGTCTCGCCCCGCAACACCAGGACGCCTTGGGGGATGTCCAATGCCAGCGGCGCCGGGTCGGCGGCGGTGTCCGCGCTGCGCGCCAGGGCAACCAGGCTGCGGCCAGGCCGCGCGCCGGCGATTTCCAGAAACAAGGGCAGCGGCAGGCCGCCGGTCAGCACCGCGGTCTGGCTGTCGCCCGCCACGTCCTGCGGCAGAAACACCGGCACACCCGCCGCCGCGGACATCCGCCCGCTCAGGTGGATCACCAGCCGGTCGGCATCCGCGATCTGGGTTTCGAAATCGGCCAGCAGTGCGGTCAGCGCGGCGCGATCCAGATTGCGCCCCTCATAGGTGCGAAAGCCCGCGCCGCGGTACTGCCCCACCAATGTGGCATGGGTCGGTTCTTCGGATTGGGCGACATCATTGGTGACGACCAGCGCGATATCGGCCGCAACGACCGGCAGCGCCGCAAGCCACATGGCCAGCAGCGTCGCGAGGCAAAGGCGCAGAGCGCGAAACGCGCGCGGATCGGATCCCATGACACTTAGAGCAAATCACAAGCCGCGCCGGGCGGCAAAACCCAAATGCACCGGCGACCGCCGGCGTGACATTTCTGCGCTGGCGGATCAGTCGTAGCTGCGGCGGTCCTCGATCACCTTGCCATCGTTGGGCAGGCTGCCCGGCGCCACGAGTTCCACGGTGCCGCTGAGTTTCAGCACATCTGCCAGGCTGGCGGCGATGGCGTCGGCATCGGCCACGTCCGGTTCCGCCTCGGCCAGCACATGCAGGGTGTCGGCATCGCCCGCGCGGCCGGCGATGACGCGCAGACGCCGCGCCTCCGGATGGCGGACGGCAAGTGCTGCGACCTGTTCGGGGCGCACGAACATGCCCTTGATCTTTGTGGTCTGATCGGCGCGGCCCATCCAGCCCCTGATGCGCATATTGGTGCGGCCGCAGGGGCTTTGCCCCGGCAGGACCGCCGACAGATCGCCGGTGGCGAAGCGGATCAGCGGGTAATCGGGGTTGAAGGCGGTGACGACGACCTCGCCCACCTCGCCCTCGGGGACCGGATCGCCGGTGCCGGGGCGCACGATTTCCACCAGCACGCCCTCATCGACGATCATTCCCTCCAACGCAGCGGATTCGTAGGCGATCAGCCCCAGATCGGCGGTGGCATAGCACTGCCGGCAGGTGATGCCGCGGTCGGCATAGGCCTGGCGCAGATTGGGGAAAAGCGCACCGCCCGACACCGCCGCCTTGGCGATCTTCAACGGCACATCCGCAGCATCGGCGGCGTCGAGGATGACCTTCAGGTAATCCGGCGTGCCGGCATAGGCGGTGGCGCCGATCCGGGCGGCGGCCTGCACCTGCAACTCGGTCTGGCCCGTGCCAGCCGGGATCACGCTGGCGCCCACCGCCGCGGCGGCGTTCTCGAACATCTGCCCGGCGGGTGTTAGGTGATAGGCGAAACAGTTCTGCACGATATCGCCGGGGCCCAGACCCAGCGCATGGGCGAACCGGCCCAGCCGCCACCAATCGTGAGAGGTCTGGCCCGGTTCGAAAATCGGCCCCGGCGACATGAACAGATGCGCGAACCCGTCCACCGGCGTCGCGGTCAGCCCGCCCAAGGGCGGGGTCTGGTCCTGCAACGCCACCAGATCGGATTTGCGCAGCACCGGCAGCGCAGCCAACGCATCCCGCGTGGTGATCGCGCCGGGGTCGAGGTCGCCCAGATGCGCGGCCCAGGCCCGCGCGGCCGAGGCCGCCCGTAATGCCTTTGGCAGCGCATCGGCCAGCGCCGCTTCGCGCGCATCGGCCGATCGGGTTTCCAGGCCATCATAATGGTCGGTCATCGCAGGCCCCTGCCCCGCGCCGGCCGGATCAGTTCAGCCATCGCTTGCGCCGCCGATAACTGCGCACATCGCGATAGCTTTTGCGCCCCTTCTCCGACATGCCCAGATAGAATTCCTTCACGTCCGGGTTTTCGCGCAGCTGCGCGGCGGGGCCGTCCATGACCACGCGGCCCGATTCCAGGATATAGCCGTAATGGGCGAAGCGCAGCGCGACATTGGTGTTCTGTTCGGCCAGCAGAAAGCTGACGCCTTCGTTTTCGTTCAGCGCCTTGACGATGCCGAAGATCTCTTCGACCAGTTGCGGGGCCAGACCCATCGACGGTTCGTCCAGCAGCACGGTTTCGGGTTTCGACATCAGCGCGCGGCCAATCGCGCACATCTGCTGTTCGCCGCCCGAGGTATATCCGGCCTGGCTTTTGCGCCGTTCCTTCAGGCGTGGGAAATAGCTGTAGACGAGATCCAGATCGGCATCGACCGCACCGCGCCCGTCGCGGCGGGTGAAGGCGCCGGTCATCAGGTTCTCCTCCACCGTCAGATGTTCGAAACAGTGCCGTCCCTCCATCACCTGGATCACCCCGCGGCGCACCAGGTCCGAGGGGCTGAGCGCGCTGACATCCTCGCCGCGATAGGCGATCTGACCTTTGGTGATCTCTCCCCGTTCGGACTGCAGCAGGTTGGAGATCGCCTTAAGCGTCGTCGTCTTGCCCGCGCCGTTGCCCCCCAACAGCGCGGTGATGCCGCCCTTGGGCACGGTCACGCTGACGCCTTTCAGCACCAGGATCACGTGGTTGTAGATCACCTCGATGTTGTTGACGTTCAACAGCGTCTCGGCATCCACGTCGCGCATCAGAACTGGCTTTCGATGGACCGGCGTCGCTGCAATTCCGCGATCAACTCGTCCGCGTCCAACCAGGGGATGCGGCCGCCACTGGCGATCCGCCGCCCCGCGGCGTAAAGTTCGCTGGTGAAACTGGCGCAGAAACTCAGCTTGCCGCCCTGGTCGTTCACGCATGAATCGTCCGGCCAGATGTCGGGCACGAACACGCCGCGGATACGCCAGCCCTGATCCTTGGCGAACTGCACGGTGTCGATGGCGGATGCGCGCAGCAACTCGTCTGACAGGATCTGCGTGGTGCGCCCGGCCAGCGGAGCCAGACGGTAATCCACATCCTCGGTCGGGAAGCCGGAGGCGTTGTTCAGAAAGATATAGATCGTCGGTTCCACCCGGGCGGTGGCGAGCCCGCGCAGGAACACGCCCTGCCGGGTTGCCCCGTCGATATAGTATTCGCCGTTCAGCCGCCGGGGCGGGAACGCGACGGGGATCGCGGCGCTGGCCAACAAAGCCTCTCGGATGCAGTCGCGGCGGGAGGCCAAGGGTGACTTCACGCTAGAGGTGATGTCGAAGGCTTCGAAAAAGCCCGTGCGCAGATTGACCGCACCCACCAGCAGCGTGCGTTCGGCAGACGCCTCTTGCAGCACCTGCTCGAACTGCGGGGTGAGGCGGCTGTCGATGATCTCGTAGAGCGGCGCGGGATCCCAAAGCGATGGGCTGGAGATCAACTCAAGCGGGCTGCGGCGGCGAAAGATCTCGCGTTCATCGACGCCGTTATAGACCGCAGCCAGGTCATCGTCATACTGCGAGCCGGCAAACACGAACGGCGCCAAAAGCGCGCCGGTGCTGACGCCGGTGACGATGTCGAACGCTTCCGGCCGCGGCTCTACGGTGTTCTCGGACCAGCCTTTCATGAACCCGGCGGTAAAGGCGCCGAACTGACCGCCGGCGGACAGGATGGCGACATCGACCCGCGGCAGGGGCGCCGGGCGGTTGGCGCGTTCGGCCCGTTCCAACTCCGCGCGGAAGGCTTCCACCGCGCGCTGGTCGAACATGGCGCCCATGCCGAAAACCTGCGCCTCTTCGCCGGACATGGTGGTGCCTTGAGATACCTCGGGCGCCTCGCTCGCCACCACCGGCAGAAGGGGGCAGACCAAATCGTCGGGTTCGTCCAAACGACCGCCGCAAGCGGCCAAGGGCAAAAGGCACAAGGCCCAAAGCAGTCGGCGCATCGCCGGTATTCCTTCATAAGCCCGCCACGGCGCCCCGCCCCCACGGGGCGCCGTGCGGATGGTGTCAGCAGTCGCGGGGCGTGATGCCGTTTTCGGCGGCATAGGCCTGGCTGTCTTCTTCGATCAGCGCGTTGATCACCTCGATATCAGACTGTTTGAAATCGCTGATCAACTCCCAGGTTTTGGCCGTCGCGTCCCATTGCTGGACCGCGCCCAGACCCGGGCCGCCGTGGTTCTCGCACGACACCGAGAATTCGGGGCCGAAATTGGGCATGCCCAACTCCGCCATCCGCGCTTCGGTGATCTCAAGCGTTTCCATGCCGTCGCGCATCATCGCCGCCGTGATCTCTTCGACCCCGTGGATTTCCTGCGCCTTGCGCGCCGCCTCGGCCGCCAGCATGGCGGCATAAAGCCCGCGGTTATACAGCACGGAGCCGATCTGGTCGCCCGCACCGGCAGCCTTGCCGGCATCGACCACATACTGCTGGATGTCATCGAAGATCGGGAAGTCCGACCCGACATTGTGCATGTTCAGCGACTTGTACCCATCGGCGCCTTCGCCGGCGGGCAGCACATCGTTTTCAGACCCCGACCACCAGACGCCGATGAAGTTTTCCATCGGATAGCGAATGTTGGCGGCCTCTTGGATCGCCACCTGGTTCATGACGCCCCAGCCCCACATCAGCGTGTAGTCGGGCCGTTCGCGGCGGATCTGCAGCCATTGCGACTTCTGTTCCTGGCCCGGGTGGTCGACGGCGATCGGCATGAAGTCGAACCCGTGCTTGGCGCTGAGTTCCTCCAGCGTGCGGATCGGCTCCTTGCCATAGGCGGAGTTGTGATAGACCAGCGCGACTTTCTTGCCCGAGATGTCACCGCCATTGATATCCAGGATGTGGTTGATCGCGTGGCTGGCGCCGTTCCAGTAGTTCGCCGGATAGTTGAACACCCACTCGAACACCTTGCCGTTCGCGGCAGAGGTCCGGCCATAGCCCATCGTGTGGAGCGGAATACCGTCGGCAGAGGCTTTGGGGATCAGCTGATAGGTGATGCCGGTCGACAGCGGCTGATAGACCAGGCTGCCCTCGCCCTTGGTCGACTCGTAGCACTCGACGCCCTTTTCGGTGTTATAGGCGGTCTCGCATTCGATGACCCGGGTCGCCACGCCGCCGATCCCGCCATCGCGCTCGTTCAGAAGCGTGAAGTAATCGGCATAGCCATCGGCGAAGGGAATGCCACCGGCGGCATAGGGCCCCGTGCGATAGCTGAGCGACGGAAAGACCAGGTCGGCAAGCACCGGGCTTGCCGCCAAAACGGTGGTCAAAGTCGCGGTCGCGAGTGTCTTGAACTTCATTCGTTAACCTCCCAAAGATGTCGTTGCCCCCCGATTTCCGGGTGTTCTCGCGCCATCCTAATGTGGAAACGGCCACAGGCGCAATTTCTCCTTGATCGTGCGCCACAGGGCCGCCAGGCCGTGGGGTTCGACGATCAGGAAAAAGATGATCAGCCCGCCCAGGATGATGAACTCGAAATGGGCGGCGATGTCGGTGGGCCAGCCAAGGCCGCCGACCATGATGTTCTTCAGCAGGACCGGCATCAGCACGATGAAGGCGGCACCCGCGAACGAGCCGAAGATCGAGCCCAGGCCGCCGATGATGATCATGAAAAGTGCGAGGAAGGATTTGTTGATGCCGAAAGCCTCCCCCACTTCCACAGCGCCCAGATAGACCGAAAAGAACAGCGCCCCGCCGACGCCCACGAAGAAGGACGAGATCGCAAAGGCCGAGAGTTTCGCGGTCAGGGGGTTCACGCCGATGATCTCTGCCGCGATATCCATATCGCGGATCGCCATCCAAGACCGGCCCAGCCGGCCGCGGGTGAGGTTGCGCGCGAACCAGGCAAGCACGAAAGCAATCACCAGGCAGAACAGGTATTTGGGCACCGCGTCCGCTGTGGGGCCGCTGATCTCGAACCCCAGGAAGGACCGTGTCGGCGCGTTGATCTGGCCGGAAGCGGAGAAGTTGTAGGACCAGGACCATTTGTTGAAGAGCCAGATCAGGAAGAACTGTGCCGCCAGTGTCGCCACGGCCAGATAGAACCCTTTGATCCGCAGCGATGGCAGGCCGAACAACAGCCCCACCGCCGCGGTGGTCAGCCCGCCCATCAGCACGCTCAGCAGGATGTTGAACGCAGGCAGGCGGAACAGCAGCTCATAGGTCGCATCGCCGGTGCACAGCAGAAACAGGTTGGTGCCGCCGGCGCATTGGGTGACGTACCAGACATCGAGCCCGGTCATGAATTTGTAACAGGCATAGGCGCCCACGGCCATGAACCCGCCGGTGCCCAGCGACACCTGCCCGCAATAGCCCGTCAGGATGTTCAGCCCGATGGCGATGATCGACCAGATCAGGAACGGGATCAGCACCGCGCTGGCTAGGTATTCGGTCAGAAACAGCGGCACCACAACGAAGGCGAAACCGACCACGATGTAATAGCGCCAGCGGTCGAACAGGATGGGAAAGGTCTGCCCATCCGAGGCATAGCTGGTCTTGAAATCACCCGCCTCGCGGTAGAACATCGCCTAGTCCTCCAACACATGCGCCAGTTTGCGCGCGGCCGACGCCAGGCTCATACAGGCCGCCAGCGCCAACAGCAGCGCCCAAACAGGCACTGCA
>JBCDDF010000043.1:0-29743 GCA_039180525.1 Pseudomonadota bacterium
TCCAAATCGACGGCGTCGCCTTCGACGACATCGACATCACCCAAAACGACGCCAACGTCAGAATCGAAGCCGAACAACTCATCATAATCCTCGAAAACGCCAACGCTCAAAACATCGCACGCGAAGACTTCATGCTGTGAACGGGGGGCTAAGTACTCCTCCGTTTGGCCGCATGGGGGCCGGGGGCGGCCCGCCGCCCGTGATCGCGTGTGTGTGGATCGCGCCCGTTGCGGCCGGCAATTTGTGACCGGCAATTGAGCGGGACGGAAACGGTGCAGACGCTGGCCCTCCGGGGCGTGTTGAAATCGCGGCAGCGGGCGCATTTGCCGGCGCCAAACCTCACCCGCGAACGATCGGTGCCCGGGCGCGGCCCCGGCGCAGATGCTCAATAGACCAGCGAAATGCGCGACAGCAGCTCGGCCTCGTCCAACTCTTGGAGATGTTTCACGTCGTTTCGGCGGCATGACACATAGGCCGCGCCGAGACCGGTGCCGAGCCAGGCGTCGAGCGTCGCGATCGTATCTTCGCTCAGCAGCGCCTGCATTTGCGTGGGCAGGTGCCGAAGGCCCTGGGCTTTGCGCTCTGCCGGGTTGAAGGTGGCGGGGTCGACGGCCACGTTTTGCGGCGCGTCGAGTTGTGCGGCCATGCCATCCAAACCCGCCCGGATGAAGCCAGTAAGTGCCAGATACGCGTTCGCAGTCGCGTCGCTGGTCCGGAATTCCAAGGTCGCCCCAGGGTGGGTGCCGTCCGCCGCCGTCTGCCTTGGGATGACGCGAACCATGGTCTCTCGGTTCATCAGGCCGGCGCAGACATAGGTGCCAACCCAGGATTGGGGCCTGTAGCGGGCGTAGGAATTGCAGGTGGTATTCGACACCAGCGTCAACGGCTCCGCCGCATTCAGCACGCCGGCCAGAAACGCACCGACCTCTGCGCCGACCCAGCCATCGCCGAAGGTGACGTTGCGGCCATCCCGCCAGAACGACACGTGGATATGCACGCCGTTGCCCGCCGCCATCGGGTCAGCTTTGGGCAGAAAACTGGCGCGCAGGTTCAGGTCGCGGGCTGCCGCACGGATCGCCTCTAGCGTCAGGACGGTTCGGTCGGCGGCATCCACCGGGTCCGTGGGTTGTCCGGCGATCTCGTATTGGCCGGGAGCGTATTCGGCGACGAATTGATCCAGGGTGAAGCCGCCTGTCTCCAGGATCGAAAGCACGCGATCGGCCAATTGCGCCCCCGCCCGTCCGGCTGAAAGCGAAAACGCGACATGGGTCGGTTCGTTCAGCCCATGCAGTGTGAACTCGTGCTCGAATGCGACCTTCATCGTCAGCCCGGTTTCCGTTTCCAGATCGCGCGCCGCGGCCTTGAGCGCGGTGCGCGGACAACAGTCCCATGGGCGTCCGTCGCGTTCGGTGAAATCGCATAAGGCGAGATCGAAACTCGGCGTGTCCGCGCGGCGGAGGGTGACCCGGGCATCGGGATCGGGCATCAGCCTGATTTCCCCGACCGGGCCGAACGGATTGTCGGCCGGCAGCGTGTTCAAGGCCCCGATGGTCAGATTTGCCGGAACCCAGGGCAGCCCATCGCGCAGCGCCGCATCCGCCCGCGCCGAGGGCACCGACCGGCCCCTGACGATCCCGTTCAATTCCTGATTGCCGAGAAAGGTAAAGTGTTCCGGCATCGCCGCCTCCTTCACATGGCCCCACCCGAGTGCGTCAGGTCTTCAAGTGCTGCGGGCAACAGGCGCGCCAGCCGATCCGACCATCTGCGACAGGACGCGGTATCGCCCAGCGTGTCCTGCCGTATCTCGATTTCAACGGACAGAATACCGCGCGCTTCGCCATGCACGGGGATGCCGTAATCAAGTTCATCGGACACCACATAGGGTTCGTTGTCGCCGACCACGAGGTCGGGTTCGCCGCGCAGCCGTGCAAGCAGCGGGCGGGCAAGTCGCGCGTCTCTGTTGTAGAGTACGCTGATATGCCAGGGCCGCGGCTGCGGAAAGTCGCCATGGTTCGGCGTGAAACTATGAAGCGCCACCAGAACCGACCGCCTGCCATCGGCGGTGCGGCGGTCCAGCAGGTCGCGGAACCTGGCGTGGTAGGGATCGAAGATCGCGGTTTCGCGGCGCGTTCGCGCCTCGGCGCAGAGGTCCTGGTTGCCCGGAACGATCGTCCCGTCGCTTTTGGTAGGAATGGAATCCGCCTGACCCTTGGGCCGGTTGCAATCGATGACCAAGCGCGAATAGGGCTGAGAGATAAAGGTGGCGTCAAGCGCCTGAGACAGCATTCCGCCCAGGGTCGCGATGCCGATGTCAACGCCGATGTGGCGCTGAAGCGTTGCCTTCGGCAGGCCGAGAGAGGCGAGCGATCGGGGAACCGCGCATCCGGCATGATCTCCGGACAGAAAAAACGGGCTTGTGCCATCTTGGCGGACGACGTCGACGGGTCGCGGGTCGTCGTCCTGTAATGTCGAAAGCATATGCCGAAGCAGCCTGTTGGTCGTTTTTCGTGCAGAGGCACTGTGTTGTTTTATTTTCATAACTGTCAATCTTGGATCGGTAGGAAAACTCATTGACAGCCGCCATTCGATGACTCTTCACTTGGAAGCGCCGGAGAGGGGCTTGATGACACTGACCGCCCAATCGCCATGGAAATCGCTGGTGGAAGCCCTGCTTCTGGCCGCGGTGCTGTCTGCGGGTGTGGCACTTCTGGCGTTGGTGATGGGCCTTTCCGGTGCGCGGCTGGGTACGTTCTTTGCCGTGAACGTCTGCGCGGTGGTGTCGTTTCAGGTCTTCAGCGGCAATTCCGGTGTCGTGTCCTTCGGGCATGCCGCCTTTATGGGAATTGCGGCGTACATCTCTGCATGGATGACCATGCCCGGCGTGATCCTGGGCACCGCGTTGCCCAATCTGCCCGCCGGTCTGGGCGGCTACGAGCTTCCGCTGCTGCCGGCGCTTGTCGTTGTGGCGCTTGTGGTCGCCGTCTTCGCGCTGGTGACGGGGCTTGGAGTTTCGCGTCTCAGCGGCGCGTCGGGGGCGATCGCGACGCTGGGGCTGCTGATCGTGGTCTATTCGGTTCTGGCCGCGGCGGTGGATTTCACCCGCGGCAATCAGGCGTTCTATGGCGTGCCGCGCCACACGGATGTCTATGTCGCGACAGCGGCGGCGGCGTTGTTCATCATCGCCGCGCGTCTGTTTCGGGAAAGCCGCTGGGGCCTGACCCTGCGCGCGGTGCGCGATGACGAAGATGCCGCTGCGGCGCTTGGCATCTGGCCTTACAAGGCGCGTTTCGTGGCCTGGGTGGTCTCGGCCACGATGGCCGGCATTGCGGGGGCGCTTTATGGGCATTCGCTGGGCGCGTTCAGCCCGCGCGACTTCTACCTTGCCACGACGTTCGGATTTGTCGCGATGCTGATCCTTGGCGGGATGGGGACGGTCACCGGGGCAGTGGGCGGTGTCGCGCTGGTCATGGGCCTGCGCGAGGTGTTGCGCCGGTTCGAGGGCGGCGCAACCATTGGCGGCATCGAACTACCGGAGCTGTTTGGGCTTCAGGTGCTGGGCGTCAGCATCGCCATTCTCGTGGTTCTCAAATTCCGCCCGCAGGGTCTGTGCGGCCCGCGGGAGCTGGGCGAAGGCCTGGCCTGGCCCGGGCGGGTCGCGGTGTCGGCGCCGCGTGCCGAAGCGGCGGGGCGGAACACGCCCGATGCGTTGCGCCTGGACCGGGTGGGCAAGCGGTTCGCCGGTCTGGTCGCGCTAGATGACGTATCCTTCGACATCCCCGCGGGCCATGTGACCGGGCTGATCGGCCCAAACGGCGCGGGCAAATCCACCCTGGTGAACGCGATCGGGGGGGCGTCGGCGGCAAGCAGTGGCGGGGTTTGGATCGGAAGCAAAAGAACCGATGTTCTTGGCGCCTATCGTGTCGCCCGTCTGGGTGTCGCGCGGACGTTCCAGAACATCCGCCTGTTCGAGGCACTGACGACGGAAGAGAACGCCATCGTCGCCGGGCTGGCGCGGGGCCTGCCCATGGCCGAAGCCCGCCGGGTTGCTGCGCGCGAACTTGCCGAGATCGGCATATCGTCGGAAGCCGCCCGCCCCGCGGGGCAGTTGCCCTATGGCGCCCGGCGGCGGCTGGAGATCGCCCGCGCCATGGCCCAGGCACCGGCCTTCTTGATGCTCGACGAACCGGCGGCCGGGATGAACCCCAGCGAAACCGCGGATCTGGGCGCACGGCTGCGCAAGATCGCGGCAAGCCGCGGAATCGGGGTTCTGCTGATCGACCACGACCTGGGTTTTGTCATGGGGCTTTGCGACCGCGTCGTCGTGCTCAATCGGGGTTTGAAGATCGCCGAGGGCACGCCGGAGGAGGTGCAGACGGCGCCGGCCGTGATCGAAGCCTATCTCGGCACCCGCTCGACCGACCAACAAGCCCGCGAAAGGACGACCCATAACACTCACCAACAGGAGGTAAGACCATGAAAACAGCAACCAAGAGCGCGGCAATACTGGCCGCGGGCCTTCTGACCGTGCCGCTCGCGGTGGCGGCGCAGGAGGATTACGTCATCGGCGTCGCCGTCGCCAATTCCGGCGGCCTGGCCCCGTTCAGCCAGCCGTCGTTTAACGGCTTCAGCTATTGCGTCGACCAGATGAACGCGGACGGTGGGATCGCGGGGCAGCACCCGATCCGCCTGGAAGTGCGCGACACCCGGTCCGATATCGCCGAGGCCGTGCGCTTCGCGCAGGAATTCGTCGATCTTGGCGTCAATTTCATCGTCGCGCCTCCGGATGGCGATCCGACCATCGCCATGGGCCAGATCACCACGCCGGCGCAGATCCCCACGATGACCTTTGCCGGTACCGCGCCCATCCTGACCCTGAACGGCGGCGACTACGTCTTCGGCAGCTATCCGGCCGACAATCAGCAGGCTGCGGTGCTGGGTGCCTATGCCGCCGAGCTTGGCTATGAAAGCACCTGGATCCTGACCTCGCCCGATGCGGCCTATACCCAGTTCGGCCCGCGCTACTTCGCGGCCGCGTTCGAGGCCAATGGCGGCACGTTGCTGGGCGAAGGTTCGTTCAGCATGGGCCAGCCCGATTTCAACGCCATCGTCACCACGATCCAGAACCTCGACCCTCAACCCGACGTCATCATGACTTCGGCGTGGGAACCTGACTTTCCCGCCTTCATCCGCGCCTTGCGTGGCGCCGGCGTGGACATTCCGGTGATGGGCGCGGATGTGCTCGATACGCCCACGGTGCGGGGCCTCGGCGAGGTCGTGGAAGGGATTGTGCACACGTCGGGCGGCTACGCTGAACCGGGCAGTGCGCATGCCGACTTCAACGCAGCCTTCGAGGCGGCGACCGGGCAGGCCGCGGACACGAACTACGTGGTGAACGGCTGCGATATCCTGACGATGATCGACGCCGGTGTCCGCGCGGCGGGCACGACCGACGCCGCCGATGTGGGTGTCGCCCTGGCGAACCTGCCGGAAACGCAGGGCATCATGTCCAGCTTCACATTCGCCGGCACCGACCGGATGCCGATGCGTGAGGTGGTGCTTGCCCGGATCGAAGGTGGGGAGAAGGTCTTTATCCGCCGTCAGTTGGCGGATGCGGAAACAATGCCGGACCCGTAAGGTGCTTGAAGTCGCATCCCTCAAGGTGCGCTATGGCGCGATCGAGGCCGTCCGCGGCCTCGATCTAGATGTCGCCAGTGGCGAGATCCACGTGATCCTGGGCGCGAACGGCGCCGGAAAGTCTTCCACGCTTGCGGGAATTTCCGGGCTCGTCCCGTCGCAGGGCCAAGTCACGTTCAAGGGTGAGGACATCAGCGCCCTGCCGCCCGAGCGGATCGCGCGGATGGGTATTGGCCTTATCCCCGAGGGGCGCCGCATATTCGCGAGCCTTACCGTCGCCGAAAACCTGCTTTTGGGAGGCGCGGAACACGCCACGCCCACCGAACGCCGAAAACGCGCTGACGAGATGCGCGAACGTTTCCCCATCCTGCAGGAGCGCAGTGGGCAGAAAGCCGGGCTGCTTTCGGGGGGTGAACAGCAAATGCTTGCCATCGCCCGGGCTTTGATGGCGCGCCCGCAGCTTTTGCTTATGGACGAGCCGTCGCTGGGGCTGGCGCCCCAGATGGTCGAGGCCGTTTTCGATTTCATCGTCGAACTCAAGGCCGAGGGTCTGACGATCCTGCTTGTGGAACAGAACGTGCCGATGTCGCTCGACATCGCAGACCACGCGCTGGTGCTTGCCCAGGGGCATGCGTCCTATCGCGGAACGGCGGCGGATGTCGCCGCGTCCGACGCCGCGCGCGGCGCCTATCTCGGACATTGATGGAATGGAAATCTTCATTCAGCAGACGATCAACGCGCTCAGCCTCGGGGGCATCTACGCCTTGCTCGCGCTGGGTCTGGCCGTCGTCTTTTCCATCGTTCGCCTGATCAACTTCGCCCATGGCGAGGTGATGACCGTCACCGGCTACGGCATGTGGTTCGTTCTGTTGTTGAACTTGCCCGTCCTTGTGGCGATCGCGGTAGGGATCGTCTCGGCCGTCGTGATCGCGGTGGCGATGGAACGGGTGGCGTTCCGGCAGATGCGCGGAGCCGATGTGACGACGCTTTTGATCACCTCTTTCGCGGTCAGCCAGATCATTCAGGTGCTGTTTCAGAACGGCATTTCCGCGCGGCCCGTCGCGGTGGTGCTGCCCGATTGGCTGACCGCGAGTGTCATGCTGGGCCCGGTGCGGGTCGGGATGGCGTCGATACTGTCCATCCTCGTGGTGGGTGCCGCGCTCATCGCACTTCGGGGGATCCTGACCCGCACGGTCACCGGGATCGCGATGCGCGCCGCGTCCGAGGATTTCGCGGTGGTGCAGCTTATGGGCATTTCCGCCAACCGGGTCATCGCCACCGCCTTCGCCGTCTCCGGCGCGCTGGCGGGCGTTGCCGCGGTGCTGTGGGTGGCGACGCGCGGTTCGGTAGATCCGCTGATGGGGGCGACCCCGGTGCTCAAGGCGTTCATTGCCACGGTGATCGGCGGGCTCGGGTCGCTTGGCGGGGCAGTGGTGGGCGGATTTGTCCTTGGCGCGGTGGAGGTGTACCTGCAGGCGTTCCTCCCCGAAGCGGCGCTTCCCTATCGCGATGCCATTTCTCTTTCGATTATCGTCGCGATCCTTGTTCTGAAACCGGACGGTCTGCTACCTGAACGGACATCGCGCCGGAGCTAGCGGAGCAGCGTTTTGACAATCAAAAGCAAGCTCGACGCGCGCTTGAACGATTTTTCGGCCAGCGAACGTCGGATCGCACTGGTGGTTGCGGAACGCTATCCGGTCAGCGCCCTGGGCGGGATCGAAGATCTGGCACGGCAGGCCAAGGTAAGCCCACCCACGGTAACCCGGTTCGTCCGGCATTTGGGATATGCGCGTTTCGCGGACTTTCAGCGTGACGTCCGGCAAGAGGTTCAGGAGGCCGAGGCCTCTCCGCTCGCACTGATGCGGCGCCATCGCGAGACGCCGCCGGAAACCGGCCTGCTTTCCGACATCGCCAATTCCATTGGCGCGCTTCAAAGCGATGCGACGGTCAATGCGCTGGAACTGGCCGCGAGGATGATCACCGGCACAAAGGGCCGGGTTTTTGCCATGGGCGGCAGATGGACCTCTGTCGTTGCGCAGTACCTCACGTTTCAGCTTGGCACGATGCGAGAGGAGGTTCACGCCCTGTTGCCGACCGCCTCCGGCGTTGCCACGGACCGGCTTGTCGATCTGGCCCGCCGCGATGTCGTGATCTTTTTCGATGTTCGGCGTTATCAGCCCGATCTCTACGCCGTGGCCGAAATCGTGCGGCAGCACAAGGTACGCATCATCCTGTTCACGGATGTCGAACTGTCCCCGATCTGCGAACTGGCAGAGGTGACGATACCCGCCCCGGTCGCCACGGCGTCACCGCTGGATACGCTCGCACCGACGGTGGCCGTGGTCGACAAGTTGCTTGGATTGCTGGTCAAAACCTATGGCGACGCCGCATCGCAGCGCATCCACTGCCTTGAGACGGTCCGCAACAAGATCGCGGAGTCGGGAAGCGGCGCTTAAGCAAGAGAGAAAATTTTCATACTGTGAATTTTCCCTCGCCTACGGAATTAAAATTTCATAAGCTGTCGGCAGGACGTGGCGATCTGAGGACCGTCTGCAAGGTGAGCCGATGACCCAACAGCTTCCCCCCATCGATGCGCCCGGCGGCGCCTATCGCGAACGCGCCATCGAGCCCGCCAAGACGGCGCTTCTGTCGGTCGACATGCAAAACGCCGAATGGAGCGCGGAGCGGCAAAACACGTCCTCTGATCCGGATTCGCCAGATCACGCGCACCGATATTTCCTGCACCGCATCGGCGATGTGCTCCTACCCAACCAACTGCGCCTTCAGACCGCCGCCCGCGCCGCCGGGATCGAGGTCATCTACACAACGATCGAGGCCTATACGCTCGACGGGCGCGACCGCAGTCTCGACCACAAGATTTCCAACCTGTTTTTCCCCAAGGGATCGTGGGCGGCAAAGGTCATCGATGCCGTCGGCCCCGACCCCAATGATATCGTGATCCCAAAGACGGCGAGCGGTATCTTCAACGCGACGAATATCGAGTATGTGCTGCGCAATCTCGGCATCGAATACCTGATCGTCTATGGCGTCTGCACCGATCAATGTGTCGAGGGGGCGATCCGGGATGCGGCGGATCGCGGATTTCTGGTCACCCAGATCGAGGATTGCTGCGCCGCCGACAGCGCGCACCGGCACGATGTGTCGATCGACCAGATGCGCGGCCATTACTGTCGGACCCGCAGCACCGACGAAATGCTGCGGGAGATCGCCGAAGTTACGGGTCCGACAGGGCCGGGCTGACGCGCCATGACCGATATGTCGCTGGCCGATATCCTGTCCGCCCGCCACGTGATCGCGGGCGTCGCCGACCGAACCCCGATGCTGCCCTCGGCCCATCTGACCGATCGGTTCGGGCACGAGATGCTGCTGAAGCTGGAATCGCTTCAGCCGATAGGCGCGTTCAAGCTGCGGGGGGCGCTCAACGCCGTCGCCGGCCTGCCGGACGACACCAAAGGGGTGACCTGCTGTTCGACCGGGAACCATGGCCGCGCGGTTGCTTTCGCGGCGCGGCGGCGCGGCTTTCACGCGGTCGTGTGCATGTCGGATTTGGTGCCGGAAACGAAACGCGACGGGATCCGTCGCCTGGGGGCCGGGGTGCGCATCGTGGGCAAAAGCCAAGACGATGCGATGCAGGAGGCCGACAGGCTGTCGCGCGAGGAAGGCTTCGCCAACATCTCCCCCTTCGACGATCCGCGCGTCGTCGCGGGGCAGGGCACCATCGGGCTGGAGATGCTGGAGGCGCGGCCGGATATCGGCACCATCCTGATCCCGCTTTCGGGCGGTGGGCTGGCCGCCGGCGTGGCCCTGGCGGCGCGGGCGATCGCGCCGAGGGTGCGGTTGATCGGCGTGTCCATGGATCGCGGTGCGGCGATGGCCGCCTCGGTCGCGGCTGGGCGGCCGGTCGAGGTTCGGGAGGTCGTTTCCCTGGCCGACAGCCTGGGCGGCGGCATCGGGCTCCACAACACAATGACATTCCCGATGTGCCGCGATCTTCTGGACGACATCGTGCTGGTCACAGAACCCGAAATCCGCGACGCCATGCAGGTGCTGTTCTTCGAGGATCGGTTGGTCACCGAGGGCGCCTGCGTGGTGGGTATCGCCGCGCTTCTGGCGGGCCGGATCGCGCTGCCCGGCGGGCCCGTCGCCACCATCATCACCGGGCGTAACGTCGACATGGAGGTCTTTGCGCGCATCGTCGCGGGGCTCGACCTGACCCTTGGGGATCTGCACCTGGAGGGTCGCAGATATGCCGCATGACGTCCGGATCGTAACCGAAGCCGATCTGCGCCGGGCGGTCACGCTCGATCTGGCGCTGGTCGACGTGATCGAAGGCGCGTTCGCGGCGCTTGCCAAAGGCGGTGTCGAGATGCCGCCGATCCTTTCGATGGAGATGCCGGAGGCGAACGGCGAGGTCGATGTCAAAACGGCGTTCCTGCCGGGGGCGGAGGGGTTCGCCGTCAAGATCAGCCCGGGCTTCTTCGACAACCCCTCGCTCGGCCTGCCCAGTCTCAACGGGCTGATGGTCCTGCTGTCGGCGCGCACCGGGCGGGTGAAGGCGGTGTTTCTCGACAACGGCTACCTGACCGATCTGAGAACCGCCGCGGCGGGGGCGGTCGCGGCCCGGCATCTGGCCCCAGAAATGGTGCGGACGGCGGGCGTGATCGGCGCGGGTGTTCAGGCCCGCTTGCAGATGCGGGCCGCGCATCTGGTCAGACCTTTCGAAAGCGCCCTGGTCTGGGGCCGCGATGCGCGAAAGGCACAGGCCTGCGCCGACGACATTGCCGAGGCTTTGGGCATCCCCGCGACCCTCGCCACCACGCCGGCGGCGCTGGTGGGTGCATCCCAGTTGGTCATTACCACCACGCCGGCGCGTACGCCGTTGATCACCGCCGACATGCTGCATGCGGGATTGCACATCACCGCGATGGGGTCGGACCAGGCGGGCAAAGGCGAAATCGCCCCGGCCGCGCTGACCGCGGCCGATCTATACGTCTGCGACAGGGTTTCGCAATGCGAAGGCGTGGGCGAGTTGCGCGCGGCGATCGCCCTGGGTCTGTGGTCCGGCGCGACGCCGCCCGAGCTTGGCGCAATCGTTGCGGGGCTGGCGCCCGGGCGGCGAGGTCAACGCGACGTCACGATCTGCGACCTGACCGGCACCGGCGTGCAGGACACGGCCATCGCGTCGCATGTCGGCAGGCTGGGCCCCGATCTGGGCCGCGTGGTCGCGGCCTAAGCGGGCCTGGGGGATGCCGATGACACGATCCTCAATGCAGGCGCCGACGCGGCCTTCGATGCAGGTCACCGACCCGGAAACCGGCGCCATCGTCGGCGAGGTTCCGCGCCAGGGGCCCGCCGAAGCGATCGCCGCGCTTGAAAGGGCGGCGCAGGCCCGCGCCGCCATGACGGCCCTTTCCGCCCATGCGCGGGCCGATATCCTGCTGTCGGCGGCGGACGGGTTGATTGCCGGGTCCGAAGCGGCCGCCATGCTGATCGCCCGCGAAGGCATCAAGACCATCACCGAGGCGCGCGGCGAGGTGGACCGCGCCGCCGGCGTGCTGCGCTTGTCGGCCGAGGCGGCACGGACCCGGGCGGGCGTTCTCATTCCCTTCGATCAGCATCCGGGCGGCACCGACCGGACGGGTTGGTCCGCGCCGATCCCGATCGGGGTCGTGCTGGGCATCACGCCGTTCAACGACCCGCTGAACCTTGTCGCGCACAAACTTGGGCCTGCCATCGCGGCGGGCTGCCCGATGATCCTGAAACCGCACGAGGCCACCCCGCTCAGCGCGCTTTTGCTTGTGGACCTGTTGCGCGACGGCCTGCCGCCAGGGGCCATCGAGGTGGTGACCGGCCATGGCGTCGATCTGGTGCCGCCGCTCTTGGCCGATGACCGCATACGGCTGATCTCTTTCACCGGGGGGCTGGCGACGGGGCGTAAGATCGCGAAAGCGGCCGGGCTGACGCGCCTGGTTATGGAACTGGGCTCGAATTGCGCCACGCTGGTGATGGCCGATGCCGATCTCGATCGCGCGGCGCGGTCCTGTGTTTCGGGCGCCGTGGCCGCGGCCGGACAAAACTGCCTGCATGTGCAACGCATCATCGCCCATCGTGAGATCTATGCCGATCTGCGCGAGCGTCTGGTGGCCGGGTTTGCCGCGGTGCATGTGGCGCCCAAGCTGGATCGGACAAGCGACATGGGCTGCATGATCGACGCGGTCGCGGCGCGGCGCGTGCAGGGCTTCACCGATGCCGCCATCGCCGGCGGCGCGCGGCTGCTGGCCGGCGGAACCACCGACGGGGTGCGGGTTGCGCCGACCCTGATCGAAACCGTGCCCGATGACGACCCGCTGCATCGCGACGAGGTTTTCGGCCCAGTGACCATCCTGATCGCCGCCGAGGACCTGGACGACGCGATTGCCCGCGCCAACGCCGCGCCGTTTGGATTGCAGGGCGCGATCTTCACCAACGACCTGGCCCAGGCGCGCAGGGCCATCGACGGGCTCGATGTGGGGGCGGTGATGGTCAATGACAGCACCGATTACCGACTAGACGCCATGCCGTTCGGCGGAACCAAACACTCTGGCCTCGGCCGCGAGGGCATCGCCTCGGCCGTTGCCACGATGTCGGAACCCAAAGTCGCCTGCTTCCGCTGGTAGCGCCGCGCCTTTCCCTTCAGGAGGACCCCATGACCGTTGCGCCGACCCCGAATGACCTGCTGTCCCGTTGGGACCGCGACCACTTCCTGCATCCGTCGACCCACGCCGCCAACCATGCGCGCGGGGACAGCTCGACGCGGATCATAACAGGGGGTGAGGGCGCGCATATCATCGACCGCGACGGCAACCGGCTTCTCGATGCGTTCGCGGGTCTTTACTGCGTGAACGTGGGATACGGGCGGCGCGAGATTTCGGACGCGATCGCTCAACAGGCGCAGGACCTGGCCTATTATCATGCGTATGTCGGGCACGGGTCTGAAGCGTCCATCACCTTGTCCAAGATGATCGCCGACCGGGCGCCGGAAGGGCTCAATCGGGTCTATTTCGGGCTGTCCGGATCGGATGCCAACGAAACCAATCTCAAGCTTGTCCGGCACTACAACGCGATCCTCGGCCGCCCGGAAAAGCGCAAGATCATCTCGCGCTGGCGGGGCTATCACGGATCCGGCCTGATGACCGGGTCGCTGACCGGGCTCAAGACCTTTCACGCGACGTTCGGCCTGCCGATGGAGGGGGTGCTGCACACCCACGCGCCCTATTACCTGCACCGCCCAGAGACCTGCGCAGACATGGATCCGGCCACGTTTTCCGCTTGGCTGGCCGAGGAACTCGATGCGCTGATCCGCCGCGAAGGGCCGGATACGGTGGCCGCTTTCGTGGCCGAACCGGTGCTGGGCACGGGCGGCATCGTGCCGCCGCCCAAAGGCTATTGGGAGGCGATCGCGCCAGTGCTTCGGGCGTATGACGTTCTGCTGATCGCCGATGAGGTCGTCACCGGCTTCGGCCGCCTGGGGTCGATGTTCGGGTCGGATCACTACGGTATGAAGCCCGATCTGATCACCATCGCGAAGGGTCTGACCTCGGCCTATGCGCCGCTGTCGGGGTCGATCGTGTCGGACAGGATGTTCGACGTCATCGCCGAAGGCGCGGATCGGCTCGGCCCGATGGGGCATGGCTGGACCTATTCGGCGCATCCGATCTGTGCCGCCGCCGGTGTCGCGAACCTGCGACTGATCGGAGCTCTGGGGCTTTTGGACAATGCGCGCGATGTGGGCGCCTATCTTCGTGATGGGCTGTCGGCCGCGCTGGCCGGCCGGGCGCATGTCGCCGAGATCCGGGGCGAGGGGCTGTTGGTCGCCGTCGAGTTGATGGCAGATCCCGAGGCCAGAAAGCCCTTCGACGCGGATCGAAAAGTCGCGGCCGGCATCGTGGCGGAGATGCTGAAGCGCGGCGTCATCGCACGGGCGATGCCCGAAGGCGACATCGTCGGCCTGGCCCCGCCGCTCTGCCTGACCCGGCCCGAGGCCGACCAGGTCATCGAGGCCGTCGCCGGCGCGCACAAGGCGGTCTTCGGGTAGGGCGCGTCGGCCACGGCATCGAGCGAGACGGATCGCGTCCGCGACGGGCTCGACGAAAGTTCTGGTGCGCCCAGCGCGGCGCGAACGTGCCCATCTGCCCCGATGGTGCGATATCGGTCGGTTCAAAATGCAAACGTTTGTTCTAAGCGGAAACATCGTCTAGGCACTGCGTATAGGCAATTGGCGAGGCCCCATGACCGCTAAACGTTTCAAGGCGGACGGCGCGCGTCTGCTGTGCCGCATCGGGTCAGAGACGCTGTGGCTTGAGCCCGTCGGGCACTCGGCGATCCGGGTCCGCGCAACCAGGAACCGGGCGTTTTCCGACGACCTGCCAAGCGGGCTACTGCCGGATGCGCCGCCGCCTGAAACCAGCGCGATCGCCATCGAAGAGGATGCCGCCGTGCTGGTGAACGGACGCCTCCGGGCCGAGGTGCGGCTGATCACGCCAGGTCTGGCACCGCGATTGGAGATTTCCTTTCACGACACGGTCGACGGAACGGTTCTGTTGGAAGAGGAGATGCCGCATATCCTCTACCCCGACGCGCGAAACTACGATGCCGTCGACGGACCGCTTTGGCGGATCGAGACGTGTTTCAAAGCCCATGACGGCGAACGCATCTACGGGCTCGGCCAGCACCAACACGGTCGTTTCGACCAAAAGGGCTGTGTGATCGATCTGTTGCAGATGAACACGGAAGTGGTGATCCCCTTTCTGATTTCCTCGCGCGGATATGGGATGATCTGGAACAACCCGGGCGCGGGGCGGGTGGAACTGGCTCAAAACCGCACCCGCTGGGTGCTCGATGCCAGCCCGCAACTCGACTATGTGGTGATCGCCGGCCCGGCGCCTTCGGACATTCTTCGGACCTATGCCACGCTGACCGGGCACCCGCCGATGATGCCGGATTGGGCCATGGGCTTTTGGCAGTGCAAACTGCGCTACGACACGCAGGACAAGGTGCTGGAGATGGCGCGCGACTACCACCGGCGCGGCCTGCCGGTCAGCTGCTTTGTCATCGATTTCTTCAACTGGACCCGCGGCGGCGAATGGCGCATCGACCAGACCGCCTATCCCGATCCGGCCGCGATGGTGGCCGAACTGGAGGCGATGGGGATGCGCCCGATGATCTCGGTCTGGCCGGCGGTCAATTCCAACGCCGAAAACTTCGCCGAGATGCGCGACGCCGGTTATCTGGTAGAGCACCGCCGCGGTGTCCAGGCCGCATCGGTCTTCGTCGATGCGAACTCCGAGGGTCTGGTGCCCTTGTCGTTCTACGACGCCACCAACCCGGCGGCGCGTGACTATCACTGGGACCGTGTCCGCGACGGCTATGCGCGCCACGGGTTCGGGGCCTTCTGGCTCGATGCGAACGAACCGGAGGCCTATCCCGCGCAACCCGACAACCTGCGCTATCACCTGGGGGATGGCCGCGCGGTCACCAACGCCTATCCGCTGCTCCATCAGCAGGGCTATGCAGAGCACATGGCCGCGGATGGGATCGCGGATGGTGTGCTGCTGTCGCGATCCGCGTGGCTTGGGACTCAGCGTCATCCCGTCGTGGTCTGGTCAGGCGACGTGAAGTCGACCTTTTCCGATCTGTCGCGGCAGGTGCGGGCCGGGTTGAACATGGCGATGAGCGGCATCCCCTGGTGGACGACCGATATCGGCGGCTTCAAGGGCGGCGACATCCGCGACCCGAGCTTTCACGAATTGCTGATCCGGTGGTTCCAATACGGCGTGTTCTGCCCCGTCTTTCGGCTGCACGGCTTCCGGCAGGACAGCGACGCGGACCCAAGGCTGGGCCGCGACTTCCTGGCCGGTGGGGCGGACAACGAGATCTGGAGTTTCGGACCCGAGGTGGAGGCGCATCTGGTCGCCTGTCTTGAGATGCGGGAGCGTCTGAAACCCTATCTCGCAACCCAGATGCGGGTGGCGCATGAAACCGGACTGCCACCGATGCGCCCGCTTCTTCTGGAATTTCCGGGCGATGCCGGCGCGGCTGAGGTGGAGGATCAGTTCCTTCTGGGGCCGGACCTTCTGGTGGCCCCGGTGCTGGAGGCGGGCAGTCCCGGCCGCCAGGTCTATCTGCCTGGCGGAGAGACTTGGCGCGATGCCTGGACCGGCCAATCCCACAGCGGCGGACGCGTCTTGGAGGTGGCGACGCCGCTGTCGCGCATCCCGGTTTTCCTACGCGGAAACGCCGATATCCCGGTTGCGGGGTCGGCGTCCAACACCTGAATACAAACGTTTGTATTGCATGTAATCCTGATTCGCGGTTTGCTGGATGGCAGCAAAGAAACGGGGAGGAGTGCATCATGAAACGGATCGATGGATCGTCGCGCGGCCGCGCGGTGGCCGCGGCGCTCGCCATCGGGGTTCTGGCGGCCGGGCCGCTGGCCGCGCAGGAATGCCTCGGCACCGCGGACGCGCTGAACCTGACGCCGGAGCAGGCCGCCGATATCGGTGCCCGCGGGCTCACTTTCGGCTTTCTGACCAATAACCAGTCAGACGATTTCAGTCGCACGCTGGTTGCCGGCGCCGAAGCCCATGCTGCGGAGTTGGGCGTCGAACTTGTGATCAACAACGCTGATTTCGATGCCAACACGCAGCTGAGCCAGTTCGACGCCCTGGTACAGCGGGGCGTGGACGGGATATTTCTGACCGCCGTTGATGCGGGCTCCATCGGTCAGGCCGTGCGGCGCGCCAACGATGCCGACATTCCGGTATTTATCGTCGGCGGCGCGCCCGCACGGGGCGAGGTCATCTCGGTGATGAACGCGGCCTCCTACCAGGGCAGCTACGACGCCACCGCCGCGATGATGGACACGATCGGAAGCCCCAACGCGCAGATTGCCATCCTGGGCATTCCCTTTGCGCTGCAGACGATCCGCGACCGCGAAAAGGGCGTGCTGGACGCCGTGGGTGCGGCTGGCGGCCAGATCATCTCGCTGCAATCGGATTTCAGCCAGGACCGGCTGCTTGAATTGGCCACCAACGTCATTCAGGCCAACCCCGATCTTGCGGGCATCGTCGCCACATGGTCCCTTGCCGTGAACGCGGCGACGGAGGCCGTGGATCAGTCCGGACGCGAGATCCCCATCGCCGGATATGACAGCGAGGTTCCGGGCTATCTGGAACTGCATTCGGGAGAGACCAATATCGTCGCGCTTTCCGGTCAGCAGGCGGCGTTGCAGGGGCGCGCCGCGTTGGAAGGGCTGAGCCAGGCGATCCTTGGGGCCAGTCTGTGCGACGAGATCATCACGCCGAACCTGTTGGTGACATCCGACAATTACGCCGAGATGTGGGATATCCAGTATCCCGGCACGACACCGCCTTGGGCGAACTGATCGCGCGCGACCGCGATCGTGCGCGGCGCGCGCCGCCGCTATCTGCCGGCGCGGCGCGCCCCGACCCCAAGCATCCGCCCCCAGTGTCAGAGGCGTGGTAGAAGTGCTGTTGAAGTTGGCCGACATCACCAAACGCTTCCCCGGCGTTCTGGCACTCGATGGCGCGCGGTTTGATCTTCGCGCCGGCGAAGTCCATGCGTTCATGGGCGAAAACGGGGCCGGCAAGTCGACCCTGATGAAGATCGCCGCGGGTCTGTTTCCCCCCGATGGCGGCAGCGTGTCCATGGATGGAAAACCGGCCCGCTTCGCCAGCCCGGCAGAGGCGAAGCAGGCCGGCATCCACACGGTGTTCCAGGAACTGACGGTGCTGGCGAACCGCAGCGTGGCCGAGAACCTTTTGATCGGGCGCGAACCGGTGCGGGCCGGCGGTCTGTGGCTCGACCGTGCGGCGATGGTGGCGGAGGCACAGGCGATTCTGGATCGATTGGGGATCGATCTGGATGCGCGCGCGCAGGCCGGTGGGCTGTCCACCGGTCAGCGCCAGATGGTGGAGATCGCCAGGGCCTGTGCGCAATCGCCCAAAGTGTTGATCCTGGATGAACCGACCTCGTCGCTCGGCCGCGCGGAGGAGGAGCTACTTTTCGCGCTCATTGCACGCCTGAAGGGCAGGGGCGTCGGTATCGTCTACATCACCCACCGCATGTCAGAGGTCTTTGCCCTGTCCGACCGCATCACCGTGCTGCGCGACGGCCGGTTCGTGTTGACCGGGGCCACCCGCGACCTGGACCGCGCGGCCTTGATCCGGGCCATGGTCGGGCGCGATGTGTCGGAACAGCGCCATGGTCTGGATGTCGCGGCGCTGCCGGTCGCGATGGAGACACGCGGTCTGTCCCGCATCCCCGCCGTGCGGGGCGTCGACCTGACGCTGCATGCGGGGGAAGTGCTGGGCGTCGCCGGTCTGATGGGATCGGGGCGGACCGAGCTGGCACGGCTTTTGGCCGGGATCGACCGGCCCACGGGCGGGACGATGACGCTGTTCGGCGAAAGCTATGCGCCGCCGACCGTGCGTGACGCGCTGGGCCGCGGGGTGGCCTATGTTTCGGAGGACCGCAAAGGTCTTGGGCTGATCCTGCCGCTGGCCATCGGCGACAATATCGCATTGCCCAGCCTTGGGCGCTTGGCGCGCCGCGGTATGGTGACCCCGCGGCGCATCCGCGGCTTCGCCTCCGGCTGGATGGAACGGCTGGGCGTGAAGGCGAACGACAGCGGCGTTGCGGCCGATACGCTTTCCGGCGGGAACCAGCAGAAGGTTTCGCTGGCCAAGTGGCTTGCCTTGGCGCCGCGGGTCATCCTGCTCGACGAGCCGACGCGCGGTGTCGATGTCGGCGCCAAGGCAGAGATCTATGCCCGCATTCGCCAGATCGCCGCGGACGGAGCCGCGGTTCTGGCGATCTCTTCGGAACTGCCGGAATTGATCCAGATCTCCGACCGGATCGCGGTCGTGGCACAGGGCCGGATCGCCGGCATCGTCCCGGCCGCCGAGGCGACCGAGGAAAGCCTGCTCGATCTGGCTTTCGACGAAGGGGCGGCGGCGTGAGCGCTGCGGCGCAGACGCCGCCGGCGGGCGCGCGCCGCATCGCCACCCTGGCCCGCGACGCGCTGCCCTATGCGGGGCTGATCGCCGTCATCCTGTTTTTTAGCCTGTCTTCCGAGTTTTTCTTCAACACTCGCAACTTCGAACGCCTGGTCACCGATTCCGCCACGCTGATGCTGGTGGCCTTTGGCATGACACTGGTGATCCTGCTGGGGGAAATTGACCTCAGCGTAAGCGCCGTTGTGGCGCTGTTGGCGGTGATCCTGGCGCAGATCATGGCCGCGGGGGCGGCTTGGCCGCTGGCCGTGCTGGCCATCCTGCTGATCGGCTTAGGCATCGGCCTGCTAAACGGCGCCATCGCGGTTTTGGGCGACATCCCGTCTTTCATCGTGACGCTTGGGATGATGGCGGTGGCGACGGGGCTGTCCTATGTTTTCACCGGCTCGATCTCTGTCGCGATCCTCAACGAGCCCTTTCTGGTGCTGTTCTACGACGCCCGGCTGCTGACACTGCCCGTGCCCTTGTGGATCACCGCGGTGGCCTTTGCCGCCACCCTGCTGTTCCTGACCCGCAGTGTGCCCGGGCGGGAGCTTTTTGCCGTGGGCGCCAACCCGGCGGCGGCGGGGCTGTCGGGTGTGCCGGTCAAGCGGCGCAAGATCACCGTCTTCGCGATCATGGGCGTTCTGGTAGCCATGGCCGCGATCCTGTCGGCCGCGCGCCTGGGGTCCGGTGCGCCGGCCTCGGTCCCGGCGTTGACCCTGGATGCCATCGCGGCGGTCATCATCGGCGGCGCCAGCCTGTTTGGCGGGCGCGCATCGCTGGTGCGCACGCTGATGGGGGCGGCACTGATCGCGGTGTTGAACAACGGCATGGTGCTGATGAACGTCAACATCGATGCGCAGTACATCGTGAAGGGCGTCATCATCCTGCTCGCGGTCGTGCTGGAGCGTTTGGCGAGCGGGGCACGTATGTCGTGAGCACCTCCCGCGCGCATCTTGCCGATTACGGTCTGGTCCTGGCGGTCGTGCTGATCGCGGGCGGCTTGATGCTGTTGAGCCCCGCCTTCCGCGACCCCGCCAACCTGATGGGGATCGGGCGGCAGGTGGCGATCCTGGGCATCGCCGCGGCGGCAATGACCTTCGTGATCCTGGCGGGCGAGATCGACCTGTCGGTCGGCGCCGTCGCCTCTGCCTGCGCGGTGGTGACGGCGATCGCGTTGGCACAGGGCTGGGGGGCGCTGGCGATCCCTATCGGGCTGGTGGTCGGCGGGGCGTTCGGCCTGCTGAACGGGCTGCTGATCGTGGTCGTCGCCGTGCCCAGCTTCATCGCCACTTTGGTCAGTTTCTTCATCGCCCAAGGCGTGGCGCTGACCCTGACCGGCGGGCAGACCATTCTGTTCGATGCCGACTGGTTCCGCGGGCTTTTCGCCACCGGTTCGTTGCTGGGCAATCGAAGCGCGTTTTGGTGGCTTGTCGCGGTGGCGCTGGTGCTGTGGTGGCTTTTGGCGCGGACCCGGTTCGGGGCGCAGACCTATGCGCTGGGCGGCGATGCGCAAAGCGCATCGATGCTGGGGCTTCCGGTCGGGCGTCTGCGCCTGGCGATTTTCACTATGACCGGCGCGCTGATGGGCCTTGTAGGCATGATCCTGATCGCACGGATCGGCAATGCCCGCGCCGATGGCGCCATCGGGCTGGAATTCGACGCCATAGCCGCCGCGGTGATCGGCGGCACGCGGCTGGGCGGCGGTTATGGCACGATGCCACGCACCATGCTGGGCGTGCTGCTGATCGGGGTCCTGAACAACGGGCTGGCGATCCTGAACGTGGATTTCAACACCCAGCAGGTGATCAAGGGCGTCCTGGTCGTGGCCGTCGTGTTGATCGACCGCTGGGCGCGCGGCAGAGAGGGTTCGGCATGAGCATTGTCAGCGGAGAGATCGCGCAGCTTGCGACCGGGTTGAGCTTTACCGAAGGCCCGGTCTGGCTGGCCGAGCATGGCTGCCTGCTGTTCACCGACATTCCCGGCAACGCCATCCTGCGATGGGCCGATCGGACCGGGCTGTCGCGATGGATGGAGAACGCCCATTTCGCCATCGGGCTGACGCGGGACCGGTCGGGCCGCGTTTTGGCCTGCGAGCATTCCACACGCAGCCTGACCGCGCTGTCGCTGGGCCCCGATGGGGCGCTGGCCGGGCGCGCGGTTTTGGCCCGTGGATGGGAGGGGCGGGTCCTCAACTCCACCAATGACGTGATCTGTGCCGCCGACGGCACCATTCTGTTCACCGATCCGCCCTTCGGCGTGCGGATGCTGGAGGGCGCGCTGCACGGCTATCAGCAGGCGCAGGAAATCGACGGCGCGTTCGTGTTCGCCGTCGGCGCGGATCCCGATGCGCCGCGCCCGGTCGTGCGCGACATCTACCGCCCCAACGGTCTTTGCCTTTCGCCGGACGAAGCCACGCTCTACGTCTCTGACAGTTCCGAAACCCACCACAAGGTCATCGCGCTGGATTACGCCGGCGGCGCCGCGTCGAACCCCCGCGATTTCGCGGTGATGCCGGTCGGGGTGCCCGACGGCCTGCGCGTGGACGTCGATGGCCGGCTTTGGGTCGCCGGCGGCGATGGTGTCTATGTCTGGGATGCCGGCGGCGATCAGGTGGGCCATGTGCCGGTGCCGGAAATGGTGACGAACATCGAGTTCGGCGGCCCGGATCTGTCACAGCTTTTCATCACCGCGACCACATCGCTTTACCGGGTTCAGACGACCACGCGCTGCGGGCGGGCTTGACCGCTGCCCGACGGCGCGGAAATCGGAACCGCACGGTGGCCTGGCGGGCGCGGAAGCGGCACGCGCCGCGGCCGGGGCAGCGGGCCTGAGAGCTGGCAACAGCCGAAGCTCACGTTTCCCGGATCGGGCGCCGCCACCGCCCTTCGGCGACGACCGCATCGCATTCGCCGGTCAAGCGCCCAGCGCCAGGCCGCTTTCCGGGTCGAAGACATGCACGCGTTCCGGCGCGATGGTCAGGCCGATGGCGTCGCCCGCGACATGACGCGCGGTGCCCTCGGTGGTCACCAGAAGCTCTGGCGCGCCTTCGGTGAACAGGTACGTGGTCGATCCTGTGGGTTCGACCGCGCCAATGCGGGCCTGGATCGCGCCTGGGGTGTCGGGGGCGCACAGATCCAGATGCTCGGGGCGCAGGCCGGCGAGCACCCGTTGCCCTTGCTGCCCATCGACGCCGACCGCGATCACCGGATCGTGCGGCAGGCTAAGCCGGATACTGCGCGGCCCAACGAATATGCCCTCCACGAAATTCATCGCCGGGCTACCGATAAAGCCCGCGACAAAGCGATTGGCGGGCCGGTCATAAAGCGTCATGGGCGGGCCCTGCTGCTCGATCCGGCCGGCCTGTAGCACCACGACATGGTCGGCCATGGTCATGGCTTCGATCTGGTCATGGGTGACATAAACGCTGGTGGCGCCGATCCGGTCATGCAGCCCGCGAACCTCCTTGCGCATCCGCACCCGCAGCGCCGCATCGAGGTTGGACAGCGGTTCGTCGAACAGGAACGCCTTGGGCTTGCGGATGATCGCCCGGCCCATGGCGACGCGCTGGCGCTGACCGCCCGACAGCTCTCTGGGCTTGCGGTCCAGCAGGGCTTCCAGACCGATCGTCGCGGCGACCTCGTCCGCGGCCCTGGACCGCTCGGCCCTGGACACCCGTTTCAGCCGAAGCGCATAGGTCAGGTTCTCGCGCACGGTCATGTGCGGATAAAGCGCATAGGATTGGAACACCATCGCCAGGTCCCGCTTGCGCGGCGGCAGGTTCTTCACATCGTCACCGGCGATGCGCAACGTGCCGGAGGTGATACGCTCCAACCCGGCGATGGACCGCAAAAGCGTGGATTTCCCGCAGCCCGACGGCCCGACCAGCGCCACGAACTGCCCCTTGGGGATCGACAGGTCGATATCCTTCAGCGCGTGGAAGTTGCCATAGTGTTTCTGGACGTTCTCTATCTCGATCTGTGCGGTCATTTGAGGGCTCCGGCGGTCAGGCCGTTGACGATCTGGCGTTGCAGGATGACGAACACGGCCAGGACCGGCGTCACATAGGTCGCGGCATAGGCCATGATCGCGTTCCAGTTCACCTGATTGGGCTGAAGGTAGTTCGTCATGCCGATCGACGCCGGTTGCAGCCGGTTTTCGGCGATGATCGAGGCGGAATAGACGTATTCGCCGAAGCCTTGCATAAAAACGATCAGTGCCGCGATCAGAATACCGTTGCGCGCCAGCGGCAGCACGATCATCACAAAGGCCCCGGCACGCGAGTTGCCATCGACCAGCGCGGCCTCTTCCAACTCACGCGGAACGCTGATGAAGGCGGCGCGGCAGAGGATCACGAAGAAGGGCAGCGTTTTGGCCGAGATGGCGAGCACGGTCGCAAAGCGGGGATAGTCCAGCAGCCCGGCCCAGGAAAAACCCACGAAAATCGGCGTCACCATCAGCGATGGCGGCAGCACCTGCAGCATCAGCACGGCAAAGAGCGCCGCGTCGATCCAGCCGTTGCGATAGCGCGCCAGGACATAGGCGCAGCCCGCCCCCAACACACCGGTGATCAGCGTCACGCCGGTGGCGATGACCAGAGAGTTCCACATATACCGTGGGATGTTCGCCAGCTCCCAGATCGTGGCGTAGTTTTCCCATTGCGGCGTGCCGGGCAGAAACTCCGGCGGCACGGCAAAGATCGCCGATTGGGTCTTCAGGCTGGTCAGATACATCCAGTAGAGCGGGAACAGATAGATCGCGGCCAGGGTCACCGCGACCAGCAGCAGCACCCGGTTCGTGGCCCGGCTCATAGCTGCGTCTCTGCCTTGGTCGACCGCACATAGATCAGCGACACCACCAGCACGACCAGGATCATCAGGACGGAGATCACGGCGCCGCCGCCGAAGTCGAACTCGCGGAAACTCAGCTCCCACGACCAGTATTGCGCAACGGTGGACGACCCCGCCGGGCCACCCTGGGTGATGGCCGCGAACAGATCGAATTGCTGCAGCGTAAAGATGATCCCAAGCGCGATCACAGCGCCGATGGTCGCCCGCATCATCGGCAGGGTGATGGTCCAGAACCGCTGAAACGCATTCGCGCCGTCAAGCTCGGCGGCCTCGTACAGATCCTCGGGGATCTGGCTCAGGCCCACGGCCAGCAGGATCATGTTGAAGGGCGTGCCGTACCAGACATTGGCGATCAGCACGGAGTAAAGCGCCGTGTCGGGATCGGACCGCCAGAACACCGGCTCACCGATGATGCCCAGCCCTTCCAGCACGAAATTCACCACCCCGAAATCGCCGGAAAGCAGCCAGTTCCAAAGCACGCCCACGACCAGGCCCGGCATGACCCAGCCGGCCAGAAACAGCCCCCGGATCCAGGTCGCCCCGGTGAAGTTCTGATGGAAGAACAACGCCAGCGCAAAGCCCAGCGTGAACTGCAGCGCGACCGAGCTCAGCGTGAAGACGACAGTGTTCCACAGCACCATCCCGGCCTGCCGGTCGTCGAAGATGTCGGCGTAGTTGTCCAGCCCGGCAGACGGGTGCATCAGCGTCCCCAGGCTGAAGACATCCACCGTTTGGAAGCTGACGACGATGTTGTAGATCAGCGGCAGGCCGGCAAACACCAGCAGATAGCCGAGCGTCAGGATCACCAGCATCGCGTCGAAACCGATGCCGTCCCGCATGGATTGCACGAGGCGTCCCATCTCCATTCCTCTGCTTGCCCGCCGGGGCCGTCACAGCATTACGGCCGGTTTCGCAGTATCGAGCAAGGGCGCCTTCGGTCAAAGGCGCCCCGGTTTGCAGCGCGCTCAGTTGATGATCGCGTCGATTTCCTCTGCGGCAAGGTCCAGCGCCTCCTGCGCCTCGGCCTGGCCGGTCAGCACGGACTGGAACGCATCCTGGATATGCTGGCTGATGCGCGGCCATTCTGGATGCGGGCCGCGGTTGCGGGCATACCGCAACTGTTCGGCAAAGACCGCGGCCGCGGCGTCGATGCGCTCATCCCCGGTGGGCGCCAGCGCGACGCCTTCGATCGCTGGCATGCGGGTGAACTCGGGCCAGATGCGATCCGCCTGGCTCCAGAAGTATTCCATGAACTGGAATGCCGCGTCGGCGTTTTCGGTGTTGGCAAAGATGGCGAGGTTGAAATCGCCCAGGGCCGAAGCACGCTCTCCGCCCTCTTCCCGAACCGGCAACAGCGTCACGCCCCAGTCGAACTGCGCATCGCTGGACATGCGGCCAAGCTCCCACGGGCCAGAGATGACCATGGCCGCGTTGCCACCGTTGAAGGTGCCGGTGGAATCCCATTGCCCGCGCGTCAGCGTGTCCGGAGAGGCCAGCCCCTCGCTGAGAAAGGTATTCCACAGGTTCAGCGCGTCGGCCACGCCCTCGGCATTGATGTTGTCGAAGCTGCCGCCCGCCATTTGCGCCCAGGGCAGGAACTGGAACGTGCCTTCCTCCGACGCACGGGCGGAGAAGGCAAGGCCGTAGACGTCGTTATCGGGGTCGTTCAGGGTGCGGGCCGCATCGAGCAGCGCGTCCCAGGTCTGCGGCGGGCTGTCGGGGTCGAGCCCCGCGGCCGTGAACAGATCCTTGTTGTAGTACAGCGCGATCGTGTTGGACGCGCGCGGAATGCCGTAGACCTTTCCATCCCAGGTCAGCGAGGATTGCGGGCCGGGAAAGACGCGGTCGATCTCGATCACATCCGAGGCCGCGACCCTGTCGGTGATGTCCATGAATGCGCCACGCGACGCAAAGGCCGCGTGATCGGGGTTGTCGATGGCGATCACGTCGGGATTGGTGCCCGTGGCCACCGCGCGCAACGTGTCCGTCACCAGATCGTCGAAGCGGATTTCGCGGACGTCGATGGTGATGCCGTTGTCCATCTCGGAAAACTCCTGCGCGAACACGCCCTCGGGCGCCGTCGCGCTTTCGGTCCAGAGCGTGAGCGTCACGTCTTGCGCCATGGCCGCGCTCGCGCCGATGGTCAGCGCCAGGGCGGATGCGGTGAAGATACGGGTCATCCTTTTCCTCCTTGTTTTGGGTCTTTGCATTCTCCTCGGTCTGCCATCGCGGCGGCCGGGGTCTGGTCTGGTTCAATCATCTGCCGGCTCGAAGATGGCGCGCAGGGCTGCGGCCTTGTCCTGCCGGAGGAAGACCGGGATGCGGCCCCAGGGCGCTTCGATACGCGCGGTCGTGCCGCCGTCATGGGCCCGGCCGGTCCGGGCGTCGACCCAGGTCTCGCCACCGGGCAAGGCGACGTCACGGGCCGTCGCGCCGGGCTCCAGGATCGGTGCGACGAGCATGTCGGGCCCAAACATGTAGGCATCGCCGCGGTCGTGCAGATCGGGCTGATCGGGGAAGTGATAGAACAATGGCGCCATGACCGGGTCGCCGGTGCGGGCGTATTGGCCGAAGGCGGCGCGGAGATAGGGGCGAAGCCGCTCGCGCAGCGCCAAAAGTGCTACCAGCACATCCTCGACGTCCGGCCCGAAGCTCCAGATTTCGTTGGAGCCGCCGGAATTTGTGAAGATGTTGAAGGTGTCCTGACCATAGGTAACGGGTTCGCCCGGGTCGGGGGGCGGTACGTCATCGGGCACGCGGAACCCGTGCAACCGGCAGATGGGAGAGAAGACGCCGAACTCGAACCAGCGCACCAGAAGGTCGCGGAACGAATCCGACCCGCCATGGCCATCGTAGAACCCGCCGATATCCGTGGTCCACCAGCCCATTCCGGCCATCCCGGCATGCAGGCCGGCCGGGATTTGGGCGCGAAACCAGTCCCAATCGGACCACACATCGCCGGACCACAGGATCACCCCGTGCCGCTGCGACCCGGCCCAGGCCGACCGGCAGAGAAGCGCGCCGTCCGGGGCGCCGGCCTCCGTCAGGCCCTTGCGATACGCTTCCTCATGCAAAAGCGGATAGGCACACAGCATCTCTGCCCCGTTGCCCAGCGCGGTGCGGATGTTTTCGGGATGGGCCGGGCGCATCTCGGGCTCGCAGGCGTCGAGCCAGAAGTTGCGGATGCCCAGGTCCACGTAGTTGCGCTTGACCACGTCCCAGTGAAAATCCCGCGCCGCGGGGTTGAATGCGTCGACATAGGTAAAAAAACCCGGGCCGAACGGGTCTTTGTCGGGAAACGGGATGACCGCGGGAATGCCGCGTTCGGTCGTCAACAGCAAGCCCTGTTCGGTCATCGCCCTGTAATGCTCGGACGCGGCGGACACCGTGGGCCAGATCGAGACCATCACCTCCACCCCCATCTCCGCCAACTCGGCCACCATCGCCGCAGGGTCGGGCCAGTCGTTGGGGTCGAACTTCCATTCGCCCTGCCGGGTCCAGGCGAAGAAGTCGATGACGATACAGCTTAGCGGCAGGCCCCGGCGTTTGTATTCCCGCGCAACGGAAAGCAGCTCTTCCTGGGTGCGATAGCGCAGCTTGCACTGCCAGAAACCCGACACCCAGTCGGGAATGTCGGGCGCGTGGCCCGTGGCATCGGCATAGGCGCGCACGATCTCGGCCGGGCTGTCGCCGGCGGTGATCCAGTAATCCAACCCGCCGGTCGCCTCGGCGGTCCAACGGGTGACGTTGCGCGCGAACTCGGCCTTGCCCACGGCCGGATTGTTCCACAACAGACCATAGCCCCGCGACGAGACCACGAAAGGGATCACCGCATGGGCGTTTTGCTGCAGAAGCGTGGTCGAGACTCCCTTAAGGTCCATTGCGCCATGCTGCGGCTGGCCCATGCCCCACAGGCTTTCACCCTCATAGGCGCGGACCTGCTGTTCCAGCTTCCAGGACCCCGAGGCGCGCGCCTTGAAACTTCGCGTGCGCGGCCCCGCGAAGTGGGAGCGGGTTTCGGCCAGCAATTCCTCACCCGTGTCGGCGCGAATAAAACTTACGACGGCCTCCCGCTTGAGGTCCGCGCCATAGCGATCGACCAGCGTGATGTCCGCGCGCAGACGGCCGCGGGTGATGCTCGCGCGCGTCTCGCCGATTTCAATGCCGGCTTCCTGGTGCTCGACCGGCAGCAGCGCATCCACATGCGGCGCCGAAAGCCCGAGCCCCGGGCGCGCCTGCACGCGCAGGGCATCGCGCCCCCAGGGCAGGATCCGCAGCGTTTCGCCCATGAAGCGGCACTCCAGGCCGCCCTCCGCCGTCTGAAACACCGCCATCGCGCTTACCCGATCGCCAAATAGGCGCCGTCCAGGATGACGGCGGTGCCGGACATGTAATCGGCCTCGTCCGAGGCGACGAAGGCGGCCAGGGCCGCAACCTCCTGCGGTTTGGCGGCGCGTGCGGCGGGGATATCGGCGATCACGTCCGCCATCACGTCGTCGGGGATGCCCTTGATGGCCTCGGTGGCGATCAAACCGGGGGCGATCGCCACCGCCCGGATATCGGGCGCGTGATCGATGGCGAGAGAGCGGGTCATGGCCAACACCGCGCCCTTGGTCGCCTGATAGGCGGAAAACCCTTTCTCGCCGACGAAGCTTTGAACGCTTGCGGTGTTGACGATCACGCCCTTGCCACCCTGCGCGCGCATCTGTTCCACCGCGGCCTTCGCGCCCATCCAATAGCCGCGAATGCCCACCCCGGTGATCCGGTCGAACTCTTCCAGGGTTTGTTCGTGGATCGGTTTGAACACCGCCGAAAAGGCGTTGTTGTGCCAGATGTCGATCCGCCCGAACGCCGCGACGGTTGCATCTGCAAGCGCGCGCACCGCTTCCGCGTCGCCCATGTCGGTTTTCTGGAACGCCCCGCCGATGCCCGCGGCCACCTCTGCCCCGTGGTCGTCTATGTCGGCGATCATCACTTGCGCGCCTTCCTCGGCAAACCGCTCGGCACAGGCCCGCCCGATGCCCTGCGCGCCGCCGGTGATGACATAGACGCGGCCCCGGTGCCGGTCCGGCACGGGGAACATCCGCGCGCTCACGATGGTACGCCCTGCGACAGGATCACATGCTCTTCGGTGATCAGAAACTGGATGTCGGCGGCGAAATGTGCGGTGTCGTCGCCGGCGATTGCGCCTTCGGGCGAGCCCAGCCCCGCCTCCATCGCGGCGCGGTCGTCGAACCATATCTCGGCCGATCCGTCATAGGGCGCGGGCGGTTGCGCACCCGGGTCACCCGCGATGTTGATGCGGTATCCCCGCATCCCAGGGATCGCTGCTGCCAGCGGCGCATGGGTTTCCAGCCAGTAGTCGCGGAACGCCCCGACGGACAAGTCCGACCGCCGTTTCACCAACGCGACAAGCTTGATCATTCCGATGTGTCCTCCCCCGATCCCGATGACACGATGAATCGCTCCTGTCGTCAATGCAAACGTTTGGATTCTTATTTTCTTCCCCCCTTGCCGCGGCTAACCTCCGCTTGCCGGAAGTGGTCGGAGGGGATGGCAGCGCATGCAAAGACCGGTCGGGTTGAAGACGCTGGCGGCGGAACTGGGCGTCGACGTCTCCACGGTGTCGCGCGCGCTGCGGGACGACCCCCGGGTCAAGCTGGCGACGCGGCGCGCGGTACAGGATCTGGCGCAACGCTACGACTATCGGCCGAACGCGGCGGCGCGCGCGCTTCGCGGCGGCAAGATCGGACGGGTCGCCGTGCTGCTGTCGCCGCCGCAGCAAAGGTTCGCCTCGCCGATCTTTCTGGAACTGCTGTCCACGCTCGATCAGCACCTGCGGGACACGGGCCGGAACCTGGCCGTGTTCGCCGCGCGCGAACGCGCGGAAGAGGCCGCGATCGTCCGCCAGATCGTCGACGAGCGGCTGGCCGACGCGATGATCCTGGGCAGAACGCGCGCGGATGATCCAAGGGTTCGCCTGCTGCTCGACGCCGGGCTGCCTTTCGTCACCTTCGGCACCACGGACTGGCCGGACCGGCATCCGTCGGTGGAAATCGACTACGCCGAGGCCGGGCGGCTTGCGATCCGCGCGCTTGGGGCATCTGCGGGGGGCGATGTCCACGTGATGAGCGCGCCGGAGGGCCTGAACTTCGCCGACAACTATGTGCGCGGCGCGCTGGA
>JBCDDF010000044.1:0-26968 GCA_039180525.1 Pseudomonadota bacterium
CCGGTGATATACATCACCCCCTCATGCACCAGCGGCTGGGTTTCCTGCCCGCGCTGCTTCTCTCCACCCAGCGAAAACGCCCAGGCCGGCACCAGGTTCTGGACATTGTCCTTGTTCAGAACATCCAGCGGCGAATAGCGCTGCAGATGCCGCCCCATACCGTTGGTCAGCACGTCACCCGTGGACGCCTGATCGCCCGCCAGCGCCTCTTCGGTCACCTGCGCCTGCGCCGCCGTTCCCGCCGCCAGAAGCCCGGCGACCACGGCCATTACGAACCGGTTCATGGATATCCTCCCTTTCGTATTATCGCGTGCGCGGGCGCGCACTTCCCCTGCGTCAGTATTCGCCGACGGCGATGTATTCAGAAATTGAACAATGGTCGTACCTGCGCGCGCGCCCGCGCCGCGCTAGGCTGCCTCGGCAGCGGGAGGGGTCGATGCGCGCGATCATCATGGCACTCGCATGGGCGCTTTCGGGCGCGGTGTTTCTGGAGTCCCGGGACGGCACCCGGATCCGGATCTCCACCGTGCAGATCGCGCCGGGCGGCACCTATACCGTGCAGATGGCCGCCGACCCGTTCACCGATCACTTCCTGTCCATGCGCCCCTTCAAGTGTCTGGAAGGCCCCGACAAGCATTGGTGCCACATCCCCTACCCTTACCAAATCTCGCGCCAAGCCGGGCCCGACCTGACCGATCTGGAATACGACTTCCTGTTCATCTGGAAAGGCGCCGGCGACGACGGCATCGATATGTGGAACGGGGTATATTGTGTGCTGGAAGACACCGGCGACCGGCTGGTCGGGCGGCTGCACGAGGTCGATATGGACATCCTCGCCGCACCGCCGGCAGACGGCGATCTGCGCCCCATCGGTACCGGCGATCTGGAACCGGGCGGCCCGGACAGTCATTGGCTGCCGCGTTTGCTGATCGAATAGCGGCTTTGGTCGTATTTTGCCCACGCCGCGCCGCGTTACTCTGGCGCCAATCAGGGAGGACATCATGGGGATTATCTCGCGACTGACCGGCGCGGCTGTGCTGCTGTGCCTCAGTTCGGGCGGCGCCTGTGCGGAAACGGCGGTACTGCGCGCGGCGGTGCTGAAATTCGGCACGGTGAATTGGGAACTCGACACGATCAAGCATCACGGGCTCGACACCGCACAGGGCTTCGCGCTGGAAGTTCAGGGCATGGCCGGCGGACAGGCCGCCAAGGTCGCCTTCCAGGGCGGCGAGGCCGATGTGATCGTGTCCGACTGGCTGTGGGTCGCGCGCCCGCGCGCCGCCGGCAAGGATTTCGTCTTCATCCCGTATTCCAAGGCCGTGGGCGGGGTCATGGTGCCCGCCGACAGCCCGGCCCAGGGTCTGGCCGATCTGGCCGGCGGCAAGATCGGCATCGCCGGCGGGCCGCTGGACAAAAGCTGGCTGATCCTGCGCGCCTATGCCGAACGCGAATTGGGCACGGATCTGGCCGCGGACACCGAGCAGGTGTTCGGCGCCCCGCCCCTGATCTTCAAGACCGCGCTGCAGGGAGAGCTGTCCGGGGCGATCAACTTCTGGCATTTCATGGCCAAGATGGAGGCCGGCGGCATGCGCAAGCTGGCCGATGTCTCGGATGCGGCGGCGGCGCTGGGGCTCGACCCCGACACGCCGCTGCTGGGCTATGTCCTGCGCGGGCAAATGGTGCGGGACAATCCCGGCCTGGTGGACGGGTTCGCCGCCGCCTCGCGCGCGGCCAAGGATCTGCTGGCCATAGACGACGCCGAATGGGACCGGCTGCGCCCGCGCATGAACGCCGACACCGATGCGCAGTTCGACGCGCTCAAGGCGGGCTTCCGTGCGGGCATTCCCGCGCCCGGCCCGATCGACGAGGACGCCGCGGCGCGGATGCTGGCACTCATGGCGGAACTGGGCGGGTCGGATCTGGTTGGCGACGCCACCACCCTGCCCGAGGGCGTGTTCCATACGCCGGGCAGTTGAGCCCGGACGCGGTCCAAGCGTGGTGCCGGGGAACAGCACAACACCACCGGCCGACGGCCCGGTGCTGCGCTTGGCGCTGGACGGATTGGTGCTGGACGGCACGCCCATCCTGGGCGCGCTGTCGCTGGAGTTGAACCGAGGCGAGACGCTGGCCCTGGTCGGCCCCTCGGGCATCGGCAAGACCTCGCTTCTGCGCGTGATCGCGGGGCTGGAGCGGCGCTATCGCGGCACACGCGACGCGCCCGCGCCCATCGCCATGGTATTCCAGGAACCCACGCTTCTGCCCTGGCGCACCCTGACCGACAATCTGACCGTGACCGCGCGGATTTCGCGCGCAGCCGCGGCGACGGCGCTGGCAGAGGTCGGGCTCGCCGGCCGCGGCGGCGACTTTCCGGGCCAGCTGTCGCTGGGCCAGCAGCGGCGGGTGTCGCTCGCCCGCGCCTTTGCCCTGCGGCCCGCGCTGTTGCTGATGGACGAACCCTTCGTGTCGCTCGATCCCGATCTGGTTGAGGAGATGATGGCGCTGTTCGCCAAACTCCGCGCCGCGCATCGCGTGACGACGCTGTTCGTGACCCATGTCGAGGCGGAGGCGCGGGCGCTGGCCAGCCGGATCGTCACGCTGGGCGGGCGGCCCGCGACGGTGACGTCGGACCGTCAGAACAGGGGCGCGTATTTCCAGTTGTCGGCATCGGGCGTGACCTCGTCCAGATCGTAGTCCGCCGCCTGCAGCCGCCGCGCCACGGCCAGCCCGTCGCGGGCCGCCGCGTCCACATAGGCCCGGCCAAGCGCCTCGTCCCGCGCCACGCCATGGCCGCGGATCAGATCCAGCCCATAGTTGAACTTGCCCACCGGATCGCCGGCTTCGGCAGCTTTGCGGTCCCACTCCGCCGCCGCGTCCGGGTCGTAAGCGCCGCCCAGCCCGTTGTTGTCAAGCTGGCTCATCCAGGTCATCGCGCCGGTATAGCCATCCTCGGCGCAGTTCTGAAACAGGGTCCGCGCCGCCGGATGGTTGCCCATCTTGGTCATCGCATAGCCCATCGAACACAGCACCATGCCGGTTTCGCCCTGCTCGGCGCGGTTCAGAAACGACCCCCAGGACATCTCGTCGGGGTTCAGCGTGCCGCCCGAATCCTCGGCCATCGCGGCGAGGGGCAGGGCGGCAAGGATCAGCGCGGTTCTCAGCATGGCGGGCCTCCTGTACCGGTCATAGCACGAAATCCGCGCCTTGGGGATGGCGCTGGGGCGGGTTAGGCAGAGACCGGTGCCCCCAGATACCCCGCCAGCATCTCCAGCGCCGCCTGCCAGCCCTCGATCACGTCGTTTTCCAGCCCATGACCGTCCAGCGCGGTGGTCTGCAAGGTCACCGTCAGCGTGCACCCCTCGGCCGCCTCGACAAAACGCGCCGTGACCAAAGAGATGCCCATACGCGCGCCGCCGGCCTCGATGGTCTCGGTCAGTACGATGCGCGCATCGGGGCGGATGTCGATGTAGTGGCTGTAGACCTCGGCGATCTGTTCGCCCTCGGCCAGGCACAGCGTGACGTCGCGCCCGCCCTCGGCGAAATTCGCCTGTTCGTGTCTCATCTCGATGGCCGGCGAGGGGCTGCCCCAGCGGCGGCGCGCCTCCGCATCGGCCCAGGCGGCAAAGACGCGGGCGACCGGCACCGGATAGGTGCGGGTCAGCGTTTCGGTTTTGTGGATGGCGGTCATGGCGTGTTTCCTTCTTCTTCTTTTTCTTCGGTCAAATACCGGCCCAGCGCGTCCAGCCGCCTGTCCCACAGTTTGCGGGTATCGGCGAACCAGCGTTCGGCCTGCGCCAGCCGGTCGGGGCGCAGGGTGCAGATCCGCACCCGACCCCGTTTTTCGGTGGCCACCAGCCCAGCGTCTTCCAGCACGCGCAGGTGGCGCAGAAAGGTCGGCAGCGCCAGATCGAACGGCGCCGCCAGCTTGCCCACCGGCGCGGCGCCGCCGGTCAACTGCGCCACCACGGCGCGGCGGGTCGGGTCAGCGAGCGCCTGGAAAACCGGCGAAAGGTCGGGCTGATAGTTAGTCATGTGACTAAGTTATCGGCCGCTAGCCACCGCGTCAAGAAAAGTTAGTCACATCGCTAAGTTTGACCCTGAGCGCCACGCGTCCCGGGCTTGACCCGGGACCTCTTCGTTGCGCCTGGAGACTCGAGGCCCCGGGGTCAAGCCCGGGATGCGTGGCACCTTAGCCGCGCCGCCGGATCAGCCCGCGCGCGGGGTCATAGCCCCACAGCGCCAGGGCCAGAAACGCAGCCCCCGCCAGCAGCGTCCAGCCCAACGCGGGGCCGTTCCACTGTGCGTAAAGCGCGAAGCGGATCAGTTCGACCGCATGGGTGAAGGGGTTCGCAGCACAGATGTCGTGCAAAAGCTCCGAGCTTTCCGCCATCTTCCACAGCGGGTAGAGCGCCGAGGACAGGAAGAACATCGGGAAGATGACGAAGTTCATTACGCCGGCGAAATTCTCCAACTGCCGGATCAGGCTCGACAGCGCCAGGCCCAGCGCGCCCAGCATCAGCCCCGCGATCAACAGCGCCGGCAGGGCCGCGACGTAGCCTTGCGCGCTCAGCCGGATCCCGAACGCGGCGGCGATGGCCAAAAAGGCATAGACCTGCAGGATCGAGATGATCGTCGCGCCCAAAAGCTTGCAGAACAACAGCCAGGCGCGCGGCAGCGGGCTGGTCAGCAGCAGTTTCATCGAGCCCATCTCCCGGTCATAGACCAGGCTCAGCGCGCTTTGCATGCCGTTGAACAGCAGGATCATGCCGCACAGCCCCGGCACGATATAGGTCTCGTAGGTGATATAGGTCTGGTAGGGCGGCGTGATCGACAGACCCAGGGCCGCCCGAAACCCGGCGGCAAAGACCAGCAACCAGACCAGCGGGCGCACCAATGCCGCCAGAAAGCGTTCGCGCTGATGGACGAAACGCAGCGCCTCGCGCAGGACGATGGCCTGCAGCGCGGTCAGCCAGGGGCTCATGCCGCCTGGCCGGTGAGGCGCAGGAACGTCTTCGTCAGACCCCTGGCGCCGGCGATCTCTCCCGCCTGGCCATCGGCGATCAGCTTGCCCTGGTGCAGGATGAGCAACCGGTCGGCGGGGGCGATCTCGTCGGTCAGGTGCGTGGCCCACAGCACGGTCAGACCCCGCTCTGCCGCCAGATCGTGCACATGCGCGGTGATCGCGTCGCGGCTGGCGGCATCGAGCCCCACTGTGGGCTCGTCCAGCAGCAACACGGCGGGGTCATGCAAGAGCGCCCGCGCGATCTCCGTCCGCCGCCGGTGCCCGCCGTTGAGCGCCCGCACCCGTTCGCCGGCGCGTTCGGCCATGCCCAGCCGGTCGAGCGCGGCATCAATCCGCCGGCCGGCCTCGCGCCCCGCCAGACCGTGCAGCGCGGCGAAATAGCTGAGGTTGCGGCGCACGCTCAGATCCAGATCCAGGGTCGATTGCTGGAACACCACCCCCATCGCCGCCAGCGCCGCGCGGGGCGCCTGCGTCAGGTCGTGGCCGGCGATGATGATCTGGCCGGTCGGCGTGGTGAAAAGCCGGGTCAGCAGGCCGAAAAGCGTGGACTTCCCCGCGCCGTTCGGACCCAAAAGCGCGGCAAAGGTGCCAGCGGGGACGTCGAACCCGACCCCGTCCAGGGCCGTGCGCGCGCCATAGCGAAAGCCCAGATCGCGAACACAGATACCGGGGGTCATCGCCATGCCCCTCCATGCCCGCCGCTGCCCGTACGTGTCGGCATCAAGGGATCATCGGGGCGCCGGACGAGCGTGCAAGGATCCCTGCCCCCGACCCTCGGCATCCACCCGCGCAGGGTCTATTCGATGGTGATCTCAAGGCGTTGGGTCTCTCCGGTCGAACCTGGGATCTTGAGATAATACGACCCCGGCTTGATGGCGACAAACCCGATCTCCATCTCTCCGGCCTCGTCGAATTCGATCGAATCGAGCCCCAGGGGCCGGATCTCCAGCCCTTCGACGACGATTTCGTCGACCCAGATGGCGCGGAAGAATTCGGGCCCCACCAGCGCCAGTTCCTGGCTGCCATCGCCCTGGATCTCGAACTCGTAATAGGTGCCCGATTTCAACACCCAGGGCGCGGAGGTCAGCGGGATGCCGGCGCCCAACTGGATCGGCTCCAGATCCGCCTTGTTCGATGCCGACAGGATCCCGGCCAGCCCGAAGCCGTTATCGTCGTCATCGTCGGCCTGCGCCCCCATGGGCAGGACGATGGCGGCGGCGGCAAGGCAGAGAATGGCTGATCGCATGGGTCTTTCCTTCAGTTCGTGGGCCGGAAGGCCGCGCCCCAGGGGAAGCGGCCGACCTTGATGGTCTTGACGGGTTCGCGGGCGGCCACGTCGATGACGGTGACATCGCCCGACACGCCGTTGGTGGTGAACAAAAGCGATTTGTCGGCGTTGAAATCCATGTGCCAGACTCGGCGACCGACCAGCAGATAGTCCTCGACTGCATAGGTTTCGGCATTGACCACCGCGACATGGTTCGACGGGCCGAGCGCCACGAAGGCATGGGTGTCGCCATTGGTGAACTCGAACCCGACCGGCTGCACCCGGTCGGGGTGGATGCCCTGAACCTCGAAACTGATTTTGCCCTTTTCGGCCTGGGTTTCGACATCGAAGATGGTGATCGTGCCGCCGATCTCGGACGACACCCAGAGTTCGGTGCCGTCCTTGACGAACTCGGCGTGGCGCGGGCGGCTGTCCACCAGTGTGTTGGCGAACAGGCTCTGGCTTTCGGTGTCGATCCAATGCGCCATGTTCGTGGTCTCGGACGTGGTGATGGCGATGGCGCCATCGGGGCTGACCGCCATGCCTTCGGGTTCGATGCCGACATCGATCTGCGCCACCACTTTGCGGCTTTCGGTATCGACGACCGTGGTGATCGCGTCGTCTTCGTTGGCGATGTAGAGATGGCGGTTGTCGGGGTGGAGCACGAATTGCTCCGGGTCCTCGCCCGAAGGCAGATCGTGCAGGATCTTGCCCGTCTCGGGATCCATGACCTGCACCGCGTCGCTATCGGAGGCGCAGATGTAGACGACGGAGTAATCCTTGGCGAAGGTGATGCCGCGCGGGCGTTCACCGGTTTCGATCGTGCGCACCACTTCCAGCGTTTCGATGTCGATGACGCTGATCGTGTCGTCCTTTTCGTTGGTCACCCAGATCTCGTCGGCAAGTGCTGCGCCCGGCAGGGCGAGGGTCAGCGCCAGGGCCAGCGCGCGGATGCCTCCGGCGGGAATATTTTTGGAACAATGAAGCGGGGTCATTGGAAGGCCGTGCAGTTGGTTTCGGGGCGGTCGAGGCCGAGCGTGTCAAGCTCGGTGACTTGGTGCAGGAAGCCGTCGAGCGGGGCGAGTGCGACCAGCGCGCGGGGGTGGACCAGCGGGATCGGCTGGCGCAACTGCCCGTTCCAGTCGCGGAACGTCAGCGGGCGGCCCTTGAAGCCGGCCAGTTCGAACTCGGGCGACAACAGAAAGCCGCGTACCGCGGCCGGGTCGGCGCCGCCGGTCCGGGTGACGGCCTCGCCGATGGCGCGGATGGCGGCCCAGGCGGCGTAATCTTGCGATGTCATGCCGCGCCCCGCGTGGTCCTGGAACCGCGATTGAAGCTGCGCCGCGCCCCATTGTTCGACCACCGGCGCCCAGGCGACCGGGCGCAGCCCCTCGGAGCCGGCGACCGGGCGCGGCGCCCAGGTGTTGTAGAGCACGTAGCGGCCGAAATCCTGGCCCTCGTCAGCCACGATCAGCGCGTCGTAGTCGCCCAGATCCTGGGTGAAGAGCGGCACCTCCTGGGCTGCGTTGCGGCGCATATCGGCGTCGAAAGTCCAGGATTTCTGGGCCGCGATCTTCAGCCCGAACTTGGTCAGGGACCGTGCCATCGCCTCGGCAAAGGTCGCATCGCCGGGCTGCGGGCCGGTGATCAGCGCCACGTCTTCCCAGCGTTTGGTGACGAAGAATTGCGCCAGCGCATCGGTGCGCATCGCCACGCTGGGCAGGGTGTGAAACAGATTGGTGCGGCAGGCATCGTCGCGCAGCGCGGTATCCGGTGCGGTGGCGTTGAAGATCAGCGCGCCCTGCGCCTCGGGCAGATCGGCGATCGCGGTCAGCGTCTGCGCCGGCGCATCGACCACAAGAAAGCGCGCGGCGCCCAGCGCGGTGCGGGCGGCCGCCAACGGGTCCTCGCCCGGCTCGGTGCGGTGAACCTCCAGCGCATAGGCTTGGCCCAGGAATTTGCCGGTGGTGGCGTTGTCCTCCAGCCCCACTTCGGCGCCCGCGCGGCCCAGATCCTCCGGCCGCGGATCGAGCCCCGACAGCGTCGGCGGACGATCGACGCCGACCTCCAGATACCCGATATCGACCTGGATCTCGGCTAGGGCAGCCGTGACCCAAAGCGTCGCTGCGCAAGCCGTCGCGATGATGTGGCGCATGATGCCTCCCCCCGGGGCACGCTACCGCGCCGACCCGGACGAGGCAGTCAGACTTTGGTCTGATCCACGACATAAGTCGAATTTCCGCACGGGCGGTGGGGGGCGACAACAACGGGCAGGCCAGGGAGGATCAGGGCAATGGCGAAGCATAGATTGATCTTGGGCGGCGTGCTGGCGGGGCTGGCCACGCTGGTCCATGGCCACGGCGACGTGGCCCCGCAGCCGGTGGACACGGCCGGGCTGCCGGAACTTGGCGAGGAGTGGCTGACCGAGAACCCCTACCGGGCAGAGGCGGCGGGCGAGGATGTCTGGCGCAACGCGATCCGCATCGGTGCCTCGGGCTACAATCAGAATTGCGCGCGATGCCACGGGCTTGAGGGCGTATCCGGCGGGTTGGCGCCGGATCTGCGCTATCTGGAGGCTGAGGAATACGGCGACGAATGGTATGTGGAGCGCTTCGTCCACGGCTACACCCAGAACGGCACGACGAAGATGCCCGCGTTCGGGGACCTGCTGGGCCAGGAGGCCGCCTGGGCGATCCGCACCTATATCGAGACCCGGCCGGACGGCGACCAGATGGAGGAATTCGCCGGCGAATTGAAGGATTTGCGGGACAAGCTGGCGACCTGGGCGGAAGATCCGAACGCGGCCGAGCCCGACAGCGCGCGGGCCCGGCTGACCGAGATCGCCGCCGAGATCGAGACGCTGTCCGGCGCGCCGGTGGCCGACAGCGTGGCCGCGCAGGCGCGCGATCTGATCGACGGCTCGGCCGCGGCGTATGCCACCGCGGCAGAGGCGTTGACGATCGGGCTTTCCGCCGCGCAATAAGGGGTATGCGCCGCCTGATCACCGCCCTCCTGTTGCTTGCCGCCGCGCCCGCCGCGGCGCAGGACCCGTGCGCCGATTACGTGCCGCAGCCCAAGCCGCAGAATGTCGGGCGCGACATCGTCGGGCAGGAATTGGACCAGATCGTCGATCGCGGCTTCATGACCTTCGCGCTCTACGAGGATTTTCCGCCCTATAGCTGGGAAGAAGCCGGCAAGCCGCGTGGTGTGGATGTGGAGATCGCCCGCCTGATCGCCGCCGATCTGGGCGTCGAGCCGCGTTTCAATTTCGTGGCCTCGGGCGAGAACCTGGAGGCGGACCTGCGCAACAACGTCTGGAAAGGCCCGCTGATCGGCGGTGCGGTGTCCAACGTGATGCTGCGCATCCCCTACGACTCCGCCTTTGCCTGCCGGGTCGAACAGGTGGTGTTCACCGGGCAGTACGCGGGCGAGGCCGTGGTCATCGCCTATCGCGAGGACGCCTATCCGGATGCCAAGCCGGTGCCGGCCTATTTCCGTTTCGACACGGTGGCGGTGGAAAACGATTCGATCTCGGATTTCTACCTGTCGAGCTTTGCCGGTGGGCAGATGACGGCGAATGTGCGCCGCTACCCCGATGCGGCGGCGGCGATGGCGGCGTTGGCCGCGGGCGAGACCAAGGCCGCGATGGGGCCGCGGGCGCAGCTGGAGCACGGGCTGGTCGACGGGTTGGGCGTCCACGCGCCGCCGCTGCCGGGGTTGGCGGTGGGCGACTGGACGCTGGGGGTCGCGGTGAATTTCCGCTATCGTCCGCTGGCCTATGCGGTCGACGATGCGATCCGCTTTGCGGTCGAGGACGGGCGGGTCGCGGCGATCTATGCCGAATACGGGCTGAGTTACCGGCCACCGGAACGATGAGGGGGTTCCCATGCAGATGACCGACATGAAGGAGATCGCGGCGTCGCCGGACATCGTCTGGGCGGCGCTGCTGGACCCGGAGGTGCTGAAGGCCTGCGTGCCGGGCTGCCAGGAGTTGACCGGCTCTGCCGAAGACGGGTTCGAGGCGACGGTGGTTCAAAAGGTCGGGCCGGTGAAGGCGACCTTCAAGGGTGCGGTGCGCATCGAGGACATGGCCGCGCCCGAAAGCCTGACCCTGGTGGGCGAGGGCAAGGGCGGCGCGGCCGGCTTTGCCAAGGGTGCAGCCAAGGTCCGGCTGGAGCCGGCAGGGACCGGCACCGCGCTGCATTACGAGGTCGAGGCCAAGGTCGGCGGCAAGCTGGCGCAACTGGGCAGCCGGATCATCGACGGCTTCGCCAAGAAGATGGCCGATCAGTTCTTCACCCGCTTCCGCGAGACGGTGGAGGGCCCGGCGGAGCCGGCGGAAGGCGCCACGGAGGTGCCGGAGAAAAAGGGCTGGCTGAAGCGCATCGTCTCCAGCTGAGCCAAAGCCCACGCGGCGACCGCAGGACCGGGAACCGGCCCCGTTTCGGCCGGACCAAAAACATTTCGGACTGAATCAGTCCGAAAAAGGATTTTGGTCCAGATTAAATGATTTGAGCAAAATCCTAGGATCAGATTGTATCAATCTGATCCGTTTTTGCTCAAGGACCGAAACCGCCGGGCAAGGGCCCGGCGCGCATCCGCCTGCGGATGCGGGGGCCCAGCAGCGCCCGGTTCGGGCGGCGCATCCGGCGTAGGTTACAGCGTCACCACATCCCCGCGCCCGTCGATCAGCGTGATGCGCCCCAATTCGGGCACGCCCGCACGCACCGCCTCTGCCACGGACAGCGGGGCCAGGCAAAGCGCTGTCGACACCCCATCCGCCAGTGCCGCCCGGGGCGCCTCGACCGAAACCGTCGACCAGCGCGGCAAACCGCCCAGCGGGTGCAGAATATGGCTCTCTGCGCCCAGACGCAGCGCCGCGGGGCTCGACGTCGCCACCGCGCCGTCGGCAAAGGTGCGCGTGCCGATCCGGCCCGCCGCCGGGTCTTCCAATGCCAGCCGCCAGGGCCCGCTCAGGCCCCGATGCTCGCCCATATCGACCAGCGCGCGGGTCAGCCCCTCAGCCCTGAGCGCCGCCGTCACCCGATCCGCGGCATACCCCTGCGCGATCCCGTTGAAGCTCAGCGCCTGCCCCGGCGCCAGCCGCACCGCCGCCGGGCCCCGCACCACCCGCTGCCAGCCGACCGCGCGGCGCGCCGGGCCGGGATCGCGCCCCTCCGCCAGGGCGCGCCACAGCGGCTGGATCGTCGGGTCGAACAGACCCTCGGTCGCCGCGTGCACCCGGTCGGCCTGCGCCACCAGCGCCATGAAGGCCGGCGGCAGGTCGTCCGCCCCGCCGGCCGCGTTCAGCCGCGACAGGGTCGAGCCCGGGTCGTAGAGGCTGAAGAGCGCCTCCACCTCCGCCAAAGCCGCCCGCGCCGCGGCCAGGGCCGGCACCGCCCGCGGGCCATGCAGTTCCAATGCCACCTCCGCCCCCAGCGCCCGGCCGCGCCAGCGCAGCGGCCCCGCGCCCGCGGCACCGGTCAGCCCGGCCGCGGCCACCGCCAGAAAGCGCCGCCGCCCGATCAGTCCGCCGCCACCGCCCGTTTGCCCGCCCGCGCCTGCAGGATCAGCGGCACGCATTGGCGCGGGCTGTCATGGATCGTGACGCAGTCCAAGCACTGGAAGCATTCCGAATACGCCACCCGCCCGGACTTCTCGATCGCCCCGTACTTGCAGCGTACCTTGCACAATTGGCAGGGCGAGCCGCACTCCGCCCGCCGCGCGATCCAGTCGCGCCCGCGCAACAGCCCGCCGATCGCCATCACCGCGCCCAAGGGGCAGACATAGCGGCAAAAGCCCTTGAACAGCACCATCGACAGCACCAGCCAGAATACCGCATAGGCGACGTAGTACCATTCGCGCAGGAAATAGGTGGTGATGGCGGTCTTGAACGGCTCCACCTCCACCGCCTTGTCCACCGCGCCCGGCACCGCAAAGGTCACAACGACCAGCCCCGCCAGCACGACATATTTCACCGCCTTCAACCGTCGGTCCCAAAGCTCGGAGACGGTGATCTGCCGCAGCCCCAGCCGCCGGCCCAGGTGATGTGCAAATTCCTGCAGCGCACCGAACGGGCACAGCCAGCCGCAGAACAGACCCCGCCCCCACGCGACGAACCCCACGATCGCCACGGCCCAGACCATCAGCGAGAACGGATCATAAAGCAGAAAGGCGAAACTGCCGCCCTCCCACGCCGTGCGCAGCACCGCCAGCGGCGTGACGATGGACAACTGGCCCTGCCCCCACCAGCCGACGAAACCGGTCATCACCGCCAGGATCCCAAGCCTGAGCGGGGTGAAATAGGGCAGCGCCGCCAGCCGGTTGGTGCCAAAGGCCAACAGCCCCGTCAGCCCGGTCAGAAACACCGCCAGCAGCACCAGATCGGCCGCCCGCCCGCGCAGCGCCTCCAACCAGGGCGGCGCGGCCCGCACGGGCTCGGGGCGCACGAAGAACCGGGCATCGGTGACATGCTCGACCTCCACCGTGGTGGAGCCGATCTCGGGCTGGAACATGCCGTGCTCGCGCACCGCCTCCACCTTCAGCGTCCAGGGCGCGGTCGGGTCGAAACCCAGCCGCCGGTCGGTGCGCAGGATCATCGCGACCCCGTCCTGAAGTTCGATCGGCAGGTCGTCGGACAACTCCACCAGCAGATCGGCGTCGCGCAGCGCGATCGGAAAGCCGCCCTGTTCCGCCGCCAGCCAGTCGGGCGCGGTGTTGCGCACGAATTCCTCCGACACCAGCCCGTGCCGGCCGGTGTCGATCACCAGGATCGGTTCGTCGGTGCCGGCGATGGACAGAAAATCCTGCAGCGCCTCATAGCCGCTGGGCGACAGCACCGCGCGGGCGATGGCGGGCGGGCCCAGATCCGCCACCCAAAGGTCCAGATAGACGCCCTCGGGATCGGCCTGCGCCTCCGCGTCGTCCGTCGCCCAAAGCGTGCCGGCAAAGGCAGCGTCGATCTCGGCATTGGTCACCGTCTTGCGGGTCACCAACCCGCTATCCACCAGATCCTGCCAGTTCAGATCCTCGTCGTATTCGGGATCGGGATGCGCCGGCGGACCGGTGGAGATCCCGCCCATCTTCTCGCGCGCGACCTGCAGCGCGGCGGCCAGGATGCTTTCATGGGCGATCCGCACGCTGGCCGTGGCCTTGGTCACGCCGTTCAGATAGACCAGCGCGCTGCCATCGGCGCCATCGCCATAGGGCGTGCCGACGACCAGGCTGTCAGAGATCGAATGCCCGCGATACTGCTCGAAGAACTGGCGAAACGGCGCCTCTCCCAGACCGGACACAAAAATCGGCTCGTTATGGTCCAGCAGGCGGACGTCCAGAAACCGCCCCTCCAGATCCAGGACCACCAGCACGTTGATCGCGGCGCCTGAAAACCCCGGCAGCGGCGCCAGCGGTTCGGTCTCGAACACATAGCCGGCCTCGGCGCCGCCGGAGTTCAGCAACTGATAGACGCCCTTGTCGTTTACCGGTGCGCCCAACTCCATCGGCGGCACGATTAAGGCGGCCAGCGCGTCGCGGTCGCGCGGGGCCGCGGCCGCCGCGGCGATCCCCAGCGTCAGCCACAAAAATAGGGTCGCGCCGATAAGCGCAGCGATATCGCGGGGCCCCGTCATCCGTACAAGGCTATGCGCGGCCGGCGGCGGGGCGCCATTGCGACGTTGGTCTAAGCGCCGCCGCCCGCACCCGGGCGCTAGGCTGTGGCCATGACCGACCGCCCCGCCCCGCATGTCATCGCGCTGTCGCTTCTGGCGCTGGGCCTGGCCTGGGTCGCGGCGGCGCGGGCCACCGGCGACGCCACCATCATGCCCGGCCCGACCGAGGTCTGGCGGATCGTGCTGCAAGAGGCCGCCGGCGGCGATCTGGGCCTGCACATCCGTGCCACGCTCCTGCGCGTCGCCGCGGCCTTTTCCATCGCCATGGCCGGCGGCGTGGCGCTGGGCCTGGCACTGGGGCGCAGCCCCGCGCTCGACCGCTGGCTCGGGCCGTGGGTCGTGGTGTTTCTCAACATCCCGGCGCTGGTCGTGATCGTGCTGTGTTACCTGTGGATCGGCCTGAACGAGGTCGCCGCGATCACCGCCGTCGCGGTCAACAAGACCGCCATGGTCGCGGTCACCATCCGCGAAGGCGTGCGCGCGCTCGACCCCAAGGTCGCCGACATGGCGGCGAGCTACCGGATGAGCGCCTGGGCGCGGCTGGCCCATGTCACCTGGCCGCAGCTTTGGCCCTATATCGCCTCCAGCACCCGGAACGGGCTGGCGATCATCTGGAAAATTGTCCTGGTGGTGGAGTTTCTGGGCCGCGGCAACGGGGTCGGTTTTCAGATCCACCTCTACTTTCAGTTGTTCGAGACTGGGTACGTCCTGGCCTATGCGCTCAGCTTCGTCGCGGTGATGCTGGTCGTGGAATACGGGCTGCTGCAAGCCTGGGAATCCCGCGCCACCCGCTGGCGCCGCGCCGCCGCTTGATCGGCCGGATTTGCCCGCGCAGAAAATCGCCAAAGGCGCAACCGGTGCCACTCGACCGCTGCAAACCGCAAGCAAGACCCGGCCCGACCCGTGCCGTGCCGTGGCCGATCTTCACGCGGGCAAGCCTCACTCGCTCGGCCGCCCCATGACCCGTTCGATCTGAGACAGCCCGCGCGGGCCCGCATAGAGATCGGGCATGGCAAAGAGAGGGTCGCGCAGCGCCTCCTCCACCGGCACAAAGCGCCAGCCTTCGGCCGCATACCAGTCAAGCAGCGTTTCAAGGTGGTCGGCGTTGATCCGGTTCATGTGCAGCAGCAAAATATGCGGCACCTCCCGACCCAAGGCGTCCTGCGCCAAGACCTCGAAGTGGCGCGTGCGCTCTTGGATATGCACGACATAGGCCGCCGCGACCTCTGCAGCGGCGGCTTCATCGCCCTGGTCGAGCGCATCGAGGTAATCGGCGTTGTACCGCCAGTCGTCGGTGTCGATGGTGACGGGAACATTCACATAGCCCAGTGCGGCCAGCACAGCCTCGGCCGCCGCCTTTGTTTGCTGCGTCTCGCCCTCTCTTAGGAACGGAAAGCGGTAGAAGCGGCGCGCGCCGATCCAGGGCGCCAGGGCTTCATCCGTCCGCAGCGTCTCCTCGCGGAAGGCCTCGGGGGTGAGTGTGCCGTAATCCGGGTGGGACCAAGAGTGGTTCCCGATCGTATGCCCGGCGTCGGCGAAAGCAGCGATCGCACGGCGCGAGCGCCATCCGGTCTGGCTGCCGACGGCAAAGCCGGTGGCCACCATGCGATGGGCTGCCAGCGCTTCATTGACGGCGTGAACCTGCGCCACTCCCTCAGCGGGGGAGGTGCGCGACGGAAGGACGTAGGGCAGATCATCGAAGGTGATGGCGATCTCGCGCGCGCTGACAGGGAACACCGCCGCAAAGGCGGCCATGCAGAGGATGACGGCGCGGGCGCGCAAGCTGAGCATTCGATGCCTCTTCGCAAGTGGGCGTGATCGTGTCGCCGTGATCCTATCGACCTCAGGGGCGTGTTTCGCATGGGGGCTGCAAGCAACCGGACCATTCACTCCCACCGTGTCACTCCCACCGTGACGAAAACGCATGCGCCGCACCCTTTTCCAGGCCGCCGTGATCTGAGCGGGGCTTTGCGCCCGGCGGGCCGGCCGCGTCTCGCCGCCACCAGGCCGACGACTGGCCGCGCCAAGCAGCTCCGATGGCGCATCCTTGACCACCGGCCCGCCGCGCCGACATATCCCCGCGATTCATCTGACGCGCAACCGACCCAAGCGGCCGGCGAAGGGGCTCCAAGGCGGAAGGCGGCAAAGCATCGGCGGCTCGGGATGCGCTGGTCCGTTCGGCCCTGTCCCGCCCGGGGATATGGATACCCCCGCCGGACAGCGATCTTGACCATCCGCCACGACCCGGATCCGGTCCCTCCGCCGCATGAAAGACCGGCGCGACCGCCCCTGTCCGATCCGTGCCCCGCCCCCGCCCGGGCGCGCCGCCGTGACCGTTTTTGGGGCAAGGGGTCGGCGATCCCCGCGTCCGGTGCGCCGGGGTGGGTACGTGCTCCGCCCATGCCGGTGCGGCGATTATTCGGGTGGGCGGCGTACCGGGCGCGGGGCGGGCGCAGCGTGCGCCAGATGCCAGCCTTCGGAAAGTGCGGGCAGCCCCGCGCCGGGCCGGTCCGTCCAGGGCGTCGCCGCCGCATCGGTCACCGCGCGCAGCGCCGCCATGCGGGGCGCGGCGACACGGGCGAGATACCCGTCGCGCGCCGCCGGGTCGGCCAGCGCCATCGCCTCCTGCCACACCGACCGGCCAGCCAGAAAGCCAGAGGCGCCGCCGGCACAGGCCGCGCGCGTCTGCGCCAGGAACGTGTCGAACGGCACCGCCGCCGACAGCACCACCCAGGGCAGATCCGTCGCCGCCGAGACCCCGGCACAGGCGGCCTCCATCCGCGCCGGGTCCTGATGCCCGGCCAGCGGGAACTCCAGTTTCAGCAGGTCCACGCCCAAAGCGCCCAACCGCGCCGCAACCTGCGGGATCAACTCCGGCAGCGCCGCCTGGAACTCCGGCGCGGTTTTGTCGCCCTCCGGGGCATAGGTCACGGGCTCCAGAACCAAAGGCAACCCACGCGCGGCGCATGCCTCCGCCGTGCGCGCGACCAGATCCTCCTGCGCCGCGGCGTTCGCGGCCCCGGGGTGATACTGGATCAGCAGTTTCACCCCCGCCGCCCCCAGCCGGGCGATGGCCGCCACGCTCCAGCCCGGCTCGACCCGGTTCACCCGGCCCTCGGGCGTGTCGCGATAGCCCGATTGCTCCAACGCCACCAAGAACCCCTTCGCCCCCGGGACCACGCCCCGCGCGACCAGCGGGCCGGCCCCGTAAAGCGGGTCGAGCAACGCCGCGCTTGCATGCGGCAGCAGCGCCCGCGCCAGCCGCGCCTTTTCATCCACCATCCGCGCCCAGTCGGCACCGTCCGGAAAGATCCCGGCGGTCAGCCGGCGGAAACTGTTGCGATGGTCCAGCGCCAGCATCGAAAACGTGCCGTTCGGGGCCGCCAGCGCCGCCAGACCGCGGCGTTTGCCGATGCTCAGCATGGTCGTTTCTCCCTCTGTCATAGCAGTCCGCGCGGCATGGCCGGATCGGGCGGCGGCGGCGGGGTCAACGCCGCGAACGGGCGCAGGCCCGCGGCGCCCGCGACCCGCGCGGCAAAGCCGCTTTCGCCGGCCGCCACACCGTCCAACGCAATCTCCGCCCAGCGCGCGGCCAGGGCGCGGTCGCGCGGGCCCGGCGCCCCGCCGCGCTGCGCGTGGCCCAGAACCGTCAGGCGCAGCGGCTGACCGGCCAACCGGCAGATCTCGGCCAGAACGCCGCGCAGATCGGGCACTCCCTCGCCCGCGACGATCAAACCCGGCGCGGCTTGCCCCAGCGCCAAGGCGACCTTCGCCGCGTCCACCGCCCGCTCTGGCAGCAGCACCGCGTCCGCCCCCGCCAACCCGCCGATCGCCGCGGCCAGGTGGCCGCTCGCCCCGCCCAGGGTCTCCAGACAGAACAGCGCCGGCCGCGCCGCCGCGGTATCCGCCAGCCGGTCGGCGGCCCGCACCCCATAGGCCACCGCGCTGTCATGGCCCAGCGTGATGTCCGTCCCGCCGATATCGTTGTCGATCGTCGCCGGGATCGCCACAACCGGCCGCCCCCAGGCGCGCGCCAGCGCCGCCGCGGCGGCCAGCGAGCCATTGCCCCCCAACACCACCAAACCATCCGCCGCACCCAGCCCCGCAACCGCCGCGTCCAGCCGCGCGGCGAAATCCGGCACCCGCGCCACGCCCGGCCAGGCCCCGCCGGCCCGTGCGAAAGGCGCCGCGGTCGCCTCGGTCAGCGGCGTTGTCGCGCCGTCCAAAAGCCCCGCGAACCCGAACGGCACCACCTGCGCCCGCCAGCCCCGCGCCGCCGCGCCCTGCGCCAACCGCCAAAGCGCGGCGTTCATCCCCGGTGCATCGCCGCCCGAACAGAGAACCCGCAGATCCATTCTAGCCCGCAAACCCCGGGATCATCGGCGCCCCCCGGGTCAGCGTGTCGATGGCGTAAAGCCCGGTCGAGGCGGTGATGAACAGCCGCGCGCGCGCCGGCCCGCCGAAACAGAAATTGGTCGATTTCTCCGGCGTCGCGATCCGCCCCAAAGGCGTGGCGTCCGCGGCGAAGACATGCACCCCGCCCGGCCCATTGCAGAAGATCCGGCCGGCGACATCCATCTTCATGCCATCGGGCACGCCCTCGCCGTCGCCGGTCACCTCGGCCCAGACCGCGCCGCCGCTCAACCCGCCATCGGGGCGGATATCGAACACCCGGATCGCCGGCCCCCAACTGTCATTGACGAACAGGCGACCGTCCTCGGCATCCAGGCACAGCCCGTTCGGCTGCTGGAAATCGCGCGCCACGCACGCCAGCGTGCCGTCCGGGTCCAGCCGGAACACGCCCTGAAAATCAAGCTCCTGATCGCGCAGCACCCCCAGATCGGCGCGGGTCCGGCCAAAGGCGGGGTCGGTGAACCAAAGCCGGCCCCGCCGGTCGCACACCACGTCATTGGGGCTGTTCAATTCCCACCCTTCGAAATGGCTGGCCAGGATCCGCACCCGCTTGCCGCCGTGATCGTGCACCACCAGATGCGAGGTCGCGTGTTCGCAACTCACCACCCGACCCTCGGTATCAAAGCAATTCCCGTTGGCCTGGTTCGAGGGGTGGCGGAACGGCGTCACCCCCGCGTCCTCGGCCCAGCGATACTGCCGGCTTTCGGCGATGTCAGAGAACATGAGCCACCCAGCCTGCGGATGCCAGATCGGCCCTTCGGTAAAGGTGAACCCCCCGGCCAGGCGCCGCAGCGCCGCGCCGGGCGCCAGCACACCGTCGATGGGATCCTGCATCGTCTCGGTCATCGCGCCCCTCCCCGCCGCCGCCATCTAACCCGGGGCACCATGGCGAGGGAAGGGCTGGGCCTGTCCCGCCCGGGTGGGCGGGCGGGGCGCGGGGCGCAGGCCCGGCCCGGCGGTCAAAAGGGGGCTGACAGCGCCGCCCGGGCGGCTACATCTGGCCCATGACCCAAAAGCCCGTAATCCAAAAAGACGTCCTGCAACCCGTCGACGACGACGCCCGCCGCCGGGCCGCCGGGCTGATCCGCAGCGCCCGCATGGGTGCGCTGGCGGCGCTTGAACCCGGTACCGGCACGCCGCTGGCCAGCCGGGTCTCCGTCGCCACCGCGATGGACGGGCGGCCGGTGTTTCTGATCTCCCGCCTCTCCGCCCATTTCGGCGCGCTGGAGGCCGACCCCCGCGCCTCCGTTCTGCTGGGCGAAGCCGGCGCCGGCGACCCGCTGGCGCATCCGCGCATCACCGTGACGGGCCGCGCCGAAATGCTGGCCCCGCCGGAACGCGACACCATCCGCGCGCGGTTCCTCGCCCGCCACCCCAAGGCTGCGCTCTACGCCGACTTTGCCGACTTCGCGTTCTGGGCGCTGCGCCCCGACCGCGCCTCCCTGAACGGCGGTTTCGGCCGCGCCTATGCGCTGAGCGCGGCGGACATCACCGCGCCGGTGCCCGACGGCCTGGCCGACATGGAGCCCGGCGCCGTCGCGCATATGAACGCCGACCATGCGGATGCGATCCAGCTTTACGTCGACCGCTGGACCTCCGCCCCCGCTGGCGATTGGCGGATGGCCGGCTTCGATGCCCAGGGCATGGATCTGACCAAGGGCGACGCGGTCGCGCGGGTCTGGTTCGACCGCCCGCTGGCCAGCGCGGATGAGTTGCGCCCGCGTCTGGTCGCCATGGCCAAGACCGCCCGCGCGGCAGACTGACAGGCAGACCGATCCGCGGGCTGCACGCAGATCGGTTTGCAGACCGGTGGACGGTGCGTCGAACTGGCGCGATGCGACGCCGTTGTTCCACCCGGCAAAGCGTCTACATCCATTTCAGAAATTCCTGAAATCCGGGAAACAAGGGCGATAACAAAGCAATGCGCGACGCCATTGAACGCGAATTCGTTTTGCATTTCGGCGAGATGGGCTCTCGCTGGGGCATCAACCGCACGGTCGGACAGATCTTTGCGGTCCTGTTCCTGTCGCCAGAGCCGCTCTGCGCCGATGCGCTGTGCGACAGGCTGGGCTTTTCGCGCTCCAACGTGTCCATGGGGTTGAAGGAACTGCAGGCCTGGAATCTGGTCCGCCTGCAACACCTTCCCGGCGACCGGCGCGACTATTTCTCCGCACCTCAGGACATGTGGGCGATCGTCCGCACGCTGATTGCGGAACGCAAGAAACGCGAAATCGACCCCACGCTGACCAAGCTGCGCGAACTGGAATTCGCCGCCGACGGTGCCGACGATCACCAAAGTCTGCGGATCCGCGACCTGCGCGAGCTCATCGAAACGTTAACACGTTTCTACGAAGACATGGACCGGATCGAAACCGAACGTCTTATCGCGATTCTGAAAACCGGATCGCGCCTGTCGAAACTGGTCGCCGCCGGCGCCCGTGTGATCCCGATGAACAAGAGGGCCGAAAACCTATGATGGACGCGCTGCTTCTGTCGCGCATTCAATTCGCGGCAAACATCTCCTTCCACATCCTGTTTCCCACCATCACGATCGCGCTGGGCTGGGTGCTGCTGTTCTTCAAGCTGCGCTACAACGCCACCGGCGACGATCGCTGGATGGCGGCCTATCGATTCTGGGTGAAGGTGTTCGCGCTGTCCTTCGCCATGGGCGTGGTGTCCGGCATCACGATGTCGTTCCAGTTCGGCACCAACTGGCCCGGGTTCATGGAATCCGTCGGCAACGTCGCCGGCCCGCTGCTGGCCTATGAGGTGCTGACGGCGTTCTTCCTTGAGGCCGCTTTCCTGGGCATCATGCTGTTCGGCTTTACCCGGGTGCCGGGCTGGCTGCACACTTTCGCGACGCTGCTTGTGGCCGGCGGCACGACCATGTCGGCGTTCTGGATCATCGTGCTGAACAGTTGGATGCACACGCCCACCGGGTATGAACTGCGCGACGGCATCGTCCATGCGACCGACTGGTGGGCGATCGTCTTCAACCCCTCGATGCCCTATCGCCTGGTGCATATGCTGCTGGCCTCCGGTCTGACGGTGGCGTTCCTGATCGCGGGCCTGTCCGCGTTCCGCTGGATCCTGGGCGACCGCGGGGCAGAGGTGCGCACGACGCTGCGCTTTGGTCTGACGCTGGGCGCGCTTCTGATCCCGCTGCAGATCCTGGCCGGCGATCTGCATGGATTGAACACGCTGGAACACCAGCCGGCCAAGGTCGCGGCGATGGAAGGCAACTGGGAAACCGGGCCGAACGTGCCGCTGCTGCTGTTCGCGCTGCCGGATCAGGAGGCGCGCGAGAACAGGTTCGAAATCGGCATCCCGAACGGCGCCAGCCTCATCTTGAAGCACAAACCCGAAGGCGTGGTCCCGGGGCTCAACGATTTCGTCACCGAAGAGGGGGAGATCATGCATCCGCGGGTGGCGCCGGTCTTCTTCGGCTTCCGCATCATGGTGGGCATCGGCATGGCGATGCTGGCGCTGTCTTGGGTCTCGCTGGCGCTGATGGCGCGGCGCGCGCCGGGCGCCACCGGGCGCTGGTCGCAGACCCGCCGCGGCGTGGACGGGTTGCCGCGGCTCTTCGTCTGGGCGGCACTGGCGATGACCTTTGCGGGCTGGATCGCGACTCTGGCCGGGTGGTACGTCACCGAAATCGGCCGCCAGCCCTGGCTGGTGACCGATGTGCTGCCGACCTCGGCCGCGGTGGCAGATGTGGCGCCGACCTTGGTCCTCAGCACGTTGATCGCATATCTGGCGATCTATGCAGCGCTGACCTTCGCTTATGTCGGCGTGCTGTTCTATCTGGCGCGAAAGGCCGCGCGGGGCGAGAGCCTGCCGCAGACCCGGCCAGGGCCGGAAACCGACGCGGCGACCGCCGCACTGCAACCGGCGGAATAGGGGGCGCGCATGATGACGCTGTTCGGCGATCCGGCGATCTGGCTGCCCATCACCTTTGCCGGCCTGATGGGGTTTTCGATCCTGGTCTACGTGGTGCTGGACGGGTTCGACCTGGGCGTGGGCTTGCTGGCGCCGCTGGCGCCCGAGCCGGAGCGTGACCGCATGGTCGCCTCCATCGGGCCGTTCTGGGACGCCAACGAAACCTGGCTGGTGCTGGCCATCGGCATCTTGCTTGTTGCCTTTCCGGTGGCGCATGGGACGATCCTGACCGCGCTCTACCTGCCGGTCGCCGTGATGCTGGTGGGGCTGATCCTGCGCGGGGTTGCGTTCGAGTTTCGGGTCAAGGCGCCGCGGCGGTTCAAACCGGCCTGGGATTGGGCGTTCTTCGCCGGTTCCTTGCTGACCAGCCTGTCGCAAGGCTTCATGCTGGGCATGTACATCATGGGGCTGGAGTGGAGCCTGACCGCGCTGGCCTTTGCGACGCTGACGGCGGTGTTTCTGACCGTCAGCTACAGCTTCATCGGTGCGGCCTGGCTGATCTACAAGTCCGAAGACGCGCTGCAACGCAAGGCAGTGGCCTGGGCGCGCGGCGGCATCTGGGGCATGCTGGGCGGGTTCGTGGCGATCTCGATCGCCTCGCCATTGGCGTCGGAACGGATCCTGGACAAGTGGTTCACCTTTCCCGAGATGATCCTGCTCGCGCCGCTGCCGCTGATGTTCGGGGCCATCTCGCTGGTGCTGATCCTGGCGCTGCGGCGGTTGCCGACGGCGGATGACAGCTGGTCCTGGTTTCCGTTCGCGACCACGATCATGTTGTTCTGCCTCGCGTTTTTCGGGCTGGCCTATTCGTTCTATCCCTACGTCGTACCGGACCAACTGACGCTTTATGAGTCGGCGGCGGCCCCGGAAAGCCTGATCATCATTCTGGTGGGCGCGGTGATCGTGCTACCGGTGATCATCGCCTATTCGGCCCTGGCGTATACGGTGTTCCGCGGTAAGGCGACCGAACTGAAATACTACTGAGCGCAACTGCCGGACACGGGGGGGCAAGCCCGGACCCGCGGGTTCCCCGCGGCCTGGCCCGTGGGCCAGGAGGATCGCGATGCGCGATCCTGTCCGGGCCGGTCGGCGCCCCGGGCGGGCGCCTGCCTCCGGCGGGGATATTTCTGGAACAAAGAAACTGGCCTCTGCGCGATCGATGCGCCGCCCGCACCCGGGTTTCTTGACGCGCTCGGCCGGCCTTCCTAACCTCGCCGGCAGGCGCCCGAAAAAGACGCAACAGCGCATCCGGGGCGGCCGCAGACAGGGAGCGCCTGCGTGACACAGATCGGCAAGAACCTGACCATAGACGGCGACCGTCTGTGGGACAGCCTTATGGAGATGGCCAAGATCGGCCCCGGGGTGGCGGGCGGCAACAACCGCCAGACCCTGACCGACGACGACGCCAGGGGCCGCGCCCTGTTCCGATCCTGGTGCGAGGCCGCGGGCTGCACCATGGGGCTCGATACCATGGGCAACATGTTCGCGCAGCGCGCGGGCACCGACCCGGACGCGCTGCCGGTCTATGTCGGCAGCCATCTCGACACCCAGCCGACCGGCGGCAAATACGACGGCGTTTTGGGCGTCCTGGGGGGCCTGGAGATCGTGCGCACGCTCAACGATCTGGGCATCCAGACCAAACACCCGATCGTCGTCACCAACTGGACCAACGAAGAGGGCACGCGCTTCGCCCCCGCCATGCTCGCCTCCGGCGTCTTCGCCGGCATCCACGACCAAGCCTGGGCCGAGGACCGCGTGGACGCCGCCGGCAAACGTTTCGGCGACGAACTTGACCGGATCGGCTGGCGCGGCACCGAACCGGTCGGCGGCCGCCCGATGCACGCGTTCTTCGAGTTGCACATCGAACAGGGCCCGATTCTGGAGGCGGAGGGCAAGGAGATCGGCGTCGTCACCCATGGCCAGGGCCTGCGCTGGATCGAATGCACGGTGACCGGCAAGGAAAGCCATACCGGCTCCACGCCCATGCCCATGCGCCGCAATGCCGGCCGCGGGCTGGCGCAGATCACCGAAGCCGTCCACGCCATCGCCATGGACAACGCCCCCAACGCCGTGGGCGCGATCGGCCATATCGACGTCTATCCCAACTCGCGCAACATCATCCCCGGCCGGGTGGTCTTCACGGTCGATTTCCGCAGCCACGAGCTTGACCGGCTGAATGCGATGGTCGACCGGCTGATGGAGGAGGCGCCCAAGCTCTGCGCCGATCTGGGCGTGGAGTTCGCGGCCGAAATCGTCGGCCAATTCGATCCCCCCGCCTTCGACGACGCCTGCGTCGGCGCCGTCCGCGACGCCGCCCAGCGCCTCGGCTACAGCCATATGGACATCGTCAGCGGCGCTGGCCACGACGCCTGCTGGATCAACCGCGTCGCCCCCACGGCGATGGTGATGTGCCCCTGCGTCGACGGGCTGAGCCATAACGAGGCCGAAGAGATCAGCCCGGCCTGGGCCACCGCCGGAACCAACGTTCTGCTGCACGCGGTGGTGGAGACGGCGGAGATTGTGAGTTGACCGATTTAGGCTTATACTTGGGTTCCGCGCGCATGGTCAGCGCAGGAAGGCGCGTATGGAAACCGACAACATCATCTTGGAACATCTCCGCGCGATCCGAGCGACGCAGGATCGCCACACAGAGAGTTTGTTGGAGGTCAAACAGCACCTCGGTTCCCTCGAACAGCAATATGCCAGTATTTCGCGCCGCGTTGACAGCCTTGATGCCCGCGTCGACCGCATCGAAAAACGCCTGGATCTGGTCGAAGCCTGATCGCGCCCTGGGCCTTTTGATGGCTCTCTCGTCGTTCGTCGTGCTGACCGGTTCACCAACACATGCCGATCAAGCCCTACGAGCTGCACCGACCAGTTGTAGCACCGAGCGAAAATGGTTTTGGAACAATCGCCTAACGACGCTGGCAGGCTTCATTTTGTTTGTGCTTCTGCCGGTATCCGGAAACTCTGAACATCTTGTCCATGGCAGTGTCGAGGGTTGGTTTTGCAGAGGCTTCCTAATTGAGAAGTGTTCAGTGCGGGAGATACAAGCGTTTTCCGATGTGGAAGATGGCGAACCCTTTGAGTTGAATGCCTCATTCTCAAGGGTCGATGATTACAGCGAAAGCCAAGAGCGACATTGGCTAGAAAGTCGAGCGCCTTTCTATCACGCGTTTGGCCGGGATGTAGATGGTAGCTGGGATTACCTAGGCGTTCCCGATTCCATTACGTTTCGCTGCAACGAAGTCGAATAGGCAACGGGGAACACTCCATGACCAAAGTCATCAAGAACGGCACCGTGGTCACCGCCGACCGCACCTGGAAGGCGGACGTGCTGATCGACGGCGAGGTCATCCAGCGCATCGGCGAGGATCTGACGGGCGATGAGACCATCGATGCCGAGGGCGCCTATGTCATCCCCGGCGGCATCGACCCGCACACGCATCTGGAAATGCCTTTCATGGGCACCACCGCCGCCGAGACCTTCGAATCCGGGACCTGGGCCGCGGCGGTCGGCGGTACGACCATGATCGTGGATTTCTGCCTGCCCGGCGCGGATGGCTCGATCAAGAACGCCATCAACGAATGGCACCGCAAATCCGCCCCCCAGATCTGTTCAGATGTCGGCTATCACATGGCCGTCACCGGCTGGAACGAAAGCGTCTTCAACGAGATGAAGGACGCGGTCGATATGGGCGTGAATTCCTTCAAGCATTTCATGGCCTATAAGGGCGCGCTGATGATCGAGGATGACGAGATGTTCGCCTCGTTCAAGCGCTGCGCCGAATTGGGCGCGCTGCCCATGGTGCATGCCGAAAACGGCGATCTGGTCGCCGAGATGCAGCAGAAGTATTTCGACCAGGGCATCACCGGCCCCGAAGGCCACGCCTATTCCCGCCCGCCGGAATTCGAGGGCGAGGCCGCCAACCGCGCCATCACCATCGCCGATGCCGCCGGCGTGCCGCTTTATATCGTCCACGTGTCCTGCGAACAGGCGCACGAAGCGATCCGGCGGGCGCGGCAAAAGGGGATGCGGGTCTATGGCGAGCCGCTGATCCAGTTCCTGACGCTGGACGAGTCCGAGTATTTCAACAAGGATTGGGACCATGCCGCCCGCCGCGTCATGTCCCCGCCGTTCCGGTCAAAGGACCATCAGGACAGCCTCTGGGCCGGGCTGCAGGCGGGTTCGCTGCAGGTCGTGGCGACCGATCACGCAGCCTTCAACACCGAACAGAAACGGGCCGGGCGCGAGGATTTCCGCATCATCCCCAACGGCTCCAACGGGCTGGAGGAACGCCTGGCCGTGCTCTGGACCGAAGGCGTGGAGACCGGGCGCCTGACCCCCAACGAATTCGTCGCCGCGACCTCGACCAATATCGCCAAGATCCTGAATATTTACCCGAAAAAGGGTGCGCTGGTCGAAGGCGCGGATGCCGATATCGTGGTCTGGGACCCTAAGTTGACCAAAACGATCAGCCCCACGACCCACCATTCGGTGCTGGACTACAACGTCTTCGAGGGTTTCGAAGTGAAAGCCCAGGCGCGCTATACCCTCAGCCGCGGCGAGGTCATCTGGGCCTGGGGCCAGAACTCGCAACCCCAACCCGGCCGCGGCCGCTTCGTCCCCCGCCCGGCCTTTCCGTCCGCCAATGTCGC
>JBCDDF010000045.1:0-26844 GCA_039180525.1 Pseudomonadota bacterium
AGCGCATAGGCGGCGATGGCACAGGTCAGCGGCAGCACCGCCGCGGTCAGCCGCGCGGCCCAGACCATCCAGCGGTTGCCCGGCGCGCTGGCCGCGTCGCGCTCGATGACGGCAATACACAGTAGCAGCGCGCCCAGGCTCATCGCCAGCATGGTGCCGGCCGCGGAGGCGCGGCGGAACGTGTCGTCCAGCCCTTGCACCAGCACGGCGGCCAGGAACACCCATAGAACGGCGGTGATCGGGATCACTAAAAGCCGCAACAGCCGCAGCACCAGATCGAGCGCGGTGTCGATGACCCGGGCGAATTCCTGCGTCACCGCCAGCGCCAGACCCAGGACCGTGCCGGAGAGTAGGAAGACCAAGGCTTCCTCGCGCGAAATCTGCCGCAGGATATCGATCCCCACCAGGCGCAGAAGCGTGTCGGACAGCCAATAGACCAGCCAGAACAGGCCCAGAAACGCCAGCGCGATGGCGACGCGGATGGCGGTGGCCCAAAAATGAGCGAAAAGCGGCGCGAAGTCCCGCCAGCCTCCCGCCATGACCAGCGGCACGAGGGCTGCGGTCAGGACCACAAAGGGCCCGACCAGCAGGCCCCGTGCCGGGTCGAACCAGGGGCGTCCGGTGCCGAAGCGCAGGCTCGCCCAGGTGGCCAGCAACGCCAGGCCCAGCGCCACACCGGCGGCGATGGCGGTGGCGCGCATCGGGCGGATCGGGCCGGCCAGCGCGGCGAGCAGCCCAAAGAACGCCAGCGCGAAATAGGCGGCGAGGCGGAGGGGCAGGAACGCCGTCGGCTCGGGCCGGACATCGGTCAGCAGGTGCAGTGCCAGCCCGGCCAGCGCCCCGAACCCGCCTAAGGTCAGGCGCAGGCGCGCCTCCGCACTCATCCCGACCAGCCGCCGTCGATCACGCAGGCCTGCCCGGTGGTGAACGCGCTTTCGTCGGAGGCCAGATAGACGGCCAGCGCGGCGATCTCCTCTGCCTTGGCGATGCGGCCCATGGGCTGGCGGACGACGAAGTCCTTCATCGCCTGGTCATAGTCGCCGGTGGCGCGCAGCCGGTCGTGTAGGCTGGGGCTGTCGACCGTGCCGGGGCAGATCGCGTTCACGCGGATGCCTTGGGTGATGTATTCGCGGGCAACCTGTTTGGTCATACCGATCACCGCGGCTTTGGTCGCGCCATAGACGAAGCGGTTCGGCGCGCCGATCACGGAGGACGCGGCCGAGGACATATTGATGATCGCCCCGCCGCCGCGTTGCTGCATGCCGGGGATCGCCGCCTGCATCGCATGGAACATCGACCGGCAGTTGAGCGAGAAGCCGAAATCCCATTCGTCGTCGGTCGCCTCAAGGATCGTGCCGGCATGGACGAAACCGGCGCAGTTGAACAGGATATCCGGTGCCGCCGCCTTTATCGTCGCCTGCAGCGCCGCCTTGTCGGTGACGTCGAGCGCGGCGGTCTCCATCTCCAGGCCCTGCAGCAGATCGGGCTGCAGATCGGTGGCGACCACCGTCGCGCCCTGTGCCGCGAAGGCTTCTGCCGTGGCGCGCCCGATCCCTTGCCCCGCCGCCGTCACGAAGGCGCGTTTGCCCTGAAGCCGCATGGAAAATCCCCCTTCCGGTCTTTTGCCACCCACCGTGGCCGATGCCGGCCGCGGGACGCAAGCGCGTTCGACCGCCGACGGTTTCGCGCAATGCGAGAACATCCAGCGAACACGCTTTCCTTTGGCGCGCGAACACGCTACATCTGGTGGTATGGGTGAGTTCGATATGAACGACGACGCGTTCGAGCGGTGGGAGGCCGGCAGCCTGTCCGCGCGCGCGATGGCGGCGCGGCCCGCGCCCTATCTGGACGCGCTGAACCCGGCCCAACGCGAAGCGGTGGAAACGCTGGACGGCCCGGTGCTGATGCTGGCCGGGGCCGGCACGGGAAAGACCCGCGCGCTGACCGCCCGCATCGCGCATTTGCTGCAGACCGGTCGCGCTCAGCCCAACGAAATCCTCGCCGTCACCTTCACCAACAAGGCCGCGCGCGAAATGCGGACCCGCGTCGGCGATCTGGTCGGCCAGCGGGTGGAGGGGATGCCCTGGCTCGGCACGTTTCACGCACTGTGCGTCAAGCTGCTGCGCCGGCATGCGGAACTGGTGGATCTGAAATCGAATTTCACCATCCTCGATACCGACGATCAGCTGCGCCTGCTGAAACAGCTGATCCGGGCGGAGAATGTGGACGACAAACGCTGGCCCGCGCGGATGCTGGCCGGGCTGATCGACCGCTGGAAGAACCGCGGTTGGACACCGGACAAGGTGCCCTCGTCCGAGGCCGGCGCCTATAACCACCGCGGCACCGAGTTCTACGAACAGTATCAGGACCGGCTGAAGGTGCTGAACGCCGTCGATTTCGGCGATCTGCTGCTGCATGTCGTGCGCATTCTGCAAGAAAACGAGGATGTGCTGGCCAGGTATCAGCGTTGGTTCAAGTACATCCTGGTCGACGAGTATCAGGACACGAACGTGGCGCAGTATCTTTGGCTCAGGCTTCTGGCCGGCGGGCACAAGAATATCTGCTGCGTGGGCGATGACGATCAGTCGATCTATGGCTGGCGCGGCGCTGAGGTGGGCAATATCCTGCGGTTCGAAAAGGATTTTCCCGGCGCCAAGGTGATAAGGCTGGAGCAGAATTACCGCTCCACCCCGCAGATCCTGGCGGCGGCCTCGGGGGTGATCGCGGCCAACGAGGACCGGCTGGGCAAGACACTGTGGACGGAGGCGGACGCCGGCGACCGGGTCCGCCTGATCGGCCATTGGGATGGCGAGGAAGAGGCCCGCTGGATCGGCGAAGAGGTCGAGGCCTATCAGAGCGGCACCCGCGGCCATGACCCGGTGGGGTTGAACGATATCGCCATCCTGGTGCGCGCCAGTTTCCAGATGCGCGCGTTCGAAGACCGGTTTCTGACCATCGGGCTGCCCTATCGCGTGATCGGCGGCCCGCGGTTCTATGAGCGGATGGAGATCCGCGACGCGATGGCCTATTTCCGCGCCGTGGTCAGCCCCGAGGATGGGCTGGCGTTCGAGCGGATCGTGAACGTGCCCAAACGCGGCATCGGCGACAAGGCGCAGCAGGCGATCCAGGTCGCGGCGCGCGACAATGGCGTGTCGCTGATCGAAGGCGCGCGGATCCTGTTGGCCGAGGGTGGGCTGAAGGGCCGGGCCGCCGGCGAGTTGCGCACCCTTGTGGACAGTTTCGACCGCTGGTCGGCGGCGCTGGCCCAGGGCGCAGGCCATGTGGAACTGGCCGAAACGATCCTGGACGAATCCGGCTATACCGCCTTCTGGCAGAACGAAAAGACCCCCGAGGCGCCGGGCCGGTTGGAAAACCTCAAGGAACTGGTCAAGGCGCTGGGCGAGTTCGAGAACCTGCAAGGCTTTCTGGAACATGTCAGCCTGGTCATGGACAACGCGCAGGAGGATGCCGGCGCCAAGGTGTCGATCATGACCCTGCATGCGGCCAAGGGTTTGGAGTTTCCGGCCGTGTTCCTGCCGGGCTGGGAGGACGGGCTTTTCCCCTCGCAACGCTCTATGGACGAGAACGGGCTGAAGGGGGTGGAGGAAGAACGCCGGCTGGCCTATGTCGGCATCACCCGGGCCGAGCGGCATTGCACGATCAGTTTCGCCGCCAACCGCCGGATCTATAACCAATGGCAGTCTGCTTTGCCGTCGCGTTTCATCGATGAGTTGCCCGCCGACCATGTGGAGGTACTGACCCCGCCGGGCCTTTATGGCGGCGGCTACGGCGCCGCAGCGCCGGCGGAGATCCCCGGCGTGATGCGCGGGTCCGACCTGCAGGAAAAGGCGGCGCGGGCGGATGTCTATAACTCGCCGGGCTGGAAACGGATGCAGGCGCGCAGCGGCCATCGGTCGGTCCGCACCCCGGCGGAGGCCCGCAATATGGTCATCGATGCCGAGGCGACCAGCGCCTTCGGTTTGGGCGAGCGGGTCTTTCATCAGAAATTCGGCTACGGGGCGGTGACCGAAATCGAAGGCGACAAGCTGACGGTCGCGTTCGAGAAGGCGGGCACGAAAAAGGTGTTGTCGAGCTATCTGAACGCCAGTGACGCGATTCCGTTTTAGGCCGCCTCAATCGGGTGATGCGGCCAGCGCACCCAGACTTTTGTCCGCCGCCCGAACAAGCAAACCAACCGGTCCCGTAGGATGGGGTTTAACCCCATCCTACCCATGTGTTTGCGGTGAAAGGCGCCGCGCCGCCAGAACCTCCCCATCCGACGGTTTCAATCCAATCCGGTTTTGCTCTAGACCGGTGGCATGACCGAACCCCGCCCGATAAAAATCGCGCCTTCGATCCTCGCCGCGGATTTCGCCGCCTTCGGCGAGGAATGTCGCGCTGTGGAACGCGCCGGCGCCGACTGGGTGCATGTGGACGTCATGGACGGCCATTTCGTGCCCAATATCAGCTTTGGCGCCGGGGTCTGCGCGGCCCTTCGCCCGCATATCCAGACCGTGATGGATGTGCATCTGATGATCGCCCCGGTCGACCCGTATATCGCGGCCTTTGCGGAGGCCGGCGCCGATATCCTGACCATCCACGCCGAGGCCGGCCCGCATCTGAACCGCAGCTTGCAGGCGATCCGCGAGGCCGGGCCGCGCGCCGGTGTGGCGCTGAACCCGGCGACGCCGTTGGCGGCAGTGGCCGAAGTGCTGGACGATGTCGACCTGGTCTGCGTGATGAGCGTGAACCCCGGTTTCGGCGGGCAGGGCTTTCTGCAAGGCCAACTCGACAAGATCCGCCGCCTGCGCGACCTGATCGGGCCGCGCGACGTTCTGATCGAAATCGACGGCGGCATCACCGCCCAGACCGCCGGCCCGGCGGCACAGGCCGGGGCGGATGTCCTGGTCGCGGGATCGGCGGTTTTCAAACATGGCGGCCCGGATCGAGCCCAGGGCTACGCCGATGCCATCCGCGCCATCCGCGGTGCCGCCGCCCGCGCCACCGGTCAACACGTCTGAGGATCCCGCCATGGCCACACCCCCGGTTTGCAATTTCGATTGGCCCGCACCGGATTTCCGTCTGCCCGCGACCGACGGGCACATCTATTCCCGCGACCAGATCGCCGGTCCGCGCGGGCTGCTGGTGATGTTCATCTGCAACCATTGCCCCTATGTGCTCGCGGTTCTGGATCGCATCGCCCGCGATGGGCGCGACCTGCGGGATCTTGGCGTCGGCGTGGCCGCGATCTGTTCCAACGACGCCGCGACCTATCCCGAGGACAGCTTCGCCAATATGGGCGCGCTGGCCGAACGCGCGGGCTTCACCTTTCCTTATCTGCACGACGAGTCGCAGACGATCGCGCGCGCCTATGGCGCCGCCTGCACACCCGACTTTTTCGGGTTCAACGCCGATCTGGGTCTGCAGTATCGCGGCCGCCTGGATGCCTCGCGCGCGTCGGCCGGGCCGGCGGATCTGCCCCGGGATCTGTATCAGGCGATGAAACAGGTGGCGCAGACCGGGCGCGGGCCGGCCGAACAGGTCGCCTCGATCGGGTGCTCGATCAAATGGAAGGCGGCCTGACCGGCGGCCCCGGGCGATGAAAGGCGCGTCACCTCCCGCCACGCTGACCCATGACCTGGTGTTGATCGGCGGCGGGCACACCCACGCGCTGGTGCTGCGGCGCTGGGGAATGAACCCGCTGCCGGGCGTGCGGCTGACGCTGATCAACCCGTTCCCCGAGGCAGCCTATACCGGCATGCTGCCGGGCTATGTCGCCGGAGACTACACGCGGGCGGAACTCGACATCGATCTGGTGCGCCTGGCGCGTTTTGCCGGGGCGCGGGTTATCCTGGGACTGGTCGATGGCATCGACCGGGATGCGCGGACCGTGCAGGTGCCGGGCCGCGCGGCCATCCGATATGATGTCCTGTCGCTGAATGTCGGCGCGACCGCGATGATGCCGGATCTGCCGGGCTTTGCCGACCACGCCGTGGCCGTCAAACCGCTGGCGCCCTTCGCCCGCGCCTGGGATGGGTATCTCGCCGGGCTGGCACCGGGGGCCACGCCGCGCGTCGCGGTGATCGGCGCCGGGGTCGCCGGGGTGGAACTGGCGCTGACCATGGCCGAACGCTTGCGCTCCGATGGCCGGGCAGCGCGGGTGCAGGTGGTGGAGGCGGGCGCCCCGTTGGCCGCGCTGCCTCCGCCCGGGCGGCGGGCAGTGCTGCAGGCCGCCGCGGCGCAGGGGGTGGAGATCCACGCGGGGCGGTCGGTGGCAGAGGTCACCGCCGCAGGCCTGCTGCTCGCGGGCGGAGACATCCTGGAGGCTGATTTCGTCGTCGGCGCAGCCGGCGCGAAACCCTTCGACTGGCTCAGCCGCAGCGGGCTGGCGCTGACGGGCGGTTTCGTCGATGTCGACCGCTTCCTGCGCAGCACGACCGATGGCCGCATCTATGCCAGCGGCGATTGCGCGCACCTGCCCTGGGCGCCGCAGCCCAAGGCCGGCGTCTATGCCGTGCGCGCGGCACGGGTTCTCTATCACAACCTGCGGGCGGAGGTTCTGGGTGCGCAGCGCCGGTCCTTCCGCCCGCAACGCGATTTTCTCAAACTCATCACTCTGGGCGGGCAACGCGCGCTTGCGGTCCGGGGTCGCGCGGCGGTCGCGGCCCCCTGGGTGTGGCACTGGAAGGACCGGATCGATCGCCGCTTCATGTCCCGGCTTCAGGATCTGCGCGCGCTGCCGCCGGCGGTCGAGGCGCCGCATGTCGCCCGGATCTTGCGGGCCGAGGGGCGCGCGGCGCAACCGCTATGCGGCGGCTGCGGGGCAAAGCTGGGCGCGGAGGCGCTGCAATCGGTTCTCGAAGGGCAGGGGGACGATGCCGCCATCCTCGCCGACGGCCGGGTGATCAGCACCGATCACCTGCGCGCCTTCGCCCCCGATCCCTGGCTGCTGGGCACGGTGGCGGCGACCCATGCTATGTGCGACATCCACGCGATGGGCGCGGCGCCCGAGGTCGCGCTGGCCCAGGTCGTGTTGCCGCGCATGGCAGCGCGGTTGGAGCCGGCCACCCTGGCAGAGATCATGCATGCCGCGCGCCAGGTTTTTGCGGCGGAAGGGGCGCAACTGGTCGGCGGACATACCAGTATCGGGGCGGAGATGTCGGTCGGCTTCACGGTGACCGGCCGCTGCACCGCGGCGCCCATCCGCCTGGCCGGCGCGCGGCTGGGGGACGCGCTGATCCTGACGAAACCGCTGGGATCGGGCACCATCCTTGCGGCGGAGATGGCGCTCAAGGCGCCGGGCGGGGTGGTCGCAGGTCTGTGGCGGGCGCTGGCGCAGTCGCAGGCCGCCGCCGCGCAGATCCTGGCCGGGGCGCATGCGATGACCGATGTCACCGGGTTCGGTCTTGCGGGGCATCTGATGGGGATGCTGCGCGCCGCCGAGCTTGGCGCAGCGTTGCGGGGCGACGCCGTGCCGGTTCTGCCGGGCGCCCAGGCCTTGGCGCAGAGCGGCATCGCCAGCACGCTGGCGCCCGCGAACCGGATGTTGGCGCCCGATCTTGCGGCGCAAACCCATCCGGTGGTGCCCCTGCTGTTCGATCCGCAGACCTCTGGCGGGCTCTTGGCCGCGGTTGCGCCCAGCACTGCGGATGCGTGTTGCGCGGCGCTGGTCGACGCCGGCTATACGGCGCGCCGGATCGGGGCGGTCACCGACGGCCCGCCGCGCATTCGGCTGCTGTGACGCTATGGTGCGCGCGGCACGCCCAAGGCATCCAGCTGTGCCTCCAAAGTGTTGGCGCCTCGCGATGCGGCGGTCGCTCTGAGCGCATCGAACCGCGCGCGCAGCGCCGCCTTTTCCTGCGCATCGGCGTCGTTCCAGGGCCGGCCCTGGAGCCCGAGCGTCACCGCCAGAAAGGCCATGAAATGCGGCCGCGTGCCCGCGGCCAGCAACCGCGCGTAGGCGGCATCGGCCCCCAGCGCGCGCAGCGCTTCGGCATCCGCGATGCCCGCATCCGCGAATGCGCGGGCCATGGCCGGACCAAGATTGGAGATCGCCGTGATCGGATCCGCCCCGGTCATGGCCGCGGGAACTGCGCCAGCGGCAGGGGGGCGCCCGACAACAGGTGGCGCAGCGTCTGCGGGTAAAGCCGATGCTCCGCCGCCAGAACCCGTTCGGCCAGCATGTCCACCGTGTCATTCGGCAGCACCGGCACCGCGGCCTGCGCCAGGATCGGGCCGGCGTCCAGGTCCGCGGTCACCCGATGTACCGTCGCGCCATGCAGCGCCACACCCGCGGCAAGCGCACGCGCATGGGTGTCGAGCCCCGGAAACACCGGCAGCAGCGAGGGATGGATGTTGAGGATCCGTCCCGCCCAGCGGGCCACGAAATCGGGGGTCAGCACGCGCATGAAACCGGCCAGGCAGATCAGATCGGCGCCGACCGCGCGCAGCCGGTCGTCGATTTCCGCCTCGAACGCCGCCCGGTCGCGGCCGCGATGGTCGACATGGGCTGTCGCCACGCCCCGCGTCGCCGCGCGTGCCAGGCCGGCCGCATCCGGGCGGTTCGACAGAACCAGCGCCGGGATCGCCGGAAAGCCCGGATCCGCCATCGCGTCGAGCAAGGCCAGCATGTTGGACCCCGTGCCCGAAATCAGTACCGCCACGCGGGCCGCGGTCATGCAAACGCGCCGGCGATCCGGATGCCGGGGGTGTCGGTCACCGATCCGATCACGTGCGCGGGCGCGCCGGCCGCGTCCAATCGGGCTGCCGCCGCCTGTGCCGCGTCGGCGGCGACGACCACCGCCAAACCGATGCCGCAGTTGAAGGTCGAAAGCGCCTCCTGCTGCGGCAGTGCGGCCGCGTCGAACAGCCAGCGGAACACCGGCGGCAAAGGCCAGGCCGGCAGGTCCAGCGCCGCACCCAGCCCCTCTGGCAGCGCGCGGGGCAGGTTTTCGATCAGCCCGCCCCCGGTGATATGCGCCAGGGCCCGCAGCCCGGGTTGTCCGCGCAGCGCCCGCGCGGCGTCCGTGTAAAGACGGGTCGGCGTCAGCAAGGCATCGCCCAGGCTCGCGCTGCCGAACGGGTCGCCCAGCGCATGATCGCCCTCGGCCAGGATCTTTCGCACCAGGGAAAAGCCGTTCGAATGCAACCCGCTGGAGGTCAGCCCCAGAACAACGTCACCTGGGCGCGCCGGCACGGGCAGGATCGCGCCACGTTCCACCGCGCCCACGGCAAAGCCCGCCAGATCGAAATCGCCGGGCGCATACATCCCCGGCATCTCTGCCGTCTCGCCGCCGATCAGCGCGCAGCCGGCAGCGCCACAGGCCGCGGCGATGCCCGCCACGACCTGGCTGGCGCGGTCGACGTCCAATTTCGCCGTTGCGTAATAGTCCAAGAAAAACAAGGGCTCCGCGCCCTGGCAGATCAGATCGTTGACGCACATCGCGACCAGATCGGTGCCGATCGTGTCGAGCCGGTCCAACTCGATCGCTAGCCGCAGCTTGGTGCCAACACCATCCGTAGCGGCGACCAGGATCGGGTCGTTGAGCCCCGTGGCCTTGAGGTCGAACAGCGCCCCGAACCCGCCTAGCGCGTCCATCGCGCCGGGCCGTGCGGTGGCGGCGGCGGCGGGCTTGATCCGTTCGACCAAATCCGCCCCGGCGGCGATGTCGACCCCGGCTTTGGCGTAAGAGCTTTCGGCCATGCGCGCGCCTCCGTCCTAAGCTGTCGGCTGCTTAGCCCAGCCGGCGCCGGATGGAAACAGACGCTTGCCGCACCCTTGGCTCTGGCGTAGGGGAGGCGCGGCGGGCCTGTAGCTCAATCGGTTAGAGCAGAGCGCTCATAACGCTTTGGTTGGGGGTTCGAGTCCCTCCGGGCCTACCATTCAAGCCCTAAAAACTGGGTGTTTCACGCGTGCGGTCTTGGGATCGGGGCCGGCCCGGACGCGGCCGGCAGCGCGCGCGCATCGCCGCGCGCCGCGGCGTCCAGGGGCCGGTCTCTCCCATCCGCCCACTTGCGCTTGCGCCGGTTTGCAAACATCATGATGCCGCAAGGGGAGGTGAACAGATGACCGATGCCGTCGCAATTGCATCCGTACCCAGCGTCCGTTCGATCACACGCGACGATGTGCGCGCGGCGCTAAAGTCCGGGCTGACCGATTTCCAGCGCGCGCCGATCTACAGCCTGTTTTTCGGTGCCGTGTTCGCGGGCTTCGGCATTGCGATCGCGACGCTGCTGTATCGCGGCGGCACCAGCTACTGGATCCTGCCGCTGGCTGCGGGGTTCCCGCTGATCGGGCCATTCGCGGCGGTCGGGCTTTATGAGATCTCCCGCCGCCTGGAAGAGGGCGAACCGTTGTCCTGGGGGCCGATTCTGTCGGCCGGGTTCACGTCGCGCAACGGGCAGTTGCCGCTGTTCGCGGTTTTGGCGGTGTTCGTCTTTCTGGCCTGGCTGGTGCTGGCGCGGGTCGTGTTCGCGGTCTCTTTCGGAACCGCCGCGATGACCAATGTGATGACCTCTTTCAGCGTCTTTCTCACCGCCCCCGGCATCACGATGCTGATCGTCGGCAGCGTGATCGGCGCGGCCCTTGCGGTGTTGCTGTTCTCTGTCTCGGTCGTTGCGGTGCCGATGCTGGTCGACCGCGATGTCGATTTCGTCACCGCGATGATCACCAGTTTCAAGGCGACGGTCGAAAACCAGGAGGCGATGCTGTTTTGGGGCGTCATCGTGGCCGCCGCGACGATCGTGGCGATGCTGCCGATGTTTTTGGGTATGGTGCTGGTTTTCCCGGCACTCGGCCATGCGTCCTGGCATCTTTATCGCAAGGCGATCGCACCCCAGACGTGACACGGTCACCGCATCCCGCGGTCTTGGCCTTTTTTTGGTGATTTGTGCCGCCCCGGAGCGCATGATGCCGACATGAACGTAACGCTCAACACCAAGATCAAGGTCGACTGCCGTTTCTGCCCGATCCGGCATCGAGCGGTCTGTTCCAGCTGCGATACTGCGGAGTTGGAGCTGTTGAACGGTATCAAGTCGTACAAATCGGTGCCGGCTGGCCAGACCGTGGCGCGCCGTGGCGAGCCCTGCGATTTCGTCGGCTCGATCGTGACCGGCGTGGCGATGCTGTCGCAATCCATGGAGGATGGCCGCACGCAGATGGTGGGCCTGTTGCTGGCCTCCGATTTCATCGGGCGGCCGGGCCGAACGGTGTTGCCCCATGACGTGGTCGCGGCAACCGATCTGGTCCTGTGCTGTTTTCAACGCGCCCCGTTCGAGAAACTGCTTGAGGACGTTCCGCATCTGCGCGAACGGCTGCTGGAGATGGCCCTGGACCATCTGGATGCCGCGCGCGAGTGGATGCTGCTTTTGGGCCGCAAATCGGCACGCGAGAAGCTGGCGAGTTTCCTGCTTCTGATCGCCCGGCGGTCAGTGGCCGCCGACGGTCACGTGCGGGCGGTGGACCTGCCGCTGTCGCGCGAGGAAATCGCCAACTATCTTGGGCTGACGATCGAAACCGTCAGCCGCCAGCTGGCGGGGTTGAAAAAGGCGGGTTTGATCGGGCTGGATGGCGCGCGGCGGATCGAAATCTTCGATTTCGCAGCGCTACAGACCGCGGCGGGCGGGGCGCTTCACGCCGAGACTTGACCTACGTCAAGGCCGGCCGTTCCGGCGTGCGCCAAAGTGGCGGCATCCTTGCGGAAGGGAGCCACCATGTATTCCAACATCCTCATCCCGGTGTCCTTCGATGAAGAGCGCGACACCGGCGCGGCGGTGCGCGCGGCGCAGGCCCTGGCATCGCCGGGCGCGCGGCTGACCTTCGTCCATGTGCTCGACAACATTCCCCAATACGTCACCGAGATCATGCCGGCAGAGACCCTCGCCCAGCGCCGCAAGGCGGTGGAGGATCTGCTTGGGCAGGCCCGGGCGGGCGTGGAGAACGCGCATGGCATCATCCTCGACGGTTCTGCCGGACGGGCGCTGGTCAACTGGGCGGCGGAGAACGACGCCGATTGCATCGTGATCGCCTCTCACCGGCCGGAGTTCTCAGATATCTTCCTGGGCTCCACCGCGGCCTGGGTCGTGCGCCACGCGGCCTGTTCGGTGCACGTGCTTCGTTGATCGACATTTGATCCAGATCAAAGCGGGCCGGCGCGGCGTGGCCTAGCCAGAAACTGCGAACAGAACCGCGCCGGCCGGCGCCAATCCAGGTCTTCACCGCATGTCGGATACTCTCAAACTCGTCGTCTTGGCCTTCATCGCCTTCTTCGCGGCCATCGCCGCGGATCGAGGTCACGACCTGGCCTATCAGGTTCACGCGGTCCTGATCATGCTGGTGGCGGCCGGGCTGTTCGTCTGGCAGTTGCGCCGCGTCGGCGAGGTTCGGCCCGTCATCGATCGATCCGGCTATATGGACGACGTGATCCGCGCCGGCGTGATCGCCACCGCGTTCTGGGGCATCGTGGGCTTTTTGGCCGGCGTCTTCATCGCCTTCCAACTGGCCTTTCCGGTTCTCAACTTCGACTGGGGTCAACCGTTCACGAATTTCGGTCGGCTGCGGCCCTTGCACACCAGCGCGGTGATCTTCGCCTTTGGCGGCAATGCGCTGATTATGTCGTCCTTCTACATCGTCCAACGCACCTGCGGCGCGCGGCTGTGGGGCGGCAACCTCGCCTGGTTCGTGTTCTGGGGCTACAACCTGTTCATCGTGCTGGCTGCGACCGGCTATCTGCTGGGCGCCACCCAATCCAAGGAATACGCTGAACCGGAATGGTATGTGGACATTTGGCTGACCGCGGTCTGGGTCGCGTTTCTGCTGGTCTATCTCGGCACGATCGCCAAGCGGAAAGAGCGGCATATCTATGTCGCCAACTGGTTCCTGCTGGCCTTCATCATCACCGTGGCGATGCTGCACATCGTCAACAACATCTCCATCCCCGTGTCGCTGCTGGGCTCCAAATCGGTGCAGGTCTTTGCCGGCGTGCAGGATGCGATGGTGCAATGGTGGTACGGCCACAACGCGGTGGGCTTCTTTCTGACCGCCGGGTTCCTGGGCATGATGTACTACTTCGTGCCCAAACAGGCGGGACGCCCGGTCTACAGCTATAAGCTGTCGATCATCCACTTCTGGGCGCTGATCTTTCTATACATCTGGGCCGGCCCGCACCATCTGCACTACACCGCGCTGCCCGACTGGGCCTCCACGCTGGGCATGGTGTTTTCGATCATCCTGTGGATGCCGTCCTGGGGCGGCATGATCAACGGGCTGATGACCCTGCAGGGTGCCTGGGACAAGATCCGGACCGATCCGATCATCCGCATGTTCGTGATCAGCCTGGCGTTCTACGGCATGTCGACCTTCGAGGGGCCGATGATTTCGATCCGGGCGGTCAACTCGCTCAGCCACTACACCGACTGGACCATTGGCCACGTGCATTCCGGCGCGCTGGGCTGGAACGGCATGATCACCTTCGCGGTGCTCTATTTCCTGACCCCGCGGCTTTGGGGGCGGGCGCAGATGCACTCCATGGCCGCGATCAACTGGCACTTCTGGCTCGCGACCATCGGCATCGTGCTCTACGCGTCGTCGATGTGGGTGACCGGCATCATGGAGGGCCTGATGTGGCGTGAGGTCGACGCCCAGGGCTTTCTGGTCAACAGCTTTGCGGACACGGTGGAGGCGAAACTGCCGATGTATATCGTGCGCGCCCTGGGCGGGGTGATGTACCTGGCCGGCGCGCTGATCATGGGCTGGAACATGTGGATGACGATCCGCGGCGGCGCCCGGTCGTCCGCCCCGGTCGGCGTGCCGGCGGAATAAGGGGCGGGGCCATGAGCTTTCTCAAACGACACGCGATTCTGGAACGCAGCCCGACGCTCTTGTTCGTCTTCTCTCTTCTCACGGTCACCATTGGCGGCATCGTCGAGATTGTGCCGCTCTTCTACCTGGAAAACACCATCGAAGACGTCGAAGGGGTCCGGCCGTACGCGCCGCTGGAACTGGCCGGGCGCGACATCTATGTGCGCGAGGGCTGCTATGTCTGCCACAGCCAGATGATCCGGCCTATGCGCGACGAGGTCGAGCGTTACGGTCACTATTCGCTGGCGGCGGAATCGAAGTACGACCACCCGTTTCAATGGGGCTCTAAACGCACCGGGCCGGATCTGTCCCGGGTCGGCGGGCGCTATTCCGATGCCTGGCACGTGGATCATTTCACCAACCCGCAATCGGTGGTGCCCGAAAGCATCATGCCGAAATACGCCTTTCTTCTGAACACGCGGCTTGAAACCGATCAGACCGCGGCGCTGTTGCGCACGCACCGGCTGGTCGGCGTGCCCTATGACGACGAGATGATCGACTCTGCGGTGCAGGATCTGCGGGTCCAGGCCGATCCCGACGGCGATTGGGAAGCACTGCTGGAACGCTATCCCGGCGCGGTGGTGTCCAACTTCGACGGCCAGCCCGAACTGACCGAGATGGATGCCCTGATCGCCTACATGCAGATGCTGGGCACGCTGGTCGACTTCTCGACCTTCACCCCCGATGCCAGCCGATAGGAGCAGGCGCCATGGAAACCTATACCTTCCTCAGATATCTGGCCGACAGTTGGGTGCTGCTGGCCATGACCCTGTTCTATATCGGCGTCATCGTGTGGGCGTTTCGCCCCGGGTCCCGCGCGACCCATGACCACATCGCCCAGATCCCGCTGCGGGATGACCCGAAACCCGCTTGCACCAAAGGCTGCGCCGGGTGCCCCTGCAAACAGTTTGCACAGTTGCGTAGCGAAGGGGCCGTCGGATGACCCAGGACACGCCCCACGACCCGGTCACCGGGACAGAGACCACCGGGCATGACTGGGACGGCATCCGCGAGTTGAACAACCCGCTGCCGCGCTGGTGGCTGTGGACGTTCTACGGCACCATCGTCTGGGGGATCGGCTATACCATCGCCTTCCCCGCCTGGCCGCTGATCGAAAGCGCGACCGGGGGCTTTCTGGGCTATTCGACCCGTAACGAGGTCGCTCAGCAGATCGCCGCGGTCGATGCGCAAAACGCCGAGGTCGCGATGCGCCTGGCCTCGGCCGACCTCGCCACGCTGTCGCGCGACGATCCGGCCTATCAATACGGCGTCTCCGGCGGTGCCGCCATCTTTCGCGCGCATTGTTCGCAATGCCACGGCGCCGGTGCGGCGGGGGCGGTGGGGTATCCCAACCTCTTGGATGATGCCTGGCTCTGGGGCGGTAGCCTGGAAGAGATCGCGTATACCGTGCGCCACGGCATCCGCAACGAAACCGACCCCGATGCCCACTGGTCGGAAATGCCGGCCTATGGAGAGATCTTCACCGAAGAAGAGATCGCGGCGACGGCCGAATACGTGTTGTCGCTGTCCGGTCAGGACCATGATGCCACGCTCGCCGCGGGTGGCACGGGGTTATTCGCCGACAATTGCGCGGCATGCCATGGCGATGCCGGCTTGGGCGATCCCACGCTCGGCGCGCCCAACCTGACCGATGCGATCTGGCTCTATGGCGGGGATCGAGCGACCATCACCTATACGATCGGCAATGCGCGGTTCGGTGTCATGCCGCCTTGGGGGATGCGCCTTTCGGAAGACGAAGTCAAAGCCGTCACGCTTTATGTCCACCAGCTTGGGGGCGGCGAGTAGCGCCCGCCCCCCGCTCACGCCGGGCATCCGCAAGCCGGATACCCTGGCCGGCCCCGGCCCCGGACTCTGTTCGCACCATCGTCGGAGGGCCGGGGCCTCTGAGGTCGGCATCCGGTTTTCGTCGCTGCCGATCTGACAGATTTCCCGGCCGGAGTGCAGCCCGCGCGCGGTGGTGGGACGTCACGCCGCAGGTCGCATGTCGGGGGGAAGATCGGGCATGTCCGGCAGGCAGCAACTTCGTGTGATTTCAGCGGCTTCGCGCGGTCCGGCAGGGGCTGTGCCCGCCGCAGGCCGGGCTGTGGAGCGCGCGTGGATCCGCCGCCGGCGATGCCGGCGGGACGGGTCACGATCCAAGTTGATCCAGATCAAGGCCGGGCGCCGGGCAAACGCCTAGAACCAATGGGCGAACAGACAGTCCGAACGATGAGCGAGGCCGTGCAGACAAGCCTTTACGCAGCGCGGGAGCCAATCTTTCCCCGGCGGGTCAGCGGCACGTTCCGCGCCCTGAAATGGTGGATCATGGGCGTGACCCTGGCGATCTATTACATCACCCCCTGGTTGCGCTGGGACCGGGGCCCGAACCTGCCCGATCAGGCGGTGCTGGTCGATCTGGCTGGCCGGCGTTTTTACTTACTGTGGATCGAGATCTGGCCGCACGAATTCTATTTCGTGGCCGGTCTGCTGATCATGGCCGGGCTGGGCCTGTTTCTGTTCACCTCTGCGCTGGGGCGGGTCTGGTGCGGCTATACCTGCCCGCAGACTGTCTGGACCGATCTGTTCCTGCTGGTCGAACGCCATGTGGAGGGCGACCGCAACGCGCAGATCCGGCTGTGGAAGGCGCCCTGGAGCCTGACCAAGCTGCGCCTGCGGATGACGAAGTGGGTCATCTGGCTGCTGATCTCGGTCGCGACGGGTGGGGCGTGGGTGTTCTATTTCGCCGACGCGCCGACGCTGTTGCGCGATCTCTTCACGCTTCAGGCAGCGCCCGTGGCCTATTCGACGGTCGCTATCCTGACCGCCACGACGTTCGTGTTCGGCGGCTTCATGCGCGAACAGGTCTGTATCTATATGTGCCCCTGGCCGCGCATCCAGGCGGCGATGATGGATGACGACACGCTGACCGTCGCCTATCGCGAATGGCGGGGGGAGCCGCGCGGCAAGGGCAAGCGCCGCCGCGCCGCGGCCGAGGCCGCCGCCGCCTCGGCCCGCGCCGCCGGCCCGCAACTTGGGGGGCGGTCGCCGACCATCCCCATGCCCGGCATGCCCAGCGGCGTCGGCGGCCCGATTGCGCATGATCGGGAGCACGGCGACTGCATCGACTGCAATGCGTGCGTCAACGTCTGCCCGATGGGGATCGACATCCGCGACGGGCAGCAGATGGCCTGCATCACCTGTGCGCTGTGCATCGATGCCTGCGACGACGTGATGGCCAAGATCGGTAAACCGCGCGGCCTGATCGATTACCTGGCGCTGGCCGACGAAGGCCGCGAACGTGCGGGTGCGCCGCCGCGCCCGGTTTGGCAGCACGTCCTGCGCCTGCGCACGGTCATCTATACCGCGCTGTGGTCGCTGTTCGGGCTGGGCTTGCTGTTCGCGCTGTTCATCCGGGCAGAGATCGACGTCACCGTCGCGCCGATCCGCAACCCGCAGTTCGTGACGCTCTCCGATGGTGCGATCCGCAACACCTATGACATCCGTCTGCGCAACAAGCATGGCGATGACCGGCCGTTCCGCATCCAGATCGCGGGCGACCCAAACCTGATGCTGCGCCTGGAGGGGACGGATCTGGCCCGCACCACCGTGCCGGCGAACGAAACCGCGCTGCAGCGGGTCTATCTGGTTGCGGCGCCGGGCTCAGACCCGGCCGAGACGGAGCGGACCGAGATCCGCTTTTGGATCGAGGACGTGGTGTCGGGCGAGCGCGTCCACCAGGACAGTCATTTCAACGGCAGGGGCATCAGATGAGCGCACGCGAACTCAAGGGCCGACATGTTGCGCTGATCTTCGTCAGCGCCTTTACGGTGATCATCTCGGTCAATCTGCTGTTGGCCTATTCCGCGGTGCGCACGTTTCCGGGGCTTGAGGTTAAGAATTCCTACGTCGCCAGCCAGTCCTTCGATGTCGACCGCGCGGCGCAGCAGGCGCTGGGTTGGACCGTCGACGCGCAGATCGCCGATGGCGTGCTGACGCTGCGGATCGACGACGCCGCCGGCCCGGTCGCACCCAGCATCAGCCGCGCGACGCTGGGCCGTGCGACCCATGTCGGCGACGATCGGGAAATCGTGTTTCGTTTCGATGGCACCGCGCACCGCGCGCCGGCTGCGGGTCTGGCGCCCGGCAACTGGAACCTGCGGCTTGCGGCGCAGGCAGAGGATGGCACCGCGTTCCGCCAGCGCATCGTGCTGTACGTCCGGCGATGAGCGTCGTCGCCTGCCCGGGCTGCGCCGCCGGCCCGCCCGCCGCCGCCGCTGCTGCTGGGCGGTTGGCGGCCCCGGTGGCGCCGACGCATCACCTGGTCTTGCCCCGTATCCACTGCGCCGGCTGCATCCGCACGGTCGAGACCACGCTCACCACCGTACCGGGGATCCGCGCCGCGCGTGTCAACCTGACCCGCAGGCGCGCCGCCATAACCGCCGACCCCGGTGCCGATCCGGGTCCCTGGATCCGGGCGCTGGCCGCCGCGGGGGTCGAGGCGCACGAGGCGTCCGAGCCGGGCGCGCGGCTCAGCGGCGACCTGCTGCCGCATCTGGGTGTTGCCGGGTTCGCGATGATGAACGTGATGCTCTTGTCGGTCGCGGTCTGGTCTGGCGCGGCCGACAGCACGCGCGATCTGCTGCATTGGGTCAGCGCCGCCATCGCGCTGCCGGCAACCGCCTTTGCTGCGCAGCCTTTCTTCCGCAATGCCTGGGGCGCGTTGCGCGTCGCCCGGCTCAACATGGATGTGCCGATCTCGCTGGCGATCCTGCTGGCCTGCGGCATGTCGCTGTTCGAGGTCGCCTTCGGCGGCGCCCATGCCTGGTTCGACGCGGCCCTTGCGCTGACATTCTTCTTGCTGCTGGGCCGGGTGCTGGATCAGCGGCTGCGCCAGGCGGCGAAATCGGCGGCCGACGACCTGGCCGCGCTGGAGCCCAGCCGCGTCGACCGGATCGAGCCGGCGGGGCGGGTCAGCCGGCCGGTGGCCGAGATCGCGATCGGCGACCGGCTGTGGCTCGCCGCGGGCGGGCGCGTGCCGGTCGACGCCACGCTGCTCGACGGCCCCGTGCAGATCGACCGCAGCTTTCTGACCGGTGAAAGCGACCCGGTCACGCGCCATCCCGGCGCGGATCTGCATGCCGGAGAGATCTGTCTGACCGGCCCGATCACACTGCGGGCGACGGCAGTGGGCGAGGACACGACCCTGCGCCGGATCTCGCAACTCGTGGCCACGGCAGAGGGTGCGCGGGGCAGGTTCCGCAGCCTCGCCGACCGTGCCGCGGGGATCTACACGCCCATGGTGCACATCGTCTCCGCCCTGGCGTTCACCGGCTGGCTGGTCGCGACCGGCGATGTGCGCATGGCGCTGAACGTCGCCATCGCGACGCTGATCATCACCTGCCCCTGCGCGCTGGGTTTGGCGGTGCCGGCGGTGGCGGTCGCGGCCACGTCGCGGCTTTATCGCGCCGGGCTGTTGGTGAAATCGGACACCGCGCTCGAACGCCTGGCCGGTGTCGGGACCGTGGTCTTCGACAAGACCGGAACGCTTAGCCAGCGCACGCTGCTGGTGCCCGAACGGGCCTCGGATGCGCAACGGCGGGTGCTGCGCGCGCTTGCCGATGCGTCCAGCCACCCGCTGTGCCGACGCCTGGCCGCAAGCCTGGCCGACACTGCTCCGGTGGCGTTGCACGGGGTTTGCGAAACCGCGGGCCAGGGCGTGCGCGCGGTCTGGAACGGGCAGCCCGTCAGCCTGGGTCGCGACGGGCCCGGCGCGCCCGATACGGTCTTTGTCTGCGGAACGCGGCGGTTCGTGCTGCGCAGCGTGGAGACCCTGCTTCCGGATGCGGCACAAGCGGTCGCGGCGCTGCATGGCATGGGGCTGAAGACCTGCATGCTGACCGGCGATACCGCCGCCAACGCGGCCGAGATCGCCCAAAGCCTGGGGATCGGGCGGGTCTGGGCCGGCGTCGGTCCGGCGCAGAAGGTGGATTTGGTGACCGAACTGCGGGCCGGTGGAGAGACGGTGCTGATGGTCGGCGACGGTCTGAACGACACCGCGGCGCTGGCGGCGGCGGAAGCGTCCATCGCCCCGGGCGCGGCGCTCGATGCCAGCCGGAACGCGGCCGATATCGTCATCGTCTCGGGGCAGTTGACCAAGATCGCTCCGGCCATCGCCATTGCGCGTCGCGCCCGGCGTCGCATCCTGCAGAATTTCGCGATCGCGGCATCCTATAACGCCATCGCCATCCCGGTGGCGGTTCTGGGGTTTGCCACGCCGCTCGCGGCCGCGATCGCGATGTCGACAAGCTCGATCACCGTGGTCATGAACGCGCTGCGGGGGATGCGGCAGTGAACGTGCTGGTCGTCCTCATCCCGTGTTCGCTGTTCCTGGGTCTTTGCGCGCTGGCGGCCTTCGTCTGGACCTTGAGGTCCAAGCAATACGACGACCCCGAAGGGGACGCCGCGCGGGTGCTGTTGGACGAGGACTGAACACCGGGCGCGGCGGTGACGCGGCCCCGTTCCCGTGCGACCGTCGCCTGCGCCGGTTTCGTAGGATGGGGTTCAACCCCATCCTACCTGTGGCGCGCGCGGGTCCGCCGCTGCGCTAAGTGATTGACAAACCGTCCCATCACGCAACCTACTGGCGGCGCGAAAACGGAAGGCGCGGCATGAACACGCAGCCGGCGGTCGAAAACGGGTTTGCCTCCGCGGGCGGCGAATGGGCGCCGATCGCGGGCGAATCCGTGCGCCGTGTGGGCGTGGTCGATGTCGGCTCCAACTCGGTCCGGCTGGTCGTCTTCGACGGAGTTGCGCGGTCACCGGCCTATTTCTACAACGAAAAAATCCTCTGCGGTCTGGGCCGCGGCCTGCGCGAGAGCGGTATTCTGAACCCAGACGGGCGTGCCCGCGCCATGGCCGCGATCCGCCGCTTCGCCGCCCTTGCGCGCGTGATGGAGGTGACCGCCCTGACCGGCGTCGCCACCGCCGCCGTGCGGGAGGCCGATGACGGCGAAACGTTCTGCCGTGCCGTCGCCGCAGAAACCGGGCTCAGCCTCAACGTCGCCGCCGGCGAGGAAGAGGCGCTGTTGTCCGCCAAGGGCGTGCTTTTGGGCTGGCCGCAGGCGACCGGTCTGGTCTGCGACATCGGCGGCGCCTCGATGGAGCTTGCGCGGGTCGAGCGGGGCGTGGTTGGTGCCTGCGCGACCTCTGCGCTGGGTCCGCTGGCGCTGGCGGATGTGGCGGGCAAGGCGCTGGACAAACGCATCGCGGTCGAGACGCGCAGGATCGTCGCCGCTATCGGAGGCGCGGCGCCCAAGATCTATCTGGTCGGCGGCTCGTGGCGCGCCATCGCCCGGCTGGACATGGAGCGGCGCGGCTATCCGCTGAAGGTGCTGCACGAATACGGGATGACGCCCAAGGCCGCGCTGGAGACCTGTGACTGGCTGGCCGACAGCGCGCCCGAAGACCTGCGCGCGCTGACCGACACCTCCACCGCGCGGCTCGATCTGGTGCCCACCGCCGCCCGCGTGCTGCGCCATCTTCTGGCCGAGGCCAAACCCCACAAGCTGGTGGTGTCCTCCTACGGTCTGCGCGAGGGACTGCTTTACGAGAAAATGCCGCCCTCGCTGCGCGCCCGCGACCCGCTGCTGGAGGCGGCGCGGCATATGGAACAGACCCGCGCGCGTTTCCCGGGCTTGGCGCATCGCTCTATACCTGGCTGTCGCCGCTTTACCGCGACACCGACCGCGCCCGCCTGCGGCTTATCCGGGCGGCTTGCTACCTGCACGACATCGCCTGGCGCGCGCATCCCGACTATCGCGCGGAAGTGTGTTTCGAAACCGTGACCCGGGCCAATCTCTCGGGCCTTGACCATGCTGGCCGGGTGTTTCTGGGCGCTGCGATCCAGCATCGCTACAAGAACCGGGCGCCGCTGGAGGGCGGGGTCTATGACCTGCTGAACGACGAAGAGCGCATGGCCGCGGAGATCCTGGGCAATGGGCTTCGGCTGGGCGCGATGCTGTCGGGCGCGGCGCCGGGATCTCTGGAGAACACCGAGCTTGGCCTGGATCGCGACACGCTGCGCCTGACGCTGCGCGGCCCGGCCCGCGACCTGCGCGGCGAAGCGGTCGACCGCCGGCTTGCCGCGCTTGCCGGCAGGTTGGGGCTGGAAAGCGCGGTCACACTGTCGGCGGCCTGACCGGGGGGGGGGCGACGCCTCCGGCGGGAGTATTTTTCGACCAAAGAAGCCGGGCGCGCTGCCTGCAAACCATGCTTCTTTGTTCCCAAAATATCCGCGCCGGAGGCATGAAATCCAATCCGCGCCGGGATCCTAGGGACGAAAACGCACAAAACAAAACCGGCCTGCGGATCGCAAGCCGGCCCTGTCGTCTCCCCAGACTTGGGCGTTTGGCCCTTCTTCTCCCTGTCGGAACGTGTCGCGGCGCTTTGGCCTGTCTTTCCGATGCGGGAGTTATGCATTCTTTGAGGAGTGTTGCAAAGTATTTCGCGCCCGTTGCGCGGCCCGGGCCGTTGGCCTAGAGACGCTAGGGCCTGACCAGCCCTTGCGAGCCCGCCCATGCGCCTTACCCGCTATTTCCTGCCCATCCTGAAAGAGACACCGGCCGAGGCCGCGATTGCCTCGCACCGGCTGATGCTGCGCGCGGGCATGATCCGCCAAGCCGCGGTCGGGATCTATTCCTGGCTTCCCATGGGGTTCAAGGTGCTGCGCCTGTTGGAGCAGATCGTGCATGAAGAGCAGCAGCGCGCGGGGCATATTCCAATGTTGATGCCCACGCTGCAGCCAGCCGAGTTGTGGCGGGAGAGCGGACGCTATGACGACTACGGCAAGGAGATGCTGCGTGTCCGCGATCGGCACGACCGGGATATGCTCTACGGCCCCACCAACGAGGAACTGATCACCGATATCTTCCGAGGCTCGGTGCGGTCCTACAAGGAACTGCCGCTGACGCTTTATCACATCCAGTGGAAGTTCCGCGACGAGGTGCGCCCGCGTTTCGGCGTCATGCGCGGCCGCGAGTTCTTTATGAAGGATGGCTACACTTTCGACCTGACCAAAGAGGCCGCGCTGCACGCCTATAACCGCCATTTCGTCAGCTACCTGCGCACCTATGAGCGCATGGGGCTGAAGGCGATCCCGATGCGCGCTGATGGCGGGCCGATCGGTGGAGACTATACGCACGAGTTTCTGGTCCTCGCCGACACCGGCGAGTCCGAAGTGTTCTATGACGCCGCCGTCACCGACATGACCTTTGGCGACCGGGACATCGATTTCGACGACACCGCCGGGCTGCAGAAGATCTTCGACACCTGGACCGCGCCCTATGCCCGCACCGATGAGACCCATGACGCCGCACTCTACAATCAGATACCCGAGGGTCGCCGCCGGGCCGCGCGCGGGATCGAGGTTGGCCAGATCTTCTATTTCGGCACCAAATACTCCGAACCCATGGGCGCGATGGTGCAGGACGAGGACGGCAATCGCGTGCCGGTCCATATGGGGTCTCACGGGATCGGGGTCAGCCGGTTGGTCGGTGCGCTGATCGAGGCCAATCACGATGACCGCGGCATCATCTGGCCGGCCGCGGTGGCGCCGTTCAAGGTGGGTATCGTCAACCTCAAACAGGGCGACAGCGCGGCGGATGCCGCTTGCGAAAAGCTCTACGCGGGATTGGTGGCGTGTGGGCTCGACCCGCTTTACGACGACCGCGAGGAACGCGCCGGGGGCAAGTTCGCCAGCATGGATCTGATCGGCTGTCCCTGGCGTCTCACCGTCGGTCCGCGCGGGCTGGCGAACGGCGTGGTCGAACTGACCGAGCGCCGCAGCGGCGACAGCGAAGAGATGAGCCCCGAGGCCGCGCTCGACCGGCTGGGCGGGCTTCTCGCCGGGGCATGATCCGGGTCGTCGCCGCGACCCTGGCGCTGGTCTTTCTGGCAGGGATGGTGATGGCGCAGGATACCGCGGACCGGGTGCGCGCGGCGTGGGAGGGCTGGCGTGCGGAACACGGCGACCAGACCGCGCCGCTGGTGCTGCTGGACCGGGGTGAGCCGATCCTGCGGGTGGGCGACGTGGCCGAGCCGCGGGAACTGCTGGCCAGCAATGGCAAGGTGATCACCGCGCTGTGCATTGATGCGCTGGCCGTGGAGGGGCGGTTGCGGTTCGACCAGGGGCTGCCCGAGTTGCTGGGCCGTGCCGCGCCGGATGCCACGCTGGGCGAGTTGATCACCCATAGCGGCGGTCTCAGACCCGACGAGACGCAACGCGGCCGCATGTTCTGGTGGCTCTACCGAACCGCGCCGCGCCATGCCCAGGTGACCGACTGGGTGATCGCGCGCGGGCCGGCGGGTGCGAAGACGCATTTCTACAATAACGAAAACTACGCCCTGTTGGGAGAGGTCATCGCCCGCGTCACCGGCGCGCCCTATGCGGAGGTTTGCCGGCGCCGGGTGCTCGACCCGCTGGATCTGACCGCGGCGCTGTCGCCGGTGACTGGCGCGCTGGGCCCGTGGGGAGGCTGGCGGATGTCGACCGAGGACTATGCCCGCTTTCACTGGGCCACGTTCGGCGCGAATGCGCGGATCGGCGCCGATCCCTTTGCCTGGCCGCATGTGCGGATCGGGCCGGGGGTTTACTACGGCATGGGTGCGCTCTTTCGCACCGAGCCGGTAGCGGCGTTTTGGCACGCTGGCGCATTGAACTTCGTGCTTGGGCCTCGTCTGGGTGCCTTCGCCATCACCTGGGATGCCCGCTGGACCGTCGCTGTGGCGCATCGCGGCTTTGCCGATGACGACGCCATTCTGTCATTGGTGCGGCAACTAGCGGCGGCGCTGAGGATCGGGTAGGACGCAGGCGACCCGCCGAAAGGATGCCGCCATGGCCCGCACGCCCCCCTTTGCCGGTTTCGAATGGCTGATTGCCTGGCGCTATCTGCGCGCCCGGCGGCGCGAGGGCGGCGTCAGCGTGATGTCCATCATCTCGCTGGTTGGTGTGGCCCTGGCGGTGTTCGCGCTGATCGTGACGCTGGCGGTGCGGTCCGGCTTTCGGACCGAGTTCGTCGGCACGATCATCGGCGCAAACGCGCATGTGCTGATGCTGGCGCAGCCCATCGTGGACGCGAACGGCGTGGTGAACCGCGCGATCGAGGATTATTACATGCTGAACGCCGCCGTCGCGGCGGTGCCGGGGGTGGTGCGGTCCGCCCCGATCATCCAAGGCCAGGTGATGGCCTCGGCCAACGGGCGCAATACCGGCGTGGAGGTCTATGGCGAGCGGCTGGAGGATTTGCGCACGCTGCCGCTGATCGCCGACCCGCAATTGGAGACCCAGGGCGATCTGGATCGTTACGACTCCGGCGTCGCCATCGGTGCCGGCGTTGCGCAAAGCCTGGGGCTTGGGGTCGGCGACTTCATCCAGTTGATCTCTCCCGATGGGGTGCAGGGGCCTTTCGGGACCACGCCGCGCATCGTCGATTACGAGGTCGTCTATGTCTTCGAAATCGGCCGCGCCGATGTCGACCGCACCCGGATCTACATGCCCTTCACCGAGGCGCAGAGCTATTTCAACCGCGAGGGCACGGCCGACGCGCTGGAGGTGCTGGTCGAGGATCCGGAGGCGGTGCAGGACTACGTGATCGCGCTGCTGTCGGCGGGGGGCGGCGCACTTTACGCCTATACCTGGCAGGATCAGTGGAGCGGGTTTTTGCGCGCGCTGCAGATGGAGGACAACATCATGTTCGTCATCCTGTCGATCCTGGTGCTGATCGCCTCAATGAACATCGTCTCGGGCCTGATCATGCTGGTCAAGAACAAGGGCCGCGATGTCGGGATCTTGCGCACGATGGGGCTGAGCGAGGGGTCGATCCTGCGGGTGTTCTTTCTGTGCGGCGCCTCCATCGGGGCTGCGGGTACGCTGATCGGCGTGGTCGCGGGCTGCCTGTTTGCGCTCTACATCGATCCGATCTTCGATGTGGTGAACTGGGCGCTGAACGGCGGCGATCCGGAGTGGTTTGCCGAGAAATTCGCGCTGCCCGACCTGCCGGCGAAGCTGGAACTAGAGGATGTCCTCTCCGCGATGGCGCTGTCGCTGGGCCTGTCGTTCACCATCACCTTCTTTCCGGCGCGGCGGGCGGCGCGGATGAACCCGGTGGAGGCGTTGCGCTATGAGTGAGGCGCTGGCGCTCGAAGGCATCGCCAAGACCTATAACGCAGGCCGGCCGACTGCCGTGGAGGTGCTGCGCGGCGTCGATCTGACCATAGCGGCCGGCGAGGTCGTGGCGCTGGTCGCGCCTTCGGGGGCTGGGAAATCCACGCTTCTGCATATCGCGGGGCTGCTGGAACGGCCCGATACGGGTGCGGTGCGGGTCGCCGGCACGGCGGCGGAGGCGGCGCGGGATGGCGTGCGCACCGGGCTGCGGCGGGACCGGATCGGATTCATATACCAGTTCCACCACCTGCTGCCGGAGTTTTCGGCCCAGGAGAATGTCGCGCTGCCGCAACGCCCCGCCGGCGTCGATGCGTGCACCGCGGCGGCGCGCGCGGCAACGCTTTTGGACCGCGTGGGCCTGGCGGCGCGGGTGCGGCACCGCCCGGCGGAGATGTCGGGTGGCGAGCAGCAACGGGTCGCGTTCTGCCGGGCGCTCGCCAACCGTCCGGCGCTGATCCTGGCCGACGAACCCACCGGCAATCTGGACCCCGGCACCTCGGATCTGGTGTTCGACGCGCTTTTGCGCGTGGTTCGCGAGGAGGGCGCGGGCGCTTTGGTGGCCACGCATAACCTGGATTTGGCGGCCCGCATGGACCGGATGCTGCGCCTGGAGGATGGCCGCGTTGCCTAGGTGTTCAGTCCCGGCATCTGGTGGATGGGGTTTACGATGAATCGATCCGGCTTTGAAGTCCTGGTTTTGCAAATGTATTCGTAGGGCGTGAGAGCGCTCAGTGTCTTTAATCTACGAGCGAAGTTGTAGGCGTCG
>JBCDDF010000046.1:0-23620 GCA_039180525.1 Pseudomonadota bacterium
CAACTTCTGAAACCGCGTCCGAAGCGCATCCGGCAAAGGTGCTGACATGATCCATCCTCCCAAATAGGATGAATCACAGATCAGCGTTCAAGGGAATCCCTTCCGATTCAGGTTTTTGATCGGGTGCTTTAGAGCAAAAAGGATCAGATCGAAACGATCTGATCCTAGGATTTTGCTCGGACTATTAAATCTGGACCAAAACCGTTTCAGACTGGCTCAGTCTGAAACGGTTTTGGTCTATGGGGCCGTCCACCCCGGTGGCCCGAGGCGCCCAACCGCCCGGACAGGATCGCGGGGCGCGATCCTCCTGGCCGCCAGCGGCCAGGCCGCGGGCCTGCCCGCGGGTCCGGGCTTGCCCCGCGCGGCCCCTTCGCTTGACAGCATGCCCGTCGCGCCGTAGGCCCGCGGCAGAATTCCGGAGGCGTGAAACCTTCCGGTCCCGACCTTATGTCTGGATCGCCACCCGTCAGCGCGTTGCGCCCACGGGTGCGTTCGTCGTTTGAAGGAGGCGCAATTGCGCGGCACCCCGACGCTGCAAAGCCCCACCGCAAGGCGGTATCTGAAGGGCGTGCTCCGCGTGCTGGGGATGTTGGGTGCGATCCTCGCGGTCGCGGCGCTGATCGTCTGGCTCGGCGGCTGCCAGTCGATCTTTGCCGGTGCGCAGATCGAGTGCACCCGCATCCCGCGCACCGCCGGCGCGCTGGCCTTCAGTGTCTATGCCGTCGGCATCGGTGCGCTGCTCACCCTTTGGTGGGTCATCCTCGCCGCCGCGCTGCTTCCCCCCGCCATCCTGGAATGGCGTGCCCGTAGAAAGGGATAACCGGTGTTCGAAAGCCTCTCTGACCGACTTTCCGGTGTCTTCGACCGGCTGACCAAACAGGGCGCGCTGAGCGAAGACGATGTCGCCACCGCCTTGCGCGAGGTGCGCGTCGCGCTGCTTGAAGCCGACGTCTCCCTGCCCGTGGCGCGCGATTTCGTGAAAGCGGTACAGGACAAGGCCACCGGCCAGGCGGTCACCAAGTCGGTCACGCCCGGCCAGCAGGTGGTCAAGATCGTCCATGACGAGTTGAAACGGGTGCTCGCCGGCGACGGCGACACGCAAGGGATTCTGCGGATCGACAGCCCGCCGGCGCCGATCCTGATGGTCGGCCTGCAGGGGTCGGGCAAGACCACCACCACCGCAAAGCTCGCCAAGCGCCTGACCGAGCGAGAGGGCAAGCGCGTGCTGATGGCCTCGCTCGACACCCGCCGCCCGGCAGCGATGGAACAATTGGCGGTGCTGGGCGCCCAGATCGGCGTCGACACGCTGCCGATCGTGCCCGGCCAGGACGCGGTCGCCATCGCCAAACGCACCAAGCAGCAGGCGACGCTGGGCGGCTATGACGTCTACATGCTCGACACCGCCGGGCGGCTCAGTATCGACGACGAACTGATGGCCGAGGTCGAGGCGGTGCGCGACGCCACCACCCCGCGCGAGACGCTTTTGGTGGTCGACGGGCTGACCGGCCAGGACGCGGTGAATACGGCTGAGAATTTCGACGGCCGCATCGGCATCTCGGGTGTCATCCTGACCCGCATGGATGGCGATGGGCGCGGCGGGGCGGCGCTGTCGATGCGCGCGGTCACCGGCAAGCCGATCAAATTCGTCGGCCTGGGCGAAAAGATGGACGCGTTGGAGACCTTCGAGCCCGACCGCATCGCCGGCCGCATCCTGGGCATGGGCGACATCGTCGCGCTGGTCGAGAAGGCGCAGGAGACCATCGAGGCGGAACAGGCCGAGCGCATGATGAAGCGCTTCCAGAAGGGCCAGTTCAGCATGAACGACCTGCGCATGCAGCTGGAACAGATGATGAAGATGGGCGGCATGCAGGGCGTGATGGGCATGATGCCGGGCATGGGCAAGATGGCCAAGCAGATCGAGGATGCGGGTTTCGACGACGCCATCATCCGCCGCCAGATCGCGCTGATCCAATCGATGACTAAGAAGGAACGCGCGGCACCCCAGATCCTGCAGGCCAGCCGCAAGAAACGCATCGCCGCGGGTGCCGGGCAGGAGGTCAGCGATCTCAACAAGCTTCTGAAGATGCACAGGCAGATGTCTGACATGATGAAAAAGATGGGCAAGATGGGCAAGAAAGGCCTGCTGCGCGGCGGCCTGGGGCAGCTTTTCGGCATGCCCGGCGGCATGCCGCCGGGCATGCCGAGCGGCCCGGGAGCGGGCGGCCCCGCCGCCCCGAGCGGGGCGCTTCCCCCCGGTCTGCCGGGCGCTCTGCCGGGGCTGGGTGGCGCGGCGCTGCCGCCGGGCCTGAGCGGGTTGGGGAAGAAGAAGTGACCGCCGCGCCTTTGGCTGGCGTCGTCTGGGGGCTCTGCCCCCGGCCTGCGGCCTCCCCCGGAATATTTCTGGAACAAAGAAGCCGGGTGCGATGACCGGCGTGGTGCTAGAGACCGAGCGGTTGGTCCTGCGGCCGCCCGTGGCGGAGGACTTGGCGCCTTGGGTGGCGTTTTTGAGCTCCGATCGCGGGCGCTGGCATGGCGGCGGGTCGGAGGGCGGCGCGGGCCGGGCCTGGCGTATCGTCGCCATTCTCATGGGGCATTGGCAGTTGACGGGCTTCGGCGTCTTCGTCTGCGTCGAGCGTGCCACGGGGCGGGCCTTGGGCGCTGTCGGGCCGTTCTTTCCGGTCGACTGGCCGGAGCGGGAGTTGGGTTGGTCGATCTGGGCGCCCGCCGACGAGGGTCATGGCTACGCGGCCGAAGCCGGGCGCGCGGTGATCGCCCATGCCGCGCGCGATCTGGCCTGGGACACGCTGGTCAGTTACGTCGATCCGGCGAACACACGGTCCTGCGCCCTGGCCGAGCGGCTGGGCGCGCGGCGCGATCCGAAGGCGGCGCGGCCCGAACCGGGCGATCTGGTCTATCGCCACGACCTGAAGGCCGCCGCATGACCCACCCCTGGGAAACCCCGCCGCGGCCGGAACACCGGGCCACCGTCGCCGCTTTCGCGGCGCTGGTGCCGGTGCTGGAGACCGACCGGCTGCATCTGCGTGCACCCCGGGTGGCGGATTTCCCGGCCTATGCCGAGATCCTGGAGACGGCCGGCAAGTTCATCGGCGTGGAAGACCGCACCGACGCCTGGATCGATTTCATGCAGATGGCCGCGCAATGGCCGCTGCGCGGTTTCGGCCCCTGGTCGATCGCCTGGCGCGACGCCCCCGACACAATGCTGGGCCTGATCCCTTTCGATCACGAAGCCGGCGACCCGGAGCCAGAGATCGGCTGGATGCTGACCGCGGCCGCACGCGGCCGGGGCATCGCCACCGAAGCGACCCGCGCCGCGCTGGCGCATGCTTTCGGGCCGATGGGGTTTACGACGCTTGTGGCCTATATCCGCCCGGACAATGCCGCCTCGATCGCCGTGGCTGGGCGGTTGGGCGCGACCCGCGACGCCGTGGCGGAGGCGGCGCTGACCGACACCCAGGTGCACCGTTTCCATGCGGGGCCGCGGCCATGATCCCCACGCTGACCACAAAACGGCTGACGCTGCGGGGGCCCGCGCCGCGCGACTGGCCCGGCTACTGCGCGTTCATCACGTCCGACCGCGCGCGCTACGCGGGCGGTGTTTCCACCACGCCGCAGGCCTGGCGCGCCTTTTGCATCGTGCTTGCGCATTGGCCCCTGCGCGGCTTTGGCATGTGGGCCGTCACCCGCACCGGCGACGACACCTGCCTGGGCTTCGTCGGCCACTGGTTCCCCGAGGGCTGGGCCGAACGCGAGGTTGGCTGGATCCTCTGGCCAGAGGCCGAGGGCCGGGGCATCGGCCGAGAGGCCGCGCTGGCGGCCCGTCGCCAAGCCTATGGCGTGCTCGGCTGGGATACCGCGGTCAGCTATATCCACCCCGCGAACCGGCGCTCGCGGGCGCTGGCCGAACGCCTGGGCGCCGGTATCGACACCGGCGCGCGGCACAATTTCGACAGCCCCGACGTGCTGGTCTACCGCCACCCGGGACCGGAGGGCGCGGCATGATCCCCACACTGACCACGGACCGGCTGACGCTGCGGGCGCCGCGGCTGGAGGATTTCGACGCCTATGCCGCGTTTTATGCCGATCCGGACGCCACACGCTTCATCGGCGGGCCGCGCGACACCCGCGCCGCCTGGCGATCCTTTGCCGCCGATACCGGTCATTGGCACCTGAAGGGCTTTGGCTGGTGGATCGTGGCGGCGGCGGGCCGGGTGCTGGGCTCCATCGGGCTGCATCACCCGCCCAGCCAGCCGGATCTGGAACTGGGCTGGCTGCTGTTTCCCGCCGCGCAGGGCCAGGGCTATGCGACCGAGGCCGCCAGCGCCGCCCGCGCCTGGGGCCGGGCGGAACTCAGACCCGCGCGGCTGGTCAGCTATATCGACGCCGGCAACGCGGCCTCGATCCGCCTGGCCGAGCGGCTGGGCGCCGTGCGCGAGGCCGCCCGTGCCGCGCATGACCCCGATTGTTTCGTCTATCGCCACCCGGGGGCGCCATGACCGAAACGCTGATCCGCATCCCCACGTTGGAGACCGAGCGGCTGCGCCTGCGCGCGGCGGCGCCCGGGGATTTCGAGGCCTATGCCGCTTTCCGTGCCGAGCCGCGCACGCAGGTCCTCGGCGGCCCGCACAGCCGCAGCGATGCGTTCCAGATGCTGGCCGCGTTGGTCGGCCAATGGCAGTTGCGCGGCTATGGCCGCTGGATCATCGCCGACCGCACCGACGACCGGCCTCTGGGCGTGACCGGGATCTTTCACCCCGAGGATTGGCCGGAGGCGGAACTGGCCTGGTCGCTGTTCGGCGCGGCCGAGGGCAAGGGCATCGCGCAGGAAGCGGCGCTGGCGGCGCGCGACTTTGCCTATGCGACGCTGAAGCTGCCGCCGCTGATCAGCATGATCACCGCGGGCAACACAAGGTCGGAGGCGCTGGCCCGCCGCCTGGGCGCGCGCATCGAGCGCGATTACCAGCATCCCGAGTTCGGAGACATGCGGATCTGGCGCCACCCGTCGCGGGAGGATTTGGCATGAGTCGCGTTAACCCCGCTTTCATCCCACCGGCAAAATGGCCAGACGCTTGCCATACGCATGCCATACGCATGCTGGCAGGCGATTTTCGGCCCCTAGGGAGGTTTCGATGACCGATCCCGTGACCCGCGCCGCGGCGCTTTTGAAAGAGCACCGTGAGAGCATCGACCGCCTGGATGCGATCCTGGTCTATACCCTGGCAGAGCGGTTCAAGCACACCCAGGCGGTCGGCCGGTTGAAGGCCGCGCATGCCCTGCCGCCCGCCGATGCGGCCCGCGAGGCGGCGCAGATCGCGCGGCTGGAGGATCTGGCGCGGCGTGCCGATCTGGACCCGGAATTCGCCCGTAAGTTTCTGAGTTTCGTGATTTCGGAAGTGATCCGGCACCACGAAAAAATCCGCGACGGGGATGCCGCAGGCACCCCCTAACCTACGCCATACAAAGGAGAAAACCATGGCAATCAAGATCAGACTGGCCCGCGGCGGCTCTAAGAAACGCCCGTTCTATCGCATCGTGGCGGCCGACAGCCGCATGCCCCGCGATGGGCGTTTCATCGAAAAGCTGGGCACCTACAACCCGCTGTTGCCCAAGGACAGCGAGGACCGGGTGAAGATGGATATGGAGCGCGTGCAGCACTGGTTGTCGCAGGGCGCGCAACCGACCGATCGGATCTCGCGCATGCTGGAAGCTGCTGGGATCGTTGAGAAAAAGTCGCGCAACAACCCGAACAAGGCGGAGCCGGGCAAAAAGGCGCAGGACCGCGCCGAGGAAAAGGCGGCCAAGGCCGCCGCCGCCGAAGAGGCAGCCGCCGCGCCCGCGGAAGAGGCCCCGGCCGAGCCCGCGCCGGCCGAAGAAGAAGCGGCGGCGGAGTAAGCCGTCCATGGGCCGTGCGCCCGACGGGTCGGTCTGCGTCGGCGCCATCGCCGGCGCCTTTGGCGTGCGCGGGGAGGTGCGGCTGAAGTCCTTCTGCGCCGACCCCGCGGCGATTGCCGACTACGGCCCGCTGACCACCGAGGCCGGGCAGTCCTTCCCGCTGCGGCTGACCCGCCCCGTCAAGGGCGGTTTCGCCGCGCGGCTTGAGGGCGTCGGCTCTCGCGAGGCGGCGGAGGCGCTGCGCGGCACCCGGCTCTACGCGCCCCGCGACCGGCTGCCGGACCCGGGCGAGGATGAGTTCTATCATACGGATCTAATTGGGCTTTCCGTGCTCGATCCGGGCGGGGGCGCGGTGGGGTCGGTGCGTGCGGTGCACGATCACGGCGCCGGCGATATCCTGGACATTGCCCGCCCCGATGGCAGCGCCCTGCTGATCCCGTTCACCCGCGCGCATGTGCCCAATGTCGACCTTGCCGCCGGCGTGGTGATCGTCGACCCGGCGGACGAAAAGCCGGATGCCGAGCGATGAAAGTGCTGATCCATCCGGGTTTCCACAAGACCGGCACCACCAGTCTGCAGCAGTTCATGCTGGTCAACCGCGCGGCGCTGGCGCCATGGTTCGACTACTACGGGAAGATGGATTTCCGGGCGGCCGGCGCGCATGCCCGGATCTTTGGCACGCATCCGTTTCCCTGGCGTCTGCTGCGGTTTCGCCTGTCACTCCGCCGCTTCCTGGCCCGGCTGGAACCCGGGCGCAATATCGTGATCTCCCGCGAAACGCTAAGCGGCGCCCTACCTGGTCACCGGGATTGGAGGGGACGGGTCTTGCAGGACTATCAGGCCGCCGCCCCGGTATTGGCCAACGCCTTGCGCGGCGAGATCCGCCGGCGCTTCGGCACCGACACCCAGATTGTGTTCCTCTATACGACCCGCGACCGAGAAGCGTGGATCGAAAGCTTGCATGGCCATCTGCTGCGCTCCACCCCGCTGGCGCTCGATTTCGCCGGCTTCCGCGCCCAGTTTCCGGCGCTTCTGGGCCCCGAGCAAGAAGCGCGGCTGATGGCCTCGTATCTGGCTCCCGACCGGGTCGAGGTCGTGTCGCTGGAACATTCGCGCGATCTGCCCTTCGGGGCCGCAACTACCGTTCTGGATCTGATGGATGTGCCCAAGGCCGCGCGCGTGCCCCTTGTGCAAAGCCCCAAATCCAACGCCGGCCCGTCCGCCGCCTTGCGCAACCGGTTCCTGAACCTCAACCGTCAGCGCCTGCGCCCCGAGCCTTTGCACAAAGAGAAGAAGCGGCTGCTCAAGGCCGAACGGGCGCGCACATGACCACACCGCCGAAATCCCACGGCCGGTTGTCGATCCGCGCCAGCGCCGGCCCGCGCGCGCTGCTGGAAGAGCCGACCCGCCGGCCCGGCGCCTGGGCGGCGCGGGTGGTCACCCTGTTCCCGGAGGCGTTTCCGGGCGTCCTGGGGCTGTCGCTGACGGGCCGCGCGCTGGCGCAGGGCTTGTGGACGCTGGACACTTATCCCTTCCGGGACTTCGCCACCGGCAAGCACCGCAACGTGGATGACACGCCCGCCGGCGGCGGCGCCGGCATGGTGCTGCGCGCCGATGTCGTGGACCGGGCGCTGCGGGCCGCGGCCGGGCCCGGCCCGGTCGTGTACCTGTCGCCGCGCGGCCGGCGGTTCGATCAGGCCACGGCGCAGACGCTGGCCGATGGGCCGGGCGTGACCTTGCTGTGCGGGCGGTTCGAGGGCGTGGACGAGCGCGTGCTGGAGGCGCATGACGTGTGGGAAATCTCCTTGGGGGACTATGTCTTAACGGGGGGAGAGATCGCCGCGCAGGCCTTGATCGATGCCTGTGTGCGGCTTATACCCCGCGTGCTTGGGAACGCCGAGTCGGCTGCGGAGGAAAGCTTTGCCGCCGGGCTTCTGGAACATCCCCAGTACACACGGCCCACGGAATGGGACGGCCGCAAGATACCGGAGATCCTCCTCTCCGGCCATCACGGCCAGATCGCCGCCTGGCGGCGCGCCCAAGCCGAGGCCCTGACAAAGGAACGCCGCCCCGACCTCTGGCGGGCATATCGCCAAGGCGGTATGGACCCGAAGGATGGCACAGAGCACTCGGGCGCAGACATCTCCGCCGCCAAGGCGGGCACCAAGGATAGGGCACATGAACCTGATTGAGACGCTTGAGGCAGAGCAGATTGCCGAACTGGGCAAGGACGTTCCCGACTTCGCCGCCGGAGATACCATCCGCGTCGGCTTCAAGGTGACCGAGGGCACCCGGACGCGGGTGCAGAATTACGAGGGCGTATGCATCGGCCGCAAGGGCGGTGCGGGCATCGGCGCCTCCTTCACGGTGCGCAAGATCTCATTCGGGGAAGGGGTAGAGCGGGTGTTCCCGCTGCATTCCCCGAATATCGATGCGATCACCGTGGTGCGCCGCGGCAAGGTGCGCCGATCCAAGCTTTACTACCTGCGCAGCCGGCGCGGAAAATCGGCGCGGATCGCGGAAAAGACCAACTACAAGCCGAAATCGACTGGCGCATAAGCGTCACATTCGCTGTACTTTCTGAACAGGGCGGCCGGCAAAGGCCGCCCTTTTTGCATCCGCACGGCACGCGCGTCTTTTTTTCGCCCAAGTCGCGGCGGAGAAACTTGAATATGAACGGTTTGGTTTTGATCCTCCGGGCGATCTCGATCTCGCCCATGGTGTTCCTGCGCTATCTGCCGGTGCTGGTGATCTATATCCTGCTGGCGGTGGGTATCTTTTACTCCACCAGCAATTTGATCGTCTGGGGGATGCTGTTCTTCCTGATGTCCACCATCGGGACGACATTCCTGTTTTTGACCGGCGTGCGCGCGGCGCTGATGGTGGTGGGGGCAACGACCTCTCCGACGGTGGAGGGGCTGACCCGCGTCACCGTCCGGTCGCTGTTTTTACATATGCTGCCGCAGTTCATCCTGGTGATACTGCTGTCGGCGATTTGGGGCATCGTGCACCGTTCCGTGGTGCTGCCCATGGCATTGCCCGGCGCGGCGGACGTGTTTGGCGCCTACACCGCAATGGCCAGCGCCTTTTTCAGCGCCGAATCGCAGGAAACCTTTGGGGTCGCACTGGCCGCGACCGATCCGATGCAACTGCAGCTGGCGGCCGCGCTGTTCGTTTTCGGGGCGCTCTTGATCGTGGGCTTTTCGATCGGGATCTTCGGCGTGCCTATGGCGGCGTTGGCGGCGAATGCGGTGCAGTACAGCCCCGGCAACGACCCGATTTATGGCATCGGCAAGTATCTGTTGCCGCAGATGGTGCTGTATCTGATGACCACCGCCGCGCCCACGGTGCTGTTCGCGATGACCGCGCCGGTGGCGGTGCTGGTCGGTGGTGTCGATGCCGGGCTGACCATTTCCGCCGTGTTGCTGGTCGTGTTCGTGGCCTATGCGCCCTGCATTTCCTATGCCGGCATGGCGCTGGGCTATGACGCGGTGCGTCGGCAGATCCAGGCTGAGTTGCGCGCCCAGCGGGCCCCGATCGTGGATATGGAACAGGAGCGCGAGACGTTGAAAGAGCTGCGCCAGATGCGCAAGAAAGAGGCCAGCGGCACAAAGATGTACGACCCCGTGGCCGAGGCGCGCGCCCGCCGTCGCCGCTAGAGCAAAAACGGATTAGATTGAAACAATCTGATCATAGGATTTTGCTCAAGCTGTTAAATCTGGACCAAAATCCTCTTTCAGACGGATTCAGTCTGAAACGGTTTTGGTCTAAAGCTGACCGCTTGCCCGGCCCGGCGCCGTCTGCTACAGCGCGCCATCCCAAGGAATTGGATGCCGGCGCGGGCCCATCGCGCGGCGACCAGGACACGAGACGGAACCGATGAAAAAAGACCTGCATCCCGATTACCACGTGATCGACGTCAAGATGACCAATGGCGATGTCGTGCAAATGCGCTCGACCTATGGCGCCGAGGGCGACACGCTGACGCTGGACATCGACCCGACCACGCACCCGGCCTGGACCGGCGGTTCGACCCGGTTGATGGATACCGGCGGGCGGGTGTCGCGGTTCAAGAAGAAATACGAGGGGCTGGGCTTCTGATCTTGCCCTCGAAGGCACGGCAGCAAGCTTAGACAGAAAGCGCCGCGGCAGTTCCGCGGCGTTTTTCTTTCCACCGCATTCGCAATTGGCGAAGGGCGCATGGCGCATATCATCGTTCTTGGCAACGAAAAGGGCGGCTCGGGCAAGTCCACCACCGCCATGCACATCACCACGGCGCTGTTGCGCTCGGGCTATGGCGTGGGGGTGATCGATCTGGACGTGCGCCAGCGCAGCCTGCTGACGTATGTCGACCACCGCCGCGCGCAGTGCGAAAGGACCGGTTTGGCGCTGCCGATGCCCAACACCGTGGAGATGCGCCTGAGCACCGCCGACGGGCTGGCCGCGGCGCAGCAGGAGGAGGAGGGCTGGTTCGGCGACGCGTTACGGACGCTGGACAAGACCTGCCGTTTCGTCGTGGTCGACTGCCCCGGGGCGCACACGCGCTACGCCCAGATGGCCCATGCCGCGGCGGATACGCTGGTGACGCCGATGAATGACAGCCTGGTCGATTTCGCGCTGCTGGCGCGGCTCGACCCCGGTTCGGGCCGCGTGCTGGGGCCCAGCATCTATTCGGAAATGGTCTGGGCGGCGCGGCAATTGCGCGCCTCGGCCGGGTTGCCGCCGCTCGACTGGGTGGTGCTGCGCAACCGCATGAGCACGACGGATGCGCATAACAAGCGCCGCGTGGGCAAGGCGCTGGCCGATCTGACCAAACGCATCGGCTTTCGTCTGGTCCCCGGTTTTTCCGAACGCGTGGTGTTTCGGGAGTTGTACCTGCAGGGGCTGACGTTGCTGGATCTGGGCGATGCCGGCGCGGGGCGGCTGACGATGTCGAACATCGCGGCGCGGCAGGAGTTGCGCGACTTGATGCTGGCGCTGTCGCTGCCGGACACCGAACTGGCGATTTGACGCTCAGTCCGCGCCGGCGCTGCGGCTTGTGAGGCTGACGAACACATCCTCCAGATCCGCTTCCTCGGTGGCGACGTCGCGGATGTGGATGCCGGCGGCGCGGACCGCGTCCAGCACCGCCTCGGGTGAGGTCCGCCCGCGGCGATAGGTGAAGGCCAGCGCGCCATCGGGCCGGGTCGCGGTCTCGATCCCTGGCGGCATGGCGGGCGCCGCCGCCGGGCCATCGGGCCAGATCACCATGGTTTTGCTGTCGAGCCGCGCCAGCAGGTTCGGGGTTTCGTCGCAGGCGACCAGCCGGCCATCGTTGATGATGCCGATGCGGTCGCACATCTGCTGCGCCTCTTCCAGATAATGCGTGGTCAGGATGATCGTGGTGCCGGCGGCGTTCAAGTCGCGGACGTAGTTCCACAGCATCTGGCGCAGCTCGATATCGACGCCGGCGGTGGGTTCGTCCAGCACCAGAACCGGGGGCGCGTGGACAAGGGCCTTGGCGATCAAGAGCCGCCGGCGCATGCCGCCCGACAGCGTGCGCGAATAGGCGTCGGCCTTGTCGGTCAGACCCACGGCGGCCAGGATCTCGTCAGTGCGACGCTGCGCCTTTGGCACGCCGTAAAGCCCGGCCTGCACATCGAGCGCGGCGCGGGCGGTGAAAAACGGGTCGACGTTCAGCTCCTGCGGCACCACACCGATGGCGGCGCGCGACTGGCGCGGGTTGATGTCCTGGTCGAAACCCCAGATCTTCACGGTGCCCGCGGATTTCAGCACCAGCCCCGCCATGATATTGATCGTCGTTGACTTGCCCGCGCCGTTCGGGCCGAGCAGCCCGAAGATCGAGCCGGTGGGAATCCCCAGATCCAGCGCGCTGAGCGCCTCTTTCGCTGGGCTCTTGCCGGTCGCGGCATAGGTCTTGCTCAGGCCGATCAGTTCGACGGCATTGGCGGGCATGGGCGGCTCCCTCTTGCCCTTGCGGGCGATCCGGCGCTGGCTATCATAGCGCGCGGTCAGGCAGCAACCGGGAGGCAGCGATGATGGCAGAGGTGCCGGAAACGGAAGTGGTGGAACAGACCCGTGTTGCCTGCGACGGTGGCACGCTGGGGCACCCGCGCGTCTGGCTGCAGATCGACCCGGCCACCGGTTATGTCGAATGCGGCTACTGTGACAAACGCTACATCCTGAAGGGCGGGCCGGCGGACAAAGGCTGACGCCGGTGCCACGCAGGCCGCGCCGCGCCCTCGCCACCGGACCCGGGCTGGGCTAGAACGCTGCGAAACGGCCGGGGCGCGGGGGGGCGACATGACGACATTCGGCAAGGGCCATCATCTGCATCTGATCGACGGGTCGGCGTTCATCTTTCGCGCCTTCCACGCGCTGCCGCCGCTCAGCCGCAAGTCGGACGGGCTGCCGATCGGGGCGGTGTCGGGTTTTTGCAACATGATCTTCAAGATGGTCGAGGACAATCGCGGGCCCGACGCGCCCACGCATGTGGCCGTGATCTTCGACAAGGGGTCGCACACGTTCCGCAACGAGTTGTACGACCAGTACAAGGCTAACCGCGATGAAATGCCGGAGGATTTGCGCCCGCAGATCCCACTGACCCGGGATGCGACGCGGGCCTTCAACATCGCCTGTATCGAGAAAGAAGGCTTCGAGGCCGACGACATCATCGCCACCTATGCCCGCCAGGCGCGGGAGGCCGGCGGGCGGGTGACGATTATTTCCTCGGACAAGGATCTGATGCAACTGGTCGGCGGCGGGGTCGAGATGTTCGATGCGATGAAGAACACGCGCATCGGGCCGGAGGAGGTGGAAGCGAAATTCGGCGCCGGGCCGGACAAGGTGATCGATATCCAGGCGCTGGCCGGGGACAGTGTGGACAATGTGCCCGGGGCGCCGGGGATCGGGGTAAAGACCGCGGCGCTGTTGATCCAGGAATACGGCGATCTGGAAACGCTGCTGGAGCGCGCCGGGGAGATCAAGCAGCCCAAACGGCGGGAGACGCTGATCGGCCATGCCGACCAGATCCGGCTGTCGAAGAAGCTGGTCACGCTGGACGACCGGACGCCCGATCTGGAACCGCTGGAGGCGTTGGACGTTCAGGAACCGGTGGCGGACGATCTGCTGGGGTTCCTGAATGCGATGGAGTTCCGCACGCTGACCAAGCGGGTCGCGGACAAGTTGGGCGTCGATGCCCCCAGCGACCCCGCCGGGGGCGCCTCCGCCGGGGCATCGAGCCCCGACGGAGGCGGCGCGGACATCGCCGCGCTGACGGCCGCATTCGAGGACGCGACCTATGAGACGGTGCGCGACCGGGCGGCGTTGGAGGCCTGGGTCGCGGAGATCCGCGAGCGCGGCTATGTGGCGGTGGATACCGAGACCACGGGCCTGGATGAGATGCGCGCGGAGTTGGTCGGCATCTGCCTGAGCGTGACCGAGGGGCGGGCGGCCTATGTGCCGCTGGGCCATGTCACCGGCACCGGCGATCTGCTGGGTGCGGCGGAGCCGGCCGAGGGGCAGATGGATCTGGACGCCGCGCTGGAGGTTCTGAAGCCGGTCTTGGAGGACGACGCGATCCTCAAGATCGGCCAGAACATGAAATACGACCTAAAGATCTTTGCCCGCTACGGCATCCGCATCGCCCCGATCGCGGACACGATGCTGATGTCCTATGCCGCGCATGCGGGGCTGCATAATCATGGCATGGATGCGCTGTCGGAGCGGTATCTGGGCCATGCGCCGATCTCGATCAAATCGATCCTGGGTACAGGCAAGTCGCAGATCACCTTCGACAAGGTGCCGATCGAGGATGCCACGGCTTACGCCGCCGAGGATGCCGACATTACCCTGCGGCTGTGGAAACTTCTGGCGCCGAAGCTGCCCGAGACCCGCGTGACCACCGTCTATGAGACGCTGGAGCGCCCGCTGGTGCCGGTGCTGGCGGAAATGGAGATGCACGGGATCAAGGTCGACCGCGACCATCTGAGCCGGATGTCGAACGCGTTCGCGCAAAAGATGGCCGGGCTGGAGGCGGAGATCCACGAACTGGCTGGCCACAGCTTCAACGTCGGCAGTCCAAAGCAGTTGGGCGAGATCCTGTTCGACGAGATGGGGCTGGAGGGCGGCAAGAAGGGCAAGACCGGCGCCTATGCGACCGGGGCGGACGTGTTGGAAAGCCTCGCCGCGCAGGGCCACGACCTGCCGGCGCGGGTGCTGGATTGGCGGCAGCTTTCCAAGCTGAAATCGACCTATACGGACGCGCTGCAGGAACATATCCACCCGGAGACGGGGCGGGTACATACCTCCTACGCCATTGCCGGCGCCAGCACGGGGCGGCTGGCCTCCACCGACCCGAACCTGCAGAACATCCCCGTGCGCACCGAAGAGGGCCGGCGCATCCGCGAGGCGTTCGTGCCCGAGGACGGCAATGTGCTGGTGTCGCTGGATTACAGCCAGATCGAATTGCGCATCCTGGCCCATATCGCCGAGATCGAGAGCCTGAAACAGGCGTTCCGCGACGGGCTGGACATCCACGCGATGACGGCGTCGGAGATGTTCGGCGTGCCCATCGAGGGCATGGATCCGATGGTGCGCCGCCAGGCCAAGGCGATCAATTTCGGGGTGATCTACGGCATCTCGGCCTTTGGTCTGTCGAACAATCTGCGCATCCCGCGGGAGGAGGCGAAGGGCTTCATCGACCGCTATTTCGAACGTTTTCCGGGCATCCGCGAATACATGGACCGGACCGTGGCCTTCGGAAAGGAACACGGGTTCGTGCAGACATTGTTCGGGCGCAAGATCCACACGCCCGAAATCAACGCGAAGGGCCCGAAGGCGGGATTTGCCTGGCGCGCGGCGATCAACGCGCCGATCCAGGGCACCGCGGCCGACGTGATCCGCCGGGCGATGATCCGGGTGCCGGCGGCGATCGCGGATCTGCCGGCAAAGATGCTGCTGCAGGTGCATGACGAATTGCTGTTCGAAGTGGCGGAGACGGCGGTCGACGACACCATCGCGGCGGTGCGCGACGTGATGGAAAGCGCCGCCGACCCCGCTGTGGACCTGACCGTGCCGTTGACGGTAGACGCGGGCCAGGGGCCGAATTGGGCGGCCGCGCACTAGGGTCACGACCCTAAGAGGGGCGCTCCTCGACGGCCGGATGCAGCATGCGGGTCAGTCCGTGCGGCAGGTCCGGCGCGTTTCAAGATGTCTTGCAACGCGGCACAAGTCCGCATAAACGCACCCGGCGGCGGGCGCGTCCCGCCGCGACAGACATGCCGTGTGTGACCCCGTTCGCTTCGGGGGTCATCTCCGGCGATAGGAGAAGCGATATGAAACTGAATGAGCTTCGGGACAATCCCGGCGCAACCAAAGCACGCAAACGGGTCGGCCGTGGGCCGGGCTCCGGCACCGGCAAGACCGGCGGGCGCGGCATCAAGGGCCAAAAAAGCCGCTCGGGCGTTGCGATCAAAGCCTATGAGGGCGGTCAGATGCCGCTTTACCAGCGGCTGCCGAAACGGGGTTTCAACAAACCCAACCGCAAGAAATTCGCCGTCATCAACCTGGGCATCCTGCAGAAATTCGTCGACGCCAAGAAGCTGGACGCCTCTGCCCCGATCACCGAGGACGTGCTGGTCGAAAGCGGCCTGGTACGGCGCAAGCTGGACGGCGTGCGGCTGCTGGCGAAGGGCGAATTGACCGCAAAGGTCGACCTGAGCGTGACCGGCGCCTCCACCGCGGCCAAGGAAGCTGTGGAGAAGGCGGGCGGCTCGCTGACGCTGAGCGGCGGCGAATAAGCCTTGTGGGGTTGAGCCCCGCCCCTTACATCCAATCAAATATGCCGCGGGCCGAGCCGGGCCCGCGCCGGCGTCGCGGGAGAGCCTGAATGGTATCAGCAGCGGAGCAGATGGCCGCCAACCTCAATTGGGCGTCCTTCGGCAAGGCGAAGGAACTGCAGCAGCGGATCCTGTTCGCGCTGGGCCTTTTGATCGTCTATCGCATCGGCACGTTCATACCGGTACCGGGGGTCGACACGATCGCGCTGCAGCAGTTCTTCGAACAGGCACAGGGCGGCATCGGCGGCATGCTGAACATGTTCACCGGCGGCGCGGTCAGCCGCATGGCGATCTTTGCCCTGGGTATCATGCCCTACATCTCGGCCTCGATCATCGTGCAGTTGATGGCGGCGATGGTGCCGCAGCTGGAAGCGCTGAAGAAAGAGGGCGAGGCCGGCCGCAAGAAGCTGAACCAATACACACGCTACGGCACCGTGGTGCTGGCATTGTTCCAGGCCTATGGCATCTCCGTCGGGTTGGAGGCCCAGAACCTGGTGCTCGACCCGGGCTGGTTTTTCCGTGCGACCTGCGTGATCACCCTGGTCGGCGGGACGATGTTCCTGCTGTGGCTTGGCGAACAGATCACCGCGCGGGGCATCGGCAACGGTGTGTCGCTGATCATATTCGTCGGCATCATCGCAGAGCTTCCGGCCGCGCTGGCGCAATTCTTCAGCCAGGGCCGGTCCGGCGTGCTGAGCCCGGCCGTCATCATCGGGATGATGGTGATGGCGGTCGTCGTCATCACGGTGATCGTCTTTGCCGAACGGGCACTGCGCAAGATCCACATCCAGTACCCACGCCGGCAGGTCGGGATGAAGATGTTCGGCGGCGAGTCCTCGAATCTGCCGATCAAGCTGAACCCCGCCGGGGTGATCCCGCCGATCTTCGCCTCTTCGATCCTGCTGCTGCCCACAACCGTCACCACGTTTTCCGGCGGCACGGGCACGGGGGCGCTGGGCTTTGTGTCGGCCTATTTCGGGCGCGGACAGCCGCTTTACCTGATTACCTTCGTCGCGCTGATCGTGTTTTTTGCCTATTTTTATACCGCCAATGTGTCGTTCAAATCCGAGGACGTGGCCGACAACCTGAAGAAGCAGGGCGGTTTCGTCCCCGGTATCCGGCCCGGTCCGCGCACGGTGGAGTATCTGGATTACGTTGTCAGTCGGATCCTGGTGGTCGGCGCTGGCTACCTGGCAGCGGTTTGTCTATTGCCAGAAATACTTATTTCGCAGATCGGCATCCCGTTCTATTTTGGCGGAACCTCGCTATTGATCGTTGTCTCTGTGACGATGGACACGATCACTCAAGTTCAGTCGCACATGCTGGCGCACCAGTATGAGGGGCTGATCGAAAAATCAAAGCTGCGGGGCAAGGGACGGAAAAAGGCGCGCCGATGAATATCATACTGTTGGGTCCGCCGGGCGCGGGGAAGGGCACGCAGGCACATCGGTTGGTCGACGACCGCGGCATGGTGCAACTCTCCACCGGCGATATGCTGCGCGCAGCGCGGACCTCGGGCACCGAGCTTGGCGATCGCGTCGCCGCGATCATGGATCGCGGGCAGCTTGTGACCGACGAGATCGTGATCGGCCTGATCGAGGAACAGCTCGATGCCGGCGTGGGCGAGAATGGCATCATCTTCGACGGCTTCCCGCGGACACTGGCGCAGGCCGACGCGCTGGCCGCGCTTCTGAAAGCCAAGGGCAAGGCCCTGCATGTGGTGGTGGAGATGCGGGTCGGTGATGACGAGGAACTGGTGCGCCGCGTGTCGGGCCGGTCCACCTGCGCCGACTGCGGCGCGGTCTATCACGACGAAACCGCACGCCCCGCGAAAGAGGGCGTGTGCGACAATTGCGGCAGCACGTCCTTCAAACGCCGCGAGGACGACAATGCCGAGACCATGCGCACCCGGCTTCTGGCTTATTACAAGGAAACCGCGCCGTTGATCGGCTATTACTATGCGCACGGGATGCTGCGCGTGATCGACGGCCTGGACGATATCGACCAGGTGTCCGCCGCCTTGGCCGGGGCGCTTGAGGACGCGCCGGAAAAAGCCATGGTTGGGGCTTGACACCACCAGGCGCATTCATACATTTCGCCATCCTTCGACAGCGCCGAGTCGCCGACCCGACCTGCGAAGAGCAGGAACCCACCCGCACACGCCGGTGGGTTTCGTTGTGAAAAAAGGTTCTGGGGTTACGGAACCGCAACGAAACGGAGAGAGCATTTGGCCCGTATCGCAGGGGTGAACATCCCCACCAACAAGCGCGTGGAAATAGCGCTGACCTATATCCACGGCATCGGCGCGGCCTCGGCCAAACAAATCTGCGGCGCCGTGGGCATCGAGAGCCACCGCCGTGTCAACGATCTCAGCGATGCTGAGGTGCTGCAGGTGCGTGAGCATATCGACGCGAACCTCATGGTCGAAGGCGACCTGCGCCGCGAGAAGTCGATGAACATCAAGCGTCTGATGGATCTTGGCTGCTATCGCGGCCTGCGCCATCGCCGCGGCCTGCCGGTGCGCGGCCAGCGTACCCACACCAATGCCCGCACCCGTAAGGGCCCGGCCAAGCCGATCGCCGGCAAGAAGAAGTAGGGGGCAGGGATATGGCACGCGATACCAAGCTGCGCGCGAAGAAAAAGGTCAAAAAGAACATTACGGCGGGCGTGGCCCACGTGAATGCGTCTTTCAACAACACCAAGATCCTGATTGCCGATGTTCAGGGCAACGCGATCTCCTGGTCGTCCGCCGGGACGATGGGCTTCAAGGGTTCGCGCAAATCGACGCCCTATGCAGCCCAAATGGCGGCGGAAGATGCCGGCAAGAAGGCGCAGGAACACGGCATGCGCACGCTGGAAGTCGAGGTGCAAGGCCCCGGTTCCGGGCGTGAAAGCGCCCTGCGCGCCTTGTCGGCGGTGGGCTTTACGATCACCGCCATCCGCGATGTGACGCCGATTGCCCATAACGGGTGCCGTCCGCCGAAACGCCGGCGCGTCTGAGACTTCGAAATACCGGGATCGGGCGGCGCGGGCCTCCCGGACCCGTTTCCGACCCTCGAGTGCGGCGCCCCGACCGGATCCGGCGCGCTGCGAGCATGGAGGCCCCCCGATGATCCACAAGAACTGGCAAGAGCTTATCCGTCCGACGTCGCTCGACATCAAGCCGGGCGCCGATGCGCTGCGCCTGGCCACGGCGGTCGCCGAACCGCTGGAGCGCGGCTTCGGGCTGACGCTGGGCAATGCGCTGCGCCGGGTGCTGCTGTCGTCGCTGCAGGGTGCTGCGATCACCAGCGTGCAGATCGACAACGTGCTGCACGAATTTTCCAGCGTCGACGGCGTTCGCGAGGATGTCACCGACATCGTGCTGAACCTCAAGGGCGTGAGCCTGAAGATGGAGGTCGAGGGCCCGAAGCGGCTGTCGATCAACAAACAGGGCCCGGGCGCGGTGCTGGCCGGCGATATCTCCGAAAGTGCCGGGATCGAGATCCTGAACAAGGATCACGTGATCTGCCACCTGGACGAAGGCGCAAGCCTTTACATGGAGCTGACGGTCGAAACCGGCAAAGGCTATGTCGCCGCCGACCGCAACCGCCCCGAGGATGCGCCGATCGGCATGATCTCCGTCGATGCATTGTTCAGCCCGGTCAAGAAAGTCAGCTACAAGGTCGAGCCGACCCGCGAGGGCCAGGTATTGGACTATGACAAGCTGACGCTGAACGTGGAAACCGACGGCTCGATCACGCCGGAGGACGCCATCGCCTATGGCGCGCGCATTCTGCAGGATCAGTTGGGCGTGTTCGTCAATTTCGACGAGCCGGAATCGGGTGTTCGGTCCGACGAGGACGAGGACCTGGAGTTCAACCCGCTGCTGCTGAAGAAGGTGGACGAGTTGGAATTGTCGGTGCGCTCGGCGAACTGCCTGAAGAACGACAATATCGTCTATATCGGCGATCTGATCCAAAAGACCGAGGCGGAGATGCTGCGCACGCCGAATTTCGGGCGCAAATCCTTGAACGAGATCAAGGAGGTGCTGACCGGCATGGGGCTGCATCTGGGCATGGATATCGTCGACTGGCCGCCCGACAACATCGAGGATCTGGCCAAGAAGTTCGAGGATCAGTTTTAAGGTAGGATGGGGTTCAACCCCATCCTACGGATATCGGTCGCGCGGGCTGCCCGCCCGCCGGCCCAAGGGCAATCCCGCCCCAAGGAGCGCAGCGCCCAACGCAGGCCTGCCGGACAAAGCATAAATCGGAGTACTCACATGCGTCACGGTCACGGATACCGCAAACTCAACCGCACCCATGAACACCGCAAGGCGATGTTTGCCAACATGGCGTCGAGCCTGATCGAGCATGAGCAGATCAAGACGACCCTGCCAAAGGCCAAGGAATTGCGCCGGGTGATGGACAAGCTGATCTCGCTTGGCAAGCGCGGCGATCTGCACGCCCGACGGCTGGCCGCGAGCCGGCTCAAGCAGGACGCCGCCGTCGCCAAGCTGTTCGAAACGCTGGGCCCGCGTTACAAGGACCGCAACGGCGGCTACACCCGCGTGCTGAAAGCAGGCTTCCGCTATGGCGACATGGCGCCGATGGCGATCATCGAACTGGTCGAGCGCGACGTTGATGCCAAAGGCGCGGCCGACAAAGCGCGCGTCGCCGCGGAGGAAGACGCCGAGGCGTAGAGCCCGGCCGGGCCCCGGCGCCGCATCAGGCAGGTGAGCCATGGCCGATCTTTTCGACACTGCGCCCAAGCCGGACCGTGACAGCGGCCCGCGTCCACTGGCCGACCGATTGCGGCCGGCCAGCTTGGAGGACGTCGTCGGTCAGGATCATCTGCTGGGCGCTGAGGGCGCGCTGAGCGCCATGCTGTCGGCCGGCGCGTTGCCGTCCCTGATCTTGTGGGGCCCGCCCGGCGTGGGCAAGACCACCATCGCGCGGTTGCTGGCCGACAGGGTCGATCTGAGCTTCGTGCAGATCTCGGCGATTTTCACCGGTGTGGCCGATCTGAAAAAGGTGTTCGATGCCGCGCGGCTGCGCCATGGAAATGGCCGTGGCACGCTGCTGTTCGTCGACGAGATTCACCGCTTCAACAAGGCACAGCAGGACGGGTTTCTGCCGCTGATGGAAGACGGCACCATCGTTCTGGTCGGCGCGACCACGGAAAACCCCTCCTTCGAGTTGAACGCCGCCCTGCTGAGCAGGGCGCAGGTTCTGGTTCTGAACCGGTTGGAGCCGGCCGATCTCGACCGCCTGCTCGACCGGGCCGAGACCGAGGCGGGCCGGCCGCTGCCCCTGGCCGCGCCGGCGCGCGACCTGCTGGTATCGATGGCCGATGGCGACGGCCGGGCGCTCTTGAATTTCGTCGAACAGGCGTTGTCCTGGACCGACGCGTCGGTCGATGCGGAAACGTTGGCGCAACGGCTGAACCGCACTGCGCCGAAATACGACAAGTCGGGCGATGCGCATTACAATCTGATTTCCGCCCTGCACAAATCGGTGCGCGGGTCCGACCCCGACGCCGCGCTCTACTGGTTCGCGCGCATGCTGGCGGGTGGCGAAGATCCTCGATACCTGGCGCGCCGGATCACCCGCATGGCGGTGGAGGATATCGGCCTGGCCGACCCACAAGCGCAGGCGATCTGCCTGCAGGCCTGGGACGTCTATACCCGGCTTGGCAGCCCGGAGGGCGAGTTGGCCCTGGCGGAGGCGTTGGTGTATCTGGCGCTGGCACCGAAATCGAACGCGATCTACACCGCGTTCAAGGCCGCCGCGCGGCATGCCAAGGCAACCGGATCGCACATGCCGCCGAAGCACATTCTGAACGCGCCCACCACCATGATGCGCGATCAGGGCTACGGCGCGGGGTACATGTACGATCACGACACCGAAGACGGGTTTTCGGGCCAATCGTATTTTCCGGATGACTTACCCCGGCAGGATTTCTATACCCCCAAGAACCGCGGGTTCGAACGAGAATTGGCCAAGCGACTGTCGTATTTTCAAAAACTTAGATTATCCCGCGCGGAGGATGCGCGCGAAGCCAAGGAATAGATCCGGTTTGACGTCGAAGAACGCACTTCTGCAGATCGCCTATCGTTCCCGGCCCATGGGCGCGCTATCCAGCACCGAAATCAGCCATCTGAAGCTTCGATCGGTGGCGCGCAATGCGCGGCTGGGCCTGACCGGGTTCGTCATGTTGTTTCGCGAATCCTATGTCGGGTTGCTGGAAGGGCCGGCGGATGCGGTCACGGCCATGGTCGACCGGATTTCGGTCGACCGGCGCAACGTGTCTTTGGAGGTGCTGGCGGAACGCTATGGCAAGCTGCGGCGTTATCGGGATTGGAGCTTGCATGTGCCCGGAACCGGGCACAGCGAGACCGCGGATACACGTTACGGTGATGTGTTTGCAATGAGACTTTCTCGTGGGTTGTATCAGCCAGACGCTGGCATGTAATCGCAGCTCTGGTAATATCTTGTTAAAGTCTACTAAGAATCGCGCATGAGGATCGGTTTGACCGAGATCGCTGACAGGCACGTTGACCGCATATCCAGCCGTCAAAAGACGTCTGCCGCGCCATCGGAAGAGATGGTCTTTGTCAGCGTCGCGCGTCACGTGGCGCCGGTTTCGCTGGAACAACTGACCGAAATCGCCCGGGCGACGTGGCGGATCCAGGCCAAGTGGCGACTGACCGGTGAGTTGCGGTTCGATGGCCAGCTGTTTCACCAGACCATCGAGGGCGAGGCCGATATCGTCACCGAACTCGCCGCTGAAATTCTGGCCGATCCCAACTATGCCGACATCACGATCCAGCGTTATGAGGCCATCGATCAGCGGCTGTTCACCGAATTCCACCTTTCCGGTTTCGAAGACGTCGTGACGCCCTGCGACCTGGCGGTGCAGGACGAAGACACAAATCTCGTGCGGGTCGATTTCGCAGCCGGCCGCGGCCGCTCCGGCTCTTTCCGCGCCCTCTGAGGCGCGCGATCCCGGCCATGTCCCCGCTTTTGCAGGTAGCGCTCGGCGGCGCGCTGGGCGCGGTTGCGCGCTATTTCCTGGCACTGCAGATGGCCCGCGCGTTCGGCACCGGTTTTCCCTGGGGAACTCTTGCGGTCAACGCGGTCGGTTGCTTGGCGATCGGGTTGGCGCTGGGCGCGCTCGGCCCCCGGTTCGCGCTGTCGCCGCTGCTGATCACCGGGTTTCTGGGCGGGTTCACAACCTTTTCGGCGTTCTCGGCCGAGGTTTTGGTCCTGTTCGAACGGCCCACCCCCTGGCTTGCCGCTGCCTATGTCGGCGGAACGCTGGCCGTCACGGTCGCCGCCTGTGGCTTGGGGCTGTGGTTGGGCCGGGCCCTCGGCCCATGAGCGGCGTTCAGACGCTGACACTTGGTGCCGAGGCGCAGGATCAACGGCTTGATCGCTGGTTGCGCAAACGCTTTCCGCATATCACCCAAGGCCGGGTCGAAAAGATGTGCCGCAAGGGTGAAATCCGGCTCGATGGCGGGCGCGTGCGCGCCTCCACAAGGCTGATGGCGGGGCAGATTGTGCGCCTGCCACCGCTGCCCGACGCGGCCGCGCCGGCTGCACCGCCAGCGATTTCGAACGCGGATGCTGAAATGATCCGGGCGGCGGTGATCTATCGCGACGACGCTGTGCTGGCGCTGAACAAACCGCCGGGTCTGCCGGTGCAGGGCGGCACGGGGCAAAGCCGGCACCTGGATGCGCTGGCCGATGCGCTGCGTTTCGGTGCGGGCGCGAAACCGCGGCTGGTGCACCGTCTGGACAAGGACACCTCGGGCGTTTTGCTGATGGCGCGCACCGAACCGGCCGCCGCGGCGCTGGCGCGGGCATTTCGGTCCCGGCAGACGCGCA
>JBCDDF010000047.1:0-23307 GCA_039180525.1 Pseudomonadota bacterium
CGCTTTGAGCGGCCCGACAATTGCACGCCCTTGACAAGCGGACCGAATGACCATCGTCCGTCTCGGCTCCAGAGGCCCCGGTTCGGGGTCCGGGACGCGGTGCGCTGGGGGCCTCGCGCCAGGCACCACGTGCCCCGGACTTGATCCGGGGCCTCTGGAGCCGAGACGGACGATGGTCATTCGGTCCGCTTGTCAAGGGCGTGCAATTGTCGGGCCGCTCAAAGCGATGCGCTTGTTCTGGACTTTAGGAGCGACGATCTTGGGGGTTCGATTAAGGCGATTTGTGGTACTCCGGGTTTGCAAAAAACATGGACGGCATCAAATGAGCCGTGCTCCTTTTACGCAGTCTTGGGGCCTGGAGTGAGAAGTCTAATTCTCAAAGTGCTTGGCCTGGATAACGCAAGCGTGAGCAGGTTCCGGGCTCTGCTGAAATTGTTTGTAATTCTCTACATGATTGTATGCACTGTGATATGCACCAGCATCCTTCTTATGTTTGCGCTGGGGTTTGTAGACACTGCCTCATACAAATAGCAGCGCTATGGAATTGAGCTTATCGGGAGCGGCTGGACTTGGCCTATTTGGCGCCGTTTCTGTTGGTTCATGTATCCCAGAGACAGCCGACCCAAACGGATCGGACTGAAACATCTTCGGTCCAGGCCCGGCTCACACGGCGCGGGTTTCGCCCTCGAACTCGATATCCGCCAGTTCCTGATCGCGGATCGCCAGTTCGAACGCGGCCAGGCGTTTCTGGATCGACATCAACTCGATGATCGTCGGCCAGGCGTTGATGAGGAACTGGAACGAGTTCTCGACCCGGTTGAAGGCGTTGATGATCTGCTGGAACAGCCCGAAGGTGATGGCACCGGCGACGATTGTGGGGCCCAGGGCGAACAGCGGGACGATATTGCCTGTCTGCAGATAGGTGAACCGGACCACGTTGAAATAGGTGTATTCCAGATACAGCCGGAAATAGTTCTTGCGCACGAAGCCGAAAAGCTCGCCCAAGGTGGGCGGCTGGGCGCGCAATTCGTCATCCTCGCCGATCACCAATTCCTTGCGGTAGGAGGCCTCGACGCGCTGGTTGCGGAACTCCAGCCCCGGCAGCCGGTAGCCCGCCAGCGCGATCAGCCCGGTGCCGAAGACCGACCACAGGATCGCCAGGACAACCAGCGCCTGCGGGATCTGGCCGAGGATCGGAATCTCGCTGACATAGACCGACAGCCCCCAGAGGATGGGCAGAAACGCGATCAGCGTCATGAAACTGTCGATGATGTTGACGCCCAGGGTCTCCACGATGCGGGCGAAGCGCATGGTGTCGTCCTGGATGCGCTGGCTGGCGCCCTCGATATGCCGGATCTTGGGCCAGATCGCGGTGTAGCGTTCGTTCATCGCGGTGCGCCAGCGGAACACATAATGGCTGGTGAAGAACAGCTTCAGCACCGCCAGGATGATCGCGGGGACGAGGACGGCGAACACGGTCAGGATCTGGCCGTTCAGCTCCGACAACTCCACCGCGTTGGGTTCGGCCAGGGCGCGTTGCACCAGGTCGTAGAAATCGCGGTACCAAAAGTTCACGAACACATCGATCTGCACCTGGAACCAGGTGGTGAAGATGATCAGCGCCGAGCCCGCGACCGACCAGGCGGCCCATTTGGTATCGGCCAGGCGCATCCAGACCAGCGTGAAGATCACATAGCAGGTGATGACGTATTGATAGAGCCAGAACGTCTGGGGCGTGGAGCGCGCGGCCTCGAACGCGGCTTGGGCGGCCTCGTCGGCATCCGGCGGCAGGGTTTCGGGGAAGGTCAGACCGAAGATCCAGCCCAGGCTGAGCGCGCCGCCTGCGCCGCGCAGGGCGAAATACCAGATAAGCAGCGTGACCACCGACCAGCCGACGAAGGACAGGGCAAAGATCTTGGGCCGCGGAAAGAAGGACTCGAACATGGGGCGCGCCTTTGGGCTGGGGGGCCGCGAAGGGCCGTTGGGTCACTCTAAGCGGGTCGCGCGTCGCTTGGGAACCCGGCGCGTGCGGCTGGGCGGCTGGACAGTCCCGCCCCTGCACCCCTATGTGTCGCCCATGGCCAAGGCACCGACAAACGCGCGCACGATCGCAGAGAACCGCAAGGCCCGGTACAACTACGCGATCGAGGACGACATCGAATGCGGGATCATGCTGCAGGGCTCGGAGGTCAAGTCGCTGCGCGCGGGCAACGCCCAGATCGCCGAGAGCTACGCCGAGGTGAAGGAGGGCGAGCTTTGGCTGGTAAACGCTTATATCGAGGGCTATGACAAGGCCAAGACCTTCGGCCATGACGAACGCCGGCGGCGCAAGCTCTTGGCCAGCCGGCGCGAGATCGCCAAGCTGTTCCAGGGCGTGGGCCGCGAGGGGATGACGCTGGTGCCGCTCAGGCTGTATTTCAACGACCGCGGCATCGCCAAGCTGAAGCTGGGCCTGGCCAAGGGCAAGAAGGTCGCCGACAAGCGCGAGACCGAGAAGAAACGCGACTGGAACCGCCAGAAACAGCGGCTGTTGCGCGACCACGGCTGATGGCGCGCAAGCGCCGCGGCAGCGGCAATCCCACGATCATGGATGTGGCGCGCGACGCGGGCGTTTCGGCGATCACCGTCAGCCGGGCGCTGCGCACGCCCGACCGCGTGTCGGCCGAGGCGCGGGCGCGGGTCGCGGCGGCGGTGCGAAACTTGGGCTATACGCCCGACCCGGCGGCGCGGGCGCTGGCCTCGGACCGGTCGAACATCGTGGGGCTGTTGATCCCTTCGGTCACCAATTCGGTGTTTCAGGACACGCTGCGCGGCATCTATGCGGTGTCGGAAACGTCCGATGTGCGGATCCAGATCGCCAACACCCGCTATGACCCGGCGGAGGAAGAGCGCATGCTGCGGGTGTTCCTGGCGCAGCGGCCGGCGGGGCTGATCGTGACCGGGATCGATCAATCGGCGGCGGCGGCGGCGCTGTTGCGCGATGCGCCCTGCCCGATCGTGCAGATCACCGAAACCGGGCCGGCGCCGTTCGACATGATGGTGGGGTTCTCGCACGCCCAGGCCGCGCGGACGGCGGCGGAACACCTGGCGGCGCGGGGCTATCGCCGGATCGGGTTTCTGGGCGCGCGGCGCGATCCGCGGTCCACACGCCGGCTTTCGGGCTTTCGCGCCGGGCTGGAGGGCCGGGGGCTTTACAACCCTGCACGCGTGCTGTTCAGCGACCAGCCCTCCTCCGTGCCGCTTGGCGCGGCGCAATTCGCGGACTTGCTGAGCCGCGACCCCGATGCCGACGCGGTTTTGTGCAACAACGACGATCTGGCGTTGGGCGTGCTGTTCGAATGCCAGCGGCGCGGCATCGCGGTCCCGGACAGGTTCGGGCTGTGCGGGTTCAACGATATCGACGTGATGGCGGCGGCCTGCCCGACGATCACCTCCGTCCACACGCCGCGGGCGGAGATCGGCCGCCAGGCGATGGCGATGCTGCTGGCCCGGCTGGCCGACGAGGAGCCGGGCGCGTCGGTCCGCGATCTGGGGTTCGAGTTGGTCGTGCGCGAGAGCACCCGGCGCGGCTGAGCGCCGGCAATCATCCTTCCCCGCCACCGGACCCGCTTTCGACGGCCGGCGATGGCGCGCGCCGCCCGGCGCCAGACCAAAACCGTTTCAGATTCAATCGTTTGAGAGAAATCCTGGGATCAGATCGTTTCGATCTGATCCGTTTTTGCGCTAAAGCGGCGCCGGGCCGGTGGAGGCGCCTTCGATCAACTCGGCTTCCCAAAGTTCGGTGACGGGACCGTCGCGGCGGCCCTCAATCATGTCGATCAGCAAATCCGCCATGCGCCGGCCGGCGGCGCGGACCGAGGACTTGGTGGAGGTGAACATCGGCCGCGGCCCGTCATTGGGCAGAAAGTCCATCGCATCGTCATGGGTGATCACCGACACCGCGCCGCCCATAACCAGACCCTGAGCGGCGATGGCCCGGGCGACGCCCAGCGCGGTGATCAGGCTGGAACAGACCAGCGCGGTGGGCGGGTTCGCACCGCCAAGCAGCGCGGTCGCGGCCTCAAACCCATAAGGCTCGGTCATGTCGGCGCCATGGACCCAGGCCGGGTCGATGGGCAGGCCCGCGGCACCGAGTGCTGCCTGAAAGCCGTCGCGGCGCCGGCGGGCGAATTCCATCGACGGCAGCCCGTTCAGCAGCGCGATGCGCCGGTGCCCCAGCCCGATCAGATGCTCGGTCGCCTGCAGGAACGCGCGGCGGTTGTTCATGTCGAGCCAGCTATAGCCCGTCTCTGCCTCGGTCCGGCCATGGACCATGTAGCGCAACCCCAATTCATCGAGCAGCGGCAAGCGCGGATCCCGCGCCCGCGGGGCATGCACCATGACCGCATCGACCGATTGCGCCGCGGCCAGCGCACGATAGGTGTCGGCCTCCTCTTCGCTTCGGACCACGCGCAGGACCATGCTGTAGCCGGCGCGCGAATAGCTTTCACCGGCGCCGGCGATGAACTCGGCGAAGATCGGGTTGATCATCGCATGATCGCTGAGCGGCACGACATGGCCGATCGCCATCGCCCGCCCGGTCGCCAGCCGCTTGGCCATGCTGTTGGGCACATAGCCATGTTCGCGCGCGGCGGCGACCACGCGGCTGCGGGTCTTGGCGTTCACCTCTGGGTACCCGTTCAGCGCCCGGCTGACGGTGGTGGGCGACAGGCCCAAAAGCTCTGACAGTTGTTTCAGGTTCATCGCCGCCCCGATCCCAAAGCGGTTTGAATTTATCCGCGGGTTTGCCTTTCGCGCAAGCGGCGTTAAGCTTTAACCAGGGGGGAATCCGGTTGACTCACAAACCCTTCGCGCGCATTTTGACGCGGTTCAAAGCGCTTTGAATCCCGGAACGGGGCTGCGCATGACATGCCAAGGAACCGGATTTTCCGGCTTTTGACAGGGAGGACCACCCATGAAATTCAACCTATTGGCCAGCGCGGCGGTCGTGGGCCTTTGCGCCGGCGCGGCGCAGGCCGATCTTGTGTTCACGCCGGGCGAGGACGCGCGGTTCAGTTGGGACAGCTACAACGAGTGGGCCGCCAACGCGCCCGACCTCAGCGGCCAGACGGTGACGGTGTTCGGCCCCTGGCTGGACCCGGAGGACGGCTATTTCCGCAGCGTGCTTGAGTACTTCTCCGAAGCGACGGGGGCCGAGGCGATCTATACCGGTTCCGACGGGTTCGAGCAGCAGATCGTGATCGATGCCGAAGCCGGATCCGCCCCGAATATCGCTGTGTTCCCGCAGCCCGGGCTGGCCGCGGTGCTGGCGGCGCAGGGTCAGTTGACCCCGCTGGGCGGCGACTGGCAGGACTGGATCGCCGAAAACTACGCGGCGGGGTCGTCCTGGGTCGATCTGGGCACCTATCCCGACCAAAGCGGTGCGGATCAGTTGTACGGCTATTTCTACAACGTCAACGTCAAGAGCCTGGTCTGGTACAGCCCCGAGAACTTCGAGGATGCGGGCTATGACGTGCCCGAGACCATGGAAGATCTGAAGGCGCTGACCGAACAGATCGTGGCCGATGGCGAAACGCCCTGGTGCATCGGCCTGGGTTCCGGCCCGGCGACCGGCTGGCCGGCGACCGACTGGGTCGAGGACATGATGCTGCGCACCCAGTCGCCCGAGGTCTATGACCAGTGGACCACCAACGAGATCCCGTTCAACGACGACCGGGTAAAAGCGGCGATCGAGGAGTTCGGCTGGTTCGCGCGCGACGACGACAAAGTGTCAGGCGGCGCGGCGGCGGTGGCCTCCACCGATTTCCGTGACAGCCCCAAGGGCCTGTTTGCGTCGCCGCCGCAGTGCTACATGCACCGCCAGGCGTCGTTCGCGACTGCCTTCTTCCCCGAAGATGTGGTTGTGGGCGAGGATGCGGATTTCTTCTACTTCCCGTCCTTCTCTGACAAGGATCTGGGCTCTCCGGTTCTGGGTGGGGGCACGCTGTTGGCGATCTCCAACCCGTCCGAGGCGACCAGCGCGCTGATGGAGTTCTTCCGCCTGCCGCTGAGCCATGAGGTGATGATGGCGCAGACCGGGTTCCTGACGCCGCTGACCTCGGCCAATCTGGACGCGTATGGCGATGACGTGCTGCGCGGCCAGGGCGAGATCCTGCTGAACGCGACCACGTTCCGGTTCGACGGGTCCGACCTGATGCCCGCGGGCGTGGGCGCCGGCACGTTCTGGACCGGCATGGTCGACTATACCGGCGGCAAGTCGGTCGACGATGTCACCAGCGAGATCCAGTCCAGCTGGGAAGCGCTGAAGTAACCCCCGCCAAAGGGTTCAAATACGCGGGGCGCCGGACCACCGGCGCCCCGCCCACGACGAAAAAAACCAAAACAAAACACCTAGGGGAGGACAGCCATGAACCCGGCGTTATTGGGGTTGATCACGATCGTCGTCGGCGTGGGCGGCTGTCTGGGGTACTTTTACTTCTCGAACCTGGTGCTGGATCGCTACATCTTTCCGGCCACCGGCCCGCAGGCGGGACGCAACATCAATCGCGCCAACATGGTCCGACCCTGGCTGTTCCTGGCGCCCGCGATCTTCGCCCTGGGTCTGTATCTAGGCTATCCGGTGTTCGAGACGCTGCGCCTGTCGTTTACCACCCGCCTGCCCACCGGCGGGTCGGAATGGGCGGGTCTGGCGAATTACCAGCAGATGATGTCGGAGCCCAAGTTCTGGGAGGCGATGCGCAACAACATGCTGTGGCTGATCGTGGTGCCGGCCGCGGCCACCGCCTTTGGCCTGTTGTCGGCGCAACTGACCGACCGGATTTCCTGGGGAAATGCGGCGAAATCGATCATCTTCATGCCGATGGCGATCTCTTTCGTCGGCGCCTCGGTGATCTTCAAGCTGATCTATGACGCCCGCGACGCGGAGGTCGCGCAGATCGGCATTCTTAACGCCCTGTGGGTGCGGTTCGACGGCGGCGTGGGGTCGGTGCTGTGGCTGAAAGTCGTGCCGAGCCTGGTGGTGCTGGGCTTCGCCGCGGTTACGGCCTATGTCGTCTATACGCTGATCCGCCGGGTCATGCAGGGCCGCAGCGGCGCCTTGGGGGTTGCGCTGCGGGTTCTGGGCGCCGTGGGCGGGGTCTGGCTGCTGTGGCAAAGCGCGCTGGGGCTGCTGGGCATCTGGACCGCCACGCTGCCCTATGGCGAGCCGCAGCAATGGCTGACGCTGCCGTTCTACAACAACTTCTTCCTGATGGCGGTTCTGATCTGGATCCAGACCGGGTTCGCCATGGTGATCCTATCGGCCGCCATTCGCGGCATCCCCGAGGACACGGTGGAGGCGGCGGTGGTCGACGGCGCCAACCCGTTCCAGATCTTTTTCCAGATCAAGGTGCCGCAGATCATGGGCACCATCGTCGTGGTCTGGACCACGATCACCCTGGTGGTGCTGAAGGTCTTTGACATCGTCTTCGCCATGACCAACGGCCAGTGGGAGACGCAGGTGCTGGCCAATTACATGTATGACAAGCTGTTCCGCGCCAATGACTGGGGCGTCGGCTCTGCCAGTGCGATCGTGATCATGCTGCTGGTGTCGCCGATCCTGGTCTGGAACGTCTATAACGCCCGGAAGGAGATGCGCTAATGGGTGGTCTTTCAAGTTCCAAATCCGCCTTGACCTGGGCGGTGCATCTGTCCGCCGCCGCGCTGGTGATCCTGTGGCTGTTCCCCACGGTGGGGCTGTTCGTGTCGTCGTTCCGCACGGCCGACCAAATATCCAGCTCTGGCTGGTGGGGCGCGATGTTCTCGGCCGAGGTCAACGAACGCCTGCGCGCCGCCGATCCCGACGACACGCGCACGGCCGATGGGTCGGGCTTCGTGGTGGAGGGCAATATCTTTGAGGAGGCCGGGTCCAAGGAGATCGTGTCCTGGGGCACGTCCTCGCGCGATATCACCGCCTTCGGCGCCGGGGACACCGCCGATCTGGGCGATGGCGAAAGCTTCACGCTGCAAAGCGACGGGACCTATGCCTGGCGCGGCGATGACGAACAGATCTCTGGCCGGGGGCAGCGGGTGTTCGTGACCACCGCCTCGCCACCCGAATTCACGCTGGAAAACTACGAAAACATCCTTTTAGAGGGCAACAACAGCGCCAGCATGACCAAGGCGTTCTTCAACACGCTGACGGTGACGATCCCGGCCACGATCATCCCGATCGTGATCGCGGCCTTCGCCGCCTATGCGCTGGCGTGGATGCAGTTTCCGGGTCGCGCGCTGTTGATCGCCGCGGTGGTCGGCCTGCTGGTCGTGCCGCTGCAACTGGCGCTGATCCCGCTTTTGAAGCTGCATTTGGGCATCGGCATCGGCAAAGGGTATCTGGGGGTCTGGCTGGCCCATACCGGGTTCGGCCTGCCCCTGGCGATCTATCTGCTGCGCAACTACATGGCCGGTTTGCCGCGCGACATTATCGAGAACGCCCGCGTCGACGGCGCGACGGATTTCCAGATCTTCGTCAAGATCATCCTGCCGCTCAGCTTTCCGGCGCTGGCGTCGTTTGCGATCTTCCAGTTCCTGTGGACCTGGAACGACCTGCTGGTGGCGCTGGTGTTCCTGATCGACGCGACCGGGCAGACCACGGTGATGACCAAGCAGATCGTCGAATTGCTGGGCACCCGCGGCGGCAACTGGGAGATCCTGGCCACCGCCGCCTTCGTGACCATCATCGTACCGCTGATCGTGTTCTTTGCGCTGCAGAAATACCTGGTGCGCGGCCTGCTGGCCGGCTCGGTGAAATAGGGGCACACGCGATGAACCTGTTGATGTCGGTCGGCGAGGAAAGCCAACTGGTGCCGAACCCGGATTGGTGGCGGGGGGCGGTGATCTATCAGATCTATCCGCGATCCTACCAGGATTCGAATGGCGACGGGATCGGCGACCTGGCCGGCATCATCCACCGTTTGCCCTATGTCGCCTCTTTGGGCGTGGATGCGATCTGGATTTCGCCCTTCTTCACCTCGCCCATGAAGGATTTCGGCTACGACGTGTCCGACTATCGCGACGTCGACCCGATGTTCGGCACGCTGGGCGATTTCGATGCGCTGGTGGCGCGGGCGCACGAGTTGGGCCTGCGGGTGATGATCGACCTGGTGCTCAGCCATACCAGCGATCAACACAACTGGTTCAAGCAAAGCCGGTCCAGCCGCGACAACGACAAGGCGGACTGGTATGTCTGGGCCGACGCCAAACCGGACGGCACGCCCCCCACCAACTGGCTGTCGATCTTCGGCGGGTCGGCCTGGCAGTGGGATGGCGAGCGGCACCAGTACTACCTGCACAATTTCCTGACCAGTCAGCCGGATCTGAACTTCCACAACGCCGATGTGCAGAATGCACTGCTGGATGTGGCGCGGTTCTGGCTGGACAGGGGCGTCGACGGGTTCCGGCTGGACACGATCAATTTCTATTTCCACGACGCGCAGTTGCGCGACAACCCGCCCCTTGCGCCGGAGGATCGCAATGCCTCGATCGCGCCAGAGGTGAACCCGTATAACTTCCAGGACCACAAATACGACAAGAACCAGCCGGAAAACCTGGCCTTTCTGGAACGGTTCCGCGCGTTGATGGACGAATACCAGGATATCGCCGCGGTCGGCGAGGTGGGCGATGCGCAATACGGGTTGGAGATCATGGGCCAGTACACCGAAGGCGATAAGCGCATGCATATGTGCTATTCCTTCGATTTCCTGGCGCCGAACCCGGTGACCGGCACGCGCACGGCCAAGATCCTGCAGGATTTTGCGCAAATCGCATCCGAAAGCTGGTCGTGCTGGGCGTTTTCCAACCATGACGTCATGCGCCATGCCAGCCGCTGGAACCTGGACGATGCCGGGATCCGGCTGCATCTGGCGCTGATCCTGGCGCTGCGCGGGTCGGTCTGTCTGTATCAGGGCGAAGAGCTGGGCCTGACCGAGGCCTATGTGAGCTTCGAGGATCTGCAGGACCCTTACGGCATCGAGTTTTGGCCGAAGTTCAAGGGCCGCGACGGGTGTCGCACGCCCATGCCCTGGACCTCGGACAGCCCGAATGGCGGGTTTTCCGATGCCAAGCCCTGGCTGCCGGTCGCCTTCGAGCATCTGGCCCAGGCGGTGACCGTGCAGGAGGCCGACCCGGACAGCATGCTGAATTTCTATCGCGCGCTGCTGGGCTTTCGCCGCGATCGTGCCGTGCTTGCCAAGGGCGCTCTGACGATGCAGGCGGCGGAGGAGGATCTGCTGGCCTTCACCCGCAGCGTGGCCGGAGAGACCACGGTTTTGTGCGCCTTCAACTTCGGCGCCGAGGAAAAGACCATCGCACTGCCGGCCGGAAACTGGGCGCTTGCGCCCGACCTGGGCCTGGACGCAACGCTGACCGACGGCACGGTCACGTTGCCGCCGCGCCAGGCCTGTTTCGCCACCGGCGCATAAGAACAAAGGGGAGGAAAGAATGGCATCGCTGGAACTTACCAATGTCAGCAAGTCCTATGGCGAGGTGGAGGTCCTGAGGGACATCAATCTCAGCATCACCCAGGGTGAGTTGATCGTGTTCGTCGGCCCCTCCGGCTGCGGCAAGTCCACGCTCTTGCGCATGATCGCGGGGCTGGAGACGATCACCGGCGGCGAGTTGCAGATCGACGGCAGCCGCATGAACGAAACCCCGCCGGCGCAGCGCGGCATCGCCATGGTGTTCCAGACCTATGCGCTTTACCCGCATATGACCGTGCGCGACAACATGGCCTTCGGCATGAAGATCGCCAAGAAATCCCAGGCGGAAATCGAGGCCGCGATCGCCAATGCCGCGCGCATTCTGCAACTGGAACCCTATCTGGATCGCCTGCCCAAGGCGCTGTCGGGCGGGCAGCGGCAGCGGGTGGCGATCGGGCGGGCGATCGTGCGCGACCCAAAGGTGTTCCTGTTCGACGAACCGCTGTCGAACCTGGATGCCGCCCTGCGGGTCGCGACCCGGATCGAGATCGCGCAGCTGAAGGAATCGATGCCCGAGAGCACGATGATCTATGTCACCCACGACCAGGTGGAGGCGATGACGCTGGCCAGCCGCATCGTGGTGCTGCATGGCGGCGATATCGAACAGGTCGGCGCGCCGCTGGAGCTTTACGAGAAGCCCGCCAATGTGTTCGTGGCCCGCTTCATCGGCTCACCGTCGATGAACATCCTGACCGGGACGGTGACCGGCACCGGGGCGCAGACCACGGTGAAGATGGATCATGGCGGCAACATCCACGTGCCGATCCCGTCGACCGATGCGGATAATGGGCAAAAGGTTTATGTCGGCGTGCGGCCCGAGGATCTGAACGCGACCAGCGGCGAAGACTATGTCTATGAGGGCAAGGTCGACGTGATCGAGGCCCTGGGCGAGACGACGAACCTCTATTGCGAATCCGCCGGGCCGGGCGGCGATCCGTTGATCGCCAAGCTGCCCGGCATTCAGGGCACCAGCAAGGGCGACGTGGTGCGGCTGAGCGCGGACCCCGCCAAGCTGCACCTGTTCGACGCGTCGGAAAAATCTTTCCTCTACCGCTGACGTGATCCCCGCGATCCTGCATTACCCCGACCGCGACAGCCAAGCGCGGGACCTGGCCGAAATCGTCGCGCGCGAATTGGTCGAGGCCGTGGTCGCGAAGGGCGGCGCCACGCTGGCCGTGCCCGGCGGCACGACGCCGGCGCCGTTTCTGAAGCTGCTGGCGCAGACGCAGATGGACTGGGCCAAGATCCGCGTGATGCTGACCGACGAACGGTTCGTGCCGGAAAGCTCCGACCGATCGAACACAAGGCTGATCAAACAGACGCTGCTGCAGGGCCCGGCCGCGGCGGCGCGGTTCGTGCCGTTCTATGCGCCGGGCGAGGCACCCGAGCCGGTGATCGAGGCGCTGCGCGCGGATGTCGGCGCGGCGCTGCCCTTGGATGTCTGCGTGCTTGGGATGGGCGAAGACATGCACACGGCGTCGCTCTTTCCCGGCGCCGACAATCTGGAGGCCGCCTTGAAGCCGGTCGCGCCGGTGCTGATGGCGATGCGCGCGCCCGGCGCGCCAGAGCCGCGCATGACGCTATCGGGCCCGGTGTTGCGCGCCGCCGGGGCGCTGCATCTGCTGATCACCGGCGAGGGCAAGAAAATGGCGCTGGAACGCGCGATGGCCGATGGCCCGGTGGTCGAGGCCCCGGTGCGCGCGGTGCTGACCGGCCCGACCCCGGTGACCGTGCATTACGCCGACTGAGCCGGCACCACGCGTATGACGCCCGGGCAATGACGGCGCTTCTTCCCTCCGGCGCGGCCTATGCGCCACCGACCGATCCGCTGCGGGTTCTGCACGCGGACGCGGCGCTGATCTTCGTCGACAAACCGGCCGGGCTGCTCAGCGTGCCGGGAAAGGCGCCGGGCCTGGGCGATTGCCTGGAGGGCCGGGTGCGCGCGGCCTATCCCGAGGCGCTGCTCTTGCACCGGCTGGATATGGACACCTCCGGCGTCATGGTCTTTGCCCGCAGCCGGCTGGCGCAGCGCCATGTGCATTGGCAGTTCGAGCGGCGGCAGTTGGAAAAGACGTATCTGGCGCGCGTGGTCGGCGTGCCCGATGCGCCATCGGGAGAGATCGACCTGCCGCTGATCTGCGACTGGCCGAACCGTCCGCTGCAAAAGGTCGACCACGATGCCGGCAAACCGGCGCAGACCGCCTGGCAGGTGTTGCAGGCCGCAACCGACACCGACAGCGCGGTGTTGCGCCTGCGGCCCCGTACCGGGCGGTCGCATCAGCTTCGCGTGCATCTGGCCAGTGTCGGCCACCCGATCCTGGGCGACCGGTTCTACGCGCCGCCCGCTGTCCGCGATGCCGCGCCGCGGCTTTGCCTTCATGCCGCAGCACTGCGGCTGCGGCATCCCATCGGCGGCGCTTGGCTGACGATTGAAAGCCCCTGCCCGTTCTAAGGCACGCTCGACCCGCGCGAAATCAAGGCGAAGCCGCCGCGCGAGCGCCTGCCCATTCCGGCGGGCTGGCGCTTTGCATGCCCGGCGATTGGCCTGAAAGTCCTGACATGGGGCCGGCATAAAGCTGAGACAGCTCACGGAGCACGCGCCAACCCACGGGCAGACCCCCGCACAGCTGCGGTTTTACCTACAAGGCTGCCCCAAGCGCTGCGAGGTCCCGGGTCAAGCCCGGGACGCGTTGCGCTTGCGTCAGCCGCGCGGCTCCAGCCAGGCGGCGCCGCGCACGCCCGAGGCGTCGCCATGCGTGTTCTGCACCAGCCGGGTCTTGTAGCGATCACCGAAGACATGCGCCGCGATCCGGTCGGGCACGTTGCGATAGAGCCGCTGGACATTCGACAGCCCGCCGCCCAGCACGATCACATCCGGATCCAGCACATTGACGATCACCGCCAGCGACCGGCCCAGCCGATCCTCGAACCGCGCCATGGTTTCCACGGCCGCGGGCGTGCCGGCTGCCGCCATCTCGATCAGTTCGGGCGCCTTTGGGCCGGCCTCTGGGCTGATCCCGGCCCGGCGCGCATAGTCGGCGGCCAGGCTGGGGCCGGACAGCCACGCCTCGGTATGGCCCGGCACGCCGCAACTGCACACCGGCCCGGGGCGTTCATCGTCCAGCGGCGTCGGCAGGGGCATGTGGCCCCATTCGCCGCCGATGGCGTTGATGCCCTCGACCAGCCGGCCGTGCACCACGACACCGCCGCCGACGCCCGTGCCCAGGATGACGCCGAACACCACCTGCGCACCCGCGCCGGCGCCATCGACGGCCTCTGACAGCGCAAAGCAGTTGGCGTCGTTGGCGATGGCCACCGGCCGGTCGAGCGTGCGGCGCAGATCGCCGCGCAGGTCACGGCCATGCAGCCAGACCGAATTGCCCAGGCTCACCTTGCCGGTGCTGCGATCGACCGAACCCGGCACGCCGATGCCCACGGCCTCGGCCCGCCGACCAGCCGTGTCCTCCAGATCCGCGACCAGTCCTTCGATTGCCGCGATGCCGCCATCGTAATCGTGTCGCGGTGTCGGCACACGCGCCTGCGCCAGCGTCTTGCCGTCGCCATCCAAGGCGATGCCCGCGATCTTTGTGCCGCCGTAATCCAAGCCGATGCGCATGGGCCCCCCTTTCGCCGTTTATCCCGAAACCGCGCCCGGAAGGCCTATTCCCCGGCGTCGATGATCTCAAGCAGAGACGAGAACGCATAGAGGCCAGGCGCCCGGCCCGCCGGCGGCACGAGGGTCCGCAACAGACCGGCTTCGACCAGCTTCGGCGTGTAGTTCTGTAACGTCGTCCGGGGCGCGTTCGCCGTCTCCAGGAAGTGGTTGTTCCAGAAGATCGGGTTGGCGAACATGAAATCGACGGCGGCGCCGTAATGCTGCGATCGCAGGATCTGGCGGAAGCGCTCGTTCATTTGTGCATGATGGGCCAGGATGGCGTCCGCGAGCCGCATGTTCGCCACCGCCTGCGCCTTCAGCGCCGTCAGGAAGAAGCCGCACCATCCGGTCCAGTCGCCATGGGCCGAGACGGCGCGCAGCCGCGCGACATATTCGTCCTTGTGCCGTTCGAAGTAATCGCTGACGAAGAAATGCGGTTTCGCCAGAATTCCCAGGTTCCAAAGCGTCAGCGGGATGAGCATGCGTCCGATGCGACCGTTGCCGTCATCGAAGGGATGAAGCGCCTCGAACTCCGCATGGGCAATGGCGGTTCTGATCAGCGGGTGCTGACCATCGGTCGTGACAAAGGCCACCAGCGCCTGCATGCCCGCGCCCAGATGCTCCGGTGCGATGGGCACGAAATCCACGCGCCGCTGGTGCCGATCCCCGACATAGTTCTGTTCGACTTTGTATTTGCCCGGGTTCTTGTCGGCGCCGCGGCCGTGGCTCAGCATAATTTGGTGAGCAGTGCGGATCAGATGATCCGACAATCCGTAGCCGTCATCAATCTGCTCCTCCGCCGCCTTCAAAGCGCGGGCGTAAAGCGCCACCTCCAACGTGTCGTCCCTGCCACCGAAATCCGCATGGCGCGCGTTTTTGCCGGCCTCCAGCCGAAGGACCTCTTCCAGTGTCGAAATCGTCCCCTCCATCCGCGAGGAGACGACGGCGTCGCGTTGCCTGAGCGGCGCGAGCAGAAGTTCGGAATTCGGCATATGCGCAAGGCGTTCGTCGAAACGCGTCAGATCCTGGAGCGCACCGGTCAGCGGTTCGATGATGCGATCGAGGGGAATGTTCGGCGGCGGAAAGGCACCCAAGTGGTAGGAGACAGCCTGTGAGCAGTCATATGTTGTGTTGTGTATAGTGAGTGTCCGGTCGGAATTCATAAGAGTGCTTGTATCACTCGGACGTGACGCAAACAAGTTTCTACATTCCGTGCGGCCATTCAAATTCACAAAGGTTCTTGTCGCTTCTTGCAGCCGACAACGCATCTTGTATCGCGAAGGGTGGGTCTGGAAATGAAAAACCCCGCCGAAGCGGGGCTTTCCTGCGCGTATCAACGAAGGCTCACGCGTCTTCGGTGATCTCCGAGCCGGTTTCCTGATCGACCACCTTCATGGACAGGCGCACCTTGCCGCGGTCGTCAAAGCCCATCAGCTTGACCTTCACGTCCTGGCCTTCCTGCACCACGTCCTTGGGGTGGCCGACGCGTTCCTTCGACATCTGGCTGACATGGACCAGCCCGTCGCGTTTGCCGAAGAAGTTCACGAAGGCGCCGAAATCCATGATCTTGACGACCTTGCCGGTGTAGATTTCGCCGATCTCGGGCTCGGCCACGATGGCGTGGATCATGCCGCGGGCCTTTTCGATCGCCTCGCCATTCGGGCTGGCGATCTTGATCGTGCCGTCATCGTTGATGTCGACCTTGGCGCCGGAGGTTTCCACGATCTCGCGGATCACCTTGCCGCCGGAGCCGATCACTTCGCGGATCTTGTCCTGCGGCACGGTCATGGTCTCGATCCGCGGGGCGTGGGCGGAAAACTCCTGCCGGCCCTCGCTGAGGGCCTTGCCCATCTCTGTCAGGATGTGCATGCGGCCGTCTTTGGCCTGAGCAAGCGCCTGATCCATGATCGCGGGCGTGATGCCGGCGACCTTGATGTCCATCTGCAGCGAGGTGATGCCGTTTTCCGTCCCGGCGACCTTGAAGTCCATGTCGCCCAGATGATCCTCGTCGCCCAGGATGTCGGTGAGCACCGCGAAATCCTCGCCTTCCAGGATCAGGCCCATGGCGACGCCGGCGACCGGCGCTTTCAGCGGCACGCCGGCATCCATCATGCTCAACGACGATCCGCAGACCGTGGCCATGGAGCTTGAGCCGTTCGACTCGGTGATCTCCGACACCAGCCGGATCGTGTAGGGGAAATCGGTCGCCGCCGGCAGCACCGCCTGCAACGCGCGCCAGGCCAGCTTGCCATGGCCGATCTCGCGCCGGCCGGGGCCCATCATGCGGCCGGCCTCACCCACCGAATAGGGCGGGAAGTTGTAGTGCAAGAGGAAGTTGGACCGGCTTTCGGCGTGCAGTGCGTCGATGATCTGTTCATCGTCGCCCGTGCCCAGGGTGGTGATCACCAGACCTTGGGTCTCGCCCCGGGTAAACAGCGCCGAGCCATGCGTGCGCGGCAGCAGGCCCACCTCGCTGACGATCTGGCGCACCGTGGTCAGGTCGCGCCCGTCGATGCGCTTGCCGTTCGACAGGATGTCGCCGCGCACGACCGCGCTTTCCAGCTTTTTGATGGCGGCGCCCAGGTTGGCGTCTTCGAGTTCGTCCTCGCTCAGCCCCTCTTTGATAGTGGTTCGCGCGGCGGAGATGGCGGCCTGGCGGTCCTGTTTGTCGGTGATCGCGAAGGCGGCGCGCATCGGCGCCTCGCCCAGGCCCTTCACCTTGTCATACAGGCCGGCATAGTCGGGGGCGGCGAAATCGAACGGCTCTTTCGCCGCTTCGCCGGCCAGATCCAGGATCATGTCGATCACCGGTTGCATCTGGTCATGGCCGAATTTGACCGCGCCCAGCATTTCGGCTTCGGACAGCTCATAGGCCTCCGACTCGACCATCATCACCGCGTCCTTGGTCCCGGCGACGACCAGGTCCAGCCGCTGTTCGGGGTTCGACCGCAGCCCGTCCATGTCATCGACGGCCGGGTTCAGGATGTAGTCGCCATCGACGAAGCCGACCCGCGCACCGGCGATCGGGCCCAGGAAGGGCGCGCCAGAGATGGTGAGCGCGGCAGACGCGGCGATCATGCCGACGATGTCGGGGTCGTTTTCCAGATCATGGCTGAGGACGGTCAGGATAACCTGGGTTTCGTTCTTGAACCCATCGACGAACAGCGGGCGGATGGGCCGGTCGATCAGACGGCTGGTCAGCGTCTCTTTCTCAGTCGGGCGCGCCTCGCGCTTGAAAAAGCCGCCCGGGATCTTGCCCGCGGCGTAGTATTTTTCCTGGTAGTGGACACTCAGCGGGAAGAAATCGAGCCCCACCTTGGGCTGTTTTTCGAACACCACGGTGGCCAGCACGCTGGTCTCCCCATAGGTGGCGACGACGGCGCCATCGGCCTGACGGGCGATCTTGCCGGTTTCGAGGGTCAGCGTGTCATGCCCCCACTCGATGGATTTAGTCACAATATCAAACATCTAGGTTCCTTCTCGCGAAACGGCCCCCTGGCCGTCCGCGCCTCTGTTCCCGGGTTTCATCGGATCCGGGGCACCGGGCCGGGAACAAAGCCGGTGCCAAGGCGAATACGGGGCCGCAATGCCCCGAAAGGGCCGTTCCGACCCCCATGGAAGTGCGAAAGCGCGCCTGCCGGGCGCGCTTTGGCGAAGTTTCAGCGGCGGATGCCAAGTTTGCCCAGCAGTTCCCGGTATCGGGGTTCGTCCTTGCGTCGAACGTAGTCGAGCAGCTTGCGGCGCTGGGCGACGAGCTTGAGCAGGCCGCGGCGCGAATGGTTGTCTTTCGCGTGGGTCTTGAAATGCTCGGTCAGGGTGGAGATGCGCGAGGTCAAGATCGCGATCTGCACATCGGCCGAGCCTGTGTCGCCATCCTTGGCGCCATATTCCTTGATGAGCTGTTGCTTCAGCTCGGGCGTGATCGACATCGGTGATCTCCTTCGGATCTGATCGTGAGGTCGGCGCCGCTGCGCCGGCCGTGGCCGGGATGTCGTCCAGCCGGGTCGTCGCAGAGGCGTATCGCGGCCGGTGCGCCCGCAATGGCGGCGGATATGGCAGATCGCCGGGAAAAAGGAAAGCGGCGATCTGTCTCGGTCAGGCCGGATCAAGTCCGGGGCGCGTTGCGCCGGAAAGCCGGGGGATCTGGACCGAAATCCTAGGATCAGATTGTTTCAATCTGATCCGTTTTTGCTCTAGCGCCGGCCAAGCTGCCAGTTGTTGACCTCTGCCGCGATGTTGAACAGCCGCCGCGACATGTTGGGCGCGCGTTCGATCGTGTTCAGCACCACGGTGGTGTTGCGCCCGGACCTGTCGGTCACCGTCCATTGGTTCAGCGACGGCGGGCTGTTGCGCAGCACAAGCGTCATATAGCCGTCGCGCGGGCGCCGCGGGTCGCGCAGCACGACCGAGGTGAACCCGTCCTGCGACCCGGTGGAGACCGCGACGCCCTGCGCGGCCAGGTCGATGTCGCGCCTGAGCAGCAGCCGCAGCGGGGTTTGCGACAGGGGATACCGCTGGACGATGTTGGTCGATTTGGCGTCGAACACGCCGACGCTGCTGCCATCGGCCATGACCATCGATTGGTTGCCATCGTATTCGAACCGGATCCGGCCGGGGCGCAGCATGTAGTACTGACCGCCGATCCGCGAGCCGTCGGCGTTCACCTGGGTGAACTGGCCCTGGATCGCGGTCAGTTGGTTGAGGTATTTGCTGACTTCGACAAGGACCGACCGGTCCTGTGCCGAAGCGCCGGTGGCCGGCACCGTCAGCGCGGCGGCGGTCAGGGCGAGCGCCTGTCTGCGGGTCATTATGCTCATGGTGGGAACATAATCCTTTGCGGCGGCGGCTGCACGCCCCGCGGCGCTCACTTCTTGTGACGGTGTCTTTCGGGCGGGGCGCAGGGGGGGGGATTTCATGCCTCCGGCGGGGATATTTTTAGAACAAAGAAGCCGGGTCAGGACCGTATGCGGGTGCCTTTGGGGTCGTAGAAGGGGCGCAGGGCGGCGGCGGCGGCGACACGGGTTCCAGCGATTTCGATCTGGAAGGTCGAGGCGAGCAGTGTGTCGGGCGTGTCATCGGCGCTGGGGACATAGCCCATGCCGACCGCGGCGCCCAACGCATGGCCATAGCCGCCGGAGGTCAGGTAGCCCACGACCGTGCCGTCGCGCAGGATCGGTTCGTTGTGGTAGAGCAGCGGTTCGGGGTCGCGCAGGCGGAACTGGACCAGGCGGGTTTGCAGCCCGGTTTCCTTTTTGCGCAGCACCGCGTCGCGGCCGATGAACCGGGGTTTCGCGGTTTTGACGGCAAAGCCCAGGCCAGCCTCCAGCACGTGATCCTCGCAGGTGATGTCGTGGCCGAAATGGCGGAAGCCCTTTTCCAGCCGGCAGTTGTCCATCATGTGCAGCCCGCAGAGCCGCGCGCCCATGTCGGCGCCGGCCTCCATCAGCGTCTCGAACACATGGACGGCCATGTCCGACGAGACGTAAAGTTCCCAGCCAAGTTCGCCGACATAGGAGACGCGGTGGGCGCGGGCATGGGCCAGGCCGATCTCGATCCGGCGGGTGGCGCGGAACGGGTGGGCCGCGTCGGAGAGATCGTCAGGCGAGACCGCGCGCATCAAGTCGCGGGCGCGGGGGCCCATGACCGCGATGACCGCCTCACCTGCGGTGACATCGGTGATGACGGCGCGCGCATCGCCCAAGTGGCGGCGCAGCCAGGTTTCGTCGGCCAGGCGGGTCGCGGCGGGCGTGACGACCAGAAACGCGGTTTCCGACAGCCGGGCGATGGTGACATCGGCCTCGATCCCGCCGGCTGGGTTCAGGAACTGGGTATAGACGATGCGGCCCTCGGGCACGGCGCAGTCGCCACCGGCGACGCGGTTCAGGAACGCCTCCGCCTCCGGCCCCTCGACACGGATCTTGCCGAAAGAGGACATGTCGTAGATGCCCACACCTTCGCGCACGGCGCGGTGTTCACGGGCGGCGTTTTCCCACCAGTTCTGACGGGTCCAGGTATAGGTGTATTCGGCCCGTTGGCCGGGTTCGGCGAACCAGTTGGCGCGTTCCCAGCCGGCGAATTCGCCGAACACCGCGCCGCGGGCGGCGAGCGCGCCATGCAGGGGCGAGCGGCGGATGCCGCGCGCAGTCGCTTTCTGGCGATAGGGGAAGTGGTCGGCATAGAGCAGGCCCAGGGTTTCCTTGGCGCGTTCGACCAGATAGCGGCGGTTGCCCTGGAAGGGCTGCATCCGGGCAATATCCACGTCGCCCAGATCGAAGGGCCGGGCGCCATCGTCCATCCAGGCGGCCAGCGCCATGCCGGCGCCGCCGGCGGATTGGATGCCGACCGAGTTGAACCCGGCGGCGACCCAGTAATTGTCCAACTCCGGCGCCAGACCCAGATGATAGGCATCGTCCGGCGTAAAGCTTTCCGGGCCATTGAAAAAGGTGCGGATGCCGGCGGTGGCCAGCGCCGGCAGGCGATCCATGGCGCGTTCCAGGATCGGCTCGAAATGGTCCACGTCTTCGGGCAGTTGGTCGAACTCGAATGCCGCCGGTATGCCATCCACGCCCCAGGGTTTGGCGACGGGTTCGAAGGCGCCGATGAGAAGTTTGCCGGCCTCTTCCTTGTAGTAGGTGCATTCGTCGGGCACGCGCAGCACCGGAAGCGCGGGCAGATCGGCGATGGGTTCGGTGACGACGTAGAAATGCTCGCACGCCTGGAGCGGGATGTTCACACCGGCCGCGCGGCCCACCTCGTGCGCCCACATGCCGGCGCAGTTGACCACGCAATCGGCCTGGATCTGCCCGCTGTCGCCATCGCGTTCCCAGGTGACGCCGGTCACGCGGCCGCCGGTGACATGTTGCGCGGTGACCTTGGTGTTCTCAAAGATCCGGGCGCCGTTCTGGCGCGCGCCCTTGGCCAGCGCCTGGGCGATGTTGCCGGGGTCGCCCTGCCCGTCCAACGGAACATAGACCCCACCCAGCACGCCATCGCAGTTCAGCGCCGGATAGCGGGCGGCGACCTCGGCCGGGTCGATCCACTCGACCTCCACCCCGAAGGCCCGCGCCATCGACGCCTGGCGGCGGATTTCCTCCCGCCGCGCCTCGGTCAGGGCGACGGTGATGGAGCCGGTGCGGCGAAAGCCGGTGGCGACGCCGGTTTCCGCCTCCAGCGCGCCGTAGAGCTCTTGGCTGTATTTCGCCAGGCGGGTCATGTTCTTGGTCGCGCGCAACTGCGCGATCAGGCCGGCGGCATGCCAGGTGGTGCCGGAGGTCAGCCGCTTGCGTTCCAGCAGCACCACGTCCGACCAGCCGCGCTTCGCCAGGTGATAGGCGACGGAACACCCGATGATGCCGCCGCCGATGATGACCGCGCGGGCCTGGGCCGGGGGGGTCATGCGCGGATCCGCGCGTTGGCGGGATCCCAGGCCGGGCCGTCGGGCAGAACTTCCGCCGCACACCGGTCGCCGAAGATGTCGACGGTCAGTCGCGTGCCGGGCTGCGCATGATCGGTCGCGACCATGGCCAGCGCCAGCGCCGCATCGACGCGGTAGCCGTAGCCGGCGGACGTCACCTCCCCCACCGCCTGCGCGCCGTCCCAGACGCCCGCCATATAGGGCGCATCGCGCGGGCCGGTTTCGATGCGCAGCGTCACGCAGCGGCGCGCCGGGCCGGCCGCGGCCTCGGCCCGCAGCGCCGCCTTGCCGGGGAAATCGGCCAGCTTGTCGAGCCGCAGGAACCGGTCGAGCCCGGCCTCCAGCAGGGTATAGGCGGAGGACAAATCGCCCTTCCAACTGCGATAGCCCTTCTCCAGTCGCAGCGTATCCAGCGCGTACATGCCGAAGGGCTGCGCGTCCGCGCCGGTCAGCCCGGCATAGATGTCGGGCATCGCGTGCGGGGCGGCGTGAACCTCCCACCCCAATTCGCCGGCGAAGCTGACGCGGACCAGCCGCGCGGTGTGCCCGGCGACCGTGGCACCCTGATGGGTCAGCCAGCCGCGGGACAGATCGCCATCGGTCAGCGGCGCCAACAGGTCGCGCGCGGCGGGGCCGGTGAGGATCAGCGCCTCGGTTTCTTCGGTGACGTCGCGCAACTCGATATCCGGGCCCAGGCCACGGCGCAGCAACTCGAAGTCATGCCAGCGCGCCGGCGCGGCGGTGATCAGCAGGAAGGCATCCTCGGCGTCGCGCAGGATCGACATCTCTGTCAGGATGCGGCCGCGTTCGTCGGGAAAATAGCCCAAGGTCAGGCGGCCGACCTTGGGCAACGCCCCAGCAATCAGCGTATCCAGCGCCGCCGCGGCACCCGGGCCGCCGACGGCGAAGCGGGAGAAGCCGGGCAGCGCCAGCACGCCCGCATGATCGCGCACGGCCGCGCATTCGGCGCGCACGCGCGGCTCCCACGGGCCGGCACGGTCCCAGGTCTGGGTGGGGGCATAGGCGGTGTCGTCGCCGGGGGCGGCGAACCAGTTGGCCCGTTCCCACCCGCCATAGACGCCCATCTGCCCGCCCGCCGCCCGCAGCGTGGCGTCGAGCGACGACACCCGCTTGCCGCGGCCCGCGGGCCATTCCTGATGCGGGAAATGCATCGCGTATTCGTGGCCATAGACCTCCTGCGCCTTGGCCAGGGCATAGTCGTCATCGGCGTAGTTCGTGAAGCGGCGCGGGTCGACCGGCCACATGTCGTCATGGGTGCCGCCATTGACCAGCCATTCGGCCATCACCTTGCCCGCGCCACCGCCCTGGGCGATGCCGAAGGTGAAGGAATGCGCCTCAAAGGCATCATCGACACCGGGCATCGGGCCGATCATCGGGTGGCCGTCGGGGGCGTAGGGGATCGGGCCGTTGATCACCCGCGACACGCCCTGGCTGCCCAATAGCGGCACCCGGGCCATGGCATCCTCGATATACCATTCCAGCCGGTCCAGATCGTCGGGATAAAGCTGAAAGCTGAAATCGTCCGGCATTGGGTCGGCGGCGGTGGTCCAATGCGCGCGGCAGTTCCGCTCATAAGGGCCGAGGTTCAGGCCTTGGGTGTCCTGGCGCAGATAGTAAGAGCTGTCGACATCGCGCAGAAGCGGCAGCTTGCGGCCGTGTTCGGCAGACCAGGCGGCGATTTCGGGGATCGCATCGGTCAGGAA
>JBCDDF010000048.1:0-22896 GCA_039180525.1 Pseudomonadota bacterium
GCATCGCTTTCGTTGCGCACCTCCAGATAGACCGCGGCGCTGTCGTCGGATGTGGCCCGGGTCCAGGCGTGCAAGACCTCCACACCGTCCAGGCGCGCCAGGTGGTCGCTGTGATCGTCGTGCCCGGTATGGCCGCCGTCGTTTGCGTGGTCTTCGTGGTTTTCGTGGTCGTCATGGTCGCTGTGTTCGGCGTGATTATCATGGGCGTGGCCATCGGCGGCAGCGACGGGGGCCGCCAGGCAGAGGGCAAGCAGCAGAAGCGGGATGCGCGGCATGGGTGGGGTCCTGTCGGAATCGGTAAATTTGTAATGTTATACTGTTTCGGCACGGCGGCCACCACACCAAACCCGTCTTGGAATGCGGCCCGGACACGCCGGAGTTCCGCGAGACCGAAACCGTTTCAGACTGACGCAATCCGAAGAAGGGTTCTGGCCCAGATTCAATCGTTTGAGCAAAATCCTAGGATCAGATTGTTTCACTCTGACCCTTTTTTTCCCTAGCCCAGCGTTTCCTTGGTGGCGGTCAGCGCGACATCGGGATGGTCGCGGGCGATGCGGTCGATATCCCATTGCAGACGGGTCATGTAGACCGGGTCGCCGTCATGGTCGGCCGCCATATGGCCCTTGTTGGCATTCACCAGCGCCTCCACCGCCTTTTGCGGCCCCGACACCCAGCGGGCGGAGGTGAATTGCGTCGGCTCGAACCGCACGGGGATGCCGTATTCCAGCTCGATCCGGCTGGCCAGCACGTCGAACTGCAACTGCCCGACCACGCCCACGACCCAGCCTGCGCCGACCGTCGGCTTGAAGAGTTTCGCGGCACCTTCCTCGGCAAACTGGGTCAACGCCTTTTCCAGGTGCTTGGCCTTCATCGGGTCGCCGGCGCGCACCGATTGCAGCAGTTCCGGCGCGAAGGAGGGGATCCCGGTGAACCGGAGCGTCTCGCCCTCGGTCAGCGCGTCGCCGATGCGCAACTGCCCGTGATTGGGAATGCCGATGATGTCGCCGGCCCAGGCGTCTTGGGCCAGTTCACGCTCGTTGGCCAGAAACAGCACGGGGTTGGAGATCGCCATCGGCTTGCCCGCGCGGACATGGGTAAGCTTCATGCCCCGATTGAAATGGCCCGAGCACAGCCGGACAAAGGCGACGCGATCCCTATGCTTGGGATCCAGGTTCGCCTGCACTTTGAAGACAAAGCCGGAAACCTTTGTTTCATAGGGGGAAACCTGACGCTCAGCAGCGGGGCGCACCTGCGGCGCGGGGCCGAAATCGCCGATGCCGCGCATCAGTTCCTGCACCCCGAAAGAGTTGATCGCGGATCCGAACCAGATCGGGCTGAGCGTGCCGTCCAGGAAGGCCTGCCGGTCGAAGCCCGGCAGCAATGCGCGCGCCATCTCGACCTCTTCGCGGAGCTGCCCCAGCAGTTCGGGCGGCACATGCTCCGCGATCCTGGGATCGTCCAGCCCGTCGATGGCGATGCTTTCGGCTTTGACGTTGCGGTCGGCGCGGTCCATCAACTCCAACCGATCCCGGATCATGTCATAGCAGCCGATGAAATCGCGCCCCACGCCGATGGGCCAGGAGGCGGGGGTGACGTCGATGGCCAGGTTTTCCTGGATCTCGTCGATGATCTCGAACGTATCGCGGCTTTCGCGGTCCATCTTGTTGCAAAAGGTCAGGATCGGCAGATCGCGCAGGCGGCAGACCTCGAACAGCTTCTGGGTCTGGCTTTCCACGCCCTTCGCGCCGTCGATCACCATCACCGCGGCATCGACCGCGGTCAGCGTGCGATAGGTGTCCTCGGAAAAGTCCGAGTGGCCCGGCGTGTCGACCAGATTGAACCAGTGATCGCCGTATTCGAAGGACATCGCCGAGGCGGAGACGGAGATGCCGCGGTCCTTCTCCATCTGAATGAAATCGGACCGCGACCGCCGCGCCTCGCCCTTCGCGCGGACCTGGCCGGCCATCTGGATCGCCCCGCCGTAAAGCAGGAACTTCTCCGTCAGCGTGGTCTTGCCGGCATCGGGGTGAGAGATGATGGCAAAGGTCCGCCGCCGGGCGATTTCCGGCGGCAGCGGGGCGGCGTTATGGGCGCGGTCGAGCATGGGCGGGCGTATAGAGCAAAACCGGACCGGATTGAAACTACCGGATCCCCTGATTTTGCTCAGACCTTTGAATTCGGATCGAAAACCCGGCCTGGAACCGGTTCCGTTCGGTTCCGAGAAGTGGCGCGGCGGCCCGGCAGGTCGGTCGATGTTCAGTCGGCGGTGAGGGTGCGCGCCACCAGCAGATCGCAGGGCGGGTCGCGGACCAGATCCGCGGTCAGACTGCCCAGCCGGAACCGCGCCGAGCTGGCGCTGCCATGGGCGCCGGCGATGAACAGTTGCGGCGTGTGGCGGGCGATGGCCTGGGCCACGGCCTCCGCCACGATGGCGTTGACGATCCGGGGCCGCGGCAGATCGGCCAGCGTCGGCGTCGCCTTCAGCCACAGATCCAGATCGCGGGCGGCTTCGGCCAGATAGGGTTTGGCGAAGGCGGTCCTGTCGGATCCGGGCAGCAGCCCGCGGAAGGGGACGTGATAGGCGTAAAAGCTGTCGATGGTCTTCAGATCGACCAGCCGGGCCGCCGCCAGAAGTGCTGCGGTGCAGGCTTTCGAGGTGTCGACCGCGGCCAGCGCGCGGGTGTAGTCATGGTCGACCGCATCTGTCACCAGCAGCACCGGGCGCGGGCTGATCCGCACGATCCGTTCCATGGTGGTTTCGCGGATCGTGTCCCACAGGCCGCGGTCGCGGTGCAGGCCCAGTACGATCAGATCGGGGCGTTCGTCGCGGGCCAGGGTGACGATCTCGGCCACTGGGCTGCCCGACAAGACCTCCACATGCGGGGTGACCTCCGCGGCTTCGGGCAGGCGGTCGCAAAAGGCGCGGATGCGCGGCGGCGGCGGCTTGGGCATCGGCCATGTCTTGGGGCAGCGCGTCATCGACGACATGCAGGACCGTCAGCCGGGTCTTGTGCGCGGCGGCAAGCCGCATGGCTCGGGTCAGCGCCCGGTCGGAGCGGATGGACAGATCGGTGGCGGCCAGGATCGATTTCACGGCGGGCAACTCCCCCTGTTGCGGCTGTGAATCAGATGTGGGGACGGCGCGGCGCCGGCAAAAGGCGGCTGCGCGCGAAAAGGTTGGGTCGAGCCCCGGCGGCGGCGGCGCACGCTTTGGCGGCGTGTGTTCCCCTCCCTCCGCCGCCGGGCATCGCCGGTGGTGTGTCCGGCGACCGCGGGCAGAGCGACCATACCCGCGTTGGTTGTCACCGCGTCCGAACCGGCGCGGCTGCCCGACGAGGACAAGGAAAACGTCGGACCGCCGGCCGGAGATCTCTGCACGGGCCCCGTCGGTGGAGCTAAAATGCGACGCCCGCGCGGTGAAGGCCGCAGTACGCCAGGGGTGGACCGCCGCCGCCGCCGGCGGAATTGCACTATGGTTGACCGGCGGGCTAGCGGCGGCGGGCGGATCTAGAACTTCCGTTTACATTGCGATATTCGCATTTTTGATCAAGGGCTTGGCGCGCGGCCGATTTCCGCCGACGGCGGCCCGGCCGCCGAGGCTGTCGCTACGTCAACGGTGCAGGTGCCGGTTCCGCCGCCGGGCGCGGGATGGTAGAGGCAATCCAAAAGGGGGGATCCGACATGGACAACGCAGCGCGCGCCGCGGCTTTCGCCGCCCTGCATCGGCCCGGCGAGCCGGTGGAGCTTTTCAACATCTGGGACCCCGGCAGCGCCGCCGCGGTGGCGGCCGGCGGGGCGCCGGCGCTTGCCACCGGCAGTTGGTCCGTCGCGGCCGCGTTCGGCCATGGCGACGGGCATGATCTGCCGCTGGACCTGGCGTTGGAGAATGCCCGCCGCATCGTCGCCGCGGTCGATCTGCCGGTGACCCTGGATTTCGAGGGCGCCTATGCCGAAGCGCCCGAAGAGGCGGCCGCGAACGTCGCCCGGGCCGCCGAAACCGGCGTGATCGGTTGCAATATCGAGGATCAGGTCGTCGGCGGCCAGGGGCTGCACGCGATCGATGCCCAGGCGGCGCGCATCGCCGCCATTCGCGGCGCTGTCGACCCGGTCTGCGCCGGTTTCTTCGTGAACGCCCGCACGGACATCTTTCTGAAGGCCGCGCCCGACACCCATGATGCGGCGATGGTGGATGCCGCGCTGGAACGGGCGCAGGCCTATGCCGGGGCCGGCGCGAGCGGCTTTTTCGCGCCCGGTCTGGCCGATCCGGGCCTGATCGAGCGGCTGTGCGCCGCGGCACCGCTGCCGGTCAACATCATGGCGATGAAGACCACGCCCGACAGTGCCGCCATGGCCGGGCTGGGCGTGGCCCGGATCAGCCATGGCCCGGGCCCGTTCCGCGCCTTTACCCGCTGGCTCAGGGGCGAGGCGCAGGCGGTCTACGGCGCTTGACACCCCAACCGGTCGGGCGTCAGGTGCGCGCGAACCAACCGGGAGGCATGCGATGGATCTGGGTATTGCGGGGAAGAAGGCGATCGTCTGCGCCGCCTCCAAGGGTCTGGGCCGGGGCTGTGCCGAGGCCCTGGCGGAGGCTGGCGTCAACCTGGTGATCAACGCCCGCGGGGCCGAGGCGCTGGCCGAGACCGCCGCCGCGATCCGCGACACCCATGGGGTGGAGGTCACCGCGGTGGCCGGCGATATCGCCGCGGAAGCCGATCGCGCCGCGGTGCTGGAGGCGGGGCAGGGCGCCGACATCCTGGTCACCAATGCCGGCGGCCCGCCGCCCGGCCTGTGGTCGGACTGGAGCCGTGACGATTTCATCGCCGCGCTGGATGCCAACATGCTGACGCCGGTGGCGCTGATGCAGGCCTGTCTGCCGGGCATGGTCGACCGCGGCTGGGGGCGGGTGGTCAACATCACCTCCGGCTCGGTCAAGGCGCCGATCCCGCAACTGGGCCTGTCAAACACCGCGCGCGCGGGGCTGACCGGGTTCGTCGCCGGGACCGCGCGGCAGGTGGCGTCCTTTGGCGTGACGATCAACAACATACTGCCCGGCATCCACGCCACCGACCGGGCGGACATGTTGGACGGTGCGGTCAGCCGAGCGCAGAACATCTCTGTCGAGGCGGCGCGCGATCAGCGCGAGCAGACCATCCCCGCCCGCCGCTATGGCACCGCGGAAGAGTTCGGCGCGATGTGCGCGTTCCTGTGTTCGCAAAAGGCCGGGTTCATCGTCGGCCAGAACATCCTTCTGGATGGCGGCGCGATCAACGCCACGCTTTAGGCGGCCAAAGATCCCCCGCCGGATTTCGTCGAAACGCGCCCCGGACCCGATCCGGGGCCTCAAGCCCCGGCGCCGCACCAGAGGCCCCGGGTCAAGCCCGGGGCGCGGCGGTCTTGGCCAGGCCGGAATTGCACGCACACCTTGCCGGCGCGGCGGGGCGGGGTTACCTGCGGGTCAAAGCTGACCGAAACGATTGGGTTTGCGCCCGCCGATGCCAGACACACCGCGCCTTGCCGCCACCGATCTGACCTTCCGCGCCGGCGGGGCGGATATCGTGCGCGGCCTGTCGCTGCGCGTGACATCGGGAGAGGTCGTCTGCCTGCTGGGCCCCTCGGGCTGCGGCAAATCGGCGACGCTGCGGATGATCGCGGGCGTGGAGCGGGCATCCTCGGGCCGCGTGGAAATCGACGGCGCGCTGGTCGAAGGGCCCGGTACCCATGTGCCGCCCGAACGGCGCGGCGTCGGCATGATGTTTCAGGATTTCGCGCTGTTCCCGCATCTGAGCGCCGCCGGAAACGTCGCCTTCGGCGCCGGCAAGGGGGCGGAGGCTCGGGTGCGCGACTTGCTGGCGCGGGTCGGGCTGGCCGACAAGGCCGATCTTTATCCGCATCACCTGTCGGGCGGCGAGCAGCAGCGCGTGGCGCTGGCGCGCGCGCTGGCGCCCCGGCCGCGGCTGATGCTGATGGACGAGCCGTTCTCGGGCCTGGACAACCGCCTGCGCGACGGCATCCGCGACGACACGCTGCGGATCCTGCGCGAGGAGGGGGCCGCCGTGGTGCTGGTGACCCACGAACCGGACGAGGCGATGCGCATGGCCGACCGGATCGCGCTGATGCGCGCCGGCCGGATCGTGCAGGAGGGCGCGCCCTATGACATCTACAACGCCCCGGCGGATGCCGCCGCCGCGGCGTTCTTTTCGGACGTCAACACCGTGCAGGGCGTGGTGCACGACCGCGCCGCGGACACGCCCTTCGGCCGGTTCGCGTGCCCCGAACTGCGCGACGGTGCCGATGTGGAGATCATCATCCGCCCGCAGCATATGCGGCTCGACTTCGACCGGACCGATGGCGGCCCACGCCCGACCGCCGTCGATGGCGTGCCGGCATTGGGTGCGGTGTCGCAGGCGCGCTACATGGGCGCGCAAAGCGTCGTCGAGGTGCGTATGGCCCATGACGGCTCTGCCCTGAAGGCGGCCGTGTCGGGGGTGTTTCTGCCCAAGCCGGGGACGAAACTATGGCTTTCGCTGCGCCGCGACCGCTGTTTCGTCTTTCCCTCTCAGCGTCAAAGCCGGGTCAAAGACCCATATCTGTAACGAATTTGCCCACCCGTGCGGCGTTTGGGCTTTATCCCGGCCCCGGCGCGCAATACATAAACCAAATGTCCAGCGCGGGGCGGTCGCCGCCGCGCACGGGTGTTTTGGCGGCAGTGATGGGAGATCCTGATGCTCAACAATATCGGCCCGATGGGCCTGATCCTGATCGCGGTGGTCGTGCTGGTACTGTTCGGCCGCGGTAAGATTTCGTCGATGATGGGCGAGGTCGGCAAAGGCATCACCAGTTTCCGCAAGGGGCTGGATGACGGCAAGAAGGAGATCGAGGCCGCGAGCGCCGAGGAAGCGCGCGACGTCACGCCCGAGGGCGAGAAGGACAAGGCCTGAGCCTTCGATGTTCGACATCGGCTTTCTGGAACTGCTGATCATCGGCATCGTGGCGCTGATCGTCGTCGGCCCAAAGGACCTGCCGGGGATGTTCCGCACCGCCGGCCAGTTCATGGGCCGGATGCGCGGTATGGCGCGCGAATTCCAGCGCTCGATGGAGGAGGCCGCCGACCAAAGCGGCGTGAAAGAGGCGGCCAAGGGGCTGCGCGCGGTCAACGATCTGGGGCTGAATTCGGCGACCAAATCGGCCAAGTCCTATGCCAATTCGATCCTGAAAGACGGCGACAGCGCCGACGCGACAGCGCCGAAGCCCGACCCCGGCGCCCCGGCGCCGCCGGCTGCGGCCGCCCGGACCGCCGCCGACACCCCTGCGGACACCCCTGCAGATACCGCGGCCGAGACCGCCACACAGACGGCCACCCAGGCCGCCACGCCGAAGCCGAAGCCGGACGCCGCGCCCACGCCCGAACCGGCGCCGAAAGCCGAGGGCTGAATGCGCGACGAAGAGGACGAGATCGAAGACAGCGCCGCGCCGTTGATCGAGCATCTGGCGGAGTTGCGCACGCGGCTGATCCGGTCGGTACTGGCCTTTTTGGTTGGCATGGTGGTCTGTTTCGCCTTTGCCAGCGCGATCCTGGATTTCCTGGTCGGCCCGATCGAGGCCACGCTGCGCGCGTTGGGCGACCCCGATCCGCGCATGATCTACACCTCGCCGCAGGAGTATTTCTTTACCCTGATCCGGATCTCGATGGTGTTCGGGTTGGCGGCGTCCTTCCCGGTGATCGCGCATCAGATGTGGCGCTTCGTGGCGCCGGGGCTCTACCGGTCCGAGAAATCGGCGTTTCTGCCGTTCCTGATCGCCTCTCCGGTGTTGTTCATGATGGGTGCGGCTTTCGCCCATTTCGTGGTGACGCCGCTGGCGATGCAGTTTTTCCTGGGCTTTGCCGATGTCGCCAGCCTGTTTGCCGGGCTGATGACCGCGCCGCCGGAGGTGGACATCGCCGAGGGCGCGCCGCCGCCGGCGGACACCGGGGTCGACATCATCTTTCTGGGCAAGGTCAACGAGTCGCTCGACATCACGCTGAAGTTCATCGTGGCCTTTGGCCTATGTTTTCAGTTGCCGGTGCTGCTTTCGCTGATGGGCAAGGCGGGGCTGGTGACGGCCGAAAGCCTGCGGCGCATGCGCAAATACGCAATCGTCGGCATCCTCACGCTCGCCGCGCTGGTGACGCCGCCGGATGTGATCACGCAGGTGATCCTGTTTACCGTCGTCTATGCGCTTTACGAGGTTTCGATCCAATTGGTGCGCATCATCGAGAACAAGCGCGAGGCGCAGTTGCGCGCCGAGGGCTATTACGACGATGAAGACGAGCCGCAGGCCAAACCCGGCGCGTGAATGACCGGCGCATGAGCGACGACCCCCTGGCGCGCATCGCCGCCGCCCTGGAGCGGATCAGCCCACCACCCGCCGCGGCGCCCGATTTCGCGGCGCCGGCCTATGTCTGGCACACCGGTCCCGACCGGCTGAGCCCGGTGGCGCAGGTCAACCGGGTCCCGCTTGAGCTGCTGGTCGGAGTTGACCGCGCCCGCGACACGCTGATGGCCAACACCCGCGCCTTTGCCGCCGGTTTCGCCGCCAACAACGCGCTGCTTTGGGGCGCGCGGGGGATGGGCAAATCCTCGCTGGTCAAGGCCGCCCATGGCGCGTTGGCGTCGGAGTTTCCCGACCTCAAACTGGTGGAGATCCAGCGCGAGGATCTGCCCAGCATCGGCCGGCTGCTGGCGCTGCTGCGCGGCGCCGCGCCGCGGTTCCTGCTGTTCTGCGATGACCTGAGCTTCGACCGCGACGACACCCATTACAAGTCGCTGAAGGCGATTCTGGATGGCGGGGTCGAGGGGCGGCCCGACAATGTGGTGCTGTATGCGACCTCCAACCGGCGCCATCTGATGCCGCGGGAGATGATCGAGAACGAGCGAAGCTCTGCCATCAATCCGTCCGAGGCGACGGAGGAGAAGGTGTCGCTGAGCGACCGGTTCGGGCTGTGGCTGGGCTTTCACCCCTGCGATCAGGATGCCTATCTGGCGATGATCCGCGGCTATGCCGATGCGCTGGGGCTTGAGATAGACGATGCCACGCTGCGGGCGGAGGCGATCGAATGGCAACAGACCCGCGGCGGGCGTTCGGGCCGCGTCGCCTGGCAGTACGTCATCGATCTGGCCGGCCGCCGGGGCAAGGGCGTGGCCGCGCTCCAAGCACCGCGTGGCGGCGATTAACCATGATATTCCAGTGGTTTAAAATTCGATATTGGTAAACGGATTTCCCTGGAAATAAGGGAATCGTTCACGAAATACGCGCATCACCCCGGCAAGCTATTCGGAGTGTTTGTGATGATCGGTTTCCTTGCGCGTAAACTGGGTGCATCTGGCCAGGACAAGGCGTCTGACAAGGCGCAGGAGGCACGGCGTGCCGACCGCGCTGGCGACGATGCCGATACGTCGCAGGCACTGAAGACGGCCGGTTCGCCGACGGTGGAAACCGCGGGCGCGCTGGGTGCGGCGGTGACGATGGCGAACCTGCTGGGGTTTCTGCGCGGGTCGGAGGCGCGGGCCTTTGAACGCCCGCAGACCGAGACCGACCCCGAAGCGGCCGCGCGGGCACCCGCGGCCGGGGACGCCGCGGCCGGTGCCGGCGGTACGCCGGCCTTCGATCTGGCTTTGTCGGATCCCGGCGCGGCGGCTGCGCAGGCCAATGCCGATGCGACGCCGCGCGCGCCGGAGCCGCCGGCGGTGGACCTGCCCGGCCGCGACGTCCCGGGCCAAGACGCGGCCCCCGTTGCCGCGCAGGGCGGGGCGGCCTCGGCCGATGCGGCGCCGGGCCCGCGCGATCCGTCCGCGCCGGTGGATGGTGCCGGCGCCGCACCCGCCGGCGCCGGCGACACCACGGTGACCGGCAATACCGCCACAACCGGCGATAGCGCCACGACCGGCGCGACCGCGCCACCGCGCGGTGCCGCACCGCAGGGCGCGCAAGACACCGACAGCACCGACACGGATGGCAGCGAGCCCCCGGCCGTGACCGCGCCGGAGGACGGCCCGGATACGGGCGCGGAGGCGGAAACCCCGGCCGAGGAGCCGGAACCTCCGGTGTCTGGCGGGCCGGATCCCGCCGGCCCGGATGCGGAGGACACCCCGGACCCGGTGGCCCCCGTGGCGCCGCCAGTCACACCGCCAGTCACGCCGCCGGTCACGACGCCGGCGCCGACGCCCGAACTGACGGGCGAGATCGGCGACTATGCCATCGACACCTCCGACGCCGGGGATACGATTTGGTTCACCGACCTGCGCGCCGGCAGCCCCGATGGCGTTGTCGAAGTCGCGGTGGATGGCGATGTGATCCTCGGCGGGCGTCTGCTGACCGCCCGGCTTGGCCCCGATGACAGCGTGGCGCCAGGGGATGCGGCGGAACTGGCCGTGGCCGAAAGCGCGCTTCGCGTCGATTTCACCGACGCGGCGACCGGTGTCGTGGTGGACCTCAGCGCGCCGGTGCACGGCCAGGGCGGCGTGGCGGCGGGCGACATCTATGCCGATGCGACGGACATCGCCGGCTCGGGCTTCGACGACCAGCTTGCCGGCGATGCGCGGGACCAGACGTTGGACGGTGGCGCGGGCGACGATCTGCTGCGCGGTGCCGGCGGCAACGACCGCCTTTTCGGCGGCGCGGGCACCGACACCGCCGCCTATGATGCCGACCTGGCCGACATGGCGGTGGACTATGACGCCGCGACCGACACGTTCACCCTGACCGATCTGCGCACCGATGTGCCGGGCGAGGGCCGGGACACCGTCACCGGGGTGGAGACGTTTCGTTTTGCCGATGCGGATTACTCTGCCGCCGATCTGCGGGCGGAGGCCGCGCGCCAGGCGAACACGGCGCCGGATACGCCGGTGCTTTCGGGCGGCGGTGCGGTGGCCGAGGATGCCGCCGCCGGCACGGTGGTGGCGACGCTCTCCGCCACCGATGCCGACGGCGATGCGCTGAGCTATACGCTGACCGATGCTGCCGGCACCCCGATCAGCGACCCTAACTTCGAGATCGTGGGCAATGAGATCCGTGTCAAACCCGGCGCGGCGCTCGATTTCGAGGCGGCCGACAGCCAACAGGTGCACGTCACCGCCTCGGACGCGTTAGAGACCTCCGCACCCCAGCCCGTGACGCTGCGCATCGACGATGCCGCCGAGGATATCCAACTCGCGGATGGCGGTGCGGTGTTCAGCGATGTCGGTGTGACCGAACGCTCGATCACCGGCGGTGACGGGGATGACCGCATCGACGGCAATACCGGCGGCGACACGGTCTATGGTGGGGCCGGTGACGACATCCTGGACGGAAAGGCGGGCGAAGATCGTCTGGAAGGCGGGCTGGGCGACGACATGATCGACGGCGGCCACGATGCGGACACGCTCATCGGCGATCAGGGCAATGACGAGATTATCGGCGGCTCTGGCGACGACACGCTTCTGGGCGGTGACGGGAACGACACGCTGCGCGGTGGCGAGGACGACGATACGCTCGATGGCGGGGCCGATGACGACAGGCTTTACGGCAGCTATGGCGACGACACGCTCGATGGCGGCGCCGGCGCTGACATGCTCTACGGTGGCTATGGCAACGATACGCTCGACGGCGGGTCCTCCGGCGCGGATCGGCTCTTTGGCGAGCAGGGTGACGACGACCTGTCGGGTGGCGCGGGGAACGATTTTCTGAACGGTGGCACGGGCGATGACGCACTGCACGGTGGTGATGGTGACGATCAACTGCTTGGCAGCAGCGGGGCGGATACGCTGGACGGGGGCTCGGGGAATGACCAGCTGTTCAGCGGGCAGGAAAATGACAGCCTGGAAGGCGGTCTGGGGAACGATACGCTCGACGGCGGCACCGGCGAGGACACGGCCGTCTATGCCGGTGACCTGTCCGATTTTTCCGTGACCTACGATGCGTCCGTCGACACATTCACGCTGACCGATCTGAATGCCGCGAATGATGACGAGGGCACCGATACGGTCACCCAGGTCGAGAACTTCACCTTCAACGGCGTGACCTACAGCGCCGCCGAGCTGCAGACCGAGGCTGCGCGCCAGGCAAACACCGGGCCGGACGCCCCGACGCTCAGCAGCGGCGGCGCGGTGGCCGAGGATGCCGCCACCGGCACGGTCGTGGCCACGCTGGCCGCGACCGACGCGGATGGCGACACGATAAGCTATACCTTGACCGACGTGGACGGCATCCCCGTCACCGACCCGAATTTCGAGATCGTGGGCAACGAGATCCGCGTCAAACCGGGCGCGGCACTGGATTTCGAAACCGCTGACAGCCATAGCGTGCACGTCACCGCCTCGGATGCATTCGAAACCTCGGACCCGCAAGAGATCTCTCTGACCGTGCAGGACGCGGCGGAGGATATCCAACTGGCCGATGGCGGCGTGGTCTTTGCCGATACCGGCGTGACCGAGACGTCTGTTACGGGCGGGGACGGCGATGACACGATCACCGGCACAACCGGCGATGACCACATGCGTGGCGGCCACGACGATGACATACTCGAAGGCGGCGCCGGCGATGATGCCCTGTTCGGCGAGGCGGGCACCGATACCGCCGCCTATGCGGGCGACATCGAGGATTTCGACATCGCCTACGACGCGGATGCCGACCGGTTTAGGATCACCGATCGCGACACGGCCGACGGGCTCGACGAGGGCACCGATACCGTGACCGGTGTGGAGCGTTTCGAGTTCAATGGCGAAAGCTATACCGCCGAGGAATTGCAGAACGGCAGCGGTTATCGCGACTTCGTCGGCGACCGCCCGGTGGCCGGGCACTGGTCCTTTGGCCAATCCGACGGCGCGGCTTTGGATCAAAGCGCGGCCGCCAATCACGGAAGCCTGACCGGCGATGCCAGTTTCGGCGCGCCGGGTCCCTGGACCGGCGCCAGCGCGGTGGCGCTTGACGGTGACGACGATTACGTGCTCATCGCCGACAACGACGCCTATGACCTGAACGAGGGGACGATCTCGATCTGGGTGCAGGCGAACAACCTGGATCGGAGCCAGACGCTGCTGTCGCGCGAGTCGCAAGACGACAATGACGGCGATCTGCGGATCAGGCTGACCGACGACGGCGAGATCAGCGTACGCCACCAGCATGTCGACGGCTCCACGTCGCTGACCACCGACAATCCCGCTGTGCAACCGGGCGATTGGGTCAACGTCACCTATTCCTGGGGTGCCGACGGCATGTCGATCGGGATCAACGGCCAGACCATGGCCACGAATTCGGTGCCCCGGTCGCTGGCGGGCAGCAACGAGCCGTTCACGGTGGGCGCCGACCAGTGGAAATCGAGCGATGGCGGCATTGACCAGTTGGAAGGCTTCTTCGACGGCCAGGTGGCGGAATTGGTGATCTTTTCCGAACGGCTGTCGCCGGAGGAGGTCGCCGATCTCTATTTCAGCGGCGTGCCGGCGCCGGACGGGGCGACCATCGAGGCCGGAGGCCGCGCCGAGATCCTGTTCGGGGCCGAGGGCGACGATTTCATCGATGCGGACACCAAGGACGACACGCTGATGGGGCGCGGGGGCGACGACGTCCTCGATGGCGGGCGCGGCGACGACACCGCCGTGTTCGACGGCGCGCTGGAGGATTACGATCTGTCCTACGGGTCGGGGTCCGACACCTACGTCATCACCGACACCAACGCTGCCGATGGCGACGAGGGCACCGACACGGTCATAGATGTGGAGTATTTCGCGTTCAGCGATCGGACCCTGACCGCCAGAGAGTTGGAAACCGAGATCGCCATCCGCGAAAACGCCGCCCCCGAAGCGCCGACCGCCTCCGGCGCCAGTACCGTGGCCGAGGACGCCGCCGCCGGCACCGTCGTGGCCACGCTGGCGGCCACCGATGCCGATGGCGATGCGCTGAGCTATACGCTGACCGACGCCGCCGGCACCCCGATCAGCGACCCCAATTTCGAGATCGTGGGCAACGAGATCCGCGTCAAACCGGGCGCCGATCTGGACTATGAAACGCTCGACACTCACCAGCTTCACGTGACCGCCTCGGACGCGTTGGAAAGCTCTGCGCCGGCCGAGGTGACGGTGACGGTGACCGACGTGAACGAGGGCGTCACCGCGGGCGACGATACCGCCGCTCTCGCCGCGCCTGCGGAGACGTTTTTCTTCACCAATTACAGTCAGTTCGGCACGGTCAACGTCTCCACCGGCCAGGTAGAGGTGTTGGGCGACACCAACGGCCGAACCTACGCCGATCTGGCGGTGACCGAGGACGACCGTGTCTTTGCAGTGGATTTTCCGGGCTCCGATATCGTCGAGCTTGACCCCGCGACGGGCAACGAGTTGTCGCGGATCAGCAGCGAGTTGCCGACCGGTACGAACGCGCTGGTCGTAGCGCCCGACGGGTCGGTTTATGCCGCCGGGTACTCCGACAGCACGCTGTTCCGCGTCGATCTGGACACCGGTACCGCGACCGCCCTGGGTGATCTTGGGGTGAACTCGGCCGGCGATCTGGCGATCGTGGGGGGCGAGCTGTATCTGTCGACCACCGACAAGGAGATCATCCGCGTCGATGTGGAGGACGCCGCCGCCAATGGCGGCGCGATCCCGACGACCACGATTGCGACCGGTGTCGATAGCGGCGAACACGTGTTCGGCCTGGCCTCCAATGGCGGCGGCGGGCTGTTTGCGATCGACACCGGCGGCAACCTTTTCTCCGTCGATGTGGACACCGGCGCCACCACCCTGATCGACACCGTGGATGGCGACATGTCCTCGGGCGTGATCGGCCTTGCCGGGCACTCGGAAACCGCCGGCCAGGCCAGCGGGAACGTGCTGGCCAATGACACGGACGGCGACGGCGATGCGCTGACGGTGACCGGCGGATCGGTGGGCGGCGACGCCTTTGCCCCCGGCGCGGAAGTGGCGACGGATTTTGGGACGCTGGTGCTGCAATCGGACGGAAGCTTCACCTTCGCCATCGATGGCGAGGCCCCGGCCACCATTGCGCTGGGCGAGGGTCAGACCGCGACCGAGGTCATCACCTACACGGTCGCCGACGGCAATGGCGAGACCGACACCGCCACGCTGACATTGACGATCACCGGCACAAACCAGGCGCCGCTGATCACTTCGGACGGTGGCGGCGACACGGCCGCGATCACGGTCGACGAGAACACCGGCACGGTGACAACCCTGTCGGCGGGCGACGCCGATGCCGGCGACAGCGTCAGCTATGCCATAACGGGCGGCGCGGACGCGGCACGCTTTGCGATCGATCCCGACACTGGCGATCTGTCTTTCATCGATCCGCCGTCTTTCGAGGCGGCGCAGGACGCGGATGCCGACAACGCCTATGTCGTGGAGGTGACCGCGACCGATGCCAATGGCGCCAGCGACCGCCAGACGCTGACCGTCGACGTCGCCGATGTCGCGGAGTCGATCGTGCTGTCCCGGGATGGCGCGGTGTTCGAGGACAGCGGCGTCGCGGAAACCTATGTCCGCGGCGATGGCGCCGGGGTGGACACCATTATCGGTTCGGATGGCGACAACCATTTCGATGGTTGGGGCGGCGACGACACGCTGCTTGGCAATGGCGGCGACGACCGGCTTCACGGCGGCTCCGGCGATGACACGATCGACGGCGGCACCGGCGATGACAACATGAGCGGGTTGTGGGGCGACGACCAGATCGATGGCGGCGCCGGCAACGACCTGGTTCAGTACCGCGGCGACCGCGACAGTTTCTCGATCGACTATGACGCGGCCACCCAGACCTTCACGCTGACCGACATCAACGCCGCCGATGGCGATGACGAAGGCACGGACACGGTGACCGGTGTCGAACGCTTCCTGTTCGGCGACGGCGCGGTTTCGGCGACCGAACTGATGAACAACGCTCCGACGGATCTGCAGATCACCGAGCATAGCGGGATCGCGTTGAACACCGATGGCGGCAACAACGCCTATCTGCATTTGACCGATAACGACGACATCCTGGGCGGGCTGAGCGCGTTCACCGCAGAGGTGCAGTTCTCTTCCAATGGGTTGGGCGACGGATCGCGGCCGCTGCTGCACTACAACGCCTCCGGCGATGCGTTCAGCGTCTCCGTCGTCGATACCGGCAGCGCCGCGGAACTGCGTTTCGAGATCGGCACGACGTCGCAAGTCGTGTCGGGTCTTGATGCGCGGGAGCTTTTCGACGGCGGCATGCACCAGATCTCGGTCTCGTGGGACAACGATGTCGGCGCCTGGGAGGTCTATGTCGACGGCAGCCTCGCCGACAGCGGGACCGGCCTGCAGCCGGGCTATACGCTGCCCTCCGGTGGTGACCTGGTGCTGGGGCAGCATCAGGACACGGCCGGCACCGGTTTCGATCCGGCGCAGACCTTCGAGGGTGTCTATCACGATGTCCGGATCTTCGACGATGTCCGCAGTGGGCAAGAGGTGGCGGACGGCGCGCTGCAGACCATCGATCCGGCGGCCGAGGGGCTGATGGCGAACTGGACCATGGGCGGCATCGACGGAACCGTCAGCAATGTCGCGGGCGGCGGCGATCTGGCGGTTGGAAACGTCACCGGTCCCGGCTGGGTCGACAGCACGCCGACAGAGGTCACCGCGGTTGCCGAGGGGGCGGCCGACGGCACGGTCGTGGCCACCGTCACCGGCACCGATCCCGATGCGGGGGATGTGCTGACCTTTAGCCTGACCGATGACGCAGATGGGCGGTTCCAGATCGACGCGGACACCGGTCAGATCACCGTGGCCGACGGCGCGTCGCTGGATCACGAGAGCGAGGCCGCCCATGACGTCACCGTCCGGATCAGCGATCAGAGCGGCGGCACCTATGAAGAGGCGTTTTCGATCGCGGTCACCGACACCGCCAATCTGATCGTCGGCAGCGCCGGGGCCGAGACCCTGAGCGGCACGGCCCAGGACGACGCGCTTTCGGGTTTGGGCGGAAACGACATCCTGTCCGGTGGCGGGGGCGACGACAGCATCGTCGGCGGCGCGGGCGATGACGACATGACCGGCGGCGCCGGCGCCGACCGGTTCGTCGTCGGCCCCGGCGCGGGCGATGATACCATCGCCGGCGGCACCGGCGGCTGGACCGATGTGATCGAGTTGCAGCACGTCGATGGGCCGGTTTCGGTTTCGGGCAATGTCGTCACCGGCACCGGATGGACGATGACGCTCGATGGCGGCGGCGCGGTCGTGGGACAGGGCGCGAGCCACTTGGATCTGAGCGAGGACGCGGCGGGCACGATCGTCTTCGACGGCGGCGGCAGCGTGGTCTTCGAAGGGGTGGAGACGGTCAATTGGTGAGGTTCGGGCCTTAACGCGATGTTCAATTTCGCGCCCTAGACACGGCGCGAAACCATGCGAGGCGGGGCTTATGCGACTTATCGAGGATCTTCGCGCGTTGCGCCGATCGCCCGATATTGTCGTGGCCTCGCTGACGGTGAACACGCTGGGCCTGATGTTGCCGCTGGTAATGATCCAGCTCTATGACCGCGTGATCCCAAATGCGGGGTATGAGACGCTGGCGGTGCTGGGCCTGGCGCTGGGCGCGGCGATCCTGTGCGACGCGGCCCTGCGACTGGCCCGCGGGGTGATCCTGTCCCGCGCCGGCGCCCGGTTCGAACGCGGCGCCTATCACGCCGCGATAAGCAATCTGCTCGGGGACCCGGGCCTGCGCGCGGACACGGCGCCCGGCGCACTCTTCAACGAACTCGGCCAGATCGAGCGTGTGCGGGGCTTTCACACCGGCGACACCGGCACCGCGCTGTTGGACCTGCCGTTCATCTTTCTGTTCCTCGGCGTGATGATCGCGATCTCGCCGGTTCTGGGCGGCACGGTTCTGACCCTCGTCGCCGCGGCGTTCCTGGCAGTGCGGGTCGCGCGCAACCGAATCACCGCGCTCTCGAACGACCGGTTGGAGCGCGACGGCCGACGCCAGTCTTTCCTGATGGAGACGCTGGGCGGGATCGAGGTCATCAAGGCGTTGGGGGCAGAGGATTTCATGGCCCGCCGTTACGAACGGCTGATGACCGGCAGTGCGGCGACCAGCGCGCAACTGGCGACACAGGTGCAACGGGCCCAAGGTCTGGCGGGTGCTGCCGGCCTGCTTGCCCCGGTCGCGGCCGCGGGGGTCGGTGCGGTATTGGTCATCAACGGGCAACTGAGCATCGGCGCGCTTGCCGCCGCGGTGCTTCTGACCGGGCGCATCGTTCAGCCGGCGCTGCGGGTGGAGATGCTGCTGGCCGGCGAAGATGACATTCGCGGTCACGAGGCGACGGTGACGAAACTGTTGAGCGTGCCGGCGCGAACGGTTGCGCCGAACGCCTTGCCGCCCATCGATCAGGTGACGGCGCACGGCGACCCGAACGGCGGCCCGGCGGCGGATACCGAATTCACGCTCCGCCGCGGCGATTGCCTGCTGGTCACCGGCGCGGATGGGCGCGCCGTCACGCACGCCATGGCTGCGCTCGCGGGTAAGCGCGCCCATGGCACGCTGCGCATGGATATCCAGGGGCGGGCGATGGAAACCTATCCTGGCGTGGATCTCGATCGCCGGATCAGCCTGATCTCGGGCGAGTACAGGCCGCTGACCGGCACGCTTCTGGAAAACCTGACCCGTTTCCGGCCCGATCTCTACCGAGAGCGGGCACTGGCGCTTTGCCTGGACCTGGGCATCGACCAGTATATCGCGCAGCATCCGGCGGGGTTGGCGCAAAAGCTGATTGGGGAAACCCGTGACGAGATCCCGCGCGATGTCGCCGACGCGCTGGCGATCATCTCTGCGCTGGTCACGGAACCGGATGTCATCGTCTTCGACGAAGCCGCAACCAGTTTCGATCCCAGGATTTTGGCGGCCTTGGCCGCGCACTTGCGCGAAATCCGCCGGCAGCGGATCCTGTTTCTGGCCAGCGCGCGACCCGACTACGCCGCCCTGGCGACGGCGCATGCGACCGTGTCGGACGGATGTTTGCGCCGCGCCCAGGCAACGGTCGCCGGCTTTGCGCGGGCAGCGGAGGTGGGGCGATGAGCGCACCTCTGCGGCTGACCGACCCGATTGCCGCGGCCGAACCAACGCCCGCCACCGGCGACGCATCGACGTCCCCCGGTGGCCTTGCCAGCGCTGACCGGCGCGCATTCCAATTCGACAATATCGTCGAAGGGCTGCAATCTGGGCGGTTCGGCGGGGTGAAGCTGTCGGGCAGCGTTCCGGCCGCACTTGTGGCCCTGCTGGATCGGTTGGACTGGGAGCCGAGCGTTCGTGCCTTCGCCGGCGCGATGCCCCATATCCCCGATCGTTTCGATGCGGCAAAGATCGCGGCGGTGTTCGAACGCCTGGGCTTCGCAGCCAAGCGCCGGCGGGTAAGGGGGCGCGACTTGGCGGCGCTGAACGGGCGCGCGCTGGCCATGCTGCCGGCAGCGCGTGCGCGTTTGATCGAACGCGACGAATTCGGTGCGGTCGAGTTGGAAGATCCGGTCACGGGTGAGCGGCTGCCGGTCGGCCTCGGCACTATCTATGATGTGGTCGAGGTCACGCGGGCAGAAGCGGCTCCGCTGGGGCCCCGCGACAGTTGGGTGGCAAGCGTCGGTCGACGGTTCACCAACGAGATCTGGTTTCTCGCCGGTCTGATCTTTCTATCGAACACGCTGGTGGTCGCCAGCAGCCTGTGGATCATGGCGGTGTTTGATAAGGCCATCCCGGCCCAGGCGTTGAATACGCTGGCGATGTTCGCGGTGGGACTGGTCGGACTGCTTGTGGTCGATCTGTTCCTGCGCCGCCTGCGCATGCGGCTGGTGGCGCGGATCTCGGGCCGGCTGGAATACCTGCTGGGCACGGCGATGTTCTCAAAACTGATGGCATTTCCGACCGCCATGATTACCGCGGCCCCGATCAGCAACCAGATCAGCCGGCTCAAACAGTTCGAAACCGTGCGCGACTTTTTCGGCAGCACCGTTGTCGCGATCCTGCTGGAAATCCCGTTTCTCATCTTCTTGATCGGCGTCATTGCGCTGTTCAGCCCGGCACTCGCGGGCATCGCGCTGGCATTTCTGATCGGATTTGCCGCACTGGTGGGTCTTGTCTTTCCGCAAATCACCCGTGCCAGCGGCGCGCTGTCGCGCCATCGCGGCGAACACCAGCGGCTCATTCTCGAAACCCGGGCACGTCGCGATCAGATCGCCGCGATGGGCCTGTCGGAGACCTGGTCGGCGCGGGTCGCCAAGGCAACCGCCCGCGCCGTGGACGCCCGGCTGGAGATGGAGCGATACAATCGGCTTTTATCGGTCATCACGACCGCGGCACCGCCACTATCGGGTGGCGTTATCCTGCTTTGGGGTGCGGCCATGGTCATCCAAGGCGATCTGAGCGGCGGGCAACTGGTGGCCGTTACCATCCTGGTCTGGCGGTTTCTTGCGCCGGTCCAGCACGCGATCCTCGCCGCGATGCGCCTGCCCGAGACGCTCGGCTTGTTTCGCCAGATCGACGCTGTGATGCGGCTCGATTCGGGCCCGCGGCCGGAAAACGCGACACTCATACGCCATCTGGATCCCAGCATCGCAGTCGAGAACCTGGTCGTGCGCTACGCCGGCGCGGCCTCGGCTTCGGTGGCTGGTGTGTCGTTGCAGATCGGTGCTGGGGAACTGATCGTGGTCAGCGGCGCCTCCGGCAGCGGCAAGACAACGCTGCTGCGTGCCATTGCCGGGCAGTACGCCGCGCAGTCGGGATCCGTCCGCATTGGCGGCACCAATATTCAGCAGATCGCGGCCGCCGATCTGACCGATCAGGTCGGCTATGTGTCCAAGCAGAACCTGGTCTTTCACGGCACGGTGGCGCAGAACCTGTTTCTTGCCGCGCCGGCCGCGCGGCCCGCGGATCTGCGCGCGGTCGCTGGAGAGCTGGGCATCCTTAAGGACATTCTCGCGCTGCCGGATGGCTTCGACACACGCCTGAACCACCTGGCCCAGACGGAGATCTCCAGCAGTCTGCGCATCATGATCGCAGCCAGCCAGGTGCTTTTGCGCGCACCCAAGGTGATCGTCATGGACGAGCCCTCCAGCCCGCTCGGCCAGTCTTACCAGGATCATCTGTCCGCTGCCCTGGAACGCCGCCGCGGCGAGGTGACTGTGGTCATTGCCAGCGAGGACACCTGCGTCCAGGCCCGGGCGGACCAACACATCGTCATGGCCGCTGGCCGTATCCAAGACATCCGTAAGAAACGGAGCGAAGCATGACCAAGACCTCCCCACCCGCCCCGGAAGACGTTCTGGACGAAGCGCCCATCGCAAGCGACGCCAAACGGCTGATCTGGGTGATTGTCGCGGCCGTGTGTGCGGCCGTGGCCTGGGCGGCGATCACTCCTGTCTATGAGGTGGTGTCCGGAACCGGACAGATCCGCCCGGACGGTTTCGTACAGCCCATCGAACACCTGGAGGGCGGTATCGTCGCGGAGGTATTCGTCGAAGAAGGCGCGCGCGTCGAGAAGGGCGCCCGACTAATGCGCTTGAGGTCCAACGATGTGGAGGCCGAGTTGAACAAGGTCCGGTCCGAGATGTCGTTGAGCGAAAGACAGATCGCCCGTGTCGAGACGCTCATTTCGGAATTTCGCGACTCGACCGGCACCACCAGCGATACGATCAAGGCGGAGTGGGACTACCGCTACGCGCAGATCGCCGTGTTTCGCTCTGATCGGGAGATCCTAAGCTCGGAGATCTCCGCGCTCGCGGCGCAGCGGCGCGGGATCGAACGGGAACTGGATCTTTTGTCCGTGCGCCGCACGCGACTGGATCAGTTGGCGCAGAACGAGTTGGTGACCGCCGACGAGATGCACGCGATTGCGTTGGACCAGGTTCGCTTGGAACGCGATCTGGAACGTGTCGAGAGCGAGCGTCTTGTGCGGGAGGCTTCTTTGGCGCGATCCCGCGCAAAGGAGGCCGAGGTTCTGGCCGGCTTGCGCCGTGATGCGGCGCTGGAACTCGAGGCGCTGCGCGAGCAGCATGCCGTACTGGAACAGACCGCGACGCAACTGTCCGACCGACTGTCGCGCACGCTCCTGGTCGCACCCGCCGCAGGTATTGTGCACAACCTGACCGTCCGACATCCCGGCGAAGTGGTGGGACGGGGCGACCGGATCGCCGAGATCGTGCCCGTCGATGCGCGGCTTTTCGCGGATATCGAAGTATCCGCCGACCGCATCAATGGCGTCAGCGAGGGGCGGGATGCGCGGTTGAAAATCCTCGCCCACGACTTCACGCGGTTCGGCGCGCTGGACGCGACGGTGGATCGTGTCTCGCCCACGTCGATCGCGCGTCAGGACGGCGCACAAGTGTTTCTGGTGAGCCTGTCCTTCGATGAAAAGGATCTGGAGCGGGCAACGGGGGGCGAGCGGCAGGTTTCGGTCGGCATGACGGTCAGCGCGGATATCCGAACCGATGACCGCACGGTGTTGGGATACCTGATGAAGCCGGTGCGGGTGATCGCCGACCGGGCAATGACGGAACTGTAGAGTGACGGAACTGTAGAATGGCGGAACTGCTGACTGACGAGCCCACGGAATGGAGCAACCGCAGACTTACCAAGCTATAGAATGACCAAACTGTAGAACGAGCACACTGTGGAACTACGGAATCGTAGAACGCGGGCCAGTGCCTGGCATCACATGCCGCCGACACCTATCTGCCCAATCGGATCTCCCTAGGCTCAGGGCTCATAGCCAATAGATGACGGTTTCCGCGTGGGCGATGGCTGAGAGGAAGACCTTCGGGCAGCGGTCGTAGCGGGTTGCCACGCGTCGCCAGTCCTTCAGCCTGCCGAACATGATCTCGATCCTGTTGCGCCGTTTGTATCGGCGCTTGTCGTACTTGACGGTTTTCTTAC
>JBCDDF010000049.1:0-22811 GCA_039180525.1 Pseudomonadota bacterium
AGGGGCATGGGTGGTGTCCTTTCGCGCCAGCGGTGCCGCAGCCGGCGGCGGAGGTCAAGGCGGGTGTGGGGCGCAGGATGGGTTGGAAACCCATCCTACGGGGCACGAGGGCCATCGTCCGTCTGCCGGGTGGGCGCCCGAGATCTGGTCTGCTTGGTTTATGGCGCATCCCCGCCGAAGGGTGGGTTTGGGGGCTGGCGTTGCAGATCGCCCGCCCGAGGGGGCGGACGGGCGATGGCCCGGCGGCGCGGAGCGCCTTGGTTCCGGGCCGGGCGGAGATCTCAGAAGCAATCCAGTCTTTTGATGCACTTGAAGCGCAACAGAGGAGATCGCCCGACCTAGCTACAAGCGAGGACAGTCCGCAAGTGAGTTTCGCGTGATGGCGAAACATGGCTTTATCGAAATACGAGAACTGCGTATCGTAGATTGAATTTGGATATCAGCACCAATCCACCACGCACACCTACGAGCCATGAAGATACTTGGAGCGTCTATAACAGATTGGATTTCCGCAACCTCGGCCCTTGTGGCATCGGTTACAGCTTTGTTCACAGCGTACTTTGCATATAAGCAGTACCTTCAGCCCCCGTTTGAGGAAAAAGAGCCTGAAGCAGCAAATATTGATCCTTCAGACGAGTCTGAACATAGTATTGTTGTCTTTGAGACTTCAAGGCAGCGTACCTACCTAAAAATAGTCGCAAATGGAATTGAATGCTGGCTGCTCGACAAACGCACGAACAACAATGATCTAAAATGGACGATAGAGCGTTCTGAACTTGCGAATATATTGCAAAATGACCAATCATTGAAAGTTACGTCAGGCTACAAGGTCAGAACTGGTACTTTTCAAATTGGCCAAAGAAAAAACTGGTTGTATTCGAAGGACCTTTATCCCGATGCTGAATTATTCGAAATGCGTTTGGAGGAATTTCTGAAACGCGCTTCAACACAGACGGAATAATTATTCGTATGCACGAATATTTGTTGTCTATGCGCATGGCAACAATGTGCTTGCCACCATCATAAGCTGAGTAAAAGAGACACAAACACGGCATCTTCATCGCGACGTCTATAGCAAGAGGAAAGCCCCGGCGCAGATGCTGCGCCGCCCGTTCAGCTAGAGCTACGTAAAACCCCCTCAAACTCCCGCCACTCCCCCGCGCTCATCCCAGCCTTCTCCGCGTCCATCTCCTCTCCCGCCAGCATCCGGCGCAGCGCCGCCAGGCCTTTGGCGGAGATCTGGGCTCCGCCCAGGCGGTAATCCTCGAAGGCGGCATAGGCGGCGGGGACCCAGGACTTCACCATGTCGCAGATGGCCTCGGCATAGACGCGGATCTCATACTGCGCATGGGCATCGGCGCGCAGACGGAGGAAGTGGAACAGGTTGTGCAGGTCCGTCTTCCAATACCATTGTGTATAGATATTGGCGGGCAGGTTCATGCGCGCCAGTTCGCGGGCCAGGCCCTGTTGGCCATCGGTGCCCAGCATCTCTTCGTAGTGGTCATAGGCGCGGCCCGCGTCGCCCTTGAGGATCTCCAGCACGCGGGCGGCCTCGTCACCCTCCAGCACCGCGCCACGGCCCTGGTTGTTGACCGCCGATTGCGCGGCCAGGTTTTCCGGCGCGGGAATGTAGAATTCGCGATCCAGGATCGAGTAGCGGGCGGAGTATTCGTTCACATTCGCGGTGCGGTGGCGGATCCATTGCCGGGCGACGAAGACCGGCAGTTTGACGTGCAGCTTGATCTCGCACATCTCGAAGGGCGTGGAGTGCCAGTGGCGCATCAGATAGCGGATCAGCCCTTCGTCATTGCGGGCCTTTTTGGTCCCGGCACCGTAGGAGACACGGGCCGCCTGTACGATGGCGGCATCGTCGCCCATGTAATCGATGACGCGAACGAAACCGTGGTCCAGCACCGGGGCGGGCGTGTAGAGCAGATCCTCCAACGCCGGAACCGTGGCGCGGCGGGTGGTTGCGGTCTGCGCACGAAGTGCTGCGATTTCATCCTGTGTTTGCGGCGTTTCCGACATATCATTCACCTGACGATCCTCCGGGCCCGATTCTGTACAAGACAGTATCTTGGGGACGCGGGGTGGTTGGCAACTACATATGGGGCGACCCAGGGGGAATTCTGGTATGAAAGTGGAATATCTGCACACCATGGTGCGGGTGAAGGATCTGGATGCGTCGATGGCGTTCTACAAGCTGTTGGGGCTGGAAGAGACGCGGCGCATGGATAACGAAGGCGGGCGGTTCACGCTGGTCTTCATGGCGCCACCTGGGCAGCCGGAGTGTCCGGTCGAGTTGACCTATAACTGGGACGGCGATGACGGCCTGCCCAGCGATGGTCGCCATTTCGGGCATCTCGCGTATCGGGTCGAGAATATATATGACATGTGCCAAAGCCTGATGGATAACGGCGTGACCATCAACCGCCCCCCGCGCGACGGGCACATGGCGTTCGTGCGCAGCCCCGACAATATCTCCATCGAATTGCTGCAGAAAGGCGACGCGCTCGCGCCCGCGGAACCCTGGAGAAGCATGGAAAATACGGGCCATTGGTGAGGTTTCTGGCAGTTTTGCTGGCGATGGCGGGTCTGCCGGCGCAGGCCTGTTCCCTGGCGCTGGCGCTGACGGTGGATGTCAGCGGCTCGATCGATCCGGGCGAGTACCGGCTGCAGATGGACGGGCTGGCGGATGCGCTGGACGACCCGGAGGTGGCCGATGCGCTGGTGCTGGCGCAGGCCGCGGTCATGGTCGTGCAATGGTCGGGGGCGGAGGATCAGGAGATCTCCGTCCCCTGGACGCGGATGCTGAGCCATCAGGCGGTGGAGCGGCTGGCGGCGCGCGTGCGCGCCACGCCCCGGCGCTGGCATGGCGGCAAGACCGCGGTCGGAAACGTGCTGGATTTCGTGCTGCCGCAGTTCGCAGCCGTGGGCGATTGCACACGCTCGGTCATCGATGTCTCTGGCGATGGTCAAAGCAATGCCGGCCATGACACCGTTCTGCCGCGTCAGACCGCGCAGGCACGCGGGGTCACGATCAATGGGCTGGCGATCGACCGGATCGGCGCCAGCGTGACCCAGTTCTACAAGCAGCACTTTCAGACCGGGCCGAACTCATTTGTCATGACGGCGACCGGCTATACCTATTATCCGCGGGCGATCCGGCGCAAACTGCTGCGCGAGGCGGTTGTGCCGGCGTTCTAAGCCGGGGTGTAAAGGGGATCTGAGGCCGGTGATGCGCAAGGCATGGCTTGTGGGACTGCTGACCGCCCTGCCCCTTGGTGCCGCAGCCGAATGCCGGCTGGCGCTGAGCATGGCCTTGGATGTCTCGTCATCGGTGGATACCGGGGAGTACCGGCTGCAATCCGAAGGCGTGGCCCGGGCGCTGGAAAACCCAGAGGTACGCGCCGCGCTGTTCCAGGTGCCGGGCGCCCATGTGGCGTTGCAGGTTTTCGAATGGTCAGGGGTGCAGGACCAAAGCATCGTGCTGGATTGGACACCGCTGCGGACCGCCGCGGATGTGGATCGTGCGGTGCAGACCATTCGCGCGCACCGGCGCAGCTTTCGCAATTCCGCCACCGGGCTGGGCCGCGCGCTGCGCTTTGCCCAGGCACAGATCGCGCGCGCGCCCGACTGTGCCTTTCGCAAGATCGACATATCGAGCGATGGGCAAAGCAATGTCGGCATTCCGCCGCAGCAGCTGTACGCGCAGACCGATTTCGGCGACATCACCGTGAACGGCCTGGCCATCCTGTCGGACGAAACCGCGCTGGATCGCTACTATCGTTACTTCGTGATCCGCGGCGCGGGCGCCTTTGTGGAAGTCGCCGCCGATTTCAACGCCTATCCGGCCGCGATCAGGCGCAAACTGATCCGCGAATTGGGCGTGCCGCAGTTGGGTGCGACACCGAACGGTCCATCGCGGCTGATTGCCGGCGGTCGCTAAGGCCCTGCGCCGGTTCCGCCGAAAGCCGTCGGCTGCGGCGCGCGGCCTTGCGGCGCGCTCAGGCCGACCCGCCCTCCGGCGGATCAAGACGCCTTGTGGACCCGCGCACGACGATTTCGGCCGCCAGCGCCGCGGATTTCGGGGGACGCTCCGCATTCAGCCAAGCGACCAGCGCATCCGCGGCGGCTTCGCCCATGCGCGCCGCCGGCAGTTTGATGCTGGTTATCCCCGGCATACTGACCGCGGACCACTCAAGATCGTCGAAGCCCATCAGCGAGATTTGTTCGGGCACGGATATGCCGTGGCGTTGCAGTTCGAACAGCGCACCCAGCGCCTGGACGTCGGAAAGACACAGCAACGCCGTGGGTCGCGTGCGATCTGACGCGATCCGGCGAACCGCGTCGGCACCGCCCGCCACATCCATGGACACGCGCTGGAACTGCACGCTCTGGCCAGCGGATGCCGCGTCGATGGCGCCGATGCGCGCCTCGATCCGGTCGTTCACCTCGGTCGGGCCGTGGATCACGGCGATCGAGGCATGGCCCAGCGACCTGAGGAAGTTCAGCGCTTTGACGGCGATCGAGGCGTTGTCATACCCGATGGTTGGATACCGCGCGGCCGGATCGTAGTAGGAGGTGATAAGCGTGGGCACCTGGAACCGATCGACCAGGCCATCGAACCCGGCGCTGTGGGTCCTCCCCGATACGATCAGGCCATCGACGCCCATGTCGAGCAGCCCCATCGCCTTGCGTTCCTCTACTTCGGGCGCCCCGCCGGTCACCGCGACCACAAGCGCGTAACCCTGCTGGGACAGGCGGTTTTCCAGGGCGTCGAGATCGCGCGCAAAGATCGAATGATCGAGCGTCGGGACCAGCGCACCGATCGACTTCGACCGGCCGGAATTCAACGTGCGCGCCGCGGCGCTGGGTACGAAACCCAATGCCTCGATGGCCGAGGTGACGTGCATGCGCGTGTCGGCGCTGACCGAGGCGGCGCCATTCAAGACACGCGACACGGTCGCGACCGACACTTTCGCATGCCGCGCCACGTCACGCAGCGTGGCGCGTTTGGGTCGGGCGGAATTGCTCACCATCCTTGTGTTCCAAATTCGCCCGCATTTGGCAATTTCTTGACTCGCGCGCCGCCGGTCTCTACCAAATTGTAACCGGTTACATACCGAGGGGTCACTGTATGCTCGCGCCGCCTCTCCATGCGGTTGAGAATGCGCCGTCGCCCCATAGCGGCCGGCATTTTCCGGGGTTGAATGCGCCCATGCTGGGGCGGTCGGCTGTACTGCTGGCGCGGCAAGCCAAGCTGTTTGCGCTGAAACCGGGGGATCTGCTGTCCCTCGAAGGTCTGACAGCGGATCATGTGGCCTATGCCATCGCAATCGATGCCTGCGGACAGGACGGCACGCCGCTTTTGGGGCTCGACGCGGCGCGCGCGCCGTTGCCGGGGGGCTTCGATGCCGCCGAGTTGACCGGCTGGATCGCGGCGCGTGGCCTGTTGCCGGGCGCCGAGCGTGCGCTGGCCGCTTTGCCGGCGGGCCAGGATCCCCTGATCTTGCAGACGCGTGCGGCTGTCGATCTGTGGATCGTGTCCTGCGTCGACCGTACCCGGCTGACCAGGAGCGCGCAACCCGGCGCGCTGCACGTGTCAGTCCAGCCGGCGCGGCCCTGCGAGCGCTTGCTGCCGCCGCCGTCGGGCGCGGTGCGCGACGAGTTCACCATCGCCCGCGGCACGGCCCGCGCCTATCAGCTCGCGGCCGGCGAGTTTGTGCAGATTATCGATATCGAAGGCCAGCAATGCTCTGATTTCATGGCCTTTTCGGCGCGTGAACTTCAGGCCGGGCGCACCGCGATGATCGACAGCACCGCCACGCGCACGATGCTGCGCCGCGCCTATCCCGGACCGGGGCTGTTCGACAAATTCTACGACCGCGACATGGCCCCGATGTTGAATGTGGTGCAGGACACCTGCGGCCGGCACGACACATTTGGCCTGGCCTGCACGGCCCGCGGATACGCGGAAAGCGGCTATCCGGGGCATGTAAACTGCTCCGACAACATATCCGACAGTATGGCGCCGTTCGGCGTGACGCGGCGCCCGGCCTGGCCCGCGATCAATTTCTTCTGGAACACCTGGATCGATGCCGGCACGCACCACATCCGGACCGAGGAAAGCTGGTCGCGGCCGGGCGATTTCGTGACCATGCGGGCGATGCAGCCCCTGGTCTGCGTCAGCACCGCCTGCCCCGATGACATCGATCCGATCAATGGCTGGAACCCGACCGACATCCATGTGCGCATCTATCGGGCCGAAACGCCGATCCGGCGCGCCGTCGCCTATAGAGAAAAGGAGAGCGCGGCTTTGACCCTGAGCCAGGAATCCGCGTTTCACCCGGCCACCAGCAAGCTGACCCGCGACTTCGCGCCGGCGCGCAATCTGTGGATGCCGAATTCGTATTCCTCGGTCGGCACGCAGGCCGAGTATTGGGCCTGCCGCAGCCGCGCCGCGCTGCAGGATATGAGCGGCTTGCGCAAATTCGATGTGCACGGGCCCGATGCCGCGCAGTTGCTGCAGGCCGCCCTTACCCGCGATATCGGCAAACTGGCGGTCTGGCGCGGCACGTATGCGCTGATCTGCGATGCGCAGGGCGAGGTGATCGATGACGGCACGTTGTTCCGGTTGGCGCCGCAACGGTTCCGCTGGTGTTGCGGGACCGAGGAAAGCGCGCGCCACCTGTCGGCCCTGGCCGCGGCGCGGGGGCTGCAGGTGCGCATCAATGCCTCGGGCGATGTGCTGCCGAACCTTGCTTTGCAGGGACCCAGATCGCGCGACATCCTGCGAAAGGTCGTCTTCACCCAGCCGCATGTGCCCGGTCTGGACGATCTGAAATGGTTCAGCGTCACCACGGCCCGTATCGGGGACAGGGATGGCCTGCCCTTCATGCTGTCGCGGTCGGGTTACACCGGCGAATTGGGTTATGAGCTGTTCTGTTCGGCCAGCGACGCGCCGCAGCTGTGGGATCTGCTAATGGCGGCGGGCGAGGAGTTCGGCATCAAGCCCATGGGCGCCGCGGCGTTGGAGATCATCCGCATCGAGGCCGGGCTGGCCGCGGCGAATGCCGAATTCGCGCCGGGTGTCGATGCCATCGAGGCGGGTTTGGGCTTTGCCGTCGATTTCGCCAAGACCGACTTCACCGGCAAGGCCGCGCTGGAACGCAATGCCGGCGCGCAACGCCGTGCGCTGAAGGGGCTGCTTCTGGGCGCGGACGATATCGTCCACCATGGCTGTGCGGTCTATGCCGGCGAACGGCCGTTGGGCGTGGTGACCTCGGCAACGCAATCACCGTCGTTGGAACGGGGCATCGCCATGGCCCGTCTGGCGGTGGAACACGCCGCCCCCGGCACCCCATTGGAAATCGGTCTGCTGGATGGCCGCATGAAGCGCATCGCCGCCACCGTGGCCGACATTCCATTCATCGACCCGAGCCGTTCCAGAGCCCGGGCCTAACACTCGACGCAACAGAGAGGATAGCTGAAATGAAAAGACTGACGCTCAGTGCCGCCGCCCTTGGGCTGGCGATCGCCGCCGGTACCGCGGGGGCGCAGGAACGCGTGATGATCGGCGAACCCTCCTGGCCAGGCGCCCGGATCATGGCCAACCTGATCGGCCAGGTGATCGAAACCCGCCTGGGCGGGGAGGTCGCCTATGCGCCCGGCGCCAATGCGGTGATCTTTGCCGCCATGGATGGCGGCCGCGGGGACATCGACGTACATCCCGATGTCTGGCTGCCGAACCAGCAAAGCTTCGTTGACCAGTACGGTGCCAATGTCACGCTGTCCGAAGGCTCCTACGAGGGCCGCTCGGGCTTTTGCGTGCCGACCTATATGGCCGAACAGCACAACATCAAAACCGTCTTCGACCTGGCAACACCCGAGGCTCAGGCGCTGTTCGACAGCGATGGCGACGGCATGGGCGAGATCTGGGTCGGCGCGTCGGGATGGGCGTCGACCAATGTGCATCAGGTGAAGGTGCGCGATTACGGGATCGGCACGTTTCTGACCCCGACCACCGAAGACGAAACCGTATATTACAGCCGGTTGCGCGATCTGGTCGAAAACCAGGAGGGCGCGGTCTTTTATTGCTATCGCCCGCATTACGTGCACGCGCTTTACGATGTGACGATGATCGAAGAACCCGAATACGATCCGGCGCTTTACAAGATGGTGGCGGCGGATCAGTCGGCGAATTGGTTCGAGGAAAGCTCGATCATGACGGGCGATGAAGTGAAAACCGTGCGCATCGCCTTTTCCAATTCGCTGCAAGACCGCAACCCGGCGGCCGCCGCCTTCCTCGGCGCCATCGATATGGATGCGGGCGAGCTTTCGGCGCTGACCTTCGAGGTGGTCGAAAAAGGTGCAGAGATCGATGCCGCAGTGTCCGCCTGGATCGACGCGAACGGCGACATGATCGACGGCTGGCTCGGGCTGAACTGAACCGCCCCTTCCGCGACCCCGGCGGGTGCGCCTGCCGGGGTTCCAATGGAAAGACCATTTGGGGGGCGGTGCCTCTTGTCCAAGCAAGTCGCGATCGATGCGCGTGGCGTCTGGATGGTCTTCGGCGACCGTGCGCCGGAAGCGCTGGCTGCGATCCATGCCGAGGGTCTGGGCAAGGCCGAGGTGTTGAGCAAATACGGCTGCGTCATGGGCGTCGCCGATGCCAGTTTCGAGATCGCGGAGGGCGAGCTTTTCTGTATCATGGGGCTGTCGGGGTCCGGCAAGTCCACGCTGGTGCGCCATGTGAACCGACTTCTGGAACCGACCGCGGGCGAGATCCGCATCGACGGGCGCGACGTGATGCGACTGAACGATGCGGAGTTGCGCGACCTGCGCAACTACAAGGTCGCGATGGTGTTCCAGAATTTCGGGCTGATGCCGCACCGAACGGTACGCGACAATGTCGCCATGCCGCTGGAGATCCGCGGCGCCGGAAAGGCACGCCGCTGGGCCGAAGCGGATCGCGTGCTGACGCTGGTGGGACTGAGCGGCTGGGAGGACAAGTACGCGCACGAATTGTCGGGCGGCATGCAACAGCGTGTGGGCCTGGCCCGCGCCATCGCTTCCGACCCCGATATTCTGCTGATGGACGAGCCGTTTTCCGCGCTCGACCCGCTGATCCGCAAGCAGTTGCAAGACCAATTCATGGCGTTGTCAAAGGAACTCAAGAAAACCACGATGTTCATCACCCATGATCTGGACGAGGCGATCCGCATCGGCAATCGCATCGCTATCATGAAGGATGGACGCATCGTACAGGTGGGCACGCCGGAAGAGATCATCCTCAACCCCGCCGACGATTATGTCAGCGATTTCGTCGCCGGAACCTCCAAGCTGAACATGATCTTCGCCCATTCGGTGATGACCCCGGTCGACCGATTCACGGCCGAAAACGGCGCGCTGCCCGCTGACGCGAAAGAGGCGGCGCCGGATATGGATCTCAGCGGTTTGATGGATTTGTGTATGGACGGCTCCGGCATCGTAAAGGTCGTGGCCGATGACCGAACGGTGGGCGTGATCAACCGCTCTGGCCTGATCCGGGCGATCAAGGAAAATCAGGGATAAGCGATGAATGCGGACACCGATATCTCGCGGCTGGAACCCCTGATCGACGATTTCGTCGGCCAATCGCAGCCCTATTACCGCCGCGTGTTCGGCGCGATGCTCCAGGCCCCGGGATACCGCTTCACGCTGAACGGGGCGGCTGGGCTGCTGGGGCCGATCTGGTTCGGCGCCCGCGGGCTTTGGGCCTGGTTTTTGGGGTTTCTGATCCTGGAGACGGCCGCTTTCATCCAGATCGGCATGGGGTTCTTCGGCGATCTCGGTGCGGCGGAACGGGACCGCGCGGAAAGCATCCAGGCCACGTTGGAGCTCCGTTACCAACAGATCGAAGCGGCACAGACCGCCGGCAACACCTCCGCCGTCGAGAGCCTGCGCCGCGCGGCGGACTCGCTGGAGGGCGCGCTGGCCGATGCGCAGGCGGCGGCCTCGGCCGCGGACGCGACCGGCCTGTGGTTCGTCGGCGGCGGCTTGCTGGCACTGGCGCTGGTCAAGTTCATCCAGGCCGCGCTGGCGAATTGGACGCTGGAGCAGCAATTTGCGCGCTGGCGGTCCAACCGCGCGGTGGCGTCGGGCTGGTCAATGGGCCGGCTCGCGATCGCTGCGGTGATGTTCGTGGCCACCGTGGCCGTATCGACGGTGCAATTCGCGCAACCCACCGCGTTTGCGGTGCTGGCCGAGTTTCCGACCAACGGCGATTGGCGTCTGGCGGTGGGCGACTGGACCAGGACGGGTTCGACTGGTTGCGCCGGGCCGGACGCGGGGTCTTTGACTCGATCACCGCCGGGATGCGGAACCTGCTGGATGCGATCGAGGTCATCCTGGTCGATACGCCCTGGCCCGTGGTGGCGTTCGTGATCGTCATGCTCGCCCATCTCAGCGCCGGCCCGCGCGTGGCGATCTTTACCGGCATGGCGCTGGCCTATCTTGGGCTGCTGGATTTCTGGGAAAAGGCGATGACCACGGTCGCGCTGTTGGGCGCGGCTGCGCTGATCTCCATCACACTGGGCATTCCCTTCGGCGTCTTTTGCGCAAGGCGGCCAAAGGTCTTTGCGGTGGTGCGCCCGATACTCGATTTCATGCATTCGATGCCGTCTTTCGTGTATCTGATCCCGGTCGTGGCCTTCATCGGCTCCGGCAAGCCGGCGGGTGTGGTCGCGACGATGATATTCGGCTCGCCCCCGGTGATCCGCTTTACCGTCCTCGGCCTGCAGCAGGTGCCGGAGACGGTGCGCGAGGCCGCCTTGGCCTTTGGCGCAACGCCGCGCTACCTGCTGTGGCGGGTGGAGCTTCCGCTGGCGGCCAAGACCATCATGGCCGGTGTCAATCAGACCATCCTGCTGTCGCTGGCGATGGTCGTGGTCGCCTCTCTGATCGGGGCGCAGGGCCTGGGCGAAGACGTGCTCGAAGCGCTGCAGTTCGCCGCCGCGGGCCAGGGTCTGCTGGCCGGTCTGGCAATCCTGTTCTGCGCGCTCATTCTGGACCGCATCGTTGCGGGGCGTGGTTAAAACCGCGGTTTCGACGGTGCGGGCGCACGCACGCACCAGGTCATGGGAATGAGCGGCGGGCCAGAGAGGCCGGCCCATTCATCCGGCCAGGCTCAGCGGCACCTTTCGCGCGATTTGTTCGGGCGCCAAGCCCAGCCCTTGAGCGCGCGCGGCGGCAGCGGCATCCGGGCACAGCAGCGCGGAGAACACCTTGAAACAGTTGATCAACTCTTCCGACAAGCTGCTGTCACCCGGCGGCAGCGCGCCCAGGATCCGCCGCTGCCAGCGGCGCACCATGTTCAACTCGGGGATCACCCTTGCCGAACCAAAGGTCAGAATTGTGCCGAACGGCGCGATCAAGCCCAGCATCAGCGGGTCGAGCGGCGGCGCGCCGGCTTTGCCCGCGCCATCCGGACCGCGGTGCAAAAAAACGCGGTCGAAGCCCTGGATGGCGCGGCTGTCCACCCGGAAACCAACCACCAGCAAGCTGGGCGCCGGCCAGCCGCGGGCGACGATGTCCTCGGCCAGCGCGTTCAAGGCCGCCGGCCCGTCCTGTCTCTCGATTTGCTGGGCATCGGCGACCACCAGCATCTGATCCTCGAACTCCGGGCGCGGCATCAGGCAGGTGATGTCCAGCAGGTCCCGAGACAGATCGTAGTAGCGCAGTCCGAAGGGGCGCCATTGCGTGAAGTCCGCGCGTTTGGCGGGCTCGGCGATACCGGGATGGGCGATGACGGCCTGCAAGACCGTCTGCAAGGCAGGCGCGGCAAGATCCCCGGCCGCCGCGGGCAATTCGACCAGCCGATCGACCGAAGCGCCGGGCCCGTCCCCCCCCGCACCCAGCGCCAGGCCGCGCGCCCGACGCGCGACCAGATCGCTCGACAGGCAGATCAGTTGCGACTGCCCGGCCCGGCCCAGCCCGGCCAGCGCCCGGTTGTGGATGCCCGAGCCATCGGCGGACGCGCGCAGCCGCATCATCGCGATCTTGTCAGCGCCGGCGTCGGCCTCGGCCTGCCACAGCGCCCAGTCGAGCAGTTTCGCCTTCGCCAGGCCGGCCTCCACCTGACGCGGCAGCGCGACCAGGTACTGCGGCACCGGCGCCGTGGGCAGGCGCGCGTAATCCGCCAGCATCTGGGCATAGGCCTCCACGGTAATCGCGCGCCCAGCATCGGCGGCATTGGCCCGCAGCCGCAGCGTGCCGGTGTCGTCGATCACCGCATAACGCGGCATCTCCGCCGCCTCTTCGCGCAAAAAGCTGGCGGGTGTGAACAGGTCGGGCAACGAATGGCGGATCGAGGTGCGGTTGGCATCCGCCTGCGCCTGCGCCGACACCGTCATGCTGCCGGCGCGACGGCGATAGCGAAAGCCCAGATGCGGCTCATAGGCGCCGCGAAAGCCCGCCTCCAGACAGGCGAGCCAGAACTGCCAATCCTCGCTGCCATGCTTCATGTCCTCGCGAAACCGCAGCCCCTGGCGGAACATGTCGCCATGGCAGATCGAGGTCGGGCAATTCGCGCAGCCCACCAGCGACCAGAGCGCGGAATAGCGATGCACCCGTTCCATCATCCCGTGATTGCCGAATTGATCGGGGTCTTCGAACACCCAACCGATCCGCCCCGTCTTGTCCGTTTCCCGATGCCGACGCAGGGCCGCCACCGAGCGTTCGACGAATTCCGGATGCAACCGGTCATCCCCGTCATAGGACACCAGCGCGAACAGATCCGGCCAACGCTGCAGCGCCAGCTCGATCCCGCGATTGCGCATTGCCGCCAACCCGCCATTCTGCGGGCTGCGCCAATAGCTTACGCGGTCAGGATACGCACGGGCGAACCGGCGCGCCGTTGCGACAGTTTCCGGCTGGGGGCATGCATCGTCCACCAGAATGGCATGGTAGGTCAGATCGGTGCGCTGCCGCAGGAGCGCGCCGACCGACTCCCCCAAAAGCGCGCCCTGGCCATAGACGGGAACGATGAAGACGAGGTGCATCGGTGTTTCCGTTTGGTTGACGCTCTGGTCCCGTTTGCTACCCGGTCGCTTGGCAGATCACAATCCGCGACCGGCCGCGTCTCGGGGTCAATTCTTCAGTATAACCGATCTTGCGAAACTCCAACAAATACCCCACAAGTAAAAATGGGAGCCGCGCCGTCACAGCAGAAGCGCTGCAGTCGTTAATAGAGGCCCGAGAGTCGTATGGCTATACAGCATTTTGTCGTGACTCGCTTCGGCATCAGCGTAAAGAATCCTGTTTGGTATGAATATAGACGGCCTTTCATTCGCGACATCCTTATGCCGTCGCTGCGTGCACAGACAGATCAGGAGTTTGTGTTTCTGTGTTTGGTTGATGAAGACTTTGAAGAAGCCGCCTATAATGATATTTTTTTTGGCCTCAACGATATTCGATTTGAGGGTCTAAAAACTGCGGCGGCTGCTCATGGACAGCTTGAGAACATATTGCAGCGACATTCGGAGAATGGCACCAAGGCCATAGTCTCGCGGATCGATGATGATGATGCAGTGTACTCTGGAGCAATTGAAAAAATGAAGTTGCTCGCAGATAAGGTCAAAGAAACAACCATATTTGCACTACATTCAGGGATAGATGCCTATCTAGAGGAGCAAAAAGCAATAGAAGTCGCAGCGCTTCATGGCTCAAGTGTATTTATGACAACAGTTGGCGAAATCTCTAATCATCCGTTTACCTTTGGCCATCATCAATTTCGAGAACACGCCGCAGAGCATGGATTGAACTGGTCATATGTTTTGCAAGGCAGTACAACATTTCACTATACGCAGCATAAGAATTCAGGCCATGTTACTCATGCAGCCTATACCGAGGCGCTAAAAAGACCAAAGTGTAGAGATATCACGGATAAAGATCTGAGCCTCTTTGGTATAGATCCAGATGCTTATCGCGCAGCGGCAGAGCATACAAAAAATTATGCACCATCGAAGCGCTTCGAAGGCGGTAAGGCAACCCAAACCGTGCTTAATAAAAAAAATGATCTATTCCGTGAGCAACGCTCCGTGAAAAGGCAGCTTCGCGATGAAACAGAGCCAAGTAAGTCGGAAGCCTTGAGCCAGAGGCTGAATGAGATCGAACTTGAAATCCAGGAATTCGATCGGGATATGATCCGAAGGCAATAGTACTATTGCAGCATTTTTCGATTTGGCGCGTGAGTGTCTGAATTTATGTAGCTAGGCGCGCCTATCTACTCCAATACAGGTTTTGAAGACTTCAAACGCAGTGAACTTGAAGCCACATATAGCATTATATCTATGCAGTTTCCTGAGAAGCCGTAGAGTTGGCTAGTGTCTGTAGGCCGGCGAATTGGGATTTATTGCACAACTGATGGTCTGTTACGCCAAAGAGCGCGAAAAGTCATAACCACGAATCTTTTTGCGGATCCTTAAACACTACTATTGGTGTAAGCGTCCTCGATAGGTGACGCTAAATAATCATTCATACAACTCCCAAGTCTCATCTACCTTCAGTCACAGCAAGCGCGCGCTGATCATTCCACACGGAAACGCAAGGGATTTTCGATCGGTCGCAGCGGTCGGCATATTTCTTGGTGATCTCGGTCACCTCGCGCAAAAGCCCCTCCTGCAGGGTGAGTGGCTCCAGCCCCATGGCTAGAAAGCGGTCGTTGCGGACATGCAGGTCGTTTTCGTCGGCCTCGGCCCGGGGGTTGGCTATTTGCTGGACATCCGCACCGGTCATCCCAGCGATCATCTGTGCCAGATCGCGCACGCGGTGGGTTTCGGTCATCTGATTCAGAATGTTCACCCGCGCGCCCGATTGCGGCGGGTTTTCCACCGCCAACTGAATGCAGCGCACCGTATCCTGGATGTTGATAAAGGCCCGGGTCTGCCCGCCGGTGCCATGCACCGTCAGCGGATAGCCGATCGCTGCCTGCATCAAGAAACGGTTCAGGACCGTGCCGTAATCGCCGTCATAGTCGAACCGGTTGATCAGCCGCTCGTCCATCCGGGTCTCTTCGGTCTGGGTGCCCCAAACGATACCCTGGTGCAGGTCGGTGACGCGCAGATGGTCGTTCTTGACGTAGTATTGGAAGAACAACTGATCCTGGGTCTTGGTCATGTGATAGATCGAGCCGGGATTGACCGGATAAAGGATCTCCTGATCGATCAGATCGCCGCCGTCGGTCGCGACCTTCACCGGCAGATAGCCCTCTGGGATCTTCATGCCGGCAGACCCGTAGCCATAGACCCCCATCGTGCCCAGATGCACCAGATGCACGTCGATGCCGCTTTCGACGATCGCGGCACAGACGTCATGGGTCGCGTTCAGGTTGTTGCGCACCGTATAGCGTTTGTGCCGGGCGCTTTTCATCGAATAGGGCGCGGCCCGCTGTTCGGCAAAATGAACGATGGCATCCGGGCCGGTGCCGCGGATCAGCCCGACCAGGCGTTCGAAATCCTCGCCGACAGTGAAATTCTCAACCGCAATGCGGCGACCCGTCAGTTCCTCCCACGCCGCGACCCGCAGGCCCAGGGGCTGGATCGGCGTCAGCGATTGAACTTCAAGATCGGTGTCGATGTGGCGGCGCGACAGGTTGTCGACAATGGTGATGTCGTGGCCCTGAGCGGAAAGGTGCAGCGCGGTCGGCCAGCCGCAGAATCCGTCGCCGCCAAGAATGATGATGCGCATGATGCCCTGCCGCCGTTTTGACCGCGTCCCGCTTTTTTCTTCCGCCCGTCACATCGCATACCCAAAGCGGGGCCGCAAGCGCGGAGGTTGCGGAGCCCTCTCGACAAGAATGCGGTGCAGCGATAAATCGCCTGCAGGCCGTCGGTTGCATGGGTCGCCGGCGGCTTGACGTATCTCGTGTTCCAGTTCCGCGTTGATCCGAAGTTTATTTGAGGAAGCGCATGTCGCCCGGCTCGCTTTACGATTCCCGATCCAAACTGCTTTTCGCGGCTGCGGATCCTGAGCGTGCGCGCTTGGTGGCCACGGCTCTGAAGGACGCCGCAGACGCGTATAACCTGCACTTCGTCGATGGTACGCTGACCGTGGAGCACAATGGCGAGGCGGTGATCGGCGCGCCCGCGGGCGCCTGCGCGGTGGTGACATCGGACGGTACGGCCGCAGTGGTGGAGACGTTGCTGGACCTGTGGCGCGACACCGATCTGACGCCGCCCGACCTGGTTGAAATCGGGTCGTCGGAAGCACCCGACCTGGCGACGGAAATCGCGCTAAAGTTGAATGCCGCGTTGACGCAGGAACTGACGCAGACAGCGCAGGCGGCGGTGGATCTCGACCTGCAGATCGCCGCACTTCGCGAACAGCTGGAGGATCTGCGCAGCACCGTCACCGAATTGCGGCGCGACGCGCGGTTGGGCGGCGCCTTGCCCACGGAGACCTTCCGGCGCGATGCGTTGAAGGAGACCTGCAGCCTGCAGACAGAACAACGCATCGTCCAGCGTATGCCCCTGCCCGGCAATAAGATCCGCGGGTTTGCGATCTGTTGCGACGGCTCGCAGGGCTTGGGCGCCGGCGCGGGGTTGGAGATACGGCTCGTCGCCAAGGAAGACGGCGAGACGCTGGCCCGCTGGGCGGTGGCCGAACAGGCGCTGCCGCGAAAGTCGCAAGCTTGGGTGACGTTGGCCCTGAATGCAGAGGTGCCGCACCGCTATCGTTTTGTCGACCTGCACGTCACCTTGCGCCACGCTCAGGCACCTGTCGGTCTTTGGATGGCAGAGGCCGGCGGTGACCCGCGCATGCAGATGGATGCCCCCACCGCGACCGCACCCGACCGTATGCTGGCGCTGCGCATCTGGACCGGGCAGCCGTTCCGCGACGACCGCCGCAACGACGATCTGATCTTCGACCTCACCAGCCCCGGCGAAGGCGACCTGTGGCAAAGCGCCCTGCCCCATCAGGCGTTCAGCGCGGTGGAACGGGTGACCAACCCAGAGGTGGCGCTGAAGTGGTTCCGGACCGAGGATGATGGGCTGTTCGTCCATCCCACGATGATGGGTGCAAGCATCGTCTGCATGCCGCTGTCGGTGTTTCCGCAGATCTCCGGCCTGGCGACACGGCTGGAACTGGCGCATGATCGGGCCTTTACCACCGCCTTCGGGATCGTCTGCGCCACGCGCGAGCTGGATGCCGCCGCCGTGCTGGCCGCACTGGACCCGGCCAAGCCGGATCCATCCGGCATCGTCGCGCGCCTGCAATGGGCGGAGTTGAAGGGCGGCAGCGCGCGGCCCATCACCCTGCCGTTCGACCGGCCCGTGACCCGCGGCTACGCTTATTTCGCCACCGAAGGGCGCGGCAAGCGCGTGGATTTCGCCCATGCCTGGTTTCGAGAGGTGCGCATGCTGCGTTCGGCCGAGGCGCTGTGGAATGAACCTGAGCCTGCGGCCTGAGCCCACCCCAGCAGGGCGCCAAGCAGCGCCGGGCGGCGGAGTGGCGGCGATCGTGACCGCGCACAAGATCGGCCCGGTCTTGTCCGACACCGTTCTGTCGATCCTGGGCCAGCGCGGGGTTGCGCTATGCGCCGTCGTGGTGGTTGTCGATGGCTGCCCGTTCGTATCCTCCACCCAGTCGATCTTGCGTCGCCTGGCTCTGGCACATCCCAACATGCATGTTCTGTGGCTCCAAAACGGTGGCGTGTCGCGGGCGCGCAATCGCGGTATCGACTGGTTGATGCAGCGCTATCCCGACCTTGAGGCGGTGTTTCTGATCGACGGCGACGACTTGGTCGGCCCGGACGTGGTGCACGCGGGCCTATCTTTGCTGCGCGACGCGCCGCCCGATGCCGGCTGGGTGTATCTGGATCAACAGGAATTCGGCGCCGGTCACCGATATCTGCGCTATCCCTCGGCGTTCGAACCCAGCCGGTGGCTGGTATCGAACCTCAGTCAGCCCAGTTGCCTTTATGCCGGTGCGATGTTTCGCGCCGGTTTGCGCTGGGACGAGGGGATGCGCCAGGGAATCGAGGATTGGGAGTTCTGGTATCAGGCCATGGCGGCGGGCTTCCGCGGCATCCACGACCCTGACAGCCTGCTGCACTACCGGCGCCTGTCGGGCAACCGTTCCTCGGTCAATCGCAAGAACGACGCGCTGACCAAGCGCTATATGCGCACCAAGCACCAACCCTTACTGGCACCGCGCGCGGCCCTGGCGGCGGAACAGGCCCGCTTCCCGCGCTATGCCCTCTGGCAGCCCGATACCGGCACCTGGGCCTGCACCACGGATCCTCTGACTCCGGTCGCCGACAAATCGACGACCACGCAGGATCTGAGGGGCGCCCTGGCGGCGCGGGCGGCGCAGCCGGCCTGGCGGTCGTACTTCTTCGATCCCTATTTCCCCGATATCGCGATCAGCCTGCCCGCGGCCACGGCGCAGCGGCTGCAAGACGCCCGGCTGACCCACCTGGTCGCCGCCAAGCTGGAGCAGGCGCTGGCAGAGGGCACGTTCTGCACGCTGAGCTTCGGTGATGAGACGGGCGATGGCGTGACGATCCACGCGTCGGTTCAGGATCGACCCGTGCGCCGGATGTGGAAGGCGGCCGGGCTGGCGGTCAATGTCGGGCGGCTGGTGGAACTGGTGCGCACCGGCCAACCGGCCCGCGCCGCGCCGCCCAAGGGGCGCGACCGGCGGCTTGGGCAAGCCTGGCGTGTGTTGCGCGAGGCGCTGCGCGCCAGCATCGGCCGCCCGCCGCGGGATGGGCGGCCCGATCTGGGCCTGGGGTCGATCCGCAAGAACGCGGAACTACGGGTGCATGACGTGGCGGTCGCTCTGCCTGGCGCGACGCCGCCCGGGATGCAGCATCGCGCGATGGTGCAGGCGATCTGGCAGGCCGCGGAACATGCGATGGCGTTGATCGCCGACCGGCAGGCGATCGTGGAGGCCAACGCCTATTGCGGCAGCGACAAAGCCAATCACGCCAATTTCTACAAGGAATTGATTGGCTTGCCCCCGCCCCTGCCGCTGCCGCCGCATCCAGACCGGATCGATGTCGCGTTGCTGCTGCCGCAGGACGGGCCGGCGCCACCCTTGCTGACGCCGCTGATCGCGGCATTGGACGCGGCGACCGGCGGCGCGCTGCGGCTGCATGTCACGGGTCTGGGCGCCTGGGTGCCCGACATCCCGCCGGGCGCCGCGCCCTTCGCCGGCAGCCGGCTGGCGCTGGACGTCGATGTGGATACGCTCCGACGGACCGCCAAGCGGGCCTATCACGGGGTGCCGGCCTTCGAGGATTTACCGGCTCCGATCCTGCAACATGCGGCGGCGCGGCTGATCGGGATGGACGCGGTGCTGAACTTCTGCGGCCCCGCCGCCGCGGGACCTTTGATGCGCGTGCGCGGCGCCGGCGTGATAACGGCGACCGTGGTCGATGCCGCCGCCCCATGGCCCGCATGGCCTGCGATCCTGCCCGATACCGACCCATGGGAGGCGGCGGATCTGGAGGCGTTGGCGGCCCAGGCCTATACCGGCGCGAACACGCATCTGGTCGTGCCCGATCCGGCCGCCACACATCGCCTGCGCGCGCTGGGCGTGCCGGCGGCGCGACTGGATCCGGGCGGTCAGGCCTTCACCGCGGCGCTGGCCGAGCGGCTGGCCGACCGTCGCGACAGCGCCGCGGCCAACCAATCATAGACAAGCCGCACGCGGCGGCTGGTGGTCAGGTCGCGATGCGCAACCAGCCAGACCGGGTATTCGAACGGCGCAAGCCAGGGCGCGGCCTCGGCCACCTCCGCGGTCGCGTGGCCGACTTCTGCGTTCATCACCCCGATCCCGGCGCCGCGCTTGGTCATCTCCCACTGCACCAGGTGGCTTGCGCTGGCGAAGACGAAACTGCTGGCGGTCGCAGGCACACCGAACGCGTTCAACCCCTCAAGGTAGAGGTCGTTTTCGTCGAAACCGATCAGATCGGCCAGCGCCAACGCCTCCGGCGCATCGAACGGCCCATGCCGCGCCAGGTAGTCATGCGATGCGAACAACCGCGCCGTGCCAGGGGGCAGCTTGCGCGCAATCAGGTTTTGGTCGGTCGGCTGGGCATGGCGAATGGCGATATCGGCCTCGCGCCGGCGCAGATCGCGCAGCGCGTTCGTGGCCACCACCACGACCGAGATACCCGGATGCGCCGCCCGCAGGGCCATCAGAATCGGGGGCAGTACGAAGGCTGAGGTGACTTCGCTGGCGGTGATCCGAACGGTGCCTTGGATCGATTGCGACCGGCCCGTGGCGCCCAGCGAAACGCGCGTCGCGGCATCGCCCATGGCCCGCACATGCTCGACCAGATCCCGCCCTGTCGGGGTCAGCGTCAGGCCCCGGCCGATCCGTTCGAACAGCGCCACGCCCAGTTCGACCTCAAGCGCGGCCACCTGCCGGCCCAGGGTCGGCTGGGTCATGCCCAGCGCACGGGCAGCGGCGGATAGCGAGCCTTCTTCCGCCGTCACCAGAAACGCCCGGGCCCGGTTCCAATCAAATTTGACGGCGCGCCAATCCATACGAATACGCATATCAAATCAGCGTATTCGGTCAATTCCATGCAGTTCTGCACGATAGTATGATCCATTCAAGCCACAGAGGAGTCCGCCATGACCGCAACCTACGCCCCCGTCCCTTCGCCCCGGTTCTGGGACCGGATCGCCGCGCGCTATGCGCGCCAACCGGTCGCCGACGAAACCGCCTATCGCCGCAAGCTTGAGGTGACGCAAAGCTATTTCCAACCCGATTGGCAGGTGCTGGAGCTTGGCTGCGGCACCGGCTCCACCGCACTCGCGCATGCACCGCATGTCGCGCACATACTGGCAACCGATCTGTCCACCCGTATGCTGGAGATCGGGCGCAGCAAGGCCGCGCTTGCCGGTGTGCGCAACGTGACCTTTCGCCAGGCCGCAGTGGAGGATTTCGACGCCCCACCGGAGAGCTTCGACGCGGTGCTGGGGCTGAGCCTTTTACATCTGCTGGCCGATGAGCGGGCCGCACTGGCCAAGATCCGCGGTCTGTTGAAACCGGGCGGGATCTTCGTCTCCAGCACCGTCTGCATGAAGGATATGACCGGCGTTTTCTTTCGCCTGATCCTGCCCGTGGGCCGGGCGCTGAGGGTTTTTCCCATGGTGCGGTCGTTTTCGGCCGACACGCTGCGCAGCAATCTGCGCGCCGCAGGGTTCGAGATCGACCACGATTGGCGTCCGGCGCCGGGCAAGGCGCTGTTTCTGGTGGCGCGAAAACCGGCCTGAACACGCGCGCCCGGCCCATACACGGGCCGGGCGCGCGATGATCTCAACGGGGTTTACTGGTTGTCTGCAATCAGGCTGCGCGCTTTCTCGATCGTCGCGGCACCGTCGAAGCCGGCATCGCCGGCCGCGCTGACCCAGCGGTCATAGACCGGCTGCGCCGCCTCGATCCAGCGCGCGACCTCGCCTTCTTCCAGCGTGACGATGTTGTTGTTTTCAGCCACCGACAGCCCGAACGCATCGGCATTGACCATCACCTCGCCCGCGGTTTCGGCCAGCGCCTTGCCGGTTTCCTCGTCGAGGATCGCGCGCAAATCCTCGGGCATCGCATCATAGGCATCGATGTTCATCGCCAGCACGAAAACCGCGGTGTAAAGCGCCCGATCCCCACCCAGTTGCGTGTGGTTGGACACAAGTTCCGCCAGCTTGATCGACGGCGTCACCTCCCACGGCACCACGGCGCCGGTGATCACGCCCTTGGACAGGTTTTCCGGGATCTGCGGCAAGGGCATGCCCACGGGCGAAGCGCCAAGCTCGCCCAACAGGTCGGTCACCAGCCGCGTGGGTCCGCGCAATTCCATGCCCTGCAGATCTTCCAGCTTGGTGATCGGGTCGCGGCTGTGGATCACGCCGGGCCCGTGCACCCACCCGGTCAGCACCTGGACATCGGCAAACTCGCCGTCCTGCAGATCGTTTTCGATCAGATCCCAGAAGGCTTTCGAGGTGGCGACCGAATCCTGCATGATAAACGGCAGTTCGAACACCTCGGCCTGCGGGAACCGGCCGGCGGTGTAACCCGGCAGCGTCAGCACGACATCGACCGCGCCATCAGCGGCCTGGTCGTACAAATCACCCGGGCGCCCGCCCAACGACATAGACGAGAAAAGCTCCACCTGCAGCCGCCCGTCGCTGCGCTCCGACAGCCGCTCGGCCAGCGGCACGAGCATCTGGGCGTGCAGCGGTGCCGCCTCTGGCAGAAAGTGGTGCAGCCGGATGGTCACGTCCTGCGCCTGCGCTTGCGCCCCGAGGATGGCAAAAACCGCGCCGGCAACGGCGGTCTTCAGGATATGTTTCATTCGTGGTCTCCCTGTCGTCAGGTTCGGGGGCATGCTGGGGAACATGAGGCCGGGGGAAACCCTGCCTGACTGTGGACGCCCGCGTCGATGTCGGTGCCGGCCCCCCCGGCGCAGACACGCGCGCGGGTGGCATGTTAGGCGCGGCGGCGCGCAACCGCCAGTAAAGACTCGCAAAAAGGTTACCTGGATCGTTGCGGCAGGCGTATGGGACCGGTGCGCCTAGAGCAAAAAACCGATCAGATCGAGACAATCTGATCCCTGGCTGATCCCAGGATTTTGCTCACACCACTCAAACTGGACCAAAATCCTTTTTAAGGCTGATTAGGCTCGGGGCTCATAGCCAATAGATGACGGTTTCCGCGAGGGCGATGGCTGAGAGGAAGACCTTCGGGCAGCGGTCGTAGCGGGTTGCCACGCGTCGCCAGTCCTTCAGCCTGCCGAACATGATCTCGATCCTGTTGCG